>NZ_JAJTHI010000045.1 GCF_021298855.1 Gemmatimonas sp.
CCTCGCTCAGAAGTTGAAGTTCATGCGGAACGTCCAGTAGCGCATCGGAGGCGTGGAGAAGAACTCCTCGTTGCCGCGCTGGTCGCCGTTGCCAACCGTGGTTTCGGGGTCGACACCGGTGAACGGCGTCCAGACGCCGAGGTTGCGGCCGGTCAGCACCAGGTTCCAGCGCTCGGCCTTGAGGGCCTTGGCCCAGGCGTTCGGCATCTGGTAGGACAGCGACAGTTCACGGAAGCGGGTGAACGACCCGTCCTCGTAGAAGCCGGTGAACACCGATGCGGCCGCCGCGACCGCCTTGGCCTGCTCCTCGAGCGGCGCGCCAGCGTAGAGGCCCTGGCAGGAGATACCGCCCTGGCACTGGTGGCGCTTGGTGTTGTTGAGCTTCTTCATGCCCCACCGGCTATCCATCTGCCCCGAGATGCGCAGCTTGCGGCCGAACAGCTCGAGCGTGGGCGTGAAGGCGAGTTCGCGGGTGGGGAGGGTCGCTCCGATGAACGTATTGTCCCCGTACGTCATCTCGCTGGCCACCAGAATCCCGTCGCCGTTTGCATCGTTGAAGGTGTACGGGCGCCCCCAGAGACCAAACAACGGGAAACCCGGCGTGTTCAACTGCGTGTTGCGGTTGCCGGTCGGAATGGGGCTCACCCCCTCACCCAGCGTGATGAGCTCGTTCCGGAGGGTGGAGCCGGTGAGCACGAAATCCAATCCGAGATTGTCGGTCGAGATCACCTTCTGGTTGTACACCAGCTCCAGCCCCGTGTTACGCGTATTGCCGATGTTCTGGAACCGTGAGGTCACGCCGGCGAGGGACGGGGCCACACGACGATCGATGAGGGCGTCGGTGGTGTTCTTGTCGTAGTAGGTGAACTCGAAGTTCGACTTGCCGTCGAACATGGTGAGGTCGAAGCCAGCCTCCGTTTCCGCCGAGTACTCGGGGCGGAGGGTGGCATTCCCCAGCGCACCGAGCGTCACGCCCGGCTGGTCGGCCGTGCCGGAGATGGTGGTTGGGAAGGGCGAGAAGAAGCGGAGGGCGTCCGTGGTCCCCGGGATCTGGCCGGAGGCGCCGTACGTGGCGCGCAGGCGCAGGGTGTTGAGCCAGCTATAGGCAGGGAAGAAGCCCTGGTCCGACACCACCCACGACGCACCGATCTTGGGATAGTTGACGGCGCGGAACTCCTTACCGAACGCGCTCGCGGCGTCACGGCGCAAGCCAGCGGTGATGAAGAGCTTCTCGTTGACGTTGAACACCTGTTCGACGTAGTAGCCCAGCGTGCGACGCTCATCGAACGACTGCGAGGCATTGCGTATGGCACCGGCCGAGGTGGTGGTGGCGCCTGGCGGCAAACCCTGCCCCGTGCCTTCGGACTGGGCGAAGGCGTTGCGGATGTACTGCATGCCCACGGACGTCTTGGAGTTCAGCCACGAGAACACCTGCTTGTTGGCCGTCCCGCCAAGGTCCACCGTCTGCTGGTTGATTTCGGCCCGGTTGGCGCTGACCTGCCCCGCGCGGTTCACGCCCAGCGGGCCCTGCTCGAACAGGTTGATGCCCACGTCGCTGCGCGCCGTGAAGTCGGAACCGACGATGGCACGGGTGGTGAGCCAGCTGATGGGGTTGTACTGGACCTGCACACTATTGATGAAGCGGTTGATCGACTGGCTGGTGGTGCGCGACAGGATGTCGCCCATGGGGAAGGCGCGGTAGCCGAGCAGCGGAATGCCACGGCTGTCACGCAGATCCTCGCGCCACTCGCCGCCAAGCATGCCCACCATGAGCCCGTTGCCGTTGTCTTCGTTCTGCGGGAGCCGCTGCCGGCTGTTGATGAAGCCCGACGAGACCTGCAGCGTGGCCTTTGAGGAGAGCTGCGCCGTGATGTTGGCGCGCAGGCTGTTGCGGTCGAGCGCGTTGGGGCGAACCTGCGACGACGGAATGCTCGAAACGCCGCGCTCGGTCTTGAGGCGGTTGATTTCGATCTCCGGCATCCGGTAGACGCCCGTTTCCACTTCGGTCTCGCCGGACACGAAGTACTGCACGCGATCGGTACCACCCGACACCTGCATGCCGTACTGCTGGCGCGCGCCCTGATCGACCGGCGAGAGGCTGTCGATGAGGAACGCGTTGCCTACGCGGAGGCTGTCGGCGCGACAGAGCGATGCGGCAATGGAAATGGCCGGGCAGCGTACGCGCGAGCCGGCGGTAGCGCCGCTCAGCTGGGTGCCCCAACCGTAGTACATGAGCGGGTACGTATTCGGATCGGTGATCCGGCCGTTTTCCGTGTACACGTTCCAGCGCGTCTTGCCCGCCTTGCCGCGCTTGGTCGTGATGTTGATCACGCCGTTGGCGGCTTCGGTGCCGTAGAGCGTGGCCGCCGACGGACCCTTCACCACTTCGATGTTTTCGATTTCCTCGGGATTGAGGTCGTCGAGACGCGACGGTGTGGAACCGCCCACGCCAATGGAGGAGCTGCCGGCGTTCGCCGTCATACGCACGCCGTCGATGATGACGACCGGATCATTGGAGAGCGACAGCGAGGCCTGCCCGCGAATGCGGATACGCGAGCCGGAACCGGTGGCACCGCCCGACGTGACCTGCACGCCGGCCGCACGGCCGGAGAGCAGCTGGCCCATGTTCGACACCGGGAGCTCGGCTACCTTTTCGGCGACGGCGATCTGCGTGGTGGTGTTGGCCAGTTCGACCTTGCGCTGCTGTCCCGTGACCGTGGTCACGACCGCCGAGAGCGAGAAGGCCGCCTGGGAGAGCGCGACATCCTGCGTGATGGGGGCCGTGCCGCTGACGGTGACGGTGACCCGCTTGGCTTCGTAGCCGATGCGGCTCACTTCCAGCACCACCGCGCCCGAGGTCGTTACGCGAAGCGAGTACCGCCCATTCTCGGCGGTCAGCGCGCCGTTCTGCGTCCCCTGCACCAGGACGCGCGCCTGTTGGATGGGTTGCCCGGTGGCGGCGTCCGTCACGCGTCCCACGACGGTTCCCCCGGCCCCCTGGGCCGTCAGGGCGGATGGCAGCGCCACGCCCACGGCCGCAACGGCCGCAAGAACGGATGTGACCAGACGACGCATCAGCGGCGCACGGGCCGTGGTGGTGTGTGGTGGCGAGCAGCTGGCGGCACAGCTGGGCTGTACACCGCCTCGCTCGCCACGCGCGAACGCAGCAGGAACGAACAATCGCATCTCGTGACTCCCCGTATCAGGATCACCCGCCGGCCACCCGATGTTGTGACCGGTTATGGCCACGCGTCAGCCGGCGGCTCGGCACGTGTGGAGACGCGACGAGTCGACCGGGTGTGACAGGGCCACTGGTTTGCTCGGCAACGGACACACCAACCGTCCGTTCCGTAAAAGCTCGTTGGGGCACTGCAGCGCGTGCGCGGATGATCGCGCTCGCGGAAAGGCGGGAGGAACAGGCAGGGCCGACACGCCGACAACAGCACGAGTCAGGAACCGCGTCACAAGCTGGGACCAAACGCGGAACATTTTCCGTTGGCCCCGTGACTCCGGTGTATCGGTGGCCGGAGGGTACGGCTCGCAGAACGGGCTGTCAATACTTGGGGGGCATTGTCCCGCCGATTTTCTTCGAATCCCGGAATGGCTGTGGATAGTGCTACCGGGGTAACGAACAACGCGACCCCGAACCGGCGTTCGAGGTCGCGTCTTCCGCGTGCGGGGAACCGTCCGCGCGGCGCGGCCCTAGAGCCCCGGAGGCGCGGCAGGAAGCACCAACTTCACCCCCGCCAACGCCACGGAATCGGTGGCAAGCGGTGTGGCGCCAGCGGTCAGCCCATTCAACTTGAGGATGTACGCGAGGGCCGCCGCATACTCGTCCTTGGGCAGCGAGCCCGGATTGCCGTCGGGCATCGTGGTGCGAATCTGCTCGAAGAGGGTGAACACCGGCTGCCCCGCCCACTTCGTCCGGAAGTCCGCTCCGGTCACATCCTTGGTTTCGTGGCACTCGGCACATGCCTTGCCCCAGACGGCCTGCCCGGCCGTGGCCTGGGAATCGCTGTACACCGGCACGGTGTCCTGGTCGTTGAGGACGGCCCGCCCGGGCGCGAGGGGGGACTGGGCGGTGCTGCGGGCGGCCGCGGCGACGCTTACCGCCACGACGGCAAGCAGAAACAGGCTGGGATTTCGGAAGAGACGAGGCATGGCGGATGAACGTGCAAGAGGGGCGTTTCGCTGGCAAGTCGCGCCTCTCGGCCTCGCGATGGAGCGCCGCCGAGGCAATCGGGCGGCCAACATTGCGAGGGACCGGTGCGACCGACATTTTCGGCCGATGGACGCTTTTGCTACCCCGGATGTTCCCGAACGCGCCGCGCCCCAGCCGGATGCCGACGCCACCGACCCGCTGATCGACACCACCACGGCGGACGGCACGCTCCCCCGTCGCGATTTTCTCCGCCTCGCCGGAGTGGGCGCCGGCGCCTTCCTTGCCGCCGGTTGCGCACCACCAGCGGCCTTCTCGGCGGCACCGGCCCCAGGCGTGCAACCCGGCAAGGCCCGGAGCGGCAACAGCCAGCACATCGTCGTCATTGGTGCCGGGGCCTGGGGCGGGTGGACCGCGTACCACCTTCGCGCCCGCGGGGCTCGCGTTACCCTCATCGATCAGTACGGCCCCGGCAACTCCCGCTCCACCAGTGGCGACGAAACGCGCGGGATCCGCTCGTCATACGGCGATCGCGCCAGCGGTGAACTGTGGACCCCATGGGCGCGCACGGCCATTGCCCGCTGGAAGCTGTTCGAAAAGGAGTGGGCGCCGGTATTCCGCACGTCCTTCTTCCACGAGACGGGCGACGTGATCATGCGCGCCACCCGCGAACCGTTCATCACCAGAACGGTCGATCTGTGGAAGGCCAACAATGTCCCGCACGAGGTGCTCAGCGGCGACGAAGCGCGGAAGCGCTGGCCGGTCATCAAGGCCGACGACATCACCGTGGCCATCACGGAGCCCGATGCCGGCGTGGTGCGCTGCCGCGCCGCCACGCAGGCCGTGGCCGCGGTGGCGCAGAAGATGGGTGCAGAGCTGGTCATCGGCCGCGTGCGCCCGGGCCCCATCGTGGACGGGCGCATGGACGGGGTCATCCTCGACAATGGCACCGTCGTTCGTGGTGACGCCTACGTATTTGCCTGCGGACCATGGCTGCGCAAGCTGTTTCCCTACATGGAGAATCGGGCACGCATTCCCATTGGCCACGCCCTCTATTTCGGCGTGCCGGTTGGCGACGCGCGCTTCCAGTTTCCCAACCTGCCCAGCTTCAACTTCCCCGGCGTGACCGGGTGGCCGATGCTGCCGGTGGACAGCCGCGGCTTTCGCGTGCGCGGCGCCATTGCCCCGCCGCCGCCGCCAGCCGGTACCACACCGCCGCCCGCCGCGCCTCCGGCTCCGGCGGACCCCGCGCTGCAGGATCCCGACCTCAGCCCCCGGTGGACCAATCAGGATCGGGTCGATGGGGCCCGTCGCTTTCTCGCCGCGCGGTTCCCGTTGCTCGCCAACGCGCCGCTGCTCGAAACGCGTGCGTGCCACTACGAGTCGAGCATCAACCAGAATTTCATCGTCGACTTCGTACCGGGCGCCACCAACGCGTGGATCGCCGGCCTCGGGCAGGCGGAAGGCTTCAAGTTCGGTCCCGTGGTGGGCGACTACATCGCGCAACGGGTCGTGGGAATCGAAGGCGATGCGAAGCTCAAGAAGGCCTTCGCTCTGCCCACCGAACAGTACGAACGTCCGCCCGGCTGATGCGACGTCCCCTGCTCTATGGCGCTGCGGCGCTCTTCTTCGCCTACGAACAGTGGGCGTTCTACACGTGGATGCAGCAGCACGGTTCCGCCTCGGCCGGCCTGGCCCACGCGTGGATGACGCTGCGCCAGGATCCCATGGTGTTCATGGCCTGGAACGACATGGGCATCTTCACGGCGATCGTGCTCACCTGGTTGTGGCGCGATATCCGGCGGGCGAATCGTTCGCTGCTGTGGTGGTTTGCCACCCTGCTCACGGGGTGCCCGCCGCTCCTGGTGTATCTGGGGATGTACACGCACCCAGCACCCTCGACCCACGACGCTCGACCCTGAACGGGAGTTACCGTCAGTTGACCACGTGGCGTTCGCGTGTGCGACTGACAGCGGACCCGTTCAGTGTCGAGGGTCGTGGGTTCAGGGTTGTGGGTGGGGGTGAGTGTTCACGGCGACAAAGCGCCTGGTCTCTCCATGCTGCAGTACCACGAATCGCTCGCGGGCAATGCCACGCGCGTCGAGCGCCTGTTCGAGGTCCCGCGGCGGCTGATCGAGCGGTTCGTCGGTGAGGGAGAAGGTGCCCCAGTGCACGCCGATCGCCTGTGCGGCCCGGACATCCAGCATCACCTGCACCGCCTCCTCGGGGTTCACATGCTGGGCGCGCATGAACCAGCGTGGCTCGTACGCCCCAATGGCAATGGCCGCGGCATCGAAGGGGCCGTAGCGCTCACCGATCTCGCGCGGCTCGTTCGAGTAGCCGAGATCCCCGGAGTACCAGAAGCGGAAGGTGTCGTGCAGCACCGCCCAGCTGCCCCAGAGCGAAGCGTTGCGATCGAAGCCCGTGCGACTCGACCAGTGCTGCACTGGCAGGAAGTGCAGACCGATTGGGCCGAGCGGCGCCGGCAACTGCGTGCCCTCGTGCCACGCCAACGCCTCGATATGGGGCAGCACCCCCCGGCGCCGCGGCAGGTTGCGCGCGAACCAGCGTTCCAGCCCGCGCGGCACGAAGTAGGCCGGTGCCCCGCCAGCCTGCCGCGCCACCGCTCGCACCGACCACCGATCGAGATGGTCATAGTGATTGTGCGTGAGCAGTACAGCATCGACATGGGGAAGCTGCTCCACTGTGAGTCCGGGCGGCTGATGCCGCCGTGGCCCGAGATAGCGGAACGGTGACGCCGTCCGGCTGAACACCGGGTCGAGCAGCAGGTTGGCGCCGCCGATCTGCAGCAGCGCCGACGAATGGCCGATCCACGTGTAGGCGGGCTCGTCGCGATTGGCGTGCAGGTACGACAGATCGGGGGCGACGCGCTCAATGGGTCCGCGCGGAGGGTGCGGCAATCGTGCCCGCGCGCGGGCAACGCTCCAGCGCAGCACGTCGCGGGGAGAGGTCACGACCGCCGAGGGATGCCGCACCGGCATGATCGCGCCGGACTCAGGACTCGCGCTGGCGCTTCTGCGCCCGCGCAAGGAAGGGGAGTACAAACAGGTACAGCCCCGTGATCCACAAGCCGAGCACCACCACCCCCGAGGGGAGAAACACCCAGAGCTTCGCGGCATCGGCAAACCACGAGCCATCGTGCAGCTGCTCGATGAGATCGGAGCGCCGGTACGCGGCCTGCAGCACGGCACCCGTGCCGAGGTCAACCTGCACTTCCCACCGGTTGTTGGCGGTCACCTTCACGATGCCCTTGGCGGGGCGCACATCGAGCCGATCGATGTCGCGCCAATCGGTGACGGCCGCCTCGGGCACCGATTGGGCCGCGCGCAGGATCTGCTCCATGCTGAGGCTCGGTACCGTGTTCGCGGTGCGCTGCTCAGGCGGCTGCACCCACGCCAGCTGCTTCTTGAGCTGCAGCAGCAGGCCCGTGACGATGACCAGCAGGAACGGCAGCGCGGTGGCGATGGCCCCCCAGCGGTGGAGCTTGCGATTGAGAATGCGCGGATTGGGCATGGCTCAGCGACCTCGCTTCCCCCATACGGGAGGCGTGGGCTCCGTGGTGGCTCGCGGATTCTTCCAGGTGGACAGCAGACGCAGCGCCTCCTGCGTGGCGCGCTCGAGCTGCGGATCACGCCCCGCGTTCACCTCGCGCGGGAAGTTCTCCACGTCAATGTCCGGCGCCACGCCCTCATTCTCCACGGCGAAGGCGTTCTCGCGGGAGAAGAAGCCGAAGCGCGGCGCGATCATCGACCCGCCGTCCACGAATGGTGGTGTGTCGGTGGTGGCCACCAGGCCACCCCAGGTGCGCGCTCCCACGAGCGGTCCCAGCTTGCGACGCTTGAACATGTAGGGCATGAGATCCCCACCCGAACCGGCCATTTCGTTGATGATCATGACCTTGGGCCCCCAGATGCCATTGGCCGGGCTGGTGTACGGGAAGCGGTCGCCCACGGGATTGTTGAAGTACCCGTCGAAGTCGCGGCCAAGCAGGTCCACGATGTAGTCGGCCGCCGATCCGCCCCCGTTGAAGCGCTCGTCCACCACGACTCCCAGCCGGTCCTGCTGGGCAAAGTAGTACCGGTTGAAGCTGGTATACCCGGGCACGCCCGTGTTGGGGAGATACACATAGGCCAGCCTCCCCTGGGACACGCTGTCCACGTACCGACGATTCGACTCCACCCAGGCGCGAGTCCGCAGCCCCTGCTCGTTGGCGACGGGGACCACTGTCACGAGCCGTGCGCCCTGCATGTCCGGTCGGCTGTTCACCGTCAGCACGGTCTGACGGTTGGCCGTGCCATCGAGCAGCCGGTGTACGTTGTCGGGCGCGCGCAGTTCCACGCCGTTGATGGCGAGCAGATAGTCGCCGCGAGACACGTTCACCCCAGGCGCGGCCAGCGGCGCCCGCAGCTCCGGGTTCCAGCTCTCCGCGTCGTAAATGCGCGCAAGGCGGTACCGATCTCCCTCGATGGTGAAATCGGCACCAAGCAGTCCACCGTTGGCGTTGGGCACATCGGGGAGGTCGCCGCCACGTACGTACGAATGCCCGATCGCCGTTTCGGCCCCCATGTTGTCGAGGAGGTAGTTCAGGTCGGCCCGGTGATTCACGTGCGCCAACAGCGGCTCGTACATCTTCTTCATGGCCGCCCAGTCGGTCCCATGCAGGTTCTTCACGTAGAAATTGTTGCGCTGATTGCGCCACCCTTCGTTGAAGATCTGCCGGAACTCCTCACGCGGATCGATGTAGGCGCGCAGCGTGACCGTGAGACGACCGCTGCCAGGCGCGGGCACCGCCTTGTCGGCATCGACCAGGTACAACCCGCCGGCCTGCCCGGCCGTGCGATAGAGCAGTCGGCGGCCATCGGCACTCACCGTGTACTGCGCCACCCCGCTGGCCAACAGTTGGGCACGACGCGCGGACAGCTGAAAGCGATGCAGCGTGTTGCCGGCGCCGGCGGCGCTTCCCGCCGACGTGCCCGTGGCCGGGATGGGCTCGAGGAAGAAGACCGTACCGGCCGGCCCGGCCACGAGCGCCCCGTAGTCGCGTTCGGCCAGCCCCGACACCACCACGATGCGCTGCTGCAGTCCGTCGAAGTCAATCCGCACCGGTCGCACGGCCGTACTCATGGCATCGCCACGTGCGCTGTCCGCCCGCGGACGCGCGGCGGCCGGAGCGGCCGGACCCACCGAGTCCTGCGGCGCGAGCGCGCGCGGCGCTTCCTCGTCGCTTTCGGGCAGCAGGGGCGACGGGTCTCCCTTCGCAAGCACCGCAAGGTAGAGCGCCTTGGTTTCCGGACGCTCGTACTTCGTCATGTCGAGCAGCGACGAGTTGAGCGCGAAGGTGGTGCTGGCAAAGAACCACAGGTACTTGCCGCTCGCGTCCCACGCCGGACTCGTGGCGTCTGCCATGCCATCGGTGATCTGTCGGGCGGTGCCGGCCTGCACATCGTACACGAACAGGGCACGCATGAGCGACTTGAGCCGCTTCGGGTACGCGAGGTAGCGCGAATCGGGACTCCAGACGGGCACGATGCTGCGATCGGCCATGAAGTAGGGGTCGTGGTCGGCCACCTTGGCCTGCCCGCTCGCGACATCCACCAGCCAGATGCGGAAGTGCGAATCCTGAAAAGCAATGTGCCGGCCGTTGGGTGACCAGCTGGGCGCATAGGGGCGACTTGGCTCGGGCAACGCAATGGTGCGGCGCGCCCCAAGGCCATCCTGGGGGGCGGTCACCAGCTGGTACTCGCCGCTGGCATCGCTGAAGTAGGCCACCGATCGGCCGTCGGGAGACCAGAGCGGCGCAATCTCGGCGGCACCGCTGGTGGCGGTCAGGTTGCGCACGTCGCCCTTCTCGGCGGGCACCGTGAACACCTCACCGCGCGCCTCAATGGCGGCACGCTTGCCGGTGGCCGACAGCGCGAGGCTGGCGACCCGCCCACCCACATCCTTCCAGGCCGGCATCATCCACGGGAAATCCCCCGCGGCGGTAATGCGCACTACCGCGCTCGCGCCACTCCGCGTATCGAGTTCGTGGATATGCCCGGCCTGTTCGAACACCACGGTCGTGCCTGCGGCGTCCATGGACTTCACATCGAAATCGGTGAACCGCGTAACCTGCGACAGGCGACGGCTGCGGGTGTCGAAGGCCCAGACGTTCGAGACGCCATCACGATCCGACAGGAAGTACACCGCATCGCCTACCCACACCGGATCCATCTCCTTCGTCCCGGTGAACGGCGTGCTGTCGAGCGCCATGGACTTGAGGTCGACGATCCAGATGGGCTTGTTCTGCCCACCGCGGTAGTTGCGGCGTTCTTCGTCCCACGACGTGGGCATGCGGTACGCAATGCGTCCCCCATCGGGGGACAGCTTTCCCTGATACGCGCGCGGCAGCGGCAGGGCGGCTTCCACGCCGCCAGTCACGGGCACCGTCCAGAAGCGCGGAGCCGCGTTGGGCGCCCAGGTGGCGCGCGGTGAGGCGAACATCACCTGCTTGCCGTCGGGCGTCCACCCCTGCACCACGTCGGCGCCGGGGTGCCAGGTCAGGCGTGTTGGCTGACCGCCCTCCGCCGGCACGACGTACACGTCGGTGTTGCCGGCATACTCCGCGCTGAACGCCACCAGGCGTCCGTCGGGCGACAGCTTGGGGTTCTGCGTCTGCCCCTGAAAGCTCGTCAACCGGCGCGCACTGCCGCCCGCGCGTTCCACGATCCACACGTTGTTGGCGTAGGCAAAAGCGATATGGCGGCTGCTCACGCTGGGGGTGCGGAGCAGCCGGGTGGGCGACTGTGCGTGGACACGAACGCCGGTCAACAGCACAGCAGCCGCGAGGCCGAACGCCGCGCCGCGGGAACGCGGACGATGCAGGAGAGACATGCTCGGTTGGCGAGTGAGGACGGACACCATTGCCCGCGGGTCTACGTTACGCCGCGCTCGGCACTGGCAGAAGGGTCGTGGGGGGCCGGTCAGTAGCTCCAGGGAATCCTGTCGGGGGCCACCCGCAGCGCCATGCTGAGCACGGTCTGCTCACGGGCCATCACCCAGCCATCCTTATCGGGGCGCCGCACTTCGAGCACCACCCGCAGCGTGAGATCGCTGGCGACATCGAGGGCCGTGAGGCCGACCACGCCCGCCGGCAAGGCCACTTGCCGTTCCTCGCTGCTGCGCCACGCCTGCGCCAGCGGGACCGCGACACTGCGTACCAGCCGTCCGTCAACCGACGACTGATCGCGCACGCGCACGTCGAAGCGCAGGAAGCGACCACGCGGGTCGTCATCGAGCAGGCGCCTGGGGAGCGTCAGCACCACCACGGCCCCGGTGTCCGGCATCGCGCTCCACTGTGGCCACGCCCGTTGCACGAAGCGATCGCGACGCAGCTCCTGCCCCGTCACCACCTGCAACGTGCCGTCGTAGGACGGACGGGGCTTGAGATCCCCGAAGCCGCCAAACTGTTCGCGCACGCGCCAGGCGACATCGTCATGCGGCACGACGCCATTGCTGAGCACGACCCCCAGGGCGTTGGTGGCGCCGAGCGCACCGTGCGTGCCGCCCAGCGGCCGCATGCGATTGGCCACCGAGACCATGCCCAGCCCCACGCGATGGTCGTCGGCCACGGACACCAACACGGGCGCGGGGTTCTGCGTGGCACCGACATGTCCGTGCACGATGCGCACGATGGCCGCGGGATACCGGTGCGAAGCGGTCTCGCGCACCCACACCGATTCGGGAGCGTACCCGTTCGCATCGAGCAACCCGGCCGCCTGCAGGCGACGCACCGTACCGGCCAGCTCCAGCGGATCCCCGCGCTGCGGCAGGTATCGGTAGCGTGCCTTGTCCCCGGCAGGCGGCACCATCTCTTCGATGATCGCGTCGTCCACGGAGCCGTCGGCGCGCCGTGCCGACACGGTGAAGCGATCGCGCGCCACGTGCGCCGTGACGACTTCTACTCCGGGTACGGTGGTGAGCAAGGCGGCCACGCGAGCCACGGAGTCGGGATGGCAGAACACCCCGAACCCCGTGGTGACGCCGTCGACACTGAACGCCACCCGATTGGGAGTATCGAGCGCGCTCGCCGTTTCGAATCCATGTGCCGCCAGCGCCTCGGCAATGGGCACGAACGCCGCGTCGCGGGCACGATTGTGGCCGTGGTCGGAGAGCACGACGATGTTCAGCGAACGTCCCGTGCGCTGCCGGTATCGTTGCTGCAAGGTGTCGAGTCGATCACTGAGGTGATCGAGGTACCGCGCAATGTCGCCGCGCGTATGCTGCAGCGCGTCCGGACCGACATTGTAGAGGTACACGGTTTCGCGCCCACGCGAGCGGAGCACATGCGCGACGTCGGTGTCGACTTCCTTCCTGGCAACCGGCCAGGAGATGAGATAGGCCCCCAGATGGTGGAACTTGGTATCGAACGCCTGGTCCATGCGCTCCTCGTACTCGATGGGGCGAATGGCCGAGAGCGCGTCACCCAGCACCCGGCGGTGCCGCGTGCTGTAGTACACCCGCTGGTAACCCGGCGGAGGATTCACGCCGAAGATGGCGTGCCAGGCAATGTCGCTGATCGACGGGAAGGTAGAAATGAGCCTCGCGGGCTCATGGAAGGCGGCAAAGCGTCCGCGCTGCCGGGCGTCGAGCACATCGCGATAGTCGAGGCCGTCGAGCGCCAGGACGACCCGCTTCGGGAGCGCCTCGGGGGGAACGGCACGGCGCAGCGGGGTACACCCTGACAGCACCCAGATGAGGGAACTGAGCGTGAACCAGTGGCGCTTGCCCACGCAGGAGGCACGGATCATGATTCATCGTAGCCCGCCCGCGCGTCCACACAAGTCCGCGCCCCTGAGCGCGCCCCCCATGCGTATGTCCCGTTCGATGCATCGGCTCGTCCCACTGTGGGTGGCAATAGCCCTCACCGGCCTCGGCGCGACGGGGGCACGCGCGCAGTCGGCTGGCGCAGCCACCGGGACGGTGCGCGGCACCGTGAACACCACCTTTGGCCTCCCCATTGGCGGCGCGCAGCTGCGCCTTCGCATCCCGGGACGCGGCACGACCACGTCGGTGGAGTCGGACGACAACGGCACGTTCACGGCGGCAGGGGTGCCGCTCGGGTCTGGGTGGCTGGTGGCCCGACGCATTGGCTACCGACCGGACTCGGTTGCCGTGGAGATCACGGCGGGCGAGCCCGCGCGCGCGACCGTGCAGCTGGAGCGCATTGCCGTGGAACTGAGCACCGTCCGGGTTGTGGGCCGACGCGACGTGAACGGTCCCATGGCCGGCTTCTACCGGCGCATGGACTACGGGAGCGGGCGTTTCTTCACGGCGGCCGACCTCGAACGCCGCAATGCGGCGCGCATGACGGACGTCTTCCGGATGGTGCCCGGCATGCGCATCGAGTCGCGCGGCCTGCAGAACGCCGTACGCATCCGCGGCAGCCGCTGTGCACCGCTCGTCTGGCTCGATGCCCAGCCGCTCTATGCCGGAGAAGTGGACCTCGACGCCTTCGACCCGCGAACGTTCGAGGGAATCGAGATCTACAGTGGCGCGGCGTCGGTTCCGGTGGAGTTCCAGGGCAACCAGCGCATGAGCAGCGCCTGCGGGACCATCGTGCTCTGGTCGAAGCGCGGCGAGCTGCGTGAACGCAAGCGCAAGAAGGACGAGCCTACCCCCGCCATGCGTATTGCCCAGATGATCGAAGCGGGAGAGGCCTATGTGGCCAACGACGTGGACGCCAGCGCGCGCCCCGACTCCGCCAATCTGGTCCGTCCCATCTACCCGGACTCGCTCTTCGATGCGCAGACACCGGGGCGGGTGCTGGCGGAGTTCGTGGTGAGCGCGAATGGCGAACCCAACATGGACACCTTCAGCGCGGTCACCACGACCAATCGCCTGTTCGTGGAGCCGGTGCGCCGCGCCGTACGCGAGCAGCGGTTTGCGCCGGCGGTCCGCAAGGGGCGTTTGGTGCAGCAGGTCATGCAGTTGCCGTTCGAGTTTGTCCCCGATTCCACCGCCCGCCGCCGCAAGTGATGACCGCAGCCCCCGCGTTGCCCCGGTCCGCGTCCCGTTCCGTGATTGCCGGCTCGGCCCGACTCGTGTTGCTGTTGTGCACCCCGGCGCTCCTGGCGGCGCAGGGGCGCAAGACCACCAAGGAAATCGGCCGCACCAGTATTGGCACGCCAACCGCGGTGCTGGTCGAACCGGGTACGGTATCGCGCGCCGGCACGGTGGTGACGGCGGCCGTGCGCGTGGCCCTCGTGCCCCCGCTCAAGCATCCGAAGGGAGAGCTCAAGAGCTCCCGCACCATTGGCATGTACGATTGTGCCAAGCGCGTGGTGGCCACCAAGGAGAGCTGGTACTACCTCGATGAGGCCGGCACGAAGGAGGGGATGCACCGGCAGGTGAAGATCCCGGGGTTCGGGCCGGTCTCGAAGGGGTCGGTGGCCGATGTGGCGCTTACGTGGCTGTGCGCCGCGAAGCCGTAGCCGCCAACACGACGCCGCCAATCACGGCGCTGGCGCCTACGACTCCCAGGAGCGAGAGCCGCTCCCCCCACAGCAGGAACGCCGCGCCCACGGCGAGTATGGGCTCCAGGGTGGCAATGGTGGACGCCCGCGACGCGCCAATGCGCTTGAGGCCATTGGCGTTCGACAGGTACGCGCCGTACGTGGCCACCGTGGCCAGAAAGCCAATGGCGGCCCAGGCACGCCACGTGAGTGTCGCCCACTGTACGAACGGGGCGAGCACCACCGCGCCCGTTGCCAGCGCCCACCCCATCACGCGCGCCGGGGCGTTGTGCGCAAACAGCGACCGCCCCAGCAGGAAGTACATGGCGTAGGCCAGCCCCGACGCGAGTCCCCAGCTCACGGCTGCCGGCGTGGCCGCAATGTCCGCAGCACCGGAGGCCGGGAAGAGCGCCACCAGCACCACCCCCGCAAACGTCAGCAGCAGCGCGCCCGCCTCGCGGGCAGGCACGCGCTCGCGCAACACAAAGTGCGCCCCCAGCGCCACCCACACCGGCGCCGAGTACAGCAGAATGGCCGCGAGGGCCGCCCCACCCCGCTGTACGCTTTCGAAGTAGGACACGTACAACCCGGCGACCGCCACGACCCCCAGCAGCATGGCCGGCAACCGGTCCTGCTGCCGCAGCGCGTGGGCGCGGGTCACCGAGGCGTGCGCGGCGAAGAGCAGGGCGGCCACCGTCGCGCGCCAGAACGCCACCGTGAGCGGTGCAATGCCCTCGGCGAACGCGACGCGCGCCACGGGACCCAACAGCGCCCACTGAAAGGCCGCCGCAACGACCAGCCAGACACCCAGCCTTGCTCCACCGACCGCATGTCGATCGGTGGAGGTCACCTGCGGGCACGGGTCAACGTCACGGCACGATGCGGGCTGGCGACGCGCCCCGGTCGACGATCTTCGGCAAACCCTTCGCGTCGAGCATGCTGTTCACCGGCGGCAGTTCGCTGGCCAGGATGCCGTCGATCGTGCGCAGTGCCGCGCCAAGCTCGTTGGCAAGAATGCCCTGCACCTCGACATGCTGCGTCGTGGGAGCGAAGTCCGCCACCGCCACCCCATTGCTGAGATAGCCCATCTTGCCGATGAGTTTCGAGCCGAATCGCACCCCGTCCTGGCCGGTGCCCGTGAGTCGGAGGTCCACCAGTGCCATCTCGGCATCGATGAGCTGCTGATCGAGCGTGCGCAGGCGGGTGGCGGCATCGGCATCACCGCCCCCCCGCTGCAGCTGCGCGAGAAGCTGCTGCACCTGAAGCCGCACGTTCTCCACGCGCGCCACCGCCGTGGCCGCCTTGTCGAGCTCCGCCTTGAGCGCCATGAGCACGCGCACCTGGGCGGTGATCTCCGCCTCGGTGCCGGCGCTGTTCGGGTCCTTGCGCACCACCAGCGGATGCTCCTGCGTTGCGCCGTCGACGCGCAGGCGCACGGTGTACGTCCCCGGCGGCATGAGGATCTGCAGGCGATTCGTTCCCGGCGCCACGCGCCCCTGCGGTCCCGTCACGATGTGCTCCGCGAACAGCGGACTCGTGAGCAGGCGCACCTCGAGGCCCGGCTCGTCACGCAGGTCCCAATGCAGGCGATTGAGCCCAGCCCGATTGCTGCCGCGCAACGTGCGCACCACCCGTCCGTTGTCGAGAATCTCCACGGTCGGCGCCGTCTTGGCCGGTGCCTTGAGGTAGTAGTTGATGGCGGCGCCGTACTCCGGATCGGTGCCGGCGGTGGGATCGTCGTAGGTCGTGCTGGGCGCCGTGATGGGGCGGAAGCGATAGGCCGCGCGCGGGGCAAACAGGTGCGCCCCCTTGGCCAGCACCGCCGGCTCGAGCTGCTGCAACGGCGACAGATCGTCGAGGATCCAGAAGCCGCGCCCGTACGTGGAGATCACCAGATCGTTGAAGTGCTCCTGCACGATGATGCCCGACACCGGCGCGTGCGGGAGATTGTTCTGCAGCGGCAACCACGTGTCGCCGCGGTCGTACGACAGGTAGATCGCGTTCTCGGTGCCGAGGTAGAGCATGCCCGGCCGCACCGGATCCTCGATGATGATCTTCGCGTAGCTCAGCATGCTGCGCGGAATGCCAGTGACGATCTTCGTCCACGTCTTGCCGTAGTCGGTGGTACGGTAGACGTGCGGATCGCGATCGTTCTCCTGATGCGCATCCACGGTGATGTACGCCGTGGCGGCATCCCACTTCGACGCCGCGATGGAGCGCACCGACCCCCAGAAGGGGATGCCGGGAATGTTCGGCGTGAGGTTGGTCCATGTGGCGCCGTTGTCCCGCGTGAGCTGCACCAGCCCATCGTTGGTTCCCGCCCAGATGGTGCCCTTGGCCTTGGGCGACTCCGCGATGCCGTACACCACGCCGGAGTACTCCACGCCGATGTTGTCGGGCGTGAGCCCGCCGGAGCTCTTCATGCGCGACCGGTCGTTGCGCGTGAGATCGGGGCTGATCACCTGCCAGCTGTTGCCGCCGTCCTGCGTGCGATGCACATGCTGGCTGCCCGTGTAGAGCGTGTTGCGGTCGTGCGGCGAGATGAGCAGGGGGGCATCCCACACGAAGCGGTACTTCACCCCCTCGGCCGGACCGTTCGACTGCTGCGGCCACACCTCGACGTTGCGGAACTGCCGTCGGTTCTCCTCGAAGCGCACCACGATGCCGCCGACCATGCCGCTGCCGGAGGCCGTGCTCCAGATGATGTTCGGATCGACCGGATCGGGGGTGGCCCAGCCGCTCTCGCCGCCCCCCACGGAGTGCCACATGCCACGCGAGATGCCGGCACTGCGCCCGCCCTGCACCCGGCTGTTGCTGGGTCCGCGATAGCTCGGCTCATCCTGCTTGTTGCCGAGCACGTTGTACGGCACGTTGTTGTCGACGGTGACGTGATAGATCTGGGCGTTGCTGAGACGCTGGCGGAACCACGTCCGGCCGCGGTTGATCGTGATGGAGAGTCCCTGATCGTGCGCCACGATCTGCCGGTTGGCGTTCGTGGGATCGATCCAGATATCGTGGTGGTCTCCGCCCGGTGCTTCGCCGCCGGTCAGCGTGGTGAGCGTGCGTCCGCCATCGATCGACCGCGCGTAGCTCGCGGTAAGGAAGTAGAGCTCGTTGTCGTTGTCGGTGGCCACGGCGGTACGCGAGTAGTAGTGCGCGCGCCCCATCGCATTGCGGTCACGGGTCATGAGCTGCCAGGTGGCGCCGTCGTCGTCGGTGCGCCACAGCTGCCCGCTTTCGGTGGCCTCTCCCTCAAAGGGCAGGCCGTCTCCCGTCTCGATGAGGGCGTAGACCCGCGACGGGTTGCTGCGCGCGATCGCCAGCGCGTGCTTGCCGGTGATCTTCGTCGGCAATCCGTTGCCGACGAGTTTCGTCCAGGTCACGCCGCCGTCGGTGCTCTTGAAGAGGCCGCTCCCCGGCCCACCGCTGCGGCGCCCCCAGGTATGGATCTCGATGTGCCACATGCCCGCGTACAGCGTACGCGGATTGGCGGGGGACATGGCCAGATCACTGCAGCCGGCGTCGGGGGTGGTGAAGAGCACCCGGGTCCACGTGGATCCGCCATCGGTGGTACGGTACACGCCGCGTTCCTGCTGCGGGCCGTAGGCGGTACCCAACGCGCACGCCAGGACCACATCGGGGTTCGTGGGGTGCACCACCACGCGCGCAATGCGCCCCGTCTTCTCGAGTCCCATGAGCTGCCAGCTCTTGCCGGCATCGGTGGACTTGTAGATGCCCTGACCGATCGAGATATGGCTGCGGATGTGCGCTTCGCCGGTGCCCGCCCACACGATGTTCGGATCACTCGGGGCAATGGCCAGCGCACCGATCGACTGCACGGGCATGTCATCGAAGATCTCGCTCCAATGCACCCCACCGTCGGTCGTCTTGTAGATGCCGCCCGAGGCCGCGCCCACGTAATACGTGTGCGGATCGCCCGGTATGCCGACCGCCGCGCTGAAGCGATTGCCCTCGGGGCCGATGTGTCGCCAGGTGAGCCCCTGGTACAACGCCGGCGTGACGGCGGGTTGCGGGGAAGGGGGCGCGGGGCGCTGCGCGCCGAGGGCGGCGGGGAGGGCGGCCAGTGCCAACAGGGCGGCGAGTGGTCGGTGCATGACGGGTCTCGAGGTGGAGGGGACCTCCCATGCTACCGCCGTCGCGCGTTGCCGTCAAAACGAAACCGGAGGAACGGTGGGGGAATCCCCTCCGTGCCTCCGGTTCTCCGTGCCTCGAGCCGCAGGCTCACCCCATCTTCGCCTGCAGACGACGGTCGATGGCGTCGAGGAAGTCTTCCGTGTGGAGGTACGGCGTCTTCCGATCGATGAGAATGGCCAGGTCCTTGGTCATCTCCCCCGCTTCCACCGCTTCGATGCACACCCGTTCGAGGGTCTCGGCGAACGCCGTTACCTCGGGCGTCCCATCGAGCTTGCCGCGATGGGCGAGACCGCGCGTCCACGCGAAGATGCTCGCGATGGGATTGGTGGAGGTCTTGTTTCCCTTCTGGTGCTCGCGGAAGTGACGGGTGACCGTACCGTGTGCGGCTTCGGCCTCCATGGTCTTGCCGTCGGGGGTGAGGAGCACGCTGGTCATGAGCCCCAGCGAACCAAAGCCCTGCGCCACGATGTCCGACTGCACGTCGCCATCGTAGTTCTTGCAGGCCCACACGTACCCGCCTTCCCACTTGAGCGCGGACGCGACCATGTCGTCGATGAGGCGGTGCTCGTAGGTGAGCCCCTTGGCGTCGTACTCCGCCTTGAACTCGGCCGCGAACACCTCCTCGAACAGATCCTTGAACTGGCCGTCGTACGCCTTGAGGATGGTGTTCTTGGTGGAGAGATACACCGGGAAGTTGCGCTGGAGGCCGTAGCGGAAACTGGCCCGCGCGAAGTCCCTGATGGAGTCGTTGAAGTTGTACATCCCCATGGCCACGCCGCCGTCCTGGCCGAACTTGGCGACCTCGAACTGCATCGGTTCGCTGCCATCGGCAGGCGTGTAGGTGATGGTGACCGTACCAGGCCCCGGCACCTTGAAGTCGGTGGCCTTGTACTGGTCGCCGTGCGCGTGGCGCCCCACCACGATGGGCTTCGTCCATCCCGGCACGAGGCGCGGGATATTCGAAATGATGATCGGTTCGCGGAAGATCACGCCACCGAGGATGTTGCGAATGGTGCCGTTGGGGCTCTTCCACATCTTCTTGAGCCCGAACTCCTTCACCCGCGCTTCGTCGGGGGTGATCGTGGCGCACTTGACCGCCACACCATGCCGCTTGGTGGCTTCGGCCGAGTCGATGGTGACCTGATCGCCGGTGGCATCGCGATGCTCGATCCCGAGGTCGTAGTAGTCGAGCTGCACATCGAGGTACGGCAGCACCAGCTTGTCCTTGATGAACTGCCAGATGATGCGCGTCATCTCGTCGCCGTCCATCTCGACGACGGGGTTCACAACCTTGATCTTCGCCATGCGGGGAGTGCCGGAGATTCGGGGGTGGAATGCGGCCTGAGCCGCCGAAGCGGCCGTGGAATCCTGCTGAACGGAAAATGGGGACGGGAACAGGGGGCTGGAAGCGGACCCGGCCCGTGGCCAGTCGGCCGACCGGGTGAACGCAGGCGCCGTCGGGTCACCCCCAACGGCAGAGACGGGGGGCGCACCGTACACTTTTGCGGCCCTTTCCTCTTCCCACAGGACTTCGCCATGGTGCCCTTTCCCCCTCCCCGGCCGGCGTGGCGCCGCCGCCTGGGTCTCCTGCTGGGCGGCGCGCTGTCGCTCGGCGCCCTCGTCCCGGTGGCCGATGCTCAGGCTCCTGCCCCGTCCGCCCAGCTGGTGGCCACCCGCGAGGCGCAGGAGCGCGAACTGCGTGCGTTGGCCGAGGTCCATCGCACCGACACACGGCGCTGCCGCGTCCCGCGCACGCGTCAGCGCCGTTCCTCGAACACGCCCACGTTGCGGTTCTTCTCCACGTTGTCCGCGGTGAAGTAGCGGCCGTTCATGGCCACGTACACTCCGGCGGGCAGGCACTGCACGAAGCTGAGGGCGCTCCCGAGGTTGAACAGACCGTCGGAGCTGCCGAACGCATACGGGACCATGGCACCCGTGAGCACGATCGTCTTGGACAGCGCGGCAGCGGCGAGGTACTGCGCCGTCTCGACCATGGTATCGGTGCCATGCGTGATGAGCAGACGCGACTCGGGCGCGTCGCGGCAGGCCTGCACGATGCGCTGCCGATGCGACTCCTTCATTTCGAGGCTGTCGATCATCATGAGCACATCGACCTGCACGTCGAGCATGCACCGCCCGCGCTGCAGCATTTCCGGCAGGTGCGTCTGCTCGAAGTGCAACGTGCCGGTCAGCTCGTCGTATTCCTTGTCGAAGGTGCCGCCGGTGACGATGATGCGAACGCTCATGCGTGCCCCTCGTCTCGGGCCCGCGCTCGTGCTCGCGCCGCCTTGGCGCGCGCCTTTTTCGCCGCCTTCTCGGCGGCCAGCCGCTCCGCTTCGGCCAGGCGGGCGTCGCGGGCCGCGATGTCACGGGCGCGGGCGGCCCACGCGGCGCCATCGCGCGCTTCGGCCTCTCGCGTGCGACGCAGGCTCTCCGCCTCACGCCACGCGGCGACCCGCGCGTGGTCGCCCCCCAGCAGTACGTCCGGCACCGAATGGCCACGGTACTCCGCCGGCCGCGTGTAGCTGGGCGCACTGATGCCGCGATCGAAGAACGAGTCGGTGCGCGCGCTGTCCAGATCGCTCATGGCGCCGGGGAGCAGGCGCACGGTGGCGTCCACGATGGCCAGGGCCGCCGGCTCGCCGCCGCTGAGGACGAAATCGCCGAGACTGAGTTCTTCGGTGGCCAGGTGCGAGGCCACGCGCTCATCGATGTCCTTGTAGTGCCCGCACAGCAGCGTGAGCTCCTGCCCTGCGGCAAAGCGCATGGCATCGGCATGGGTGAAGCGGCGGCCCCGCGGAGAGAGCAGGACGATGGGCGCCGTGGCCCCGAGGGATTCGACGGCCTCGAAGAACGGCCCCGGCTTCATGACCATGCCAGGCCCTCCGCCAAATGGATAGTCATCCACGGTGCGATGCCGATCGTGGGTGAAGTCCCGCAGGTTCACCAGCTGGTACGCCACACCGCCCGCCGCAGCGGCTTTCGCCGGGATGCTCAGGGACAGCGGTCCCGCGAAGAATTCCGGGAAGATCGTGACGATGTTGATGCGCAGCATCGCAGGCGGCGCGCTCAGTCGAAGAGGCCGTCGAGCGGCGCGAACACGATCGTGCCGGCACTCTCATCGACGGACAGCACCAGGTCATCGTTCCAGGGCACCAGCGGACGGCCGGTCGCCGTTTCGACTTCGAGGATGTACCCCTGGGGGGCATCGTAGACGTCGCGCACATGCCCCACCAGTCCGCGCCCCTCCACCTCCACCCGCATGCCGATCAGATCGCCCACGTAGATCTCGTCGTCGTCGGCCTCGGGGAGCGTGGCGGCGGCGGCCAGCAGGTAGCGCCCGCGCCAGCTGTCGGCCACGTCGCGATCGGTGACTTCCGTGACGCGAACGAGCCACTCCTTGTTCATGGGGCGCCCATCTTCCACGTGGAGTGGATGCGCCACGGCGTCGGGAGCGAGATTCCCCTCCCGATCCCCCGCGAAAAGCAACGCGCCGGACGCGAGCATCACGTCCGGCGCACCGCTCAGCGATTCGACGGCCCAGGCGCCGCGCACCCCATGTGCGCGGCGGACCCGACCGACGACGATGTACTCGGCCAGCTCAGGCCTCGCCGGAGGGCAGGGCCACGGCGGCCGACTGCAGCTTGGCGGCAAGCCGGGCTTCGTGGCGCGCCTTCAGGATGCCGGCGCGACGGATGAGCGAGCGCACCGTGTCCGTGGGCTGCGCGCCCACGTTGAGCCAGTAGTTGACGCGCTCGGTGTCGAGGTTGATGGCGTTCTCGCCACCACGCGGCTGGTACTGCCCGAGGATTTCAATGAAGCGGCCGTCGCGCGGGCTCTGCGAATCGGCAACGACGATGCGGTACATCGGGGTCTTCTTCCGGCCTTCGCGGCGGAGACGGATCTTGACGGCCATGCGAATCTCTCGGGGAGTGTGTGCAGCTGGGCAGCGTGGCGCTGCCCCGGGCTCCTCGCATCGCCGGCGTTTCCGGCGTGCACCCGTCCCGGGCAAAAACCCGGGTAGCCTTGAAATGTAGCCGGTCGGCGGAGCGGTATTCAACCCGGCCAGCCAGCCGGTGGGCTCAGGGGCGCCTGGCCCGCGGGAACTGGGGCGGTCCGGCAGCACAGCGGGGGCCCCCGGCGTAGTCTGTTCACACCGTTGCTCCCTCCTGCGGCCACCTGCCCTGCCCCATGTCCGTCATCCCTCGCCTCTCGCGCACGCTCCGCGGCGCCGCCTTCCTCGCGTCGTTTGCCCCCGGGCTCGTTGCCACCCCGGCGCGGGCCCAGAGCGCGCCCAAGCCCGCCACCCCCGCCGAGGGGGCCAAGGGCATGGTCGTGTCGGCCAGCGCCATTGCCAGTCAGGTGGGGCGCGAGGTGTTGGCCAACGGCGGGAACGCCGTGGATGCGGCCATCGCCACCGGCTTCGCCCTTGCCGTGACCTACCCCACGGCCGGCAACATTGGCGGTGGGGGATTCATGGTCATTCGCTTCCCAGACGGGCGCGCGACCACCATCGACTTCCGCGAGCGGGCGCCCGCGGCGGCGACACCCACGATGTTCACCGACAGCACCGGCGCCTATTCCGCGCGCATCCATCACGGGTCGCACAAAGCGGTTGGCGTGCCGGGCACGGTGGCCGGCTTCGATCTCGCGCATCAGAAGTACGGCAAGGTGAGCTGGGCCAAGCTCGTCGAGCCGGCCGCACGCATGGCGGACACGGGGTTCATTGTGCCCACCGGTCTGGCCGCGTCGCTCGGCAACCCCCGGCTGCAGGACCGACTGGCGGCGTATCCCGCGACCATCGCGGCGTACTATCGCGACGGCAAGCCGTACGCCGCCGGCGACCGCATGCGGCTGTCTGATTTGGGCAATACCTTGGGGCGCATTCGCGACCTGCGGCGCGATGGCTTCTACAAGGGCACGACGGCGCACCTCATCGTGGCCGAAATGAAGAAGCACGGCGGGCTGATTTCGGAGCAGGATCTCGCCGCCTACGAGGCGCGGGAGCGGGCCCCCGTTCGCGGGACGTTCATGGGCTACGACATCATCACCATGCCTCCGCCAAGCAGCGGTGGGGTGGCCATGGTGGAGATGCTGAACATCCTCGAGGGCTTCGACCTCAAGGCTGCCGGGCACAATTCGCCCCAGTATGTCCACCTGCTCGCCGAGAGCATGCGGCGCGCGTATCGCGACCGCGCGGTCCACCTGGGCGATCCGGATTTCACCAAGCCCCCCGTGGAGCGACTCACCAGCAAGGCCTATGCAAACACCCTGCGGGCGGGCATCGACCTGTCGAAGGCCTCGCCGTCGTCACCGGCCGACGTGAGCCAGGGCTACGAGAGCGACGAAACCACCCACTACTCTGTGGTGGACAAGGATGGCGTGGCGGTGTCGGTGACCTACACGCTTGAAGCCGGCTACGGCCTGGGCGCAGTCGTGGAGGGCGCGGGCTTCCTGCTCAACAACGAAATGGGCGACTTCAACGGCAAGCCGGGACTCACCGACAGCACCGGCCTGATCGGCACCGCGCCCAACGTGGCCCAGCCAGGCAAGCGCATGCTGTCGAGCATGACCCCCACCATTGTCGCGAAGAACGGCAAGCTGGTGGCGGTGGTGGGCAGCCCGGGCGGGCGCACCATCATCAATACGGTCATGCAGGTCGTGCTCAACGTGGTGGCATTCGACATGCCCATCCAGCAGGCGGTGAACGCGCCACGCCTGCATCATCAGTGGCTGCCCAACGCCATCACCGTGGAGCGTGACGGCTTCCCGGCCTCCACCCTCGACGCGCTGCGGGCCAAGGGGCACATGGTGCGGATCGGCAGCCAGCAGGGGACGGCGCATTCCATTGCCATCGATCCGCGCACGGGGGCTCGCCTTGGCGCTGCGGATCCCCGTGATCGCGACGCGGGGGCCGCCGGGCATCACTGAGCTGCCATACCCGGAACGCGAAACACGCCACCCGAAACTCCCGGTGGATCGAGAAGAACTCGATCTCGACGGGGAGTTTCGGGTGGCGTGTTTCGTGTCGCGAGTTGCGGATTACTTACTTGACCGCAAAGCCCGCGACGGCCTTGTAGGTGTCCCACATCACGATGATCTCCCCGCCCTTGCCGGCGGGCTTGACCTGAATCTCCATCTTCTCGACGACCGCGTTCTTGTCGGTGACCGTCATGGGGATGCGCACGAGGTCCTGCGCCTTGTCGTACGCGGTGCCCCACTGCTTGGTCTGCTTGTTCACGATCAGCTCCCACTTGCCGTTCGCTTCGAGCTGCGTGAACAGCGTGTAGGTGCCGGCCGGCACGGACTTGCCGCCGAAGTCCAGCGCCTTGCTGGTGGTGAAGTGCGTAGCTTCGTTGGCGCCCGTGCGCCACACCATGCCCCACTTCATGTCGTTCAGGCCGTTGAAGATCACGCGGCCACGCTTCGACGGGCGGCCGTAGTTGACCTTGATCTCGGCACCCGAGACGCTGGCCGTCAGCGAGTCACGCGGTGACGCGGGGGCCTGACCGCGGCCACCGCCCATCTGCATGCCACCCATGCCGCCCTGCGCGGTGGCCGACACGGAGAACACCGAAACAGCAGCGAGCGCAAAGGCACCGCGGACCAACGAGCGAGAGATCGTCATGGCAGGAATGGTGAGGTAGAGGAAAGACGTCAGGCGGCACCCACCGGGGTGCCGCCTGAATGTTATCACCGTCGCCCAGTGGGTTGTTCCCCGCGCCCCGCCGCTACTCGGCCGACCGCCGGGCCTGCGAAAGGAAGGCCGGCTCCAACTCCAGCAGATTGGCCAACTTGCGAATGAGGTAGGCCTCCTGCTCGTCGAAGTGCCCGTCGGCCAGCACCACCTGCCACATCAGCTCCGCCAGCACGATGCGCTGGGCCAGACTGTACTCCTTGACCACCTGACGGGTGAAGACGAAGTGGTCGACGGCGTCCCGGTTTGCGGCCGCCGCCTCCGCAAGCAGCTCGCGCGCTCCCGCCTCATCAACCCCGAAGTGCCGCTGCAGGCTCTCCATGATGCGATGCTGCTCGGCATCGCTGAAGGTGCCGTCGGCGCACGAGAGCTCCACCAGCAGGGCGCAGGCGGCAATGCGCACATCGTGCGGGTACACCCGCGAGTGCGCCCCCGGGGTTCCGGGGACGCTGTCGCTCACCAACCGTCGAAGGGCATCGAACATGTGAGGGTCCGTTGCCTTACATGCGGCGCTGCGGACCGATGGCCCGGTCCAGCTTGGCCTTGGCCGCTTCCAGCTCCTTCCGCAGGAAGGCGTACCGATCGATGGCATCCTGGCCAACCTTCTGATCGGCCCGCGCCGTCATGCCGGCGAGATACGTGATATGCGCCTGCAGGCCGGGCTTGCCGTAGCGGATCGGCTGGGTGTTGAGCGTCTCGCTTACCTCTTTGACCTGCTTCGCCGTATCGGCCGCGGCCCCAGTGGCCCCCTTGTAGCGGGTCTCCGCCGCGCGGACACGGGCCAACAGGGCATTCACGTCCGCCACCATCTCGCGCAGCTTCACGTTGTGCGCGAACTGCGCCTGCAGGTCGGCTTCGGTGGTGCCGTCGGCCGCCAGTCGCGGATCAATGCGCACGCGGAGCGGCACCGACTGGGTGTCATTGCCCACGGTGAGGCGGGCCGTGTACTGCCCCGGCGGTGCGCCAAGCCCGTTCTGATGCTGCACGTTCCACACGAACCGGTTGAGCCCCGCGTTCTTCGTCACGAGGTTCATCGTCGGTCCGGCCGCCATCGCGGGTGCCCGACCGCCACGCCCCGCCATCATCGACTCGTCGGGATCATCCTCTTCGCCGCCGCGCCGACGGGGCGGCTGAATGGGCGCCACACCGCTCTTGAAGCTGTTCACCACCTTGCCCGCTGCGTCCACGATCTCGATGCGCACCGTATCGGCGGGCGCCGTGGGCAGGTAGTAGTCGATGGTGGGGCCCAGGATCGACTGCCCCGTCGTGGTGCGATAGCCGTCGCGGGGACGGAACACGGTGTGCGAGGCGCTGGTCGTGGTGGGGCCCAGCTGCTGCAGCGGCGCGATGTTGTCGAGAATCCACGCCGCCCGTCCCTGCGTGGCGATCACGAGATCACCGCGATGCACGCGGATGTCGTTGATGGGGATGATGGGCATGTTCAGGTTGAACGGCTGCCAGTGCCCGCCGTTGTCGAACGAGATGTACAGCCCGAACTCCGTGCCGGCGTAGAGCAGCCCTTCGCGCACGGGATCCTCACGCACCACGCGCACCGGCACGTCCGCGGCGATACCGTTGGTGCCGTCGGTGAGCAACTTCCAGGTCTTGCCGTAGTCGTTGGTGAGGTAGATGTACGGCTTGTAGTCGCCCAGCAGATAGCGGTACGTGGCGAAGTAGGCGGAGCCCTTTCGATGCGGCGACGCATCGATCCACGCCACGCGCCCGCCCTCACCAAGCCCCTTGGGCGTGATGCGCGTCCAGCTCTTGCCGTCGTCGCGCGTGACGGAGAACGGGCCGTCGTTGGAGCCGGTCCAGATCACGCCCTTCTCCAGCGGCGACTCGGCGATGGCGTACAACGTGCTGTAGAACTCCTCACCGGTGACGTCGCGCGTGATGGGCTCGCCGCTGCCCCCCTGGCAGCACTTGGGGAAGGCGGTGAGGTCGGGCGAAATCTTCTCCCAGTTCGCCCCGTTGTTGCGCGACCGGTGCAGATACTGCGACCCGTAGTAGATGACCTTGGGATCGTGCGGCGACGTCGCCATGGGCGTCGTGCGCTGCATGCGGAAGATGAGATCGCCGCCGTCATTGCCGTAGAGTGACTGCGCACCGATCCAGTAGTTCTTGGTGACGCCGGCCTTCACGTTCATCACGGCGTACTGCCCCTTGCAGTTGCCGTGGATGATGTTCTCGTCGGACGGGTGCGGAATGATGGGCCCCGTTTCGCAGCCCGGGCCCACGCGCACGGCGCCCATGTTGAACGGGTTGTTGAGACTCGGCACGATGTACGTGCTGTTGTCCTGCTGCGCCATGTACAGGTTGTACGGGAAGGCATTGTCGAGCCAGACGCCGTAGAACTCGGCCGTGGGCTGGATATCCTGCGAGCTCCACGTCTTGCCGCCGTCGAACGAGACGTTCGCGCCGCCGTCGTTCGACTGCACCATCGTGTTGCCGTCCTTCGGGTTGATCCAGATGTCGTGATTGTCACCGTGCGGCGTGCGGAACGGCGTGACCGTCTTGCCGCCGTCGGTGCTCTTGTAGAAGGTCTCGGCCCCGCCGTACACCACGTCGGCGTTGGTCGGGTCGGCCCCGAGCGACGTGTAGTAGAAGGGACGCGTGATGAGCCCCGGCGTGCTGTTCACCAGCTGCCAGTTCTCACCGGCATCGTCACTGCGATAGAGCCCACCCCCCGGCAGCGCCTCGACCAGCGCATACAGCCGGTTGGGGTTGGCCGCCGTCACGGCCACGTTGCCCTTGCCGATGAGCTGATTGGGCAGGCCGGTGGTCTGGATGCGCTTCCAGGTCTCGCCGCCGTCGGTGCTCTTGTAGAAGCCACCCTCGCGCGAACCGGAGATGATGCTCCATGGCTTGCGCTCGATGCGGTTCATCCACGCGAACACCACGTTCGGATTGCCGGGCTGCAGCTCCACGTCCATGGCGCCCGTGCTGTCGCTCACGTACAGCGTCTTCTTCCACGACTTGCCGCCGTCGGTGGTCTTGAAGATGCCGCGCTCGGTGTTGGGCTTGAAGATGTCGCCGTAGGCCGCCACCCACGCCACGTCGGGGTTGGTGGGGTGCACACGCACCGCGCCGATCTGGCCGGCGTTGTAGAGGCCCTTGAACTCCCAGGTGGCGCCGGCATCGGAGGAGCGATACACGCCGCGCCCGGTGGACACGTTCGAGCGCACCCCGTCGGAACCGGTCCCCAGCCAGATCACCTTGGGGTCGCTGTCGGCCACCACCACGGAGCCCATCGACCCGACCGGCACCTTGCCATCGGTAATGGGCTCCCAGCTCTCGCCGCCATTGGTGGTGCGCCAGAGTCCGCCGCTGGCCACCCCCATGTAGAACGTCTTCGGTTGCGACGGCACGCCGGTGACCGTGGTGACGCGGCCGCCGCGGGAATGCCCCACGAGGCGATACTGCATGCCGCGGAAGAGCGCCGGATCGACCGACGCCATGAGGGGGGCCTTGGGGGCGGTGGCAGCGCGGGCGGTTGCCGGTCGGGCCGCCGGCTTGGCGGGCTGAGCGCCGGCGAAGGCGGGGGCCACGCCAAGCAAGGCAAGGAGGACCGGAGCGGGACGGCGAATCATGCGTCGAGGCGGTTGAGGGAGGGGCCGGCCAGGGCGCCGGACACTGATAAGCTACGCCCGATTCCGCCCTGCGTTGAGCGCGGCGCCGCAGGCCGCCGCCGGTCGCGGTCGGGGGCCGCGTGGGCGCCTAGCGGGCGATCACCCCCGCACGAATGCCGGTGGCGAGGTCGAACACTTGCCCCACCGCCCCCACGACACAGTGTGCCCGGTCGAGTCCGAGCGACTGCCGGAACCGGTAGACCGTCTCGACGCCAGTGCAGTGGGCGCCGATCAGATGGCGTACCCCGAAGCCACGCAGCTTCTGCTCCGTCCACGCCAGCGTCTGCTCGGACGCGTTGAAGAGGTGGATACCGCCGATGAGGGCGTGAACCGGCGCCGGGCGAACCACCTCGCGCGCGTATTCGATGATGTTCACCACACCGGCGTGCCCGCAGCCGGTGAGCACCACGAGGCCCTGGTCGGTGTCGACGATCATGGCCATGTCGTCGGGGACGGTATCCTCCGCCAACTGCCCCCCGCGTTGCACGCGGGTCGGCCGCGCACCGACGCTCCAGTTGCGCTCCGGGTTTCGGCGCGGCACGGGACCCGTGAGCCACACGCCCGGGTGGATCTGCGTGGGCGCCCCGTGCACCACGAACGCGCCGCCGGCCGCCTCGTACTGCGGTCGCACGCGGTTCATCTCGTTGTAGTCGGTGGGGTCGCCGTCACGTACGCGCGGTGCGAAGATCCCCTCGGCCACGTGGGCCCGCGCCAGCGCCATCGGCTGTCGGGGGGCCACGTCGCGCCGCAGGGCCACGAGCCCGCTCGTATGGTCGGCGTGGAAGTGACTCAGCACCACCTCGGGCACCGTGTCGAGCGACACCTTCAGCTCCCGCGCGTTGCGCGCCACTACATCGTCGTGCGCGCCGGTGTCGAACAGGAGGCGGCGGCCATCCACCTCCACGAGTGCCCCGAACCCCCACTCGCCGATCCCCTCGTCGGCCAGCATGGTGGAGAGAATGGTGATGCGCAGCTGACCCACCCTGCGGCGCGCGGGCCGGTGTGGCGCGGCGGCACTCGCCAGGCGGGTGGACGCAAACGGCAGCACCAGGCCGGCGAGGGTGAGGTGACGCAGAACGTCTCGGCGTGAGGTCATGGTGACGGAAGTTCGGGTTGAGGGGCTACGCGGGGGCGCGGGCTATCCGGCCCGCAGCACCCGCCCCGTGCGGGCGAGATGCTGCCCGTCCCGAATGGCCACCACCCCATTCACGACCACGACGCGAATGCCCACCGGGTACTGAAACGGATTGGCGAACGTGGCGCGATCGGCCACCGTGGCGGGGTCGAACACCACGGCATCACCCGCCATGCCCACCGCCAGCCGCCCGCGATCGCGCAGGTGCACCCGATCGGCGGGACGCGCCGTCATCTTGTGCATGGCATCGGCCAGCGGCAGCGCCTGGCGTTCCCGCACGAATCGACCGAGGACCCGCGGCATGGTACCCGCGCCGCGCGGATGGGGGCTGCCACGCCGTGTGGGGCCGTCAATCGCAAAGCCACCGCCATCGCTGCACACCATGCCGTACTCGTGCGCGAGCAGCTGGTCGATGTTCTCCTCGCTCATCGCGAAGCCCAGCATGCCCACATCCGCCTCGTTGCGGCGCAGCAACCCCACCGCGGCCTCGTAGGGATCCGCTCCCCGGGCACGAGCCCAGGCCCCGAGCCGCTGCCCTTCGGCATCACGATCGGCGGTGTTGCGCACCCGGGCGATCTGCACGTTGTCCCACCCGCCGATCATCTCCACCTTGCTCAGCGACTCGGACCGGATGCGGGGTGCCGTGGCGGAGTCGTCAAGCCGCTTGAGGAAGGCCGCATCCCCGCCGTCACGCGCCCACACCGGGAAGAGATTGGTGAGCCCCGTCTGGTAGGCCTCGTACGGGTACACATCGAACCACGCGTCGACACCGGCCGCGCGCGCGTCGCGCAGGCGCGCGAGCGAGGCCGTGAGCTTGGGCCAGTTGCGGGTGCCCTGCTGCTTGAGATGCGACAGCTGCAACGCGCAGGCTGCCCCACGCGCCACGGCGATGGACTCGTCGATGGCTTCGAGCAGCTGATCATCTTCGTTGCGCATGTGGGTGGCGTACGGCAGCCCCCGTCGGGCGAGCGGACGACAGAGCGCCACGAGTTCATCGGTCGTGGCGAAGGCTCCGGGGGTGTATTCGAGTCCCGAGCTGGTGCCACAGGCGCCCTCCGACAACGCGCGCTCGACCATGGCCACCATACGGGCCAGCTCATCGGCGGTGGCGCGGCGGTCGGCCTCTCCCACGACGGCCCCGCGCACACTGCCCAGCCCGATCATGCTCGCCACGTTGACGGCCGGTGCCATGGCCGACACGTCGCGCTCCCAGTCGCTGAACGACCGGTCGGCGGCGCCGCTGAAGCGCGAGCTCCCGTCGGCGCCCACCACGACCGTGGTGATCCCCTGGCGAATGACCGACTCGGCGCGGGGATCCTCGCGCAGGCTGCTGTCGCCATGCGAGTGGATGTCCACGAAGCCCGGCGCCACCACCAGACCACGCGCATCGATCTCTTCGCGGCCGCGAACCGCCAGTCGTGGCGCCATGGCGGTGATGCGCCCGGCGCGCATGGCCACGTCCATCTCGCGGGCCGCCCCGCCCAACCCGTCGAAGACCGCGCCGCCGCGCAGCACCAGATCGGGCGCCTGCCTCCCGGGCACATGAATGAAGGGCCCGACCGCACCCATCGCGGGCACGGCGCACGCCGCAGCCGTGCCCTGCACGAGGAACGCGCGGCGGGAGAGCGGCGTCACCGCTTCGCTCCCGGGCCAAGGACGACACGGCCTGGGGTAGCCCCCGTATGCTCACCCGCCCTCAGCACCGGCACCCCGTTCACGAACACATCACGCACGCCCGTGGCGTACTGGTGCGGCTGCTCGAAGGTGGCGTTGTCCCGGATGGTTCGGGGGTCGAACACCACCACGTCGGCGTGGTACCCGGGCTTGAGCCAGCCGCGCCGGGCAATGCGCAGGTTGGTGGCGGGCAGGCTCGTGAGTCGGCGAATGCCCTCCTGCAGCGTGAGCACCTGCTCGTCGCGCACGTACTTGCCCAGAAAGCGCGCGAAGGTGCCGTACGCTCGCGGGTGTGTGTTGCTCTTGAGAAACGCGCCTTCGGTGGCCATGGAGGCCGCATCGGAGCCCACACTCACCCACGGCTTGCGCAGCTGCGCGGCGATGTTGTCCTCGTTGATGATGAAGTAGATGGTGCCCACACGCGTGCCGTCCTTCACCACCAGATCCATGGCCGTTTCTTCGGGCGACGTGCCGCGCAGCTTGGCCACGGCCGCGAGGGTCTTGCCCGTGTACTGCTTGAGCGAATCCGCCTTGAATCCCGCCAGCACGACGCGCTCCGGCGAACCGGCCGCCAACAGCAGGCTCTCCCACTGGTCCGTTGGCGTGCGCATTTCCTGCGCCACCTTCCGGCGAATGGCCGGGTCCTGCAATCGCTTCGCCCACGCGGCGTACCCGCCCTCCTGCACCCAGGGCGGCATGGCGGCGTCGAGTCCGGTGGCACCTGCGGTGTAGGGGTAGATGTCGGCGGTGATCTCGAGCCCCGCGGCCCGTGCCGAATCGATGCGCGCCAACACCCCCGCCATCTTCGGCCAGTTGGCCTCGCCCGCCGCCTTGAGATGATAGATCTCGGCGCGCGCGCCACTCTCACGGGCAATGGTCAGGAGCTCCTCGACCGCCTCCTCGAAGCGCACTCCTTCGCTGCGCAAATGGGAGATGTACATGCCCCCGTACGGAGCGGCGGCCTTCATGAGCGCCACCAGTTCAGGGGTCTTCGCGTAGAACGCCGGCGCGTAGATGAGGGAGGAGCCCACACCCAGCGCGCCCTCCTCCATGGCCGTCCGCACATCGGCCTGCATGGCCGCCAACTCCGCCGGCGTGGGTTCACGATTGTCCCACCCCACGTGATTGATGCGGATGGTGGTGGCTCCCACGAACGACGCGATGTTGGTGCTGATCCCCTTCTTCACGAGGGAGTCCTGATAGCCACGCAGCGTGCGCCAGGTGATGGGATACCTGATGTCCCCCTGCTGCGACAGCATCTCGGCTCGCAGGGTATCGGAGAGCGGTCCCATGGACTCGCCCTCCCCCATCACCTCGAGCGTGACGCCCTGGCGAATGTCCCCCTGACTGCGGCCGTCCTCGATGAGCGATTCGGTGGCCCAGCTGAGCATGTTGATGAAACCGGGCGCCACGGCAAGCCCCGTGGCATCCACCTCCAGCTGCCCCTTCTCGGGCACCGTGCCCACCGCCACGATGGAGTCGCCGCGGATGGCCACGTCGGCCGTCATCGGGGCGCCTCCCGATCCATCGTAGACCGTGCCGCCGCGAATCACGACATCATAGGCCGGCTTCCCTCCGCAGGCGGAGGCCAGCGCCAGGGCACAGCCAAGCGGCACAGCTCGCCACAGGCGACGCCATGTCGCGTGGCAAACGGGAGAGAGGCGAAGTCGACGCATCGAAAATCCCGGGGAATCGGGTGGAATCCATAGGTTGTCCAGCGGTGCAGGAACTTGGCGCGTAGTTGATCGCGGCGTTAGGCTCACCGAACGCCCCGGCTTGCTCCCCGCATCCCCACTGTCGCCATGAGTACTCCAGCCGTCTCCGCTCCACAGGGCGAGAGCCCGGCCCTGCTGGCCGCCTGGCACGAGGATCTTCCCGCCTCCGTGGTCGTCTTTCTCGTGGCGCTGCCCCTCTGCCTCGGCGTCGCTCTCGCCTCGGGCGCCCCGCTGCTCTCCGGTGTCGTGGCAGGGATCGTGGGCGGCATCGTGGTGGGGGCTGCGTCGGGATCGCCGCTCATGGTGAGCGGCCCGGCGGCCGGGCTCACCGCCATCGTGCTCGCCGGCATTACCCAGGTGGGGGGCTTCCCGCGTTTTCTGCCGGCCGTGATTCTGGGCGGCGCCATGCAGGTGGCGCTGGGTGCGGCGCGTGCCGGCGTCATCGGGTACTACTTCCCTTCGAGCGTCATCAAGGGCATGCTGGCCGCCATCGGGCTCACGCTCATTCTCAAGCAGATTCCGCACGCGGTGGGATACGACGCCGATTACGAGGGCGACTTCGCCTTCGTGGGCGCGTCGGGTGAGAACACCTTCGGCGCCATTGGCTCCGCGCTGGCTCAGGTGCAACCCGGCGCCATCGCCGTGGCCTGCATCGGTGTGGCCCTCATGGTATGGTGGCCGCGCTCCCCCATGAAGCAGATCCGACTCCTTCCGGCTCCCCTCGCGGCCGTCGCCATTGGCGTGGGGCTCAATGAGTTGCTGCTGGCGCTGGAGCCGACCTTTGCCATTCGCGGGACGCACCTGGTGACCCTGCCCACCACCGGCGTGGGGGGTGTGCTGTCGCAGATCGCGCGTCCCGACTGGAGCGCCCTGCGTGACCAGCAGGTGTGGATGCTGGCGGCGACGCTGGGCATCGTGGCCAGCCTCGAGTCCCTGCTCAGTCTCGAGGCCACCAACAAGCTCGACCCGGACAAGCGCGACGCCCCCGCGAACCGTGAGCTGTTCGCACAGGGGATCGGCAACATGCTCTCCGGCTTTCTGGGCGGGCTTCCGGTCACCGGGGTCATCGTGCGCAGTTCCGCCAACGTGGATGCCGGTGCGCGTTCGCGTCTCTCGGCCATCGCGCACGGCGTGTGGCTCATCATCGCGGTGCTGGCGCTCGCCCCGGTGCTCAACCGCATTCCGCTGGCGGCGCTGGCCGCCGTGCTGCTCGTGACCGGCTTCAAGCTCACCACGCCGTCCCTCTGGAAGAGCGCGTGGCGGCTGGGGTGGTCGCATTTCATTCCGTTCGCCGTCACCATCGTGGCCATCCTGTTCACCGACCTGCTGCGCGGCATTGCCGTGGGGTTGGTGGTGGGCATCGGGTTCATCATTGCGGAGCACATGCGTCGGCCGGCCCTTACCAAGGTGAGCCCGCCCGGCGCCGTGCTCACGCGCTACGTGCTCCCCGATCAGGTCACGTTCCTCAGCAAGTCGAACCTCATGCAGACGCTCGACGCGCTGCCGGCCGGATGTCGCGTGGAGATCGATGGGCGCAAGACAACGCGCTTCGACTACGACGCGCTCGAAGCGCTGCTCGAGTTCCGCGACACCGCACGCTCCCGCAACATCGACTACCGGCTCGTGGGCATTCCCGAGACCGCCCTCACGCCTGCCCACTGACCGGATCGGCCATGGAAAACTTCCGCAAGATCATTCAGCACAACCGCGAATGGGCGGCGGCCATGAAGGCGGCCGATCCGGACTACTTCGAGAAGCGGGCGGCGAAGCAGGAACCGCAATTCCTCTATATCGGCTGCTCCGACAGTCGCGTGCCTGCCAACGTGGTGACGGGCACGGAGCCGGGCGAGCTCTTCGTGCACCGCAACATCGCCAACGTGGTGCTCCCGAGCGACCTCAACGCCATGAGCGTGCTGCAGTACGCCGTGGAGGTGCTCGACGTGAAGCACGTGATCGTGACCGGTCACTACAACTGCGGCGGCGTGAAGGCCGCCATGGGCACCGCCAGCTACGGGCTCGTGGACCTGTGGCTGCAGCCCATCCGCAACGTGGTGCGCTGGAACCGGCCGGAGCTCATGCAGATCGAGGATGAGCAGGCGCGGTTCGACCGCGTGGTGGAGCTCAACGTGCTGGAGCAGCTCTATCACCTGTCGGAAACGCCCATCGTGCAGAATGCGTGGGCCAAGGGGAAGCGCCCCCTGCTGCACGGCCTGGTGTACGACATCCACGAAGGGCTGCTGCGGGAGATCGCCACCGGCGTGGACTGCCAGGAGGCGGCCGATGCATTGGCGCAGCGGCGTCAGTCGGGGGTGCCGGCCGGCCCGCCGCCCATCCTCGGGCGCATGTCCACGCCGGTGCTGGCTGGTGACGAGTTGGCGGACCAGATCGCGCAGCGTGTGATGGAACGCCTGTCGCGGCCAGGCGCGTCCGGCGGTCCGTCGAAGTAAGTTGGGGCATGCCCAAGATTCCTTCTCCGTTCAAGGCGCTCCCCATGGAGCGTCGGCAGTGGCTGGTGCTGCAGGCCCTGGCCAGGCACAAGAGCGCGAAAGCGCTGTACGCACAACGCATCGCGGCCAAGGGCGGCGGCTTCCGCGCGTCGACACTCGTCTCATGGCCCGCCGACAAGGTGGGCAAGGAAGCGCTCCGGCTGGGCGCCCTGACGCCGCAGGATGAACTGGAGCTCCTCCAGCTGCTCTACGTCGATCTCGAGCCGCAGTACCAGATCACGTTCCTCGACACCATGGGTGTGGCCCATGAGAACGGGGTGCTCCCCGAGGATCTGGAAGCGCCCTATGCCGACGCCGATGCCGTGAAGAAGGGCGCCGAGGCGGTGCTCGCCGCGCACGGTGACGCGGGTCGTCACTACCTGCGCACGCTCGTGGTGTACAACCTGGCGGCGTGGCCTGGGCTGGACCGCGTGGTGCCGGCCGAGGGCTGAGGTCGGGATGCGCGTCAGCGCATCCCGAACATCCCACCACCGCCGAAGGGGAGGCGCGGCATGCCGCCTTTGCCGCCACCCTGCATGCCGCCCATCTTCTTCATCATCTTCTGCATCTCGCGGAACTGCTCGAGCAGGCGGTTGACCTCGTTCACCGGCCGCCCGCACCCCTTGGCAATGCGCGCGCGGCGTGATCCGTTGATGATCTCGGGCTTCTTCCGCTCCTGCGGCGTCATGGAGAGCACGATGGCCTCGATGTGCTTCATGCGCTTGGGGTCCATCTTCACGTCCTTCAGCATCTTCGAGTTCACCCCGGGCAACAGCTTGAGGAGATTCTCGAAGGGCCCCAGCTTCTGCATCTGGCGCATGGCCGACAGGAAGTCCTCGAGGTCCATGCCTTCCTTGCGGACCTTCTTCTCGAGCTTCTTGGCCTCGGTTTCGTCGAACGCTTCCTGCGCCTTTTCCACGAGCGACACGATGTCGCCCATCTGCAGGATGCGGCCGGCCATGCGCTCGGGGTGGAACTCCTCGAGCGCGTCGGGCTTCTCGCCCACCCCGATGTACTTGATGGGCTTCTTGAGCACCCCGTAAATCGAGAGCGCCGCACCGCCGCGGGCGTCACCGTCGAGCTTCGTGAGGATCACGCCCGTGATATCGAGCGCCTCGTTGAAGCCCTGCGCGATCTTGACCGCTTCCTGACCGGTCATGCCGTCGGCCACGAACAGGATTTCGTCGGGCTTGATCGCCGCCTTGAGCCGCTTGAGCTCGTCCATCATGTCGGCGTCGATCTGCAGGCGACCGGCGGTGTCCACGATGACCACCCGATCGCGGTTGCGGGTGCCCTGCTCAATGCCCGCCTTGGCGATCTTCACCACATCCTGCGTGGTGCGATCCGCATAGACCGGCACGTCGAGGGCCTTGCCGAGCGTCTCGAGCTGATCGATGGCGGCCGGCCGGTACACGTCGGCCGCCACCAGCCGAGAACTCTTGGCCTCGAGCTTGAGCTTGCGGGCCAGCTTGCCGGCGGTGGTGGTTTTGCCCGACCCCTGCAACCCGACCATCATGATGATGGTGGGAGGCACGGTGCTCATGCGCAGCCCCTCGCGCCGTTCGCCCAGCATGGCGGTGAGCTCGTCGTGCACGATCTTCACCAACTGCTGCGCCGGCTGCACCGTCTTGAGCTGCAGCACGCCGACCGCCTGCTTCTCCACCCGCTCCAGGAACTCGCGGGTGAGGGCGAAGTTGACGTCGGCCTCGAGCAGGACGCGGCGGACCTCGCGCATCCCCTCCTTGATATCGGACTCGGTCAGGACGCCTCGTCCGCGCAGCTTGGCGAAGACGTTGCCGAGTTTGTCTGTGAGCTCGTCGAACATAGACGGGAAAGGTAATCGATCCGGGAGGCTGGCGGACCCACGGCCGCCCCTGACGCATTCCCGGCGCGTCCGTGCCCCCGGGCACCGCATTTTCTCCCGGGGGGTGACGGAGAGGGCCACCGGTGACGCAACTTGCGTCGGAATCACGCGTTGCTCCCGTTTTTCGGCGCCCTAGATTGGCCCGCTCCCGGATCACGCTGTCACTCTTCCTGCCAGCCCGTGTCTTCACAGAACCCGCGGTACCCTGCCATCACGATGCCTCGCGGACAGCGCAAGGAGGAAATCCTCCGGGCCGAGCTGCCGCCATCGCTCCCGCTCATGGCCCTGCGCTCCACGCTCGTCTACCCGCTGGGAACGATCGCCGTGCAGATGGGGGCCCCCGAAAACCTGGCGCTGCTGCGGGCACACGAGGAATCGGGGCTGGTAGTGGCTCTGGTGGTGGCCTCCGGTGACGGGGACGACGCCATCGACCCGCAGCGGTTCGTGGGGCGGGTGGGGGTGGCGGCGCGTGTCCACGAGCGCATCAACCTGCCCGGGGAAACGGTGCAGATCACGCTGCAGGGGCTCCGCCGCATCACGATCGACGCCATCGATCAGGTGCAACCGTTCGCCATCGCGCGGGTGCAGGGCGCCCGGGAAACGCCCCCCGATCCGGCCGAACTCGACGAGCTGGTGGCGCGCACGGTCACCGCCGCCGAAACGCTCGCCGAGCTGGTCGATCGCATTCCCAACGAGGTGCCGCAGATCCTCAAGATGAACGTCTCCGACCCGGGACGCTTCGCCGATCTCGCCGCCACCAACATGAACCTGCGCATCGCCGACAAGGAGGAGGTGCTGCAGCGCCTCGACATCGGCCAGCGCATCCGCTTCATCCTCTCGCGCCTCGAGCGCGAGGTGGCGCGCGCCCGTGTCATGGAGGACGTGAAGAAGCAGACGGAAATCAAGATCGAGCAGCACCAGCGCGAGTTCTACCTGCGCCAGCAGCTGCGCGCCATTCAGTCCGAGCTGGGCGAGGCGGATCCGAACGAAAAGGAGTCGGTGGACCTGCTGCGCCGCATCGACGAGGCGCACCTGCCGGAGAAGGTCGCCGCCGAGGCACGTCGCGAGACGGAACGCCTGCGCATGCTGTCGCCCGCCTCGAGCGAGTACCAGGTGCTTCGCACCTATCTGGACTGGGTGCTGGCGTTGCCGTGGCACACGCGCAGCGGCAACGACGAGGAGATTCTGCTCGCCAAGGTGGAAGACGCGCTCGAAGAGCGGCACTACGGCCTCGATGAAGCCAAGGAGCGCATCATCGAGTACCTCGCCGTCCGCAAGCTGCGGGGCGGCGATCCCACGGGCCCCATTCTCTGCCTCGTGGGGCCTCCGGGCACGGGCAAGACCTCACTGGGCGAGGCGATTGCCAAGAGCATCGGCCGCGCCTTCTACCGCATCTCCGTGGGTGGCGTACGCGATGAGGCGGAGATTCGCGGACATCGGCGCACCTACGTGGGTGCCATGCCGGGCATGCTCATCCAGGCGCTCCGGCGCGTGGAGGTGCGCGATCCGGTCATCATGATCGACGAAATCGACAAGATGTCGAGCGGCGGGCCCTCCGGAGATCCCACCGCGGCCATGCTCGAGGTGCTCGACCCGTCGCAGAACACGACGTTCGTCGACCACTACCTGAATCTGCCCTTCGACCTGTCGAGCACCCTGTTCATCTGCACCGCCAACAATCTGTTCGATATCCCGGGGCCGCTGCGCGACCGCATGGAGGTCATCCGCATCGCCGGCTACACCATCGAGGAGAAGGTGGAGATCGCGCAGCGCTATCTCATTCCGCGCCTGCTCGATGACCACGGGCTCACCCCGGAAGACCTGCATTTCTCCGAGACGGTGCTGGGCTTCATCACCAGTCGCTACTCACGCGAGGCCGGGCTGCGCACGTTCGAGCGCAGCATCGCCACCCTCATGCGCAAGCGGGCCCGCGCCAAGGCCGATGGCGACGAGAGCACCTGGGAGATCGGTGCCGCGCGGGCCGAGGAGCTGCTGGGACCGCCGCGCTTCACGCAGGAGGAAGCCGAGAAGGAGCCGGAGATCGGCGCCGTGACCGGCCTGGCGTGGACGGCCACCGGTGGTGAACTGATGACCATCGAAGCCCTGCGCATGCCGGGCGTGGGCAAGCTCACCGTGACCGGGCAACTGGGCGACGTGATGCGGGAGTCCACCGAGGCTGCCTATTCGTTCGTTCGCTCGCGTGCCGCCACCCTCAGCATTGCCGATGCGGAATTCCGCGAGAGCGACATGCACCTGCACTTCCCCGCCGGCGCCGTGCCCAAGGATGGTCCGTCCGCCGGCATCGCCGTCACGCTCGCTCTGGCCAGCGCCCTGTCGAGACGGCCGGTACGGCGCGACCTGGCGCTGACCGGCGAAGTCACACTGCGCGGCAAGGTGCTGGAGATCGGTGGCGTGAAGGAGAAGGTGCTGGCGGCCTATCGGGCCGGACTGCGCGAAGTCATTCTGCCCAAGGGGAACGAGAAAGACGTGCGCGATGTCCCGCAGGAGGTGCGCGAGAAGATGGCGTTCACCTTTGCCAGCACGATGGACGAGGTGCTGCATCTCGCGCTGCTGCCACACCCGGCCAGGCACCCGGCCGATCAGGTGGAGCGCCGCGCCACGCCGACCGGCCGCAAATCGCGGGCGGTACCTGCCGACTTGCGCTGACCGGTGGTCGGCCGGTCAGCTCAGCGACTGACCGACCACATACAGCAGCAGTCCCACCAGGCCGCCCACCAGCGTGCCGTTGATGCGGATGAACTGCAGATCGCGACCGATCTGCAGTTCGATCTTGCGCGAGGTCGCGTCGGCGTCCCACGCCGCCACCGTCGTGGCGATCAGCGCGGCCACCTCCTCGCGCGCCTGCTCCACCGAGTACGTCACGAGCTCCACCACCCAGCCGTTCACCTTGTCGGCCAGAGCGGGATCGGCGAGTACCTTCTCGCCCAGCCCCGCCAACCACCGTTCCAGCTGATCGGGCTCGGCTTCCGTCTCGGTGGCCAACCGTTCGGCGTACTGCGCCAGACGCGACTTCACGTCGCCCCACACTTCGCGTGAGAATTCGGCCACGCCGGGGTGGTCGAGCAGCTCCAGCTTGATCTGCTCGGCACGGGCAATGGTCGCGGGATTCTCGCGCAGATTCTGCACGAAGCGCTCGACGGCCTCGTCGTAGCGCTTCCGCAGCGGGTGCGCCGGATCGGCGGCCACGGCCACGAGCGTCGCCTCCACACCACTCACGATCTTGTCCCCCAACCGGTTCTCCACGGCGCCCGGCACCCACCACGGGCTCTCCTGCCGGATGCGCGCACGGATCATCTCCTCGTTCTCGTCGAGGAAACGCGCGGCGAGCCGCAGAGCATCGTCGAGCAGCGTCTGATGCCGTCCGTCCGCGGTGAGGAGCTCGAACGTCTTGGCGGCCAGCGGCGCCGCCTGCAGACGCCGCAACCGGGCCACGATGCCGCGGTCCACAAGCGTCTGCACCTCCTCGTCGCGCAGCACTCCCACCGCACCGGACAGACCGTGCGCGGCGGCGCGCGCCAGGCGGCGGCTGTTCTCCGGCCGGGCCACCCACGCCGCCGCCCGCTCCCCCAGCTTCATGGCGCCCAGCTTGCTCGCCACGACCTCGCGCGTGAGGAAGTTGCGTTGCACGAAGTTGCCCAGCGCCGTCCCGATGCGATCCTTGCGCGCGGGCACGATGGCGGTGTGCGGAATGGGAATGCCCAGCGGGTGGCGAAAGAGGGCGGTCACCGCGAACCAGTCGGCAATGCCCCCCACCATGGCCGCTTCAGCGAAGGCGCGCAGATAGCCCAGCCACGGATACTGCGCCTCGTACACGCGGGCCGCGACGAACACCGCAGCCACCACCACCAGCATCGTGGTGGCGGCCCGCTTCATTTGCGCGAGGCGCACGCGACGCACTTCGTCGTCGGGGGTGATGCGCAGCGCCGCCGGCAGGGTGTGGTCGGCCGTGGGGGGGCCCAGCGGAGCAGGATTGGTCATGGGCACGTCATGCCCGTCCCCGGTCGGTGTGGTCAGCGGCCGCCGGCCGGGGGGTCCACCACGATGCGGGACGGATCGATGGGGGCCGAAACGGCGGCAGGAAGGTCCATGTAGACCACTACGGGTGTTCCGTTCACCTGTTCCACGCTCAACGTCACCGTGCGCGCGCCGCGCACCGGTGTGGCGGCCACCTCGTAGCGGCGCGTCGTACTTCCGCCCGTGACTTCCGGCTTGGGCAGCGCATAGCGCCGACGCGCCGCGTCGCCCATGGCATCCAGAAAGTCCGCCGCATCCGCCGGGGAATCCCACACGGAGGCCCAGACGAGGGCGTTGCCCTGCGCCGTCCGAATGACGGCATAGCGGTCTCCGTCCACGCCGGTGGCGGCGCGCCGTGCGAGCTCGTCGTCCTTGATGTGCTGCACCAGCGCCAGCCGCGTTTCGAACTCGCCGAAGGTGTTGCTGTAGATCACCTCTCCCGCACGCGGCGCCGGCAAGGTGACCCGCGCGGGCAGGTCACGCCCGGATGCCCCGCCACCGAAGTACGCGGAGTCGCTGAGGATCTGCTTGGTGGAGACCGGCAGGTCGGTCAGGAGTTCCTTCTCCGGCCGCACGTTGATGAAGCGCCGTACGAAGTCAGCCCCGCCGAGGTAGGGGAAGAGCAACCCCTCACGCACGGCGCGCGGCGCCGACGCGAAGACCGGCATCCCCACCGAGCCCTCGCGGATCATGTCCCGGATGCGATCCCAGCCACCAGGCGCCTTGAGCATGGGCCCGGCATTGGCGTCGATGCGCAACTGCATGAACACCGCCTGGCCTTCCAGCACCGCCTGCGCCGCCACCTGGCGATCCCCGTCGTCCACCTGGGCCTGAATGGAATCGACCTTCACATACTGGTCCTGCAAGGCGTGCACCAGTTCGTGCGAGACCGTCTGCTTGAGCAGCGCGTCGGGCGCCCCTTCCACCACGTAGAGCACCTTGGTGGCCGGGTCGTAATACCCTACGATCTGCTCCTCCAGCAGACGTTGCAGCAGCACGCCCAGCTGCATCGTGTCGGGCACAAGGCCGAGCAGCTTGTACGCGGCCTCCTGTCCGGCCACTTGCGTGCGCCCACGCTCGCTCTCGAGCTGCTTGCGCACGAACGCCGCCACCTCGTCGCGCGAGCGCTGCTCCACCTTGGGCGGCGTCTTGAAGGGCAGCCCCATTTCCCGCTCGATCTTGGGCACGAACTCGGCCACGAGGTCGGCATAGGGGCCCTCACCGTTCTTCGGCGTGTCGCCGCAGGCCGCGACGACGGAGGCAACCAGGACGAACGCCGCCGCACGGATGCGCGGCAGGCGGAGCGAATGGGTCATGGGCAAGGTCAGGCGGAGAACGCGCGCTCGACGTACCAGCGGATCAGCGCATCACCCCAAAGCAAGGTGAGCAACGCACCGGGCGCAAGGAAGACACCAAAAGGGACGTCCGGGAAGGCGAACGCCTCACCGCGCCGACTCGTGCGCAGCTTCACGATGGGTCCCACGATCAGCAGGAACGTGACGGCCCCCACGAACGCCCCCGTGATGATGGTGAGCAGCGAGCGTTCGGCCCCCAGGGCCGCCCCCACCACCGCCATGGGCGTCGTCTGCCCGAACCCCATGGCCTCGCGCTTCATGATCACCTCCGCCAGCCACCCGATGATCGTGATGGCACCGGCTCCGACACAGGCGCCAAGAATGGCCGGCCAGGGCGAGACGAAGTGCGAGGGTTCGCCCACGAAGACGTTGGCGACGGCAAAGAGCAGCATGAGCAGCAGCCCCGAGACGGTGAAGCCGTCGGGGATGAGGTAATGCTTGGCGTCGGTGACGGCGATCCCCAGGAGCAGCGTGGCAAAGGTGGCCACCCGCACGGCTTCGAGCGTGACCCCGAAGTGGTAGACCGCCGCCGTCCACCCCAGTCCCACGATCACTTCGATCAACGGGTACTGGACGGAGATCGGCAACGCGCAGCCGGCGCACTGGCCGCGCAGGAGCAGCCAGCTGAGCACCGGGATGTTTTCGAACCAGCGGATTTGCCGTTCGCAGCGCGGACAGCGCGACCGCGGACGCACCACGCTCAGTTCGAGCGGCCAGCGCGCAATGCAGACGTTGAGAAACGATCCGAAGCAGGCGCCCACCACGAAGGCCGAGAGCAGAACCAGCAACAGCTCCGCGAGGGGGAACGACGCGAGCGCGGGGCCGGTGGACAGACCGCTCAGGGCGGCCGAATCGGCGACGGCGGGGGCAAACGGGGGCGATGCGTGCATGCCGTCAGGACGACCGAGCGCCCGCCTGCGCCACGCCCAGCGCGTACAGCACGATGGCGGCGGCTGCCGCCACGTTGAACGATTCCACCGTGGCAGCCATGGGAATGCGCAGCCGGCGATCGACCGCCGCCGCCACGTGGGGGGACAGCCCGGCCCCCTCGTTGCTCACCACCAGCGCCAGCCGCTCGGGGAGCGCACCGGCCGCGACCTCGGGGAGCGGGTCTCCCTCGAGATCGGCAGCCCAGAGCGCCACCCGATGCTGGGCCAGGAACCCCGCCAGATCATTCCACCCCATGGTGGCCACGGGATGATGAAAGAGCGCCCCCATACTGCTGCGCACGACCTTGGCGTTCCAGAAGTCGACCGTCCCGGGGAGGGCGATGGTGGCAGTGACCCCGAGCGCGGCGGCGGTGCGCACCACGGTGCCCACGTTGCCCGGGTCCTGCAGGGCGTCGAGCACCAGATACCGCGCGCCGGCGCCTGGAGCGAGGGTCGCCGCCGCGGGGATATCGGCCACCGCGAGCACTCCCTGCGGCGCGTCGGTGTCGCTCGCACTGGCCAGTTCGTCCTCCGTCACGACGTGCACCGGCACCCCGCGCGTTTCCGCTTGCTGCTGCAGCGCCAATCCGCGTGCCTGTCGTGGCAGCGCGTCGGTGACCAGCATGCCGGTTACGGTGACCGGGGAGGCGAGCAGCGCCTCCACCGTCCGCACGCCTTCGGCCACGAACCGGTGCTGCCGTTCGCGGCCCTTCCGACGCTGCAGGTCACGCGCAAGTGTGAGTAGCTTCACCAAAATGGGGGCAACTCGCGGAGTTCGCGGGTAGTACGTAACAGAGGCTCGGCAGCGGCCATCGGGCCGCGCGGAACAGCGGCAAGTGCCACGGCGGAGGGAATATGGCGGGAAACGGGGCGTGGGGTAGCGGTGCCGACACCGGCAGGGTGACCACGCGTGTGCGCCGCGCAGCGGCCGTGGGCGCCCTGTTGGCCGTGGGGGCCTGTGTTCCCGGCACGGCCCAGGAGGTGGCCATGGGCAGCCAGTATGCGCAGCAGATCGAGCAGCAGCTGCCCATGGTGCGCGACCCGGAGATCGTGCGCTACATCAACGTGCTGGGTGATTCCATCGCGCGGGTCGTGGACGATCGCAGTCTCACCTGGCGCTTCAACGTCGTCGACCAGCCCGAGATCAACGCCTTCGCCGTGCCGGGGGGGCACATCTACGTGAACCGCGGGCTCATCGAGCGCACCACCAACATGTCGGAGCTTGCCGGCGTGCTGGGGCACGAGATCGCCCACGTGACGCAGCGGCACAGCATGAAGCAGATGGCCGCCGCGCAGCGCGCCAACTACGGCCTCAGCATCGGCTGCATTCTGGCCCCCTCCTTCTGCCAGGGCCTTGCCGGGACGGGGGTCTCGGTGCTGGCGCAGGCCGGCTTTGCCAAGTTCAGCCGGGACGATGAAACCGAGTCCGATCGTTTTGGCGTGAAGTACGTCACGCGGGCCGGCATCGATCCGCGCGGCATGCCCAGCATGTTCCGCATTCTGCTGCGGGAACGCGAACGCAATCCGGGATCGGTGGAAGCGTGGTTCGCGTCGCACCCCATCGAAGAAAGCCGCATTCGCACCACCGAAGAGGAAATCGACCGCATTGACCCGGTGGTGCTGCGCTCGCTCACGCGCGACTCGCGCAGCTTCCAGTCCTTCAAGGAACGGTTGGCGGCGCTCCCCCGCTCACCGGCTCCGCGGCGATAACGTCAGGGGAGTCGCCGCACGAACTCGGTAATCAGGGCCTCGAACTGGCCGCCGGCGGCCTTCCCCGCCTCCATCACCTCGGCATGACTGAGCCGGTCAGCCGACAGTCCGGCCGCCTTGTTGGTGATGCACGAGACGGCCACGACGCGCAGGCCGATGGCGCGCGCCATGATGACCTCGGGCACCGTGGACATGCCCACGGCATCTGCGCCAAGGCGCTCGAGCATGCGCACCTCGGCCGGTGTTTCGTACGTCGGTCCCAGCAGTCCGCAGTACACCCCGTCCTGCAGCGGCACACCGACCGCCGATGCCGCCTCGCGCATGAGTGCACGCAGCGCCGGATCGTACGGATCGGACATGTCGGGGAATCGTTCGTCACCCGGCTCGACGGGCCCCGTGAGGGGATTGCGGAACATCAGGTTGATGTGATCGGCAATGAGCATCAGATCGCCCGGCGCGAAGGAACGGCGCACCCCACCGGCGGCGTTGGAGGCGATGTACACGGGGGCGCCCAGCGCGTGCAGCACGCGCACCGGGAACGCAGCGAGAGACGCCTGGTGCCCCTCGTACATGTGGAATCGACCCGCCAGCATGACCACCGGCCGGCCGGCGAGACGTCCCAGCAGCACCTGCCCCGCATGACCGGCCACCGTGGCCACCGGAAAGCCGGGGATATGGGAGAACGGGATGGCCCGCGCCTGCTCGAGGCGGTGCGCCAACCCCCCGAGCCCTGACCCCAGCACGATGCCGGCCACGGGGGCCTCCCAGTCGCCCCCGCCCTGCTCGCGAATGAACGCCGCCGCGGCCTGCGCGTGCGGGCCCCCCGCCGACTGCCTGGCGGTCGTCATGCGGCACCATCCACCTGATGGCCGGCCGGTAGAAAGAGCGCTGGCCAGGGCGATGTCATGCGGGCGAGGTCGCGTTCGGCGCTCGCGCGCAGCGCCTGTCGCTCCGCGTACGGCAGAAACCCGGCATCGAAGGCCTGGAGGGCCACCTGCGCCAGCGTCTCGTGGCTCCAGCCGAGGTGCACGGCGCAGCTCACGAATTCATCGGTGAGCGACACCCCGCTCATCATGGTGTTGTCCGTGTTCACCGTGACCAGCGCGCCCAGCTGGCGATAGCGTTCGATGGGGTGCTCGGCAAAAACGTGCACGACCCGCGTCTGCACGTTGCTGGTGGGGCACACCTCGAGCGCGATGCGTCGGTCCACCACATAGGCCTCGAGCGCCGGGTCTTCGCGCAGCCGCGTCCCGTGTCCGATGCGATTGGCCCCACACTGGTGCACCGCCTCGTGGATGGATGCGGCGCCGTCGCCCTCGCCGGCATGGACCGTGACGGCCAGGTTGTTGTGCCGTGCGTACTCGAAGGCGGGGGCATGCGCCCGCGCCGGGTTGCCACGTTCACCACCCGCCAGATCGAAGGCCACGACCCCACGTCGCTGGTAGGCCACGGCGAGTTCGGCCATTGCCATGCTGTGCGGCCACGGCAGGCTGCGTAGCGCGCACACGATGAGCCGCGCCACGACGCCCCCCGGTGCCTCCCCCGCCTGCAGTCCAGCCAGCACCGCCTCCATGACCGCATCGGCCGAGAGGCCTTCGCGCGTGTGCAGCGCGGGACAGAACCGCACCTCCACGTAACGGATGCCGTCGGCGGCCGCATCGGCCACGAGTTCCCGTGCAATGCGCCGGAGTTCATCCGCCGTCTGCATGACCGCCAGGGTGATCTCGAACCGGGCGAGGTACTCCGCCAGGTCGTGCGCATCGTCGACGCGCATCCAGCGGGCCAGCGCTGCGTCATGCTGATGCGGCAGCGCGAGCCCGCGGGCGGCCGAGAGTTCGCGCAGCGTGGCCGCACGCAGGGAGCCGTCGAGGTGGCAGTGCAGCTCGGCCTTGGGCATCGCGCGGACGTGGGCGACGAAATCGGGATTGAGCGTCGGGGTCATGGCGTACCGTCGCTCAGCCGCTCGCGCGCCGTCACGACCCGGAAGATCGCGCCGCCCACCACTGGCGTGTCGGCGGCGATGGGCAGTCCCCGACTGTCGGTGAGGCGCAGCCGTCCGCTTGCCAGGCCGTCCGCATCGTCGGGGAAAAGGGCGCGCACCGCATCGAGTGCCACCGTTCCGGCGGGCACGGACACGCCACGCTCGTTCACGAACACACGGACATCCGTGTTGGACATCAATTGCTCCCTGCCGTGATGGGACGCACCCGCTCGGTGGGGTCGCCACGCACCGGTTGCGGCTGTTGCGAGAGGAAGGCGCGTACGGCGTCGATATCGCGCACCGTGAGAAACTCGGTGGCGATGGCTCCGGCCAGCTGCCCGCTGAAGTCGTTCTCCACCATGAAATCGTTCATGGCCACCGTGTAGATCCGATCGGGCTCGATGGGGCGCCCTGCCGCGTCGAGCGCGCGCACGACCCGCGCCCCGCGTGGACGGGCCGGGTCGTATTCGACGGACACTCCGCTCACGTGTGCGTCCGGCCGACCGCGATCCACCGTGGCTTCGAGCAGCTGCAGCAGCGTACGCCCGCGCAGGCGGACGCGTGCCACGAGATTGCCGAACGGCGTCACGTAGTGGATCCCGCCGTAGTTCAGTGGGCCGGCGGCAAGGTCGGCCCGCACGCCGCCATTGTTCCACATCCCCACGTCGCTTCCGGCAGCAGCGCGGACAGCGTCGGCCAGCATGTTCCCCACCGGGTTCTGCGCACCGGCCCGCCGCATGGGCTCGGCCAACGTGGCCACCGGCTGCTGCAATTGCGGACGTACGCGCTCCATGGCCATGCGCACGATCGAATCGACCTCCGGCACAGCCTCGGCCACCTCATCACCGCGCACCGGGCGTACCTCGGTGCGTGCCGGTCCGCCACCCACCGGCACGTCCACCACCACGATGCCACGGCCACTCGATGTGGGTTCGACGGCAGGCATGCCGTTGAAGTCGAGCGAGAGGTTCACATGGGCGTGTCCCATGACGTACACGTCGGGGCGATCCGCCCCCATCTCGCCCAGGCGCCGGCCAATATCGATGCCGGCACCGCTGCAGTCGGTGGGGCGATCGCGCTCACAGCGGCCGCCGTCGTGAATGACCGCCACCACGACCTGTGCGCCCGCCGCGCGCAACGCGCGGGTGCGCTCGACGAACACCGGGACCGGGTCGAGGAAGGTGAGCGGCCCCACCTTGCGGCGGCTGGCGGTGTTGGGGGTGTGCGTTCCGGCGGCGCCCACGATGCCGATTCGCACCGTGCCACGCGTGACGATCGTGTCGGCACGCAGCCAGGCGGGCCGCTCGCCGTCGGGGCCACGCACGTTCGCGCCCAAGATGGCGTGGCGCAGCTCGCGCATGCGCGCGCGCAGCGTGTCCTGACCGAAGTCGAATTCATGATTGCCCAGCGCACCGGCGGCCACGTCGAGGCGGTTCACCACGTCCACGGTGGGCCGTCCGCCGTGCCAGTCGGAGGCCGGCGAGCCGGTGAACAGGTCGCCGGCATCGATCACCACATGCTGGCAGGCGGGGGGCTGGCATTCCCGTTGGGCGCGCCGAATGGCCGCCGACAGCGCCACGGCGCCCCCCACGGGGGCGTTGCCCTGATCGAACTGCGGACGCAACGCCGCGTGAAAATCGCTCATGGCGATCACCCGCACGGTCGGCGATCCGGAAGGGGCGCTGGCCGCGCGCCCCGGCTGCTGCTCGGCGTAGGCCTGCTCGCGGGCCGACGCCGGTTCCAACGTCCAGTTTCGCTGCGCGTAGGCGGCGGGATCGAGCGTGCCGGCCCGGCGCACTTCATCGATGACCAGCTGCCGGATGTCGAGGTCCCGGTCGTAGACCAGCGGCGCGCCGGCCAACATGGAGAACCCGCCGCCGCCCCCCTGCCGGTAATTGTTGAGGGCCATCGTGAAGCTGTCGGTGGGGAGCACCTCGCGCCCGCGTACCTGCAGACGGGTGATGCGCTGGCCGACCGGGCGCCGCAGGTCGATCGTGTAGTCCGCGCCACTCACGACATCGAAGTTGTAGCCCGGTACCGACGGATCGAGGATGCCCCCGGCGGCCCGGCCATCGGCCCCCACGGTGCGATAGTATCGCGCCGCATGTTCGAGGAAGTCCCGGAGCTGCGCGCCGGTGATGCGCACGGCGCGGAGCGTATTGTCGTAGGGATACAGCCGCGACAGCTCGGCCTGGGTGATGGCGCCCGTATCGAGCGCCGCCTCCAGGGAAAAGGCGGCCGTGGCCGACAGCTCGGCGCCGGTGGTGCGTCGCATGACCTCGTTGACGAGGTCCGTGATGGGGGCGTCGGTGACGCGCGCGCTGTCGGCGCGCCACGCCACGCTCGTACGCCCCACCGGCTCATTGACCCACGCAACGGTGGCCTCGTGTGTGCTGCGCGCCGCCGCCAGCACGTCGGGGTGCTCGCGATGCCCCGCCACCCGCACGGCGCGCCCGGTACGCGCCACCACGCTCCAGCGGCCCTGGCGCCGCTCGAGGGTGAGCGTGCCCAGCCCCACCGACCCCGCCCAGTTGCGGGGCTGCATGACGAGCGCCCCGTTGATGGTGGAATCCACCAGCTCGCGGTGCGAGTGCCCGTAGACCACGACGTCGATGCCGTCGATTTCCCGTGGAATGCGTGCCGCCACGTTTTCGGACGGGAGCCCCGTGGCGACCGTGTCGTAGCTCGCCGGTTCGTTCAACCCGGAGTGCAGCAGCACCAGCACGACATCGGCCTTCGCGCGGCGCGCCTCCTGCACACGCTGACGCACCGCCGGCACGATATCGGTGACCGTCAGCCCCGCGGCCTTGAGATGTTCGCGATCCCACACCATGGAGCCGGGGGTCGTCCCCCCGATGATGGCCACCCGCACGCCGCGTCGCGTGACCATGGTATACGGGGCCACCCAGGGTTTCCCCTGCGCGTCCAGCACGTTGGCCGCCACGAACGGAAAGCCCGCCTGCGCGATCGCCTTCTGCAGCAGCGGCACGCCGTAGTTGAACTCGTGGTTCCCCAGCACGGCGGCATCGTAGCGCATGACGTTCATGGCGGCGATGACGGGGTGCACCGGCGTGGGCCGAACGCGCGCCGCCACGTAGAGCAGCGGGTTGCCCTGCAGGATGTCGCCCCCTTCCACGAGCACGACGCCGTCGGGATTGGCCCGCCGGGCGGAGTCGACAATGGTGGCGGCCGCCGCCAGGGAGTGCGCCGGGTCGGCGCGCCCCGCGTAGTAGTCCCACCCACGCAACCGCCCGTGCACGTCGGTAGTGGCGGCAATCGTGAGCTCGACGCGGCGCGGGGCCCGTTGCGCCGCCAGCGGCTCGATCATCAACGCGGCCAGCGAGGCCAGCCCCCCGGCGGGCAGCAGTACGGCACACAGCCAAGACAATGGACGTCCCATCAGGGAATGCTAGTCGGTCCCCCGGGTCGTTTGGAGTGGCGTACGCGGCGGTCCGAATCCGTCCTTGCCGGGTCCCCCCTGCCGCCGCGAACTTCCCGTGGCACGGTCCGATCGGCCCCGGTTGCCGATACCTACTCGTTACACCGCCGTAACCGTCCGGAAACGACGGCGGTCCATGCTTGAGACATCCCTCGTGGACGACCCGGTCACTCCGCTCATGAAACCGCTCATCATCGGCATCGCGGGCGGCACCGGCTCGGGGAAATCGACGGTGGCTCGCAAGGTGGCAGAAGCCCTCCCCAACGCCTCCGTCGCCTTCCTGGAGATGGACGCGTATTACCGGGATTTCCGGCACCTGACCCTGCAGCAGCTGCATCACGTCAACTGGGATCATCCCGATGCCTTCGACGTGGAGTTGCTCTCGACTCACCTCGAGGCGCTCGCCCGCGGCGAAGCGGTGGACATGCCGGTGTACGAGTTTGCCACGCACTCCCGCAGCAGTCGCACCCGGCGCATCGAGCCGGCGGACGTCGTCGTGATCGACGGCATCCTGCTCCTGTCGGACCCCAACGTCCGGGCGCAGTGCGATGTGAAGGTGTTCGTCGATGCCGATCCGGATATCCGCCTCATTCGCCGCATCCGACGCGATACGGCCGTGCGCGGCCGCACGCTCGAATCGGTGCTCGACCAGTATCTCACGACCGTGCAGCCGATGCATCTGCAGTTCGTCGAACCCAGCAAGCGGTACGCCGACGTCATCGTCCCACGGGGAGGGAGCAACACGGTCGCGATCGAGATGATCGTGGCCAAGATCCAGCGTCGGCTGCACACCCGCGCCCAGTCGCGGGTGCCGCGCGCCGACGCCGAACCGGCCGACGCCGGCACCTACTGACCCGTGCATGAACCCTGCTCCGAGCACCGCTGATCGCATTCTCGTCGTGGACGACGAAACCGAGATCGTCGCCCTGGTGGCTTACCACCTGGCGAAAACCGGTTATCGCGTCTCCACGGCGTCGTCGGGGCAGGACGCACTCGAGTTGGCGCGTCGTGAGCGCCCGTCGCTCATCGTGCTCGACCTCATGCTGCCGGGCATGTCGGGGTTCGACGTGCTCGAGCAACTGCGCCTCGACGAGAGTACGCGCGACATCGCCGTCATCATGCTCACGGCCCGCCGGGAAGAACCTGATCGCATCCGCGGCCTGTCGCTGGGTGCCGATGACTATCTCACCAAACCGTTCTCGCCGGCCGAACTGGTGCTGCGGGTGGCGGCCATTCTGCGCCGGACCGGGTCCGTGCAGCCGTCCGGCAACACCGATGCCCTGGTCATTGGGCCGCTGCACATCGACCGGGCGGCCATGACGGTGAACGTGAGCGGCGAGGCCGTGGAGCTTACCCCCACCGAGTTCAAGCTGCTCCTCACCCTGGCCGAGCGCCGCGGGCGCGTCCAGGGACGCGGGCACCTGCTGGAAACCGTGTGGGAAGCCGCCCCGGACATTCAGACCCGCACGGTCGACATGCACGTGCAGCGACTGCGCACCAAGCTGGGCACCGCCGGCGACCTCATCGAGACCGTGCGCGGATTCGGCTACCGCCTGCGCGCCGCGGCGCCGCGCGCCTACTGAGTGCGGCTCACCCAGCGACTGCTGCTGCAGAGCGCCGTGGTCGCCACGCTACTGGTGGCGATCATTCTGGGGGCTGTGGAGTGGCGGGTACGGCACCGGCTGGAGCTGCAGGATACCGTCGCCGTGGGGATGGCCCAACCGGCCGACCGCGCCAGCCTGGAGGCGGCCGCCGATGAGGCGCTGTTGCGGGCCATCCGCAACGACGTGCTCATTGCCAGTGGCATCGCGCTCATCGTGGCCCTGCTGTTGGCGCGCGGACTCGCCGGGCAGGTGACGCGCCCCATGCAGGAGTTGCGCGACATGGCGCAGGATCTGGCCGGCGGCGATCTCACCGCCCGACCGTCGCGGTCCATCAGTGGCGGCGAGGTGGGGGACCTGGCCGATTCGCTGCGCCGCGTGGCCGAGCAGATGGAAACGCGCCTCTGGGAGATGCAGTCGGAGGAAGCGCTCCTGGTGGCGCTTACGGAGTCGCTCAACGAAGGCGTCGTGGCCGTGGACGCGCGCAAGCGGGTGGTGCGCATCAATGAGCGCGGACGTCAGCTGCTCAACTTGCGTCAGCCGCTCCCCTTCCCCGCCAACGAGCTGCCACAGGAACCGCAGCTGCAGGAAGCGTTGCAGCTGGTGTTGTCGGGGGCCCCGCCCATCGTGCGCGAAATCCAGCTCGCCGGTCGCACGCTGGCGCTCACGGTACGCGCTCTGAGTGGCGGGGGCGCCGTGTTTGCCATGTACGACCTCACCCCGGTTCGCCGGCTCGAGACGGTGCGCAGCGACTTCGTGGCCAATGTGTCCCACGAGCTGCGCACGCCGCTCACGATCATTGGCGGATTCGTGGAGACGCTGCAGGACGACGATGTCCCGCCCGACCTGCGGCGGCAGTTCCTGGGCATGGCGGAGGCCAACGTGCAGCGCATGCAGCGCATCGTCGATGACCTGCTCGACCTCTCCCGCATCGAGTCGGGAGGATGGCGTCCGGCGCCAATGGAGCTGCGCGTCGAGGAGCTCGCCGCGGATGCCCTCGCCCCGTTGCAGTCCCGCGCCGATGACAAGGGAGTATCACTGGGCATCGACGTGGCCCCCAACGCCCGGTTCATCCGGTGCGATCCCACCGCGGCGGGACAGATACTGGTGAATCTCGCCGAGAACGCCCTGCGCCACACGGCCGCGGGGCGGGTGGTCGTGTTTGCTGAACGCGAGGGGGACGGGGTATGGATGGGGGTGCACGATACCGGCATGGGGATCGGTCCCGAACATCTGCCGCGCATCTTCGAGCGGTTCTACCGCGCCGATCCCGGTCGGTCCCGCGAGGCCGGCGGCACGGGCCTCGGCCTCTCCATCGTGCGCCACCTGGCAGAGGCGCACCACGGACGCGTCCGGGCTGAAAGCACGGTGGGGGTGGGCACGACCATTGCCGTCTGGCTCCCCACCCCACTGCCCGCCTGACCGGACCGCTGGCGACCTCGCGCCCCGCCGCGACGCCGCCAGCGCGGCCGCGTTCAGGCCGATTCCGCCTGCCGTCTGGCGCGGCGACCGGCAAACGCTTCAGCGATGAGCCGCGGCAGCATGACCCCGGCCGGCCCTTCGATGGGCAGGATGCTGGGGCCCGAGCGCTGCCCCTCCATGGTGGGATTCACCACAATGACCGTGGCCCCGTGCGTCGCCGAGATCCACGGCAGCGAGGCTGCCGGTTCGACGATGTTGGAGGTGCCCACCGAGATGAACACGTCACACGCCACGGCGGCGTTGCGGGCGGCCTCGAAGGGGGGCATGGGGAGCGTTTCCCCGAACCACACCACATCGGGGCGCAGGAGCGCCCCGCACTGCGGACAGGTCGGCACGTCGGCGCGCTGCTCGTCGCTGACCGCCACCGAGCCGGCGCACCCCGCGCTGCACCGCGCGTGCATGAGGGAGCCGTGCAACCGAACCACGTCGCGACTACCGGCCCGCTCGTGGAGGTCGTCAACGTTCTGGGTGACCAGCGTACAGTGGGCGACTCGTGACGCGAGCGTGACGAGCGCCACATGCGCCGGGTTGGGCTGTGCCGCCCGAACCATGGCGCGCCGCGCCGCATACCATTGCCAGACCCGTGTGGGGTGGGCCGCGAAGGCGTCAGGCGTGGCCAGCTCCTGCGGGCTGAACTGCGCCCAGGTGCCGGTCTGCGCTTCGCGAAACGTGGGGATACCGCTTTCGGCCGACACGCCGGCGCCCGTGAGCACGCACACGTGCTCGGCCGCGCGAAGCGCCTTGGCGGCGACCGTGAGCGCCTCGGCGCGTGTCTGGGGATCGGTTGGCGGCGGGGAGGCGACCCGGCGCCGCTGAAGATTGGGATCAGTCGGGACCATACTCGGGCGACAATACTGCGCGGACCTGTCTCGCACCAGATCGCCCGCCCGCGGATACCGCCCCATCGCGCTGACCGGGTCCGGACCTGGCTGTCACGACCGGCCGTGACCAATTCGTTGCACGACTGTCGAATGATCGAAACCTGAGTCACGGAGCTTGCTCAGTGTCCGGAGCGCACCACGCGCCTCGCGACCTGTCTTCCTCAAAGCTCCGAATATCCCATGCGGATTTCCGTACACGCGCTATACCGTGCCGCGCGTCGCGCGATGCTGGCGACCACGGTGGCCGTCGTTCCCGCTGCAGGGTCCGTTCTTCTTCTTCTTCCTGCCTCTGCCCCCGCGCAGGAGGCGGCGACCGGCAAGATCACCGGGCGCATCGTGGATGCCGTCACCGGCCAGCCGATTCCTGCGGCGCAGATTCAGGTGGTGGGCACCGCCTTCGGCACGCAGACGGCGGTCGATGGCCGGTACACCCTGCTGCGCGTGCCCGCTGGCACCCTCACGCTGCAGGTGCGCCGCATCGGCTACGGCCCCAAGACCGTCACCGGACTGCTGCTGCCGGCGAACGGCGCGCTGGAGCAGGACATCTCGCTGCGCAGTGCCGACGTGCAGCTCGCGGCGGTCAGTGTCACGGCCACCAAGGAAAAGGGGTCGGTGAACGACGCCCTCAACGCGCAGAAGAACGCCACGAACGTGGTGAACGCCATCACCGCCGAACAGATCGCGCGCAGCCCCGACGGCGACGCGGCCGCGGCCGCGCAGCGCGTGAGCGGCGTGACGGTGCAGGACGGCAAGTACCTGCAGGTGCGCGGCCTCTCCGAGCGCTATACCACGGCGTCGCTGAACGGGGCGCGCATTCCGAGTCCGGAGCCCGAGCGCAAGGTCGTGCCGCTCGACCTGTTCCCGGCGAGCCTGCTGCAGGACGTCACCACGGCCAAGACCTTCACCCCCGACATGCCGGGTGACTTCGCGGGCGCCAACGTGAACATCCGCACCCGTGAGTTCCCCGCGCGCCGGCAGGTGAACTATTCCACGAGCTTCGGCTTCGGTGATCGCGTGCTGGGGCAGACCCTGCCCTTTGCCCCGCGCGCCGGCGGCGAGCTGTTCGGGAATGCGTCGGCGAACCGCCGCATGCCGGCGGCCATCGCCAGCGCGAACTTCCTGGGGAATGTGTCGCAGTCCCAGTACAACCAGATGGCGCGTCAGCAGCGCAACGTGTGGAGCCCGTCGCTCCGCAATGGCGGGGTGAACGGCTCGTTCGGCATGTCCACCGGCGGCAACAACATCCTGGGCAAGCGTGTCGGGTATGTCCTGAGCGGCAACTACGGCTACAGTGAGGAAGTGCGCGCCGACGAGCGCTATGCCATTGGCAACCAGGGCGCGAACAACACGGTCGTGCCCCTCACCGAAGTGCGCGGGCAGACGGGGCGCGCCAGCGCGTCGTGGGGCGGCATCGCCAACCTGTCGACGCTCGTGGGGCGCAACTCGCGCCTCGCCCTCAACACGACGGTCACCCGCAGCGCCGACAACGAGGCGCGGACCGACCGCGGCTTCGACGAAAACCTGAACGACAGCATTCAGCGCACCACCCTGCGCTACGTCGAACGCGGGGTGGCCACCGTAACCGGATCGGGCGAGCACCAGCTGAGTGATCGCAACCGCACCGCCTGGGCCGTGACGTTCGGCCAGACGGATCGGCGCGAGCCCGACCGCTCCGATGTGGTGTATGCGCGCACCCCCGAGGGGCCGTATCAGATTCTGGCGTCGCTCGATGGCGCCCGTCGCCTCTATTTCGACCTGCAGGAGAACAACGTCACCGGCCAGGTCGATCATACGATCAATCTGGGCGAAGTGGCGAAGCAGAACACGCTCAAGGTGGGCGCCTACCTGCGCACCACCGATCGCACCGCCGACGCCCCCATCTTCGCCTTCATCAGCCGCGCCGGCGAAAGCGTGGTGCGTCAGACGCCCGATGTGATCTTCGGCGAGGCCCAGGCGTGTGACAACTGCGCCCTCATCAACGTGCAGCCCATCGGACAGGCCGGCTCCTACCTGGCGAGCGATCGCACGGCGGCCGGCTATCTCATGTCCGATATCGGCCTCGGGTCGCGGGTGCGCATGATCGCGGGCGCGCGGCTCGAGCAGGCGCGCATCACCGTGGATGCCTCCACCCAGGGCGGGTTCACCACCAGCGCGGTGCTCGACAACACCGACGTGCTCCCCTCGCTGCTGCTCAACACGCAGCTCTCGTCCACGCAGAATCTGCGCTTCGGCATCACGCGCACGCTGGCGCGCCCGGAGTACCGCGAGCTCGCGCCGGTGACCTTCCGCGACGTGCTGGGCGGCGTGAGCGTCACCGGCAACGCCGCGCTGGTGCGGTCACTCATCGACAACGTGGACCTGCGCTGGGAGATGTTCCCCAATCCCGGCGAAGTCCTCAGTGTGGGCGTGTTCGCCAAGCGCTTCGATCGTCCGATCGAACGTCTCGAGCAGGCCACCTCGGGCGCGTACCAGGCGCGTTTCCAGAATGCGCTCAGCGCCACCAACGTGGGTGTGGAGCTCGAGGCCCGCAAGCAGCTGGGAGTCCTTGGCTCGTGGGGCGAGGCCTTCACCGCCTTTGGCAACGTGACGCTCATGCAGTCGAACGTGGAACTCGACCCCACTGGCGGCCTCACGGTAACCGACCAGAGCCGCCGCCTCGTGGGTCAGGCGCCGTACGTGATCAATACGGGGCTCACGTACTCGAACATGAGTGGCAACACGAACGCCACGATTCTGTACAACGTGGTGGGCGAACGCATCACGGCGGCGGGCGTGGTGCCCCTCCCCAACATCGTGGAAAAGCCGCGCCACCTGCTCGACCTGTCGCTGCGGTTCCCCGTGCGCGGCAACCTCTCGGCCCGCATGGATGCCCGCAACCTCCTGGACGCCCGCTACCGCTTCATGCAGGGCAATCTGGAGCGGGAGGGATGGAATGCCGGCCGCGTCATCTCGATGGGGCTGAGCTGGCGGCAGTAGTTCCGCGACCTCCCCGGCGCGGTATCGCATGACCCGGTTTCGGTGACACAACCGTGACCGGGTCATGACGTTTTGACGACAGAGCGCGCGCTCATTACGGAAGGGATCGTCAGGTCTCGACGATGCCGTTCACCATTCAATCACGACTCCCGATGACGATGACCGTGCGCCTGCGCACTCTCGCGCTCACGTCGTTTGCCGCGCTGGCCTTCGCCGCCTGCGGTGGCAGTGACGACCCGATTTCGCCCACCCCCACTCCCGCCAACGGCTCGCTGGCGGTGACGGTGTCGGGGCTCCCCGCCGGTGTGAACGCGGCGGTCACCGTGACCGGGCCGAGCAACTTCAGCCAGGCGGTCACGGGCACCACCACGTTGAGTGTCGCGGCGGGCAGCTACAGCGTGGCGGCCGCGCAGGTGACGGCCAGCAACGTGCGCTACAACGCGACCATCACCGGCTCGCCGGCCACGGTTGCGGCGAATGCCACGGCCACCGTCACGGTGGCCTACGCGGTTGCCGCCAACCCCACGGTGGTGCTGAGCGGCTCCATCGCCACCAACCGCACGCTCACCCCCGATACCAGTTACGTGTTGCGCGGCTTCGTCTACGTGAACAGTGGCGCCACGCTCACGGTGAACGCGGGTACGCGCATCGTGGGGGACACCACCGCGCTGGGCTCGGCGCTGTTCGTGCTGCGTGGGGCCCGCCTGGTGGCCAACGGCACGGCCGCGGCGCCCGTGGTCTTCACCTCGCAGCGGTCCGCCGGCAATCGCTCGCCGGGTGACTGGGGCGGCCTGGTCATCGTGGGCAATGCCCGCGCCAACCGCGTTGGCAACGTGATCGTGGAAGGCTCGAACGGCTCGGTGGTGGGCGCCGATCCGGCCGGCATCGTGTACACCGGCGGCACGGTGGACAGTGACAACAGCGGCACGCTGCGCTACGTGCGCGTGGAGTTTGCCGGGTACGCCACGCTGGCGGATGCCGAGCTCAACTCCTTCACGTTCGCTGCGGTGGGCAGCGGGACCACGGTCGAGTACGTGCAGGCGCTGGCCGGCCTCGACGACCACTTCGAATGGTTCGGCGGCACGGTGAACGGTCGCTACCTCGTCTCGTACGAGTCGGGCGACGATCATTTCGACGGGTCCGAAGGCTATCGCGGCCTCAATCAGTTCCTCATCGGTCTGCAGTCCACCTACCTCACGCCGCGTGCCGGTGCCGGTGCCGTGTCGGCCGACCCGCAGGGCTTCGAAGTCGACGGGTGCAACGGCGGTGGCTGTGTGGCGCCGTCGGGGGCCAATGCGCAGAGTGCCGGGCGTGACGAGGGGCTGTGGAACATGAACGTGTTCGCGAACTTCACGCTCGTCGGTCCGGCGTCGGGCGTAACGGTGCCGGGCAGCGGTGGCGTGGGTGCCGTGCTCCGCCGCGGCACGGGTGGCTACTACGTGAACGGCGTGATCGCCCGCTGGCCGCGCGGCGGCATCTCACTGCGCGACTCCACGTCCAACAACCGTTTCCAGGTGGATTCCCTCATCGTGCGCAACCTGTACTTTGCCGAAAACGGTGGCGCCGACGGCGGCTTCGATGCGGCGGGCACGAACTTCGGCCAGGCCAGCGCCCTTACGGCCCGCAACGCGAACATCGTGGTGGGCACGGGTGTGACGGCGGCGACCCTCTTCACGGCACTGCCCGCCACCCCGACCAACGGCGCCAGCCTCGACTGGTCGCCGGCGGCCAACTCGCCGATCGCCACGGGTGGCCTGGCCACCTTCGCGGCCGACCCGCGCATTGCGGCGCGCGTGGGCACCTTCATCACCCCCACCGTGTACCGCGGCGCCGCCGCCCCCGGCGGGCCGAAGTGGTGGGAAGGCTGGACCAGCTACGCCCGCAACTGACCGGCCGCGCGATCGGCACCTACCTTTCCGGTAACGATCCGCCGCGGTGATGTCGTGTGCTGCGTGAAACGGCCAGGGTCGCGATGCGGCCCTGGCCGTTCTCCTGTTTTTCACCGTTCTGCTCTCATGCCACAGCCTTCGCGTCCTTCTGTCCTGCTCGCCGTGGCCGTCGCCACATGCCTCGCGGCGGCATGCGGCGAACCGTCCCCACGCACGGCGGCCGATTCCCAGGCGGCTCACGTCGCCGAGGTCATCGCCGCCGGCGGCACGGTCGATTCCATCCTGCCCATGGCCGAGCAGCTGCGTCGCTTCCGGGTGGGTCTCGACTCGGTGGACACGCTGCGCCACGCGGCGCCCGACCGCGAGTCGCTGGTGCGCCGCTTCCTGACGGCACTCTCGACGAGCGATACAGCCACGCTCAACGCCCTCACGCTCGACCGGGCCGAGTTTGCGTATCTGTACTACCCCACATCGGCCATGAGCCAGCCACCGTATGAAGCGCCACCCCAGTTGCTGTGGGGACAGATCATGACCAGCAGCAACGAGAGTCTGCCCAAGGCGCTGGCGCGACTGGCCGGCACCTCGGTTTCGCTCGCGCAGCTGCGCTGCCCCGATTCCGCGACGGTTGAGGGGAAGAACCGGCTGCATCAGCAATGCGCGCTGCGCCTGCGTGCGGGGTCGACCACGCTGCCCGACGGGCGCTGGTTCGGCACCATCCTCGAGCGTGAGGGGCGATTCAAGTTCATCGGCTACGCCAACGCGTTATGAGGGCGTGGCGCCGACACGGCGTACGTCTTTCGGCCGTGCTTGCCGTTGCCACACTGCCTGCGGTGTCGTGTGGCGAGGGGGTGCGCCAGCCCCCCATGGACAGCGCCGGCGCCCCGGCGGCAACCAGTGAGGGCGTGTCCGTAGCCGAATCCCAACGGCTGCGGCTGACCGGCGTCGGCGCCACGCTGCCGTACCCGCTGTATGCGCGCTGGTTCAACGAGTATGCGGCGGTCGCCCCCGTGCGCATCACCTACCGGTCGGAAGGATCGCCGCAGGGGATCGCCGCGGCGCTCAACGGGTCGGCGGATTTCGGCGCATCCGACATTCCGGTGTCCGATAGCGCCATGGTGGCCAGCGGCCGTTCGGTGGTGCATATCCCCATGGCGGTCGGCGCCGTGGCGATTACGTACAACGTCCCCGGCGCCACGCGTCCGCTGCGCCTGTCCGGGGAGGTCATCGCCGATCTGTTTCGCGGGCGCATTGCGTTTTGGGACGATGCACGCCTTCGCGCCATCAACCCCGGCGTGACGCTGCCGCACCTCGCGGTGCGCCCCGTGCGTCGCAGCGACGGCAGCGGCACGGCGCGCATCTTTGCCCGGTACCTGCAGTTGGTGCAAGGCGCGGACGCCCCGTGGCCAGACGGGGACTCGGTGATCGTGCGTGACGGGAACGAGGCGGTCGCCGCCGAGGTGAAGGCCACGGCCGGAGCGGTGGCGTACCTCGAGGTCGTGTATGCGCGACAGAACCGTTTGCCCGCGGCGCACGTCCGCAATCGCGCGGGGCAGTTCGTGTCGCCCATGCCCTTCGAGATTGCGACCGCTGCGGCCAACACCCTCGACGGTCTCGCCCCGTTCGACGACGAGGGGGTGAGCGGGTTTCGCCTGTCACTGCTGGACGCCGAGGGCAGACAGGCGTATCCGCTGGCGGCCTTCACTTGGCTATTGATCGTACCGTCGCAACTCTCGGCGGCCAAGCGTACCGCCCTTGCCGATTTTCTGCATTGGGCGTTTCTCGAAGGGGCGGCAAGCGCCAGCAGCATGGGCTATGTGCCGCTCCCGTCCGCCGTGGCGGACGCCGTGTTGGCGCGGGTGGATGCCGCGCTGCGATGCAACCCTTGCGCGACGGGGGCGGCTTCCGGTACGGTACGCTGAGGGTTGCCGATCGACCGGGGGAACCGGACCACAGGCCGGCGTGACCCGCACCTGTTCTCCTGCCCCCGGCTGCCACATGACGGCTCCAGTAGCAAGCACCGGCGATGTTCGCATCGCGGCCATCGACATCGGGTCGAACTCGGTGCGGCAGATCATCGCCGATGTCTCGCCGGCGGGCGGCATTCGGGTGGTCGATGAAATGAAGGCCATGCCCCGTTTGGGCGATGGCCTGGAGAGCACGGGGGCGCTGTCGACCACCGCGATCGACTCGGCCGTGGCTGCGGTGCAGCGCATGGTCACGCTGGCCCGGCAGCTGGCTGCCGCGCGTATCGAGATCGTGGCCACCAGCGCGGTGCGTGACGCGAGCAATTCGCGCGAGTTCACGGCGCGCCTCACCGCTGCCACCGGGCAACCGGTGCGGGTCCTCAGCGGCGAAGAGGAAGCGCTGCTCTGTTTCCGCAGCGCTCTGGCGCACTTCGAGCTGGGCGCGGGACGCACCGTGGTCATGGACATCGGGGGCGGTTCCCTCGAACTCGTGCTCGCGAAGGATGGTCTCATCGAGCGCGTGGCCTCGCTCCCCTTCGGGGCCGTGCGGCTCACCGAGAAGTTCCTCACCCCGGCCGTGCGGCCGCGCCGGGTGCGGGCGCTGCGCGAGCATGTGCGCGAGGGGCTGCGCAAGGCCGTGCCGGTCAAGGACTGGCGCGGCGCCCAGGTGATCGGGTCAGGCGGCACGTTCACGAATCTCGCGGGCATCGTGCTGGCGCGGCAGCACGTCACCGTGCGTTCGGCGCACGGCACGCGCGTCACGCGGGCCGAACTCGAGCATGTGCTGGAGTGGCTGCAGCGCATGGAGGCGCCGGAGCGGCAACAGGTGCCCGGGCTCAACCCTGCGCGCGCCGACATCATCGTGGCGGGGCTTGCCGTGGCGGCCGAAGTGCTGGCACGCTTCGACCCGCGCGATCTGCTCACCTCGGCCTTCGGCATTCGCGAAGGCATTCTGCTGGAAGCCGCCCGCGTTACCCCCCGGGTGGCCGATCCCGGCGTCGCTCGCGACCGATCGGTGCGGGAGTTCGCGGAACGCTGTCACTTCGAGGCGCCGCACGCCCGGCAGGTGCAGGCCCTGTCGCTGCAGCTGTTCGATGCCCTCGAGGCACGCCTCGGACTCACGGCGGCCGACCGCCGCCTCCTGTCCGACGCGGCCCTGTTGCACGATGTGGGCTACCACATCAACTACGAAAAGCATCACAAGCATTCGTTCCATCTCATCTCGCACGCCGATCTGCTGGGCATGACGCCGGCCGAGCAGATCATGATTGCGCACATTGCGCGCTATCATCGCGGCGCGCCGCCCAAGGCCAAGCACGCGGGCTTCGGTCAGCTCGACCGCGCCACCCGTGAGCGCATCGTGAAGCTGTCGGCGCTGCTGCGGTTCGCCGACGGCATGGATCGCGGGCATGTGAGCGCCGTGGGCGGCATGGCGGTAAAGTGGACGACCGACGCCGTGCGGGTCACGGTGCATGAAGCCGAAGGCGCCACGAACGTGCGGCTCGAATGCTGGGGCGCGAGCCGGAAGCGCCGGCTGCTGGAGGAGGTGCTGGGGCGGCCGATCATCGTCCTGCTTCCCGACGGCACCCCCATCAGCGCCGACGACGAAGGCGACGGCGAGTGAGCCGACCCGAGGCGGACGCGTTCAGTCCGCCTCGCCCTTCTTCTAGCGCTTGGGCGGTCGCGCCGCCTCGGTACCCCACGGTTCCTTCATGAAAATCTGGTGCGTGGCGCGCGCGGCCTCACCCCGTGGCTCCCGCCGGCGGTACTGCCCGTCGGCCCCCAATTCCCAGGCCTGCCGGTTGTCGCTCAGGCAGGTGGCCAGCACCGCCTCCAACCCCTTGTGCAGGAGTTGGTCCTCGATGGGCGTCATGACTTCCACGCGCCGATCGAAGTTGCGCGGCATCCAGTCGGCCGAGCCGATGTAGTACTCCGGGTTGCCGGCGTTCGCGAAGAACGCCAGCCGTGAGTGCTCGAGGAAGCGCCCGATGATGCTCACCACCCGGATATGCTCGCTCATGCCCGCCAAGCCCGGCACGAGGCAACAGATGCCGCGCACGATGAGGTCGATCTTCACTCCGGCCTGCGACGCGCGGTACAGGGCCGCAATGATCTCGGGATCGACGAGGGCGTTCATCTTGGCAATGATGCGCCCGCCCTTCCCGGCGATCGCGTGCGCCGTTTCCCGTTCGATGAGTTCCAAGAGGCGCGCACGCAGCGAGACCGGGGCCACCGCGAGCCGCCGATAATGCTTCTGCCGCGACACACCGGTCAGCGAATTGAACAGGTCGGACAGGTCGGCGCCGATTTCCGGATGACAGGTGAACAACCCCATGTCGGTGTACAGCCGGGCCGTCCTGCTGTTGTAGTTGCCGGTGCCGATGTGCACATAGCGACGAATGCCGTCGGCGTCTCGGCGCACGACGAGTACCGTCTTGGCGTGGGTCTTGAGCCCCGGCAGCCCGTATGCCACATGAATGCCCACACTTTCCATGGTGCGGGCAAAGGTGATGTTGTTGGTCTCGTCGAAGCGCGCCTGCAGCTCGATGATGACCGCCACCTGCTTGCCCGCTTCGGCCGCCTCGGTGAGCGCCCGGACGATGGCCATGTCACCGGAAGTGCGGTACAGCGTGAGCTTGATGGCCAGCACCTGCGGATCGTTGGCCGCCGCCTCGAGAAACGTCTCGACCGATGCGGTGAACGACTCGAAGGGATGGTGCACGAGCACATCGCGCTCGCGAATCACGTCGAACAGGTTGCGCCCGTCCCGGAAGGCGGGCGGCACCTGCGGCGTGTGCGGCGGGTCGCGCAGTTCGGGAAGGTCGGTGAGGGCGAGCTGCAAGAGGTCACCCATCTCGAGCAGGTCATCCACGTCGTGCACATCGTCCGGCCCGAGGGGCGCCACCAGCTGGGTCTCGCTTTCGCTGAGCTCCTCCAGCAGCAGCGCCCGAATGCGTTCGGGCATGTCGTGCTGCACTTCGAGCCGCACCACTTCACCAAAGCGCCGCTGGAAGACCTGCTGTTCGATGGTTTCGAGCAGATCCTCGGGCTGGTCCATCTGGCCCAGGTCGAGGTCGGAGTAGCGCGTGATGCGGAAGGTGAACCAGCGCTGCACCTCCATGCCCGGGAACAGTGCTCCGAGGTGGGCGCCAATGACATCCTCGAGCGGCACATAGCAGTGTCCGCGCCCGAACGACACCCACCGCGGCAGCGAGCGCGGCACCTTCACGCGCGCGAAGTGCGCCTTGCCCGTGACCGGGTCGCGAATGTCCACCGCCAGCGAGAGCGAGAGGTTGGAGATGTAGGGGAACGGGTGTCCGGGGTCGACCGCGAGCGGCGTGAGCACCGGGAACACCTGGGCCTCGAAGAACTCGTGCACGCGCGCCCGCTCGGCATCGTCGAGCGTCTCCATCTTGACCAGATGGATGTCGTGGCGCGCGAGTCCGGGCAGCAGTTCGCGCTTGAGGACGCGACGCCGGCGGGCCAGCAGTTCGCGCACGCGCGTGCGAATGGCGACCAGCTGCTCGGCCGGTGCCAGCGGATCGGGGGCGTATTGCGGGGCCCCCGAGGCCACCTTTCGGCGCAGCCCGGCGACCCGCACCATGTAGAATTCGTCGAGGTTGGTGCTGAAGATCGCCAGGAACTTGAGGCGCTCGAGCAGCGGCACCCGTTCATCGAGGGCTTCTTCCAGCACCCGCGCATTGAAGTCGAGCCACGAGAGCTCGCGATTCAGATAGGGCAGCGACAGCGACGTGACCGAGGACATGGTCCATGTGGCCGGCGGTCGAACAGGACCGCCGGCCGTCTCCGCGTCAGAGAGGATTGAAGGCCGCGAGCAGCCAGTAGCTCAGTGCTGCCATGCCCGCACTCGCGGGGATGGTAATGACCCACGCCCACACAATGCGGCTGGCCAGCCCCCAGCGCACGGCCGACAGGCGATTGGTGGCCCCCACCCCCACGATCGCGCCGGTGATCGTGTGGGTCGTGGACACGGGAATCCCCAGTTTGGAGGCGGCGAGAATGACCATCGCGCCGCCCGTTTCGGCACAGAAGCCGCCCACGGGGCGCAGTTTGGTGATGCGGGTCCCCATGGTGTGCACAATGCGCCAGCCACCGAAGAGCGTACCCAGCGAGATCATGGTGTAGGCACTGAGCTCCACCCACACCGGGATGACGTCGAGCGACGTGACGTGGAAGTGCGCCAGCCACCCGGTCTGGTTGGCGAAGGTGGCCTGCGTGGCCACGAGCAGCCCCACGATGATGCCCATCGTCTTCTGGGCATCGTTGCCACCGTGCGCGAGCGAGAGCAGCGCCGAACTGGTGAGTTGCAGCACCCGGAACACCCTCTCCGCCTTCGTGTTGACCACGTTGCGGAAGAGGTTGAAGACCAGCACCATGAGCAGGAAGCCCATGAGCGCGCCGAGCATGGGCGAGAGCACGATGGCCGAGAGCGTCTCGATCCACTTCTTGCCCCACAGCAGCGCCGAGAAGCCGACCTTGGCCACCGCGGCGCCGGCATAGCCGCCGATGAGGGCGTGGGAGGAGCTCGACGGAATGCCGAACCACCACGTGATGAGATTCCACGCAATGGCGCCCAGCAGCCCGCCCAGAATGACGTTGGCATCGACCACGTTGAGGTCGATGAAGCCGGCCGCGACCGACTTGGCCACGGCGGTGCCCACGAAGAACAGCGCGGAGAAGTTGAACACCGCCGCCCAGATGACGGCGGCGAGGGGACTCAGCACGCGCGTGCCGACGATGGTGGCGATCGAGTTGGCGGAGTCGTGGAAGCCGTTGATGAAGTCGAAGGCCAACGCAACCGCGACGATGAAGATGACGAAGGTGACCACGGAGCGATCAGCGGCGCGTCAGCTGTTCTTGAGCGCGATGCTCTCGAGGGCGTTGGACACGTCCTCGCACTCGTCGATGGCTTCCTCGAGCGCATCGAAGATCTCCTTCCACTTCAGCACTTCGATTGCCGGCTCGTCATGTTCGAAGAGCGCGCCCACCGACTGCGCGTAGAGCACATCGCCCTCTTCCTCCAGCAGCTTGATGGCCCGGCCATGCTCCATCATGCGCTGCCGCTTGGAAATGTCCCCGACCGAGGCCAGGATCTCCTTGCCGCACCGCACCAGCACATCGGCCATCTGCACCCCGCCGTCGCGCGCCGTGGTCACCCGGAACATCACGACACGGCGCGAAGCCCCGTTGATGAGGTCAATGACGTTGTCGAGCCGCTTCGCGAGCAGGTGAATGTCTTCGCGATCGAGCGGCGTGACGAAGCTCGTGTCGATGCGCTGGTTGATGAGGTGCACGATGGCGTCCCCATCGGTCTCCACCTTCTTGATCTGCACCGAGATCTGCGCCGCGTTGGCGGGATTCTCGAAGAGGGTGCGCAGCAACGTGGCCGCTTCGCCGATATGCACGGCAAGGCCGCGGAAGTGGTCGAAGAACGTTTCGTCTTTGGAGAAAAGCTTCACGGCAGCGTGTTGGATTGAGGAGGTGTTCGGCGCCGCAGTGGGGACGGGCTCGGCAGAAGCTGCGGGCTTCGCGTCCCGGTGTGACTGCGGCTGTGTAACGAAAACGTCACCGAGGGAACTCCGCCATCCACCCGCTGGCCCCGATTTCCCTTGTTACAGAGGCGAGACAATGGTTCATGGATGGTGCGCCTCCCGATTGGTTCAGGACCAAACCACCTTGGCGTCGGCAACCGCCCGGCGTCGCCGCACGAGTTGGGGATCCTCGAACAGCTTGGCCAGCAACGCCCCCGCCACGAAACCGCCCACGTGCGCCCACACGGCCACCCCGCCCGAAATCTCCCGGCGCAGGGGGGAAAGCTCAGGCAGTCCGCTCACCACCTGGCTGCCGAACCACAGGATAAGCACGAGCCATGCCGGGAAATGCAGCAGGAAGACCGGGGGAATGAAGGTGCGTACACGAACCCGGGGATAGAGCAGCAGATAGGCGCCCATGATGCCCGAAATGGCCCCCGACGCCCCACCGTGGGCACGGGAGAACCGGGGTCGACCGCCAGGTGCGCCATGGCCGCGGCCACACCGGTCAGCAGGTAGAACGCTACGAAGCGCCCGCGCCCCATGCTGTCCTCGACGTTGTTGCCGAAGACCCACCGGCGTGCGCAGCGTCGGGTTGTCGTCAGCGATGGGGAACATGGCATTGCACCGGTCAAATTGGCAGACTGCCGCACAGGCAGCGGGTAAAGCGCGGCTGCGCGGGCGAATTGCGCCGCTTCGGCAGAACAAAACCGGCCCGCCCCTTGCCCTTCTCCCTATCGAGTGGCAGAAGGCGCCGGCGATCCCGCCGGCCCTTCTTCAACATCAGGACCTCCACAGAGATCCCCATGGCTGAGAAAGTTATCGGCATCGACCTTGGCACCACCAACTCCGTGGTGTCCGTGCTGGAAGGTGGCGATCCCATCGTGATTCCCAATGCCGAGGGCGGGCGTACGACCCCGTCCGTGGTCGGCTTTACGAAGGATGGCGAGCGCCTCGTCGGGCAGATTGCCAAGCGTCAGGCGGTCACCAATCCGCAAAATACGATCTTCTCCATCAAGCGCTTCATGGGCCGCCGCGTGGCCGAGGCGCAGCAGGAGCAGTCGCGTGTTCCCTACAAGATCGTGGCCGGCCCCAACGATGTGGCCGCCGTGGAGGTCCAGGGCAAGCGGTTCACGCCGCCCGAGATCTCGGCCATGGTGCTGCAGAAGATGAAGCAGACGGCCGAGGACTATCTTGGCCATCAGGTGACCAAGGCGGTCATCACCGTGCCGGCCTACTTCAATGACGCTCAGCGTCAGGCCACCAAGGACGCCGGCAAGATTGCCGGCCTGGAAGTGCTGCGCATCGTGAACGAGCCCACGGCGGCGGCGCTGGCCTACGGGCTCGACAAGAACAAGAAGAAGGACGAGAAGGTCGCCGTGTTCGACCTGGGTGGCGGCACGTACGACATCTCCATTCTCGAACTCTACGACGTGGACGGCACGCGTCAGTTCGAGGTGAAGAGCACCAACGGCGATACCCATCTGGGCGGCGACGACTTCGACCAGCGCGTCATCGACTGGCTCGTGGCGGAGTTCAAGCGCGACCAGGGGATCGATCTGTCGAAGGACCCCATGGCCATCCAGCGCCTCAAGGAGGCCGGTGAGAAGGCCAAGATGGAGCTGTCGAGCGCCAGCACGACGGATATCAACCTGCCGTTCATCACCGCCGACGCCTCGGGACCGAAGCACCTCAACTACACGCTCACGCGGGCCAAGTTCGAGCAGCTCGTGGACGATCTCGTGCAGCGCACCCTGGAGCCCATGAAGCAGGCGCTCAAGGACGCCGGCATGCAGCCCAGCGAGGTGGACGAAGTGATCCTCGTGGGCGGATCGACGCGCATCCCGAAGATTCAGCAGGTGGTGAAGGACTTCTTCGGCAAGGAGCCGAACAAGGGCGTGAACCCCGACGAAGTGGTGGCGGTGGGGGCGGCCATTCAGGGCGCGGTGCTCACCGGCGAGCAGAAGGACGTGCTGCTGCTCGACGTCACGCCGCTCTCGCTCGGTATCGAAACGCTGGGTGGCGTGATGACGGTGCTCATCCCGCGCAACACCACCATTCCCACGAAGAAGGCGGAAACGTTCTCCACCGCCGACGACAACCAGACCACGGTCGAGATCCACGTGCTGCAGGGTGAGCGCGATCTGGCGGTGTACAACCGCACGATCGGCAAGTTCCAGCTCACGGGCATCCCGCCCGCCCCGCGTGGCATGCCGCAGGTCGAGGTGACCTTCGACATCGACGCGAACGGCATCCTGCATGTGACGGCGCGCGACAAGGCGAGCGGCAAGGAGCAGAAGATCCGCATCGAAGCGTCCAGCGGCCTGTCGGACAACGAGATCGACCGCATGGTGAAGGACGCCGAGAAGAACGCGGCCGAGGACAAGAAGCGTCGCGAGGAGATCGACACCCGCAACCGGCTCGACTCGCAGACGTATGAAGTCGAGAAGAACGTCAAGGAGTGGGGCGACAAGGTGGCCGCCCCCCTCAAGGAGCGGATCGATGCGTCGATCGAGCGTGCCCGCAAGGCGCTGCGCGGTGATGACATGAACGAGATCCGCGCCGCGCAGGAAGAGCTGAGCAAGGCGTACAGTGAGGCGGGTCAGGCGTTCTACCAGCAGCAGGCGGCGCCGGACGGTGGCGCGCCGGCCGACGCGGGGGCGCCGGGCGCCCAGGGCGAGCCGCAGGGTGGCAAGGCCGACGACGTGGTCGAAGCCGACTACGAGATCGTCGACGACAAGAAGTAGGCACGCCCGTTCATGCCAGGCCCCGCCGGAAACTCCCGGCGGGGCTTCGGTGTCTTATCATGGCAGGTGCGCGTTTCGCGCGTGCGTATCGCAACACCAAACGACCAACGAACCATGGCTGCACGATTCTCTCGCTTTCGCTTCGCGACGGCCGCGGCCGGCTGCTTTGCCGGCGGCGTGCTCTTCGCCTCAGGGATGGACTGGACGAAGATCAGCTGGGCCCAGAGCACGACGGGCAATCGCCCGGCCGTCGCCCTGCGCGGCCCGGCCAATATCGACGGCGTGGGCAGTTTCGCCGATATCGCCGAGCGGGTGACGCCCGGCGTCGTGGCAGTGAATACCACGCGGTCCGTGCGACCGCGGGCCACCCCCCGCGGGCGCGTGCCGCAGGGGATGGAAGATTTCCTGGAGCAGTTCGGTGGGCCCCAGCCGCGGCAGCAGCGCGGTGAAGGCTCCGGCTTCGTCATGAGCGCCGACGGCTACATCGTGACCAACAATCACGTGGTGGCCGACGCCGATCAGGTGTCGATCACGCTCAGCGACGGACGCGTGTTCAAGGCCAAGGTCGTGGGCACCGACAGCACCACTGACGTGGCGGTCGTGAAGATCGACGCGCGCGGGCTGCCCACGCTGACCATCGGCAACGACGAAACGACCCGCATTGGCGAATGGGTGCTGGCCGTTGGCAACCCGCTGGGGCTCGATTTCACCGTGACGGCGGGGATCATCTCCGCCAAGGGACGCGGTCAGGAGATCAACCTGCCCAACTCGGGCAACTTCACGATCTCCGACTTCATCCAGACCGACGCCGCCATCAACCCCGGTAACTCGGGCGGCCCGCTCATCAACATGCGCGGCGAAGTCATCGGCCTGAACAGCGCCATCGCCAGCCAGACCGGTTTCTACTCGGGGTACGGGTTCGCCATCCCGATCACGCTGGTGAAGAACGTGACCGACGCGCTGATCAAGGAGGGGCGCGTGCGGCTCCCGGTCATGGGCGTGTCGGTCACGCGAGTCGAACCCGAGGATGCCGGCATCAACGGTCTCTCCCGTGTGGCGGGCGTCAAGGTGCTGGGCTTCAACCCGGCCGATGGCGGTCCCGCGAAGGAGGCGGGGATCGAGGTGGGGGACGTGATCATCACGGTGGACGGCAAGCCGGTGGAGCGCGTCAGCTCGCTGCAGCGCATCGTGCGCCAGCGGCGCGTGGGTGACCGCATTCCCGTGGAGCTGATGCGCTTCGGCACCAAGAAGCGGCTGGAAGTGCGCCTCGTGGAAGCCGAAAGCATGACACGCCTGGCGTCCAACCCCGACGCACCCGACGCCGCCGCCAATCCGGCCGCGGGCAAGCTGGGCTTCACGGTGGAGGCCTTGCCCGCCGACTTGGCGGCGCGGCTGCGCACCAGCGGCCGCGGCGTGCGGGTGACCGAGGTGTCGGAAGACGGGCCCGCGCGTGACAAGATGGCCGGGGGCAGTGATGTGGTGCTGGCCGTGCTCTATCCCACGCCGCGCCGCGATGTGCGCACGGTGGCCGACCTGCAGGCGGCCATTGCCACCCTCAAGGAAGGGGACTACGTGAGCCTGCTCGTGCAGTCCATCGACCCGCGACTGGGGCAGCGCGTGGTGAACCTGCGCATCGGCGGGTGATGCGCGGGTAGTCCTGCGAGAGCTCGCGAAAAGAGCCCGGATGGCAACGCCTCACCGCCATCCGGGCTCGATTCATACTGCTCACTTACCCTCTAGTGCTTCAGCGGCGACCCTTTCGCCGGTCAACGCCCGAAGAGGTAGAGCGACGCGCCCGCCTGCACTCTCGTTCCCGTGGACGTGAACTGCTGGTCGATCGTGTTGCCCGACAGCTGGTTGGCGCGCGTCAGGTTGCCGAAGGTCCACAGGGCGGTGCCGTGCACCGCCAGCCCCGACGACAGGAACAGCTGCACACCGCCGCCGCCGGTAGGCGCGATGCTTTCAAAGTCACGACCGGCGTTGGCGCTGCGGGCGGTGGCGCCGCCGGTCACGAAGAGCTTCAGCGGAGACGCCGCGCCAATGAGATGCAGCCGCAGCAACGCGTCGTATTGCGTGAGTCGCACGTCGGCGCTGTTGCCGGTGAGGAGGCTGCGATCGAAGTTGGCCAGCACACTCCACCGTTCGCTCAGCCCCACCCCGGCGTGCACGCCGAAGCCATTGCCGAACTCGAGATCCTCGGCGGCCTCCTGCACGTTTACGGACGCGCCGGCATATTGGATGCCCACGAACAGCCCCTTGCCGGACTGTGCCTCGGCCTTCGCGGCCGCCGTTGCGGACAGGGCGGCGGCCGCGAGAGCCGCGCGCAGCATACGGGTCATGATGTCTCCTGCAGTCAGTCGGTGTTGATGAAGCGGTAGAGTACGCGGATGAGACGGTACGCATCCGGCATGGACTCGCGGGTGAATTCCATCGTCGTCGCGTCCACCAGGCGGATCTCCCGGAAGGCCGCGGCTACCTCCGGAATCGTCGGGTCGCGCATTTCCATGCGTACCGTGTAGCGGGCCAGACGTTCCGGCGGCGCCTTCCGTGCCGCGGCCACCGCCGCCTTGGCGGCGTCCTGAATGTCCCGACGCGCATCGGCGAGCGGACGCAACTCCACCGCCCGCGAGTTGATGGCGCGCTTCACTACCACGCCCCGCACCGTGGGCACGGTGGCCTTCTGTTCCTCCACGGCCACGTCATCGCCGGTGACCAGGATCACCGGCACGCCGTACCAGCGCGCGAGAAAGGCGTTCATGCCCCCCTCGCCAACCGAGAGCCCGTTGATCTGCAGGTCACGCAGAACGCCCGAGCCGGTGTGCGCGAAGACCCCGCGTGGCGACCCGGCCTTGGCATGGTAGCCCACGAAGATCACCGCGTCGAAGGTGGAGTCGAGCCCCTCCATCATGCCGTAGCGCTTGAAGCTGTGGCTGATGAGGCGCACGCGGGGATCGAGATCCTCCGGCAGGATGTTGCGCTGGCTGCCGTGCGAATCGTTCACGACCACCTCGGTGGCCCCGCCCTCGAAGGCCCCGCGAATGGCGGCGTTGGCATCTTCGGCCATGAGCTTGCGGGCACGCCCGTACTCGGCGCCGGCGGCGGAGGTCTGGTTGTCACCGTTCACGCCACTGATGCCCTCCATGTCCACGGAGATGTAGACCTTGCGGGCCTGGGAGGACGCCGTGTCGGGCGAGAGCGTCAGGGCGACAAGCGCGGACAGCGCGAGGCGAAGTGATCGCATGGGGAGCAGGGTGAAGGTGGTCGGCATGCAGGGCGAAGATTGTTCAGCGGCACCCGGGCAGGCGGAAAGCGCCAATGCGCGTGGTGTAGCTGGTGGCGCCGGCGGGCAGATAGTCGCCCACGTACCAGATCGTGCAGTCGTCCACCGGGTCGATGGCCGTCTGCGTGTAGTCCTCCCACCGCAACGTGGTCTGCTGTGCGGCGGCCCCGTTGGCCAGCACGACCTCCCGGAAGCCGAGCGTCCCGAGGGGATGCCGTGGCGCGCGCCCGGCGAATCGCTGCCCGGGGAACGTGTGGGCATCGCCGACGGAGTACCCGATACCGATGTTGCCTAGCCGGTCCATTGCCGCACTGGGGAGCCATCGGTACAGGCTGTCGGGAGTAAAGGTGCCCTGCTGATGCACGGTCATGGTGCCACTCGCCGCATATCGCAGTTCATACCAGCGCACGCCACCCGTGCCGCGACTGCTGTTGATGCTGTGCGTGGCCACGAGCGACGCGTGGCCGGCAAACTGCCGGTACACCAGCCTCGGCATGAGCTTGTCGCCTTGCGCATCGAGCCGGCGGTCGGTGCCAGGTTGCGGCACGCAACTGGTGAGCTGGCCACCGCACAGATAGCGGTACGGCGCGACCGGAATGCGCTCGGGACCGGTGAGCTGTGTGCGGGCGGTGTCCTGCCAATTGACCGCAAAGCGCCACAGCTGCAGCTCGTCGCTGTCCACGTTGCCCGCCAACTGTGTCCCCCCGGTCGCGAGCACGAGATTGGGCGTTCCGGCCGGGGGCAACCGCCGTCCGTCGAGATCGGCGGTATTGAGGAAGTTGACCCCGGGCACGATGCGGCACAGTTCACGCGCGGGCTCGCCGCGCAGCATGCGCGCCCGTTCGGCGACGCACACATGCTTCTCCACCACGTCGTCGCCGGTACTCGTGGGCACGTAATAGCCGTCTGGCCACACGGCCGGTCGCGGGTAATCGGGGAAAAGTGGGCGGGCAAACTCGTAGCGATGCCAGGCCCCCAGCGGGTCGCTCGTGGCACTCACGGCATAGCACATGGCGTAGCCGCCGGTGGCGGAGTCGGGGGCAGCCCGCGGCGGGAGCGGCCGTGGGACCCGATCGGCCGACGGCGGCGGCACGCGAAGCAGGGCCGTGCGCGGGCCGGTGGCCGTGTGGCCAACGGGCACACGCCGGAAGATGGGCAGCACCAGGAGCCATCGCTCCGCCAGCTGGTCGTAGCGCACCACGGCGTCGCCGCTCAGCAGGGTTTCGCAGGGGCCACCGAAACCGGCGAACACCGCATTGGTGGGGAGCGGGCCGTACCCGGGCGTGCCGTCGCGCCGGAACACCGCCCACTGCGAGTTCACCGTTTGCACCACATGGCGGCGGCCCACCGCCAGGGAATTGTCCGACGGGTTGCGCAGCGTGACTGCCCCGTGCGGGCCGACGAAGCCTTCGCCGAGCCCGTCGAACTGCCGCACGAGGCGAACGCCGTCGGCCACGCCGTGACGCGATTGCTCCACTGCCGCGCTCCCCGCCGGAACGCCCGAGCCGAACGGCCCCGTGGGCGTCCGCTGTGCCGCGGCAACGGAGGCGCTTGCCGCAAGGGCGACCAGAGCAAACAGGGGGATGTGTGGCATGGGCTACGTTACCGCCGGGTGTGCCCCGCTGCTACCTTGCGCGCCATGAGCCATGCCATGAGCCACGACCCGTCTTCGCCCCCGCGCGCCCCGCTTCAGCTTTCGCGCGCCGAGATGCAGGCGCTGGGAGACCAGGCCCTCGCGATGGTCATTGCCCACCACGAGGGGATCCGCGCGCAGCCCACCACCACCACGATGTCGCGCGCGGAAGCGGCGGCGCGGCTGTACACCCCGCTGCCCGAGGCGCCCACGCCGCCGGCCGAGCTGTTGGCGCAGCTGGCGCGCGATGTGTTCCCCAACGCATTCCGCGCCGATCATCCGCGCTTCTATGCGTTCGTGCCCAGCCCGTCCAACTTCGTGAGCGCCGTGGGGGATTTCCTCACGAGCGGACACAATGTGTTCAGCGGGCACTGGCTGGCCTCCAGTGGGGCGTCGCAGATCGAGCTGACGGTGCTCGACTGGCTGCAGCGCGCCTGCGGCCTGCCGCCGGAGGCCGGAGGCATTTTCGTGAGTGGCGGCTCCATGGCCAACCTGTCGGCGGTCGTGGTGGCGCGCGAGACACGGCTGGGCGGCCATGATCCCCAGGCCGTCGTGTACTATTCCGACCAGACGCATTCGTCCATGTCGAAGGGACTGCGGGTGCTGGGCTTCGGCAAGGCGCAGCGGCGCATGGTGGCCACCGATGCACAGTTCCAGCTGTCGCTGACGGCGCTGGAGGAGGCCATTCGTACCGACCGCGCCAACGGCATGCGCCCCTTTTGTGTGGTGGCCAACGCCGGGACCACCAACACCGGGGCGGTGGACCCGTTGCCCGCGCTCGCCGATCTTTGCGCGCGCGAGGGGCTGTGGCTGCACATCGACGGCGCCTACGGCGCGGCGGCGGTGCTGCATCCGCGCGGAGCCGCGGCGCTGGAGGGGCTGGGGCGCGCCGACTCCATTACGCTCGATCCGCACAAGTGGCTCTTCCAGCCGTTCGAGATCGGCTGCCTGCTGGTGCGCGATGCGCAGCTCATGCAGGACGCCTTTCGCGTGGAGGACGAGGATCACGCCGACTATCTGGCGGACATCACGCGGCACATTCAGCAGGACGTGAACTTCTTCGAGCGCGGCATTCAGCTCACGCGCTCGTTCAAGGCGCTCAAGCTGTGGCTGTCGTTGCGCACCTTCGGACTGGCCGCGTTCCGGGACGCCATCCAGGTGGGGTTCGATGTGGCCGATTTCGCGCAGCAGTGGCTGGAGGCGAGTGGGCGCTGGGAAATCGTGACGCCGTCGCAGCTGGGGATCGTGACCTTCCGCTGGCGTGGCGCGGGGCTGGATGACGCGGCGGTCGACGCGCTCACGGGGCGCGTGGTGGACCGGCTGCGCGCTGATGGGTACGCAACGGTCATGAGCACGTTGCTGCGGGGCCGGCCGGCGCTGCGGCTCTGCCCCATCCACTGGGACGCCACGACGCGCGAAATGGCGATGACCCTCGAGCGCCTCACCCAGTTTGCGCTGGAGGAATCCGCGAGGGCATAGCGGCGGCGTGGGCGGCGGTCGGCAGGCGGCGGATTAGATTTCGGGGGTGGTACGCGGACGTGGCGAAATTGGTAGACGCACCAGCCTTAGGAGCTGGCGGGGCAACCCATCCCGGTTCGAGTCCGGGCGTTCGCATGCGTGAGGTGATTGGGCACGTCGCCCTCGGCGACGGAGCTCGTCGAGCGGAGTGCGGCAGGTCCGCCTTTTCCCACGCGAAGTGCCTGGCCAGGTCCGCAGGCCAGTCATCTCAGCGCCGAAAGCCGGTGAGCAGCCGCGTGAGGAACTCCACGTCAGCGAAGGTGTTCCGCTCGGCCGGCCCGTTGCGCACGACAGTCAGTTCGAGCGAGGGGATCACGTACAACTGCTGCCCATAGGCCCCTTTCGCCATCACGAAGTCGTCCGGGATCATTGGCTGATCGACGATCGGCTTGATCTGCTGCGAGTACTGCCGCTTGTTGTTCGCGTCGATCGTCGCCGCCAGCGCCGTGGGCACCGGCTTCTTGAGCCACCAGTAGAAGCCGTAGGCGGGGTGGGCCGGATTGCCGGTGAACACCTGGTCGAAGAACGCGCGCGGCAGGATCGACGGACCCGTCCACCGTGACGCCATGGTGAGGCGAACGAACTCGCCGAACTTGGCCCAGTCGCGCGCGGTCACGTACGCGCTGCCGGACAGGTTGGGGCGGCCGTCGGCGAAGTTCGTGGCCCAGCGCAGCGACGTGATGCCCAGCGGCTGCAGCAGGCGGCGTGCGAGATAGTCGACCACCGCCTCCCCGCCGAGGCGTCGCTCGAGCGCCAGGCCGAAGATATTGGGGTCGCCGCTGTACACGAACGTGCTGCCGCCCGGATAGTCCACGGGTGCCGGCAGGTAGTCGAGCCAACCGGACAGATCGTTCAGTTCGCGGAGCCCGCTTGTCATGGTGAGCAGGTGCCGATACGTGATGCGCGATTTCATGGGATCGCTGCGCCACTCGGTGATGGCGCGCTGCGCAACCGGCTCGTCGAGGTCGAACAGTCCGTCGGCCGCGGCGATCGCGCCGAGCATGCCGGTGAAGCCCTTGGTGGCGCTGGCGAGCAGTTGGACGCGGTCGGCGCTCCCGCCATTCGTGTACGATTCGTCGAGCACCTGCCCGCGGTGCAGCACGAGGAATGTCTGGCCGCCCATCGACGTGCTGTACGCCTTGGCGGCGGCGATGGCCTCGGGGGTGGGACCCGCCACCGCAGTCGACGCGTCGGGAAGCGTTGGGGACGCCGGACTACCGGATGCGCCGCAGGCAGTGCCGAGCAGCACCACCATCAACAGGGCCGTGAGGGACAGGCTGGTCCGCCATACGGTATTCATAAAGCTGAATGGGAGTGATCGTTGATGGATTGAATGCCAGCCGCAGGTCCCCCGCGTTGCCGCCATCATGGGGAGAACACGCCAGATCTGCGCCTCCCCATGTGCGCCTCGCGGCGCTCACCGCCACCGCCCCGCAAAGAACGCCCACGCCACCGCGGCGAACTCGATATCCCGGCGCTGGATCTCCGTGGGGGCGTTCGCCGCCACGAGCCCCGGACGGGCCATGGCGAAGGCGTGCGCCATCATCGCCTCGTTGGATCCGCCGGCCATGAACACCGACGAGGCGGGCAATCCGCCGCTGGTGCGCACCCGCGTTCGCCACGTCCATGCCGGCTCCGCCGCCGCCGTGCAGCACGAACACGACGGCGCGCGGCGTTCCGTTCAAGATCGCGGGAACGTGCACGCGATATTGGCGGGCGGCGCCGGCCACGGAACGCGCGTGATCAGTGAGCCCCAACGAGTACGGTGCAGACATCTGCGGGGGCGCGGTAGCGGCACTGCCCGCGTTGCGGCCGCAACCGCCCGTCAGCGACTGCAAGACCGTCGCGAACAGCACGGGCAACGGTAGACGAGCGGGAAAAGTACGCGGAAGTCGTCGGTCGGGCATGATCACCAGGTCGATATGGACAGGCGGACATCCGGTGGTCCGCCTCGGCGGTATCGACGACGCGTCGCCGCCAGCGGCAAGCGACGGCGGGGGCACAGTTCCCTCCCCAACCCGTGGATTAACGCACCGGCCAACGGCGCCGTCGAACGTTCGGGCGAGACCCTCCACCTCTCGCTGCCGGCGTACCCCTTCGGTGACCGCGCTATGCGAACACGACCGACGATCGTCCTGCTGCTGTCCCTCGGCGCCCTGCTCCCGTCCATGGCCGACGGGCAGCGCCGTCCACGTCCCCGGCCCACGCCCGGTGGGCGCGGTGGCGTCGCCCTTGGCACCCTCGGTGCGCCCACGACCTCGCTCGGTATTCGGGGCGGGTACGATGCAACGGTCGACCGCTGGAGTGTCGGTGCACAGCTGCGCCTGCCGGTGGCGCGCCGCCTGGCCTTCGTGCCGAGCGGCGATGTGTTCCTCGGGGACAGCGCCACCGACTGGCAACTGAACGCCGACCTCACCCTTCCGCTGCGCGGACTGTACGTGGGCGGTGGCATCGGCCTGTTGCGTGCCGATGACCGGGACACGGGTGAGCGCGGCACGCGGGCCGCCCCCAATCTGCTGGCGGGCTTCGAGCCACGGGCGCTGGGCCGTGTCGTCCGCCCGTTCATCGAAGGGCGCTGGACCTTCCCCAACGATGGGGCGCGTTTCCGCCTGGTGGGAGGTGTGAGCGTTCCGATCGGCGACGGCGGAAGACGCCGGCGTTAGACCATCTACCGATGATCGCCTGACCACCGCCCCCCACAACACGTCCGTATGCGCCGTACTTCGCACGCCTGCCGCTGGATGGCCCGGTTCGGGCTGCTGCTCGTTGCCTTCCCAACCACACTCGCAGCCCAGCACAACCACCCCGGCCACCACGGCCACGCCAGCACCCCTGTCGACTGCCGCACTCTGGCGGCCCCACCGTGGACCGGGCTGTCGTCGTCAGATCGGCTGGCCATCGAACAGGTCCGTCGTGCCGCAGTGTCGCTGGCCGGCACTGATGCCGCGGCGGCGTCCGGCTTCGCCCCGTCGTTCGGGGACATCCCCACCATGGGCGTGCACTGGATCAACCGGACACGCATGCAGGACGCCGCGCAAACGGACGCGCCAGACCACCTGCTGTTCGCCCGCATCGGCGGGCGGGACAGCCTCGTGGGCGTCGCCTATGCGTTCCGCGGACCCGTCGACGCGAACATGCCGAAGCTGTTCGAGAGCCCCCTGGCCACGTGGCATGACCATCCCGGCCTGGGTGGTGGCAGCGGCAACACCCTGCACATGCTGCACGTGTGGTTCGTGCCGTCGCCCTATGGTCCGTTCGCAGGCAACAACTTCCTCCTGCCGTTCCTGACCGCTGGGCGAGCGCTGCCGAATCCGTGCTGGCTGCAGTCCGCGTCCGACGTGTTACGATTCGAACTCGTGGCCACGCTCGTGGACATGCTGCACCGGCGCGCGGATTCGACCGCTGCGACCAACGACCGTTCCGGGCGCCGCGGTCGCCTCGGGGCAGTAGGCGCCCGGCGAGGCGTCGCGACCATGCTCGACGAGCTGGCGACGCGTGTTGCCCCCCAGCTTGCGGCGATGGACACCGCCTCCCGTGCGGGCGATCGCGCCGCGTGGGAGCGGCATGCGGACAACCTGGTGACCTCTCTCCGGCCGGGTGAGCGGCGCCTCGTCGAGGGGGTGCGCGACCGGCTCAAGGGAATCCAGTCGAGTACCGCTGGCCAACGGCGCAGAGGGCGCCAATGAAGGCCGCGATGGTCCTGTCATGCCGCTCGCGCCTCGGCTCCCGCGGCGCCGTGCTCGGCGCCGTTGGCGAGATGGCATTCGGCTGCGGCGCGGGGACGCGGCACAGCCGTATCTGGCCGACCAGCACACCACCGAGGATCTACGCCTCCTGCTCGCCCCAAAGTCGTCGCGGTGCGGTGCCCGGGCCAAGGCCTGGGTATTGCCTCGTTGGCACTCGAGCGCATGCGCTCGGCCTTCGAGCACCATGAGGCCAAGGCCACCGCGCTCATGAGACCATGACCTCCAAGGTGCGCGAAGCCCATAGGCACTCCGCGTTGGAACTACCCCATGTTCGTGGACGGTAGAGCGTGGTCATGCTCGACCAACAGCAGCTCACGCGAACGGCACAAGGCGGGCAGCCAACGGCCAGGCAACCGGACGAACGGCTGCGCCACCACGTCGTCGTGCGGGACACTCCCGATGCCCACTCGGCGGCGCCGACAACCGCTCGGGCCGGTTGCGGGACCATCCGGAGGGCAATCGGTTGCCGCGCCGCCCCGGGACTCCTAGCTTCGCGGTCCGCCACACCTACGCAGTCCAAACCGGTAACATGTTTCCCCGGTCGCCCGTGAATCCAGCGCTTCGTACCACCTTGAGCCGTGCGAGTCGGCGGGTCTGCATGCTCGTCGCACTGATGCTCCTCGTCCCACGATCCGCATTTGCGTACTACTTCAATGAGCACGAGGTCATTGGCAATGCGGCCATGTCGATGTTCCTGCGGAGTCGTGGCGCTGCGACGTCGCCATTCTGGAGACTGCTCCCACTGACCTACGACTCGGCGTCGGCAACGTATGCGTTTCCGCTGCTGTCGCGGTACCAGACATCGATCGGGTACGGCACGATCAACGCCCTCAGTGGCGATCACACGGTAAGCCCGCTCGCGCTCCAGGAGCATCTGCTCACGCCCAACAGCCGGGTGCTGCGGGTGATTGCCCTGCAGAAGCAGTTCGCGGCGGCGCACTACGCGAGCGCGCCCGACGGCGACCTGGCAAAGCTCGACCCGGCGTATCTCACGCTGGCCATGCGCAACCAGTCGCACTTCTACTGGTATGGAAAGGGGGCCAGCGAGAATCTCGCCCCATTCGACTCCGCGGACATCGACCGCCTGCTGTCACCGGCGCACGCCCAGGCGGTGCTGCATCGGCTGCATGGCACGAACGCCCTGACCATGTACGTCACGCTGCACGCCGCGGCGATTCGTGCGGCGGAGAAGGCCGGACGCGAACCCGATGAGGTCGCATCAAGGGAGTGGTTGCACTACGCGTTCCTGTACAACGGCTTCGCGGACCACTTTCTCCAGGACGCCTTTTCCTCGGGGCACCTGCTGGTCAGGCGCACCATGCTGACCATGCTCGTCAACAACAAGTCGTTGCATGACTTCTACTCGAAGTACGGCACCCGCGTCGTCAATGCGAACGGGGAAATCTGGACGGCGTTCGGGGACGCGGCCTTCAATCAACCGCACGGTGCCTATCTGGCGGATGGCTCGATCCGCGACATCCGATATCCGCTCCTCACCCCGGAGGCGCAGCGGATCGTGAACGCGGTCGCGGCATCACTCGGCGATCTTGCCGACGCCTTCGAGCGCGGGCGTTCATTGGCCGACGACAGCCTCACGCGCGCCTCGATCGTCCCGTCCAGCCCGACGTCACGCACCTCGGATTTTTTCCGGCAGTACCGGTCGCTGTCCCATGTACCCCTCCCCTACGGGACGGTACTGAAGGACCTGATGCCGGATTCGCTGGCACGCCGAGCGGATATCCAGCGTGCCAATCAGATGCCGTACCTTCGGGATTTCGTCCGCAGTCGCGTGGCGAACTCGGTGGTTCTGGATTTCACCACGGTAGCCGTCACCGCACCGGAGATTTATCAGGGGATTGACCTTCGGCTGAACCTCGGCCTGCTGCGCTCGGCGTACCGCTTCAATGACCAAGGCACCAAGCGAGGACAATTGGACTCCTGGCACGGCTACACCGCTTCGTACGGCCGGGGCCGTGTGGTGTCACCGCAGGACACGGCGGGGAGCTGGGCTCTCCGGGTTGGCATAAGAAGTCACTTCGACTATTGGGTCAGCAACGAACGATTTGCCGGGTTGTTCGTGTACTCGGAGATCGGCATGGATCGGCGGGCGAACAAGACGGCCTTCGCCTTCACGCCGCAGGCTGGCGTCCAACTCGGCTCACTGCTCAAGCTCAACTACTACAGCATGCCCGTCTGGGCTCGGGTTCCGGCCCAGCTGTTCCTGCCGCTCAAGTTCAGGGCCGGCACCATCGTTGCGGCGGGCCGCCGGCCCACCCCCTTCAGTGGTCTGGAGATCGACCTGCTGTTCTGATGCGCGACCTCTACAGGCTGCGCTGTTCTGCGAGGGCGCGGGCCTGCCATGGCGACCCGATCGCCTCGACGGCGCCGTCCGGAACGTCGCGAAGAGTACCGCGAGTGTCCGCTGCCGTACCGTCCGGATCATCGTACGCAACGCACCAGCCTGGGGTGGCGATGCGATGCGGCCACGCCGACGGCGGAGCGCCGAGAGCGGTTGTGCCGATTGTGCAGCCATCCTGCCCTGACCCGTTCTGCCCTTCTCTGCTCCGCTGGCAATAGCCCGGGCACTCCGCAGCATTTCAGCCCTCGGAGCTGGCGGGGCGACCCATCCCGGTTCGAGTCCGGGCGTTCGCATGGCAGGCGGGTGTCAACACCGACCCGCCCGCGCATCCGCCGGCAGGCAGGCGAAGCCATCGACGGCCCACAGGCCGGCGCGCGCGGCCCGGGCCTGCTCGGCGGCCGCGCGGATGCGCTCCACGTGACGGACGTTGGGTGGGTAGACCACGGGCACGGCATACCCGGCGCGCACCAGCGCTTCGTTCACGAACACCCCGCGCTCGGTGTACAGGTAGGCCAGCGTGCGATTGTACCGGTCGGTGCGCCGCACGTCGTATTCCACCCGCACCGTACTCCCCACGGGGATGAGTTGCTCCAGGGCCGCCGCGGCCTGGGCGCCAAAGGGGGGCTGGCTGCGCTCGGGGGTGTCGATGAGCAGCAGCCGGATGCGCTGCGCGTCGCAGTCCACGGTGTCACCGTCGACGATACGGGTAATGCGGCACGTCTGCCGCTCGTCGAGCGAGGCCGCAGGATTGGCCGAACACGCCAACAGCACCACCATTCCCAGCACAGCACGCCATGTCATTGGTTGCCCCTCGGGCAGATTGCCGCGTTGTGAAACTGCCGTGACCATTGAACACCAAGGGTATGGCAGGGGTCCGACAATCGGCGGGAACAGGGGCGGCGCGGGCATGTCGCCGCCAGACGCACACCGACCCGTGCCTGCCCGGTCGCCGGCAGCACGGGTGGCGCGCAACTACGGGGGAAGCACCTTCCCGGGGTTCATGATCCCGAGCGGATCGAGCGCCTGCTTGATGGCGCGCATCACGTTCAGCGCCTCGCCGTGTTCGGCGGCAAGGAACCGCAGTTTCCCCGTGCCGACGCCGTGCTCGCCCGTGCACGTCCCGTCCATGGCCAGCGCGCGCCGCACGAGCCGGTCGTGCAGCCGCTCCGCCTCGGCCACTTCCCGCGGATCATCGCGCCGCACGAGCAAGCCGAGGTGGAAGTTGCCGTCGCCCACGTGGCCAATGAGCGGCGCCACGAGGAAGCTCTCGCGCAGATCCTGCTTGGTCTCGAGAATGCACTCCGCCAGCCGCGAGATCGGCACGCAGACATCGGTGGCCCACAAGCCGCACCCGGGGCGCAGCGCCTTGGTGGCATAGGCCGCGTCATGGCGCGCCGCCCAGAGCGCCCGGCGCTCCTCGTGGCCGGAGGCCCAGGCGAAGGCGCCGCCACCCAGCTCCGTGGCAATCTGCTGCACCAGCGCGGCGTCTTCGCGTACCGACGATGCGGACCCGTGGAACTCGAGGAAGAGCGTGTCCTGCACCGGGTGCGTGAGCCCCGCGTACCGGTTGACGGCGTCCATCTGCACGTCATCGAGCAGTTCGACGCGCGCGATGGGGACACCGAGCTGGATGGTGCGGATGACCGTGTTGACGGCCCCCGCCAGTGAGTCGAAGGAGCACACGGCCGCAGCGATGGTGTCCGGTACACCGAAAAGGCGTACGGTGACCTCGGTGATGATGCCGAGTGTCCCCTCGCTGCCCACGAACAGCCGCGTGAGATCGTAGCCGGCGGAGGATTTCCGGGCGCGACGGGCGGTGCGCACGATACGGCCGTCCGCCAGCACCACCGTGAGCCCCAGCACGTTTTCGCGCATCGTGCCGTAGCGCACCGCATTGGTGCCGGACGCGCGCGTCGCGGCCATCCCGCCGAGCGAGCAATCGGCCCCGGGATCGATGGGGAAGAAGAGGCCGAGGTCACGCAGCTGTGCGTTCAGCGTCTGGTGCGTGACCCCGGCCTGCACCGTCGCATCGAGGTCTTCGGCGCTCACCCGCAGCACCCGGTCGAGGCGCTGCAAACTGACGACCACCCCGCCGTGCTCCGGAATCACGCCGCCTTCGAGCGCCGTTCCGGTCCCGTACGCGACGACGGGAACACCATACGCGGCACACACCTGCACCACCGTCGCGACCTCCTCGGTGGAATCCGGGAAGACCACCGCGTCCGGTCGGTGGGGCGCGTGCCACGACTCGTCGTGGCTGTGGAGGTCGCGCACGGAATCGCTGGTGGACAGGCGGTCGCCGAGCCGGCGACGCAGCTCGGCGATTGCCGTCTCGACCGGTGCGGGGGCGACGCTCATGCGGGACGGGTGGGGGGACAGTGGCTGGTTTTCATTACAGCTGTTATGATAATACCGCCGCGCGCGCGAACGCCAACTGCCCCTGACCGGACTCCCGCATGCCTGTCCCCACCCGCCCCGCCCACGCCGACCGGACGTGGACCGTACAGCCCGCCGCCGCCGCGGTGGTCCACCGTGCCCTCAACGACCGGTTGTCCCGGGTTCCCGGTTGCGCCGCCTTTGCAGCGCGCCTGCTCGACGACATCGGGGTGCGCCTGGTGGACATCCTCGACTTCGTCGCGGTCGTCGATCACGCCGAAGCTGCGGCGTTCCACGCGGCCGGATGGGAGGCCGACCCGGCGCACCCGGGCGTCCTGCGCAACCCCACGGGGCTCTTCCCCGCGGTGCTCACGGGCGCCGAGCGTGTGGGGCTCGGCTTCAAGGTCGAGTACCTGCACGAGTTCCTGGCGTCGCAGGGGCTGGCGGTGTCGGTGGACGGCGCGCTGCACGCCCCGTTTCGCCGGGCGCTGGCGTGGTCTGCTGACGGTGTCGAGTGTTGGGCCATTGAACGGCGCGGATCGACCGGCTTTGCCCCGGAGGCGGTATCGGCCGCGACGCTGCGCGAGTCACGGCTGGTGCTGCAGGCGTTCCGGGCCCGTCGTCGAGCCTTTGATGACCTGGGGCGCGGCTACGACCACACCGATGCGCTGGTCCGTGCCGCCGTGGGCGGGCTCGGCGCGTCGTGGGCCTGCTGGCTGTGGCTGCGCGCGGAGCGCGAATACTGGGAGACGCGCTGCCGCGCCGGGCGCGTGCAAAAGGCGCGGCAGGACCAGCACGGTATCGGCTGGGCCAATCAGGATCATCACACCTACGACAGTTCGCGCGAGTGGTTCCACCGCTGCGTCGGCGTGCTGGAGACACTGGGGTTCGAGTGCCGCGAGCTGTTCTACGCCGGGCACGCGGCCGGCTGGGGGTCGCAGATTCTCGAACAGCCGGCGCTCGGCAGCGTGATCTTCGCCGACATCGACCTAGCCCCGGAAGAACTCGACATCGACTTCGCGCATCTGCATCTCGCCCCCCTGCCGTTCCTGCGCCGCGCGGGGCTCTGGTGTGCCCTCCACGGTGAATCGGTGTTCGAGGCCGGGATCAACCACCTCGAGTGCATGTACGATCATGTCCGCATGCAGACGCGGCTGGAGCAGGCCGGCGTGTCGTTCATGCCGCCGTTCTCCGACTTCCCGCACCTGTATCAGGCGCTCACCGAAGGCGAATGGTGGGCCGTGGATCCCGCCCGGGTGGACGCGCTGGAGCGCGCGGGGCTGGTTACCGCCGAACAGGCGGAGGACTTCCGGCTGAACGGGGCGATCGGCTCGCACCTCGAGAACCTCGAACGCAACGAGGGCTTCAAGGGATTCAATCAGCCCGGCATCGACGGCGTGCTGCGCATCATCGACCCGCGCAAGAATCTCGTAGGCGCGTAGCGGCCTTGCCGTGGTGCCACTTCCGCACCCGCCAGTCATACCCCATCGGCACCAACCAACCTTCTGGGGGCTCATACCGTGACGTACAGCAATCAGGACCTGGTGCGTACCGTGTGGCTGGCCGCGCTTTTCCCACTGACCCTCACGGCTACAGCTGTCCGGCCGGCGGCGGCACAACCGCTTCGCGCCACGGTCAGCACCACGTCGTACGGCGTGGCGCACGTGCGGGCCAACGACGTGGCCGGCGTGGGCTTTGGCCATGGCTACGCGCTGGCGGCCTCAGACCTCTGCACCATTGCCAATCGCTGGGTCACCGTGCGTGGGGAACGTTCGCGCTTCTTCGGAATCGAGGGGGCGCGGGACGCGCAGCAGACAGTCACCAACCTCCAGAGCGACTTCTACTGGCGGGCGCTGATCGATCGCGACTTCGTGGGCGGACTGCTGCGGCAACCGGCGCCAGTGGGGCCCATTGTGGAGGTACGCGACCTGGTGCGCGGCTACGTCGCCGGCTACAACCACTACCTCGAAGAAGTCGGCGTCGACCGCATTCCCGACCCACGCTGCCGGGGGCAGGCATGGGTGCGCCCCATCACCGAGCGGGATGTCTACCTCCAGGCGTTCCACACGGTGGCGCCCAGGGAACGATCATGGATTGGGCCCATCGTGGACGCGGTCCGTCCGGGTGCCGGACCGACGACGCCCCCCTCCGGCTCGATCGAGTTGTCCCCGCCCATCACGATGAGCAACGTGATCGCGTTGGGACGCGACGCCACCGACAATGGCAAGGGGATGCTGTTCATCAACCCGCACTGGCGCTGGCACGGGCCGGAGCGGTTCTTCGAGGTGCACCTGACCGTTCCCGGCAAGCTGGACGTGTATGGCGCCACGTTCCAGGGGACACCGATGGTGCTGCTGGGATTCAATCGTCGGGTGGCATGGAGCCACACCGCCAGCGTTCCCATGCGGATGACGGTGTACCAGCTGCGTCTCGCGCCCGGCAATCCGACAGCCTACGAGTACGAAGGCGCGGTGCGCCCCATGACCGCCCGTCGCGTGACGGTGACCGTGCGAGAGGAGGACGGCCGGCTCACCGAACGGGCACACACCTTCTGGGAGACGCACTTCGGCCCGGTGATCGCCAACGCGTCGTTCGTGTGGAGCGGCACGCATGCCTACGCGCTGCGTTCATCCACCCGCGACTTCCGTTGGCTCAACCAGCAATACGAGATGAACGCGGCGTCCTCGGCGAAGGAGATGGACGAGGCCGGGAAGCGGTATCTGGCCGAGGGGTGGCTCAACACCGTGGCGGCGGACGACCAGGGGCGGGTGATTTTCGGCGATCGTTCATCAGTTCCCCACGTGACCGCACTGCAGCGGGAGGCGTGCATTACCTCTCCGGAGGGGAAGGCGCTGTGGGAGGCGCGGCAGCTTATCGTCATGGATGGCTGGCGCCGGGCGTGCGAGTGGGGCAGCGACCCCGACGCCCCGGTCCCCGGGATCTACGGCGTCAAGCGCCTCCCGATGCTGGACCGGTGGGACTATGCCACGAACTCCAACGACAGCCACTGGACCAACCAGGCGCGCCAATTGCTGGAGGGGTATGACCCCATCATGGGAACCGAGCGCACGCCGCGCAGCCTGCGCACCCGAACCGGGCTGGCCAGAATCGAGGCGCGACTGAACGGGACCGACGGGCTCCCCGGCAACCGGTTCACGCTGGCACAGCTCGAGGCGATCAGCATGAACAACCGCGTGTATTCGGGAGAGTTGTGGCGGGACGCTTTGGTGACCACGTGCCGTACGTTGCCGATCCAGAAGGGGATCCCCGAGGCGTGTGACGTGCTGGCAGCCTGGGACCTCACAGAGAACCTGGACAGCCCGGGCGCCGTGCTCTGGCGCCGTTTCATGGAGAACCTCGGAAACCCCGAGCCGTTCTACACCGTGCCGCTGGATCCCACCGATCCCGTGCACACTCCCCGCGGGCTCAACAGCGCCGATCCTCGGGTGACTCAGGCGCTCAGCGCGGCCATTGGCGATCTGCGTGACAGTGGGATGCCACTGAGCGCCCGGTTGCGCGAGTACCAAGTCGAGGAGCGGGCCGGACTCCGGATTCCCATCCACGGCGGGCCTGGGCAGTTCGGGCAATACAACCTCATCACCTCCGGATCGGGGTGGATCCCGGGGAAAGGCTGGCAGCAGGTGGTGCATGCGTCGAGCTTCGTGGCGTGGGTGCAGTACACCGATCAGGGGCCGGTCGGGCGATCGATCATGGCCTCGTCGCAGTCGGACAATCCCACCTCACCGCACCACGCCGACCAGACCCTGCTGTTCTCGCGGAAAGCATCCAAGCCGATCCTCTTCGAGGAGCGGGACATCCGGGCCGACCCCAATCTGCGCGTGGTGGAACTGTGCCGGACGGCCGAGGGACGGGCGTGCCCGTGAGGGGGCCCTGGTTCGAGAGGTCGCCGGTTGAGGGGACCGGCGCACAGAGCGGCGATGGACATGGGCACCTGCCGCCAGCGGGCTCTCCACCACCGGGAGCGAGGGGAAGACCATGGCCGTGAATGCATACGAGCAGGGGCTCGACCGGAACCCCGCGAATCATCAGCCGCTGACGCCGCTCCTGTTTCTCGAGCGTACCGCGCAGGTGTATCCGGACTTCCCCGCCATCGTGCACGGCGCGATCAGGCGCGACTATCGGAGCTTCCGCGATCGCGCCGTACAGCTGGCCCATGCGCTGACCACGTGCGGCATCGGCCGCGGTGATACGGTCGCCACCCTGCTGCCGAACATTCCGGAAATGCTGGAATGTCATTTCGGCGTCCCCATGGCCGGTGCCGTACTGAACACCATCAATACACGGCTCGACGCCGCGACCATTGGCTACATTCTCGACCACGGCCACGCCGTCGCCGTGGTTGTGGACCGTGAGTTCATGCCCGTGCTGCGCGCGGCACTGGCGGAGTGTGCCGTGCATCCGTTGGTGATCGAAGTGCACGATGCGCTGTCGCCGGAGGCCGTGCTCGGCGAGACGCTGGGCGGAGTGGACTACGAGCAGTTCATTGCCGGCGGGCGCGCGGATTTCGCCTGGGCCATGCCGCGCGACGAATGGGATGCCATCACGCTGAGCTACACGTCAGGCACCACGGGCAATCCGAAAGGCGTGGTGTACCATCACCGCGGCGCCTACCTGCTGGCCACGGGCAATGTGCTGGCCGCCGACATGGCCCGGCATCCGACCTATCTGTGGACGCTGCCGATGTTTCACTGCAACGGCTGGTGTTTCCCGTGGACAGTGACGGCGCTGGCTGGCCTGCATGTGTGCCTGCGCGCCGTGCGCGGCCCCGAGATGTGGCGCCTGATGTCCGACCATGCCGTGACGCATCTGTGCGGCGCGCCGATCGTGATGGCGACTTTACTCGCCACCCATGACTCCGACCGACGTGACTTGCCCCATCGCGTGCAATTCGTCGTTGCTGGTGCGCCGCCGCCGGAAGCCGTGCTCGCCGCCATGCAGGACGCGGGCTTTGCGGTGTGCCACGTGTATGGCCTGACCGAGGTGTACGGCCCCGCCGTGGTGAATGCCTGGCATGACGCCTGGAACGCGAAACCGGGACCGGAACGGGCCGCGTTGATGGCGCGCCAAGGTGTGCGCTATCTGGCGCTGGAAGGCCTCGACGTGATCGACCCGGAGACGATGCGACCGGTGCCGCCCGACGGCGCCACCATGGGGGAAGTCATGATGCGCGGCAATGTCGTGATGAAGGGCTATCTGAAGGACCCTGCGGCGACGCAATCCGCCTTTGCCGGCGGCTGGTTCCATACCGGCGACCTTGCGGTGAAGGACCCGGACGGGTACCTGCAGCTCAAGGATCGCTCGAAGGACATCATCATCTCCGGCGGTGAGAACATCAGCAGCATCGAGGTCGAGAACGCCCTGTACAAGCATCCCGCGGTGGCGGTGGTGGCGGTGGTGGCGAAGCCCGATGGGCACTGGGGAGAAACGCCTTGCGCCTTCGTGGAATTGAGGCCGGGCATGAGCGCAACGCCCGAGGAAGTGATCGGCTTCGCGCGTCAGCATCTGGCGGCCTTCAAGGTGCCGCGCCACGTCCACTTCGCCGACATACCGAAAACCTCCACCGGCAAGATCCAGAAACACGTGTTGCGGGACCGCGTGCGGGGCGGATGAGCCGGTGAGGCGGCGCGCCGTGGCGAGTGATGTCGGCGACCGCCACCACCGTACACGGCGTGGTGGCGGCGGCCCCCACCCTCACCGCCGAAAGCCGGTAAGCAGCCGCGTGAGGAACTCCACATCAGCGAAGTTGTTCCGCTGCGCCGGCCCGTTGCGCACGACAGTCAGTTCGAGCGAGGGGATCACGTACAACTGCTGCCCATAGGCCCCTTTCGCCATCACGAAGTCGTTGGGGATCATGGCCTGATCGACGATCGGCTTGATCTGCTGCGAGTACTGCCGCTTGTTGTTCGCGTCGATCGTCGCCGCCAGCGCCGTGGGCACCGGCTTCTTGAGCCACCAGTAGAAGCCGTAGGCGGG
>NZ_JAJTHI010000013.1 GCF_021298855.1 Gemmatimonas sp.
AATGGCGGCCGTGACGGTGCGGGCGGCGACGCGAGCAATCTCGCCGAGCAGGCGGCGGCGGTAGAGACAGTAGGCGCGCAACCGCTTGGGGATGGTGAGCACCACCTGCCGGTGCGGCACCGGCGCGAGGAGCGTCGTGTCCAGCCACTGCGTCCAGATCGCGAGGCGCTTGGCGTGACAGCTCGGACAGAAGTAGCGGCACTTGCACGAGAACGCGAGCAGATACGCGTGCGTGCACGCCTCGCAGCGGATGCGGGCGAACCCGTGATCGAGCACGCCGCAGGCGAGGAACTTGTCGGCCACCTGTGCGACGACGGGGCGCCACGGGCCGTACTCGCGTGCGAAGCGCTCGTCGTAGACGGTCTGCAGGCGCTGCAGGTGATCCGACACCAACCGAAACAGCGGCGACGCTTGGGGCCGTCTGGGTTGGTAGACGCCGCGCGCTCCGGGACCGGGGAGCGCCGAGCATACGGCCGACTCGGCGGCTGGCGGTCACCGTTCCGTTGCGCGACGGGCCATTCCGACGCAACGTCCGGTTTCGCGGGCCTAACGATGCTTGCTGTTGCCGAACGGACCGACCATCCGCGTAGCGTGAAGCCTCGTGTGGTCCGCTCGCTACAGAAGCCGGCGTTGGGCGTCAGACCACCACCATGCACGGACGGAGCATGCGCAGACCCCCTGCACGCCTGACCCTCCGCCCCGCGCAGACCACCCGATGAGCACAGCCGATCACGCACCGGAGCGGCTGCCGACGCCGGCGCTCGGCGATGCCGATGGGTGGCGCGCATTCAGTGCCACCATCGCGGCGCGCGTCGGCACGCGCGATCCGCTGGAGATTCTGTCGGCAACGGTGCCCCGCCTCGAGGCTGCGCTGCGTGGCCGGTCCCTCGCCGAGTTGCAGTGCCCGGAGGCGCCGGGCCGGTGGTCCGTAGCGGCAGTGATCGAACATCTCGCCGACGCCGAGCTCGTGTTTGGGTTTCGAGTCCGGCAGGTCCTGACGCAAGAGGCACCGCCGTTGGCCAGCTTTGACCAGGAAGCCTGGGCCACCGTCGGCCGGTATGCGGAGAGCGAGGCACACCAGGCGTTTGCGCTCTTCGCGGCACTGCGCGCACGGCACCTCGCGCTGTATGGTCGGCTCGCGGCGGCGGACTGGGAGCGGGTGGGGGTGCACGGCGATCGCGGTGCCGAGTCACTTCGCACGATGATCCGTATCATTGCCGGGCACGATCTCGCGCATTGCGCGCAGGTCGAGCGCATACTGAAGGTGCCGACTGACGCCTAACCTTGCGTTGCGGCGGTCAAACGCTCCGAGGATCGGTGTGGCGAGCGCGGGGCGTCCGCTGTGGCCCGAACGGACGGAGCGAACGGACGGAGCGAACGCCCCGCCTGCCTCAGGGTGGGCGTTTGCCGCAGCGCGCGCGCGTTAGGCCGCCGCCCCCTGGCACTTCTCCCTTGATTTCAAGGGCAGTGATGTAGAGAAGAGCGTTTCTTGTACATCGGTGTGGCCGTAGGCGTCTCGACGGGGGCGCCGGTCTGGAACGACCGCGACGAGCTGCAGGCTGCGACCACGCTCGGCGGGAGGGCGCGTGCTGCGGAAGCTGAACGAGTTCCTCTCGCTCTTCTCGTACGAGACTGCAGAGCTGACGGCGCTCGAGATCGCCGAGTGGCTCGGGCGGCCGAAGAGCACCGTGTACCGCGTGCTCGCGCGCGTCGCCGACGAGGGGTCCCTCGACCGCGACGAGGCGACTGGGTGCTACCGCGTCGGGATCTTCTTCGCGGTACTCGCCGACCTCGCGCCGCGCTCAACGTCGCTCCAGCGGCTCGTCTTTCCCGTGCTGCCGCGGCTGAGCCGCGAGACGCAGGAGTCGGTGACGCTTTTGGTGCGCCACGGCGGCGAGGGGGTGGCGGACGTGTGGGCGGTGGCGGCGCCGGTGCGCAACCACACGGGCGCGGTCACGGGCGCGATCACCGTCGGCGGGCCGCGCGGGCGGGTGGAGGGGGGAAGTTGCAGACGCTGATCGACGCGGTGTGCGCGGCGACGGCGTCGGTGGCGAGCGGGTACCGCGTCGGGGCGGCCGGTGGCTCGGCGGCGCGCTCTTGCCGCGGAGGACCGGGGGTGGTATGGTGGCCGCGCAAGAATATGAGACTAACTCTCACAAAATGAGACTCATCACGCGCGTCCTCTCCGGCCCGCTCCGACTCGCCCTCGACGCCTTCTTCGCGGCGCGCCTCGTGGTCGACACGGGGATGAACTACTTCGGCTGGTCGCGCGAGCGGGGGATGGCGTACATGAAGGAGCACACGGTCGAGTCGGACGTGCAGATCGACGAGGTGATCGGCAGCGGAAGCCTCCCGCTCTTCCTGCTGCAGCGGCACATGGAGCGCTGGATCGCCGCGCGGAGAGCGGCGGTCGCCAGCTGACGGAATGCACTCACAACCACTCGGGGAGAGGACCACGATGAGCGAGCGACGGCGGGAGTTTCTGAAGCGGGCGGCGGCGGCCGCGGCGGCGGGCGCGGTGGGGGTGCCCGGGGTGCCGGGGATCGCGCTCGGCGCGGGGCGCGCCCCGGTCGACGCCGAGGGGATCGCGAGCGACGACGTGGTCACGCCGTACTTCGGGAAGAAGCCGGTGGCGAGCGGGAGGAACGGGCTCGTGATCACGTCGAGCCCGCACGCGACGCGCGCGGCGGTCCAGCTGCTCCGCGCCGGCGGGAACGCGTGCGACGCGGCGCTGTGCGCCTCGGTGACGCAGACCGTGACCGAGCCGCACATGACGACGATCACGGGCATGCTCGCCATGCTCTACTACGACGCGGCGACGAAAAGGACGACGTACGTGAGCGGCGGGATGAACGCCCCGCTCGCGGGGCTGCCGGGGTGGAACCCGACCGACCTGTCGACCGGGCGCAGCGCGGGAGTGCCGGGGTGGTGGGCGGGCTTCGAGGCGGCGCTCGCGAAGCACGGCTCGCGCCCGAAGGCGGAGGTCGTGCAGCCGGCGATCGACTACGCGCGGAACGGCTTCGCGATCTACCCGTTCCTGTACGGCGAGATGCTCGTGCAGCTCGACACGATCGGGAAGACGCCGACCGGGCGGCGCATCTACATGCCGAACGGGGCGCTCCTCCCGCCGGGATCGATCCTCAAGCAGGTCGAGGCGGCCGACACGCTCGAGCGGCTGGTGGCGGAGGGGAACCAGTTCTTCTACCACGGCGCCTTCGCGCAGGCGTACTGCGACGCGGTGAAGGCGGCCGGCGGCGTCATCACGCCAAAGGACTTCGACCGCTACGAGGTGCGCTGGATGGAACCGGCGCGCGGCACCTACCACGGCTACGACATCCTCGCCTCGCCGCCCCCCGACAACGGCGGGACGCACGTGATCGAGGCGCTCAACATGCTCGAGCTCCTCGACCTCAAGAAGATGGGGCCGCCGACCGAGTCGGCGGACTCGCTCTACTGGATGACGCGCGTCATCAACGAGGCGTACGAGCAGGGGGCGAAGCACACCGACCCTTCGTCGCACGACGTGCCGCTCGAGATGATCCTCTCGAAGGACTACGCGGCGATGCGGCTCCGGCTCATGAAGATGACGCCGGTGCGCGAGGCGCGGCCGGCGCCGCCGCCGGGGAGCAACCACGTGACCGTGGTCGACGGCAAGGGGAACATCGCGACGATCCTGCACTCGGTGATGTCGCTGCCGTGGCAGAACGGGCTGTTCGCGATGGGGTTGAGCATCGCGGCGTCGGGGGCGCACTTCTTTCGCGTCATGCCGGCACCCGGGGACCGCGCGACGGTCTACATCGCGCCCAACATCATCTTCAAGAACGGGCGCCCGGTGCTCGTGTCGGGGAGTCCGAGCGTGGGGCTGCTGCAGAACATCGTCCAGAACACGACGAACATCCTCGACTTCGGGATCCCGATCGGCGAGTCGGTGCTGCGGCCGCGCTTCGGCGGGCCGGCGACGACGGTGCCGGGAGCGAACTACATCGAGGTGGACCTCGACGAGAAGGTGCGCGCGGCGGCGGAGAAGCGCGGGCTGCGCTACTTCGTCACGTCGCCGTGGCACTTCATGAACGGGAGCTTCGAGGGGATCCACATCGACCCCGCGACCGGGACGGCCACGGCGAGCGCGGACCCGCGGCGGTCGGGGATGGCGGAGGCGGTGTGAGCGCGGCGCGGAGGCATTGAGGGCGCTCGGCGCTCGGCGGGAGCGTGAACCGCGGCTTGATCGACCAGGAACTTCGAGGAGCGTGACGTGACGACGATCGAGACCGCCGAGGCATCCGCCATCCCCGAGCCGTCGCCGCGCGCGCGGGCGCTGCACGAGGCGTCGCTGGTGTGGGACGCGCACATGGACAGCCTGATGCGCGTGCTCGCCGGCGAGGACCTCGGCGTGCGCACCGAGGGGCAGGCGGACCTCGTGCGGTGGCGCGAGGGCGGGGTGGACGTGCAGGTGTTCGCCGTGTGGGTCGACACCGTGTACGGCCGCCACCACGCGGCGCGGCGCGCGCTGCAGCAGATCGACGGCTTCCACCGGCTGCTCGAGGCGAACCCGGACCGCGTGGGGCTCGCGCGGAGCGCGGCCGACATCGCGCGGCTGCGCGGCGAGGGGAAGCTCGCCGCCGTGCTCGCGATCGAGGGAGGGATCGCAATCCAGAACGACCTCGCGCTGCTGCGCACCTTCCACCGCCTCGGCGCCACGTCGATGACGCTCACGCACTCGGCGTCGCTCGACTGGGCGGACTCGTCGACCGACGCGGCGCGGTGCGGCGGGCTCTCGGCGTTCGGGCGCGAGGTGATCCGCGAGATGCACCGGCTCCGCATGCTCGTCGATGTCTCGCACGTGAGCGACGACTGCATCCGCGCCGTGCTCGACCTGTCGGACGCGCCGATCATCGCTTCGCACTCGTCGTGCAAGGCGATCTCGAACCACCCGCGCAACCTCTCCGACGCGATGCTGCGCACGATTGCCGCGGCCGGCGGCGTGGTCGGGATCAACTTCTACTCGCAGTTCCTCGACCAGGCGTACAACGACGAGATGGGGCGGCGCTCGGTGGACCTGCTGGCGATGCTCAACGCCCCGCCCCCGCTCGACCCCGACGCGCTCGACGCGTACGCCGACGAGCGCATCCGGACGTTCTGGTCGCTGCGGCTGCCACGCCCGCCATTCGAGCGGATCCTCGAGCACATCGACCACGCGGTGCAGGTGGCCGGCATCGACCACGTCGGGATCGGGAGCGACCTCGACTCGGGGGCGGTGCCGACGCCGGTGGGCCTCGACAGCGTGAGCGACTACCCGCGCATCACCGAGGGGCTCCTGCGGCGAGGCTACGCCGAGGCGGACGTGGCGAAGGTGCTCGGCGAGAACTTCCTGCGCGTGTATCGGGCGGCGGTCGGGTAGCCGCGCCCGCGCGGCCCCGCGCGGCGCGCGGCTATCGTTCGGGGCGCGCCGCGACCCGCGGCCGTCGCCTGCGCCTCCCTGGCCCGCCTCATGCCCGACAGCACCTCGGGGCTCAGCAACACCGAGCTGCGTCAGCTGCTGGCGGAGACGCGCGCGAGCGACACGCGATGCGGAGACCGCGATGCATATTGAGCTGACGAGCGCCGCCCGACCGATGGGAGATTCAACCGGGGTGGCTGGAGTATTGGGCCCGGTCCGCTGCCTCAGCCGCTCCAGCGCGACGGGATTCCGCGCACAGTACCGCGCAAGCCGGGTGGCGAAGGCGCGATCGTCCTCCGGTACCCAGACTAGTCATATTGCGCGTACTCGCCAGTCGTGTCGCCCTGTCTACCACAATCTCCGTGAGGGTTCACTCCCGTGCCGTCACCAACCGAGCAGCTCACTACGGCCCGCCTGGTGCTCCGGCCATACCGTGACGGCGACGTCGATCAGATTGTCGCCTACGCCACGCTCGCGCCGTGGAGTCGATACCTGCCTGTGCCCGTGCCCTATACGCGCGACCATGCGGTGGAGTTCGTCGCGGCCATGACGGCGCTGGATCCTGTTGTGCATGAGGCGTGGGCGATCACGTTGGACGATACGGTGGTGGGCGGCATCAACATCCGGTTCTTCTGCGACGGCATGATTGGCGAGCTGGGGTGGTCGCTGGCGCCGTGGGTGTGGGGGCAGGGGTACGCCACAGAGGCTGCGCGGGCTGTGCTCGATACGGCGTTTACTGCGCGCCAGCAGCTCGTTCGCGTGCGGGCCATGGCCGACGTGCGCAATGTTCCATCGCAGCGCGTCATGGAGAAGATCGGTCTTGTCCGCGAAGGGACACTTCGGCGGAACCGCACCACGCGCGGTGAACTGATTGACGAAGTGTGGTACGGGATTCTGCGTGAAGAATGGGAGGGATAGCGGCGCAGTCGCCTTCGTGTCGTCATCGCCGCGCGCACACTGTACTATTCGCCATCGATCGCCACCCCTGCCATTCGCGTGTGCTGCAATGACCAACCCCGTCTACCACGCGGGGAGCTCTTCGTCGAGGGGCGCGCGCAGCTCAACACGGCGGGGATGTCGTTTCTCAATCTCGACTGGGCCAACCGGTCGGCCGCAACGCTGGCGTGTGTCGCGTGTGGACGCATCGAGTGGTTCCTGGCCGATCCGGAGGAGCTGGCCTGAATCTGCGCGGTTCGCTCGGCCCGCGAACAACAGGGATTGGAATTTCAATCGGGGTGGGTCGACTATCCGCCGAGTATACGACGCGCCCGCAGCGCAGAGGTTGCCAGCGCACGATCGATGACAGGCCGCCGCCCGGCCCGAGGCGCTGGCGAGGCCGGTCATCGCGCCGTATGCTCCACAGGAAGTCGGCCCAGCCCGACTGCAATTCCTCTCCCGAGGGCGATCTCGACAACGTGCTCGGCGTGGAGACCTACAATGCAGGACCTTGGCGCCGCGGCAGCTCCAGCGCTTCACGATGGACTGCGGGGCGCTCGTGTTCTGGAAAGGCCGCAAGTGACTCGAACGCATCGGAATAAATGGAGAATCGCCAGTGATGACGTATCGCAAGCCGCTCATCGTTGCCGCCGTGGTCGCGTGCGTGAACATGCTCGGCGCCGCGCGTGCGCGCGCGCAATCGTCCGCGTCACCGGGGCGTTCCGGGCGCGTGGACATCACGAGCGTGGATAGCATCACACGCCTGCCGCTCGCGGGGGCGAGCGTGCGCCTCGTGGCGGTGTTCGATACGACACGCGTGCACGACGCCGTCCTCGATGCGCGTGGACGCGCACGGGTGGACCGCCTGCCGGCCGGGCCGTGGATGCTCACGGCGCGCCACGCCCGCCTCGATACGCTCGGGGTGGGCAGCGTGGCGGTGCCGTTCACGGTGCGCGCCGGGCGCGGCGTGACCGTGCGCGCGGCGGTACCGTCGGTCGGCACCCTCGTGGCGCGCGTGTGCGGGAGCGCGGCCGCCCCGGGCACCGGCTATCTGTACGGCACCGTGCGGCGGGCCGTGCGGACCAGCGCGTCGCCGCGCGCCGCCGCGACGGACAGCGCCCTGCCGCTCAGCGCGGGGCAGGTGACGGCGCAGTGGCCGGACCTGCGGATCGAGGCGGGGCGTGTCGAGCGCACCATCGTGACCACCGACGTGCCGGTGGGCGACAATGGCCGCTACGTGCTGTGCGGCGTACCGACCGAGACCACCGTCCGGCTGCGCGCGGTGGGCGCCGAAGGGGCGAGTGGCGTCGCCACGTTTACGTCGTCGGCCACCGGCATTGTGCCGCGCGACCTGGTGCTGGGGCGTGCGGACACGGTGGTGACCACGCCGAGTGGCCCGCAGGCACCGGAAGACAGTGGCCTGGTGGACATCGTGCTGCGTGGCGCGGGTGGGGTGCGCGGCACGGTGCAGACCGTCGACGGACGTCCGCTGGCCAACGCCATCGTCGGGTTGAGTGCGACCGGGCTCGCCATGCGCACCGACAGTGCGGGGCGCTTCCTGCTCGCGGCCACACCCACCGGCACGTGGACGCTCGCCGTGCAGGCGCTCGGGTACGCGCCGCGGCAGCAGCCGGTGGACCTCGTGCCCGGCGACACCGTGGCGCAGGTGGTGGCGCTGGTGCGCGTGCAAGCCATGGATACGATGCGGGTACGTGCGAACGCGATGGCGCGCACGGTGCCCGGGCGCAACCTCGCGGACTTCGACGAGAGGCGGAAGATGGGATTCGGCAGGTTCCTGACGCAGGATGACTTTGCAAAGGCCGAAGGCGGAAACATCCTGAATTTCCTCACCAGCCGAAGCCCCGGGATGCGCATCGCCGACATCGGCCGTCGGACGCTGGTCTCGAGTCGTGGTCCCACTAGCGTTTCTCAGCGGGAGTGCCCAATACGCGTGATCTTCGACGGGAGCCTCGACGCGGCACCACTGAATCTGGACTCCATCGAGCCCTCAACGATCGCCGCCGCCGAGTTCTATACGCTCGCCACTCTACCGTTTCAGTTCGCTTTTGGGGGTTCGCCGTGCGGCACACTCCTGCTCTGGTCGCGCTGGTAGTGTGGTCGCCATGGTGTTCGACACTCGGCTCGTCCGGCGCTTCGTCTTCAGGTCGTTCACCTTTCACAACGCCCCCTCCAATGCGTTGTCCCATAGATGGACATGAGATGGTTCGGCGCGACATCGACCGACGACCGGCGGCTTCGTGCCGCCATTGTCACGGACTCTGGATCTCCGGACCGGCGATCGCTGAGACGCAGCTTCCGGTCGACCACGTACCCATTGAGTCGCGACGAGCGGGTCCGATGCGCCCAGATGCGCGACCGCGCCACTGTCCGCAATGCCACGCCGTCATGCGAAGCGAGCGGCTCTCGGGCCTGAGCATCGAGCGCTGCGTGGCGTGTGCATCCGTGTGGCTCGACGCCGGCGAGTTTGACGCCGTACGCATGGCGTTGCTCCCGAACAGGCCGGCGCCGCCAAACACCCGTGCGCCGCTGCGCGCTGACTGGTCGGCGTTCGATGCACTCACTGAGGCGACGATTGCCTTGCTCCCGATGTTCTTCGACGGCTGAGCTGGCGCCCGTGCCGGATAACGACGCGTGCTGCCGACAGGTGCGCCTTGGTAGCGCGGGCGCAGCCCGCGCGCTCTATTGACGCACCTGCAGCAGAACCACCCGTTCGGTTGATGCGAGCGAATTCCATGACTGACACATTCTCCCTCAACGCGGGGAGCTCCACCGGTCCCGAAATCCAGTCCGCGCTCCGGGCGCTGCACCAGGAGAGTGTGGTGTACTGGGCCGGGCTCGACACGCGCACCTTCCTCGCACCGATTGGCGACGCGTGGTCGCCGGCCGACAATGTCCGGCATCTCACCAAGTCGATGCACAGCGTGACCCAAGGGTTGCGGGTGCCCCGCCTCGTCTTGCGGCTCGCGTTTGGCAACGCCCGTGCCCCATCGCGCTCTTACGCGTCCGTGCGCGAGATCTATCGGGCGCGTCTCGCGCGCGGGGCGAGCGCGGGCCGTTTTGCCCCGCGCGCTCAGCCAGTGCCGAGCGATCCAGACGTCGCCCGCGCGCGCATCATGGACTTACACGCCTCGTCTGTCGCCACGTTGTGCGCCGCGATCACGCGGTGGCCGGAACCCGCGCTGGATGCGCACCGACTGCCGCATCCGCTCATCGGCCGCCTGACCGTCCGCGAAATGCTGCTGTTCACGCTCTATCACAATCGGCATCATTTGGAGAACGTGCAGCGCCGCTTCGCGAGTGCACCGACGGGCACCACCTGACGCCGCTTGCTGCCGATAGCGCGCCAGCATCGCGTCCGCCGCCCGCGCCATCTTCTCGGCCTGCCGCTCGAAGTCCGCGTGGGTACCACTCCGACCGCAGGCGCATCGCCGGGGCGTAGGCGGGTGCGCCCGTCTGGTCATTGCGTTATCGGGCATCGACCGGCCTGTAGCGGGCCATGGCGGATTTCGACGAGGGACCAAACAGACCGCCGACGGCATGCTCCAACGCAGATGTCCGCGTTCCGCCGGTCGGTCGCATCACGCGGCACTATGTGTATTCCAGTCGCACCGACTGGGATGGCCGCGTCGGACGCCCGTTGGTGACTCGCGTGTGGTACCCCGCGCGTGCCGGAAGCGCGGAGTCCGCGTGGGCAGCGGACGTGTTCCACTGTGGGCGAGCGCGCTCGCGATCTCTCGGCGCTGGTGGATCTTCTTCTGGCAGACAGCCGTCTCGGAACTCGGATCGACACGCGCAGCATCGAAACGCGCGGAAATTCCGGCTGCAGGGCGTTTCGCACCACGCGTTTCTTGCGGAGTGTACGTGGCGCGTCCCGATGCTCCATCGCGAGACCGTGGAACTCCTCGTGCGGTCCGGCGCCGCGCAGCGACCCTTGCAGCCGACCCGCGCGTGGTGCGGTAGCGGTGATGGGGCCTCGGCTCCATCTTCCCGCAAGGTTTGCCAAGGCCCCACAACCGCAACTCACGGAATTGCGCTTGCAGCTGAACGCGCAGCGTTCGGCGCACCGGACACGTCAATGCGAATCCGAACGACCCTGAGCATCTCGACGGTCTTCAGCCTCCTCGAAGGCGAGACCGTTGGCGTTCCGCGCGCCGCCGCAACGTGCGGCTCCGCACTTCGAACGCTCGCGCCGCGTGGTCTCGCGGTTCAGGGTGGATTCATGGTGCCAGAAGCGCGCACCCCGGCGCGGGACGCTGCACGCGCCCGCGTGCGGCAGCGTCGAGTCTGCCGTGGACCGTCCGTGCATCGACGGCGGCGATGATGCGGTACCAGGAGATCTATCCCTCCGCGCCCCTGCTGGAGAGCACCGGTGCCGTCTCCGCCGCGGCATCGAGCCTATTGACACTCGAGTACTTCGAAGCGCCGGCTGCCGAGATGCCGGAGCACGTGTTCACACAGCATCACGTGCTGCTCAATCTCCGTGAGGAGCCACACCGCGTCGAAAACACTCGCGATGGTGTGCATCGCGAATTCCTCTTCCATCGCCATGAGATCGTGGTCACGCCGGCTGGCGTTCGCTCGGGCTGGCGCTGGCATTCGACGTCGCGAGTGATCGTCATCACCCTGGAGCCCGCCGCACTGGAGCGGTTCGCGTTGCTGGAGGTGGGCGTGGTACTCACCAGCACGCAGCTGCAGAGCTTGCCCCAGTTTCACGACGAGGACATCTGTCGCGCCGGCGAGCTGCTGCTCGATGCGCTGCGCACGCGAGCGATCGGCTCCGAACTGATGTTCGAGTCCATGGCGCGCGTCTTCCTGATCAAGCTGCTGCAGAAGTACGGTGAGCGTCGTGACGAACTTTCTGACGCACGATCCCGTTTCACCGCCGAGCACTATCGTCGTGTGCTGTCGTATGTCGAGGCCAATATCGGCGCCGATATCAGCACGGAGGACCTGGCGCGCGAAGTGGCAATCAGCGCCGATCACTTCGGGCGCCTGTTTCGGCAGGTGATTGGCCAAACGCCGCATCAGTTCGTGATGAGCTACCGTGTGGAAACGGCACGACGTCTGCTGGCCGACGCACGGCGTACGCTCACCGACGTGGCGGTGTCGTGCGGATTTGCCGACCAGTCGCACTTCACCCGTGCGTTCAAGCAGGCGACCGGTGTGACGCCCGGGCTCTATCGCAAGGGCCTGGCCTCCCTCCCCCCCTGACTCGCGCGGCCCCAGGGTGGGGCGCCCGGCACGGAATCCTTCAAGAAGTTCCCGCTTTCAGACAAGACCAGCCGGGGATCACCGCACGACTCTTCCCGCGTCGCCCGAATGGACGGGCGCCGTACCGGAGCTGCCCTATGTCTGCTGGTCGCGTTGTCGCCGCCGCCACATCCCTCGCTGTCCCTGCCCCGGCGAGCGCCATTCGCACAGAGCGCGTAACCTTCCTTTCCGGACAGGACCCCGTGGTTGGTACCCTGTTCGTCCCCGCCGACCTGGCGCCCGGGCAGCGGGTTCCGGGGGTCGTGGTCACCGGTGCGTGGATGACCATCAAGGAGCACATGGCGGGTCGCTATGCTCGCGAACTTGCTGAGCGCGGCTTTATCGCCCTCGCCTTCGACTTTCGCACCTGGGGGGAGAGCGGTGGTCGACAGCGGTCTCTGGAATCGCCGCGCATGAAGATCGAGGACATCGGAGCGGCGGCGCGGTTCCTTGCTGGCCGTACCGACGTCTCGCGTGTCGGCGGGCTCGGCGTCTGCGCTTCAGCGGGCTATATGGTTCATGCGGCCGTCCAGAATCCGGCCATCGCGTCGGTGGCCCTCGTTGCACCGTGGTTGCACAACGCGGACATCGTGAACACGGTGTACGGAGGCGCTGACAGTGTACGACACCTCATTGCTCGTGCGCGCACCGCACAGGCTCACTTCGATTCCACCGGTGAACTCACGCTGCTGCCCGCGGCGGGGCCGCAGGGCTCCGAGGCGGTGATGGCTGGTGTCCCGTACTACACCGAAGCCGATCGGGGCGCGATTCCGCAGTGGGAGAACACCTTCAATGTGGCGTCGTGGGAAGGCTGGTTGACGTTCGATGCGTTGGCCCCTGCCTCGCTGGTGACGCAACCGACGCTGATTGTACACAGCGAGGCCGCCGCGATCCCGCAGGGTGCGCACCAGTTTTTTGCGGCGCTGCGTGCGCAGAAGACGCAGCTCTGGCTCGATGGCGTCTCGCAGTTCGATTTCTACGATCGCGACACCCCGGTGAACACTGCAGCAGATGCGGTGGCCGAGCACTTCCAACGCACGTTGCAGGTGTCCCGTGAAGAGCCGCCTGTGTCACCGGCCGGTGACCCTGAGACGGCGAAGATCATCAGCCTGGTCAGCGCGATTCCGCTTGCGGTCGACCTGGCGCGCTACGACCTCGCCGAGACCGCGTTCGCACCGCAGATCACGGTGGATTACACGAGCTTGTGGGGTGGCGAGCCGCAGCACACGACGCCTGCCGAGTTGATGCAGGCGTGGCGCGGAATTCTGCCGGGCTTTGACGCCACGCGGCACGAGCTCCGGGACGTGCAGGCCCGCGTCGATGGGTCGACGGCGATTGCGACGGCCGCAGTCGATGCGCGTCACTGGATCGGCGCCGCGCTCTGGCGGCCAATCGGACGCTACTCGTGGGCGTTGAGCAAGCGCGCAGGGCGGTGGGAGGTGACGTCGATGACGTTCACACTCACCCAGGAGCTGGGCGATCGCGCGCTTGCGGAGGTGGCTACGGCGCGGGCGAGGGAGCGCACCTGACCACAGCAACGGCGGATTCACAGGAGCCGCAGGCCATGCTCTATCTCAGTTCCGGCCTTCCGCTGACGGTGGGAATTCATGGCACGCTGCGCATCATGCGCGATCCTGCGAGATGCCGGCACATGCGGCGCCAGAATGCTCCTGCGAGGTTCACTCGGGCTGCTTCGACGCATCCCGTACGGCCGCGCAACGCGGCTTGCTGCCGACAAGCGCGGGTGCGGTAGCGGTTGCGGTCCTACTGCTCCTTCTCAAAGGAGTGCAGTGGCCCCGCAACCGCCGTCAATGGGAGCGCTCGCAGCGGAAGCAAAACGTTCGCACGTTTGAGATCCATGCAACGTCGGCAATGTTGACGAACGGCCATCAGGGGAGAAGCCATGCGTGAGGTGACACTTCATGCCGGGCACCTCGGCAACACGTGGTCGATGGGACAGGCATTGCAATCGGAGCGGGTCGACTCTCCGTGTGGGAGAGGGCGCGATCACGGACCGCGCGATCGCGGGCCGCGCGAGGACCGACTGACGGGCGGCGTAGGGCCGGCTGCCCAGGCCGGGGGGCCCCCCGTGAGCCTCGCGTCGGCGTCGCGCCCACCGAACGGCTGATGGCCGCCGTGGCGTGCCGGCGGCGTTACCTTCCCACCTCCTCCACACCCCCCGCTCCTTCCCTCGGAGAGCCTCATGAGGATGCCCGGGAGTCGACGCGCGCCGGCACTCATCACCGCCCTCACCGTCGCCGCCACCCTCGCCCCCGCCCCCGCCGCCGCGCAGTGGACGAACCGGTACCCCCGGAACACCGGCTACGGCCACCACGTGTACCTCGAGGGGTACGAGCTCCCCAGCTGGACCATCGGGCCGGCCAACGCCGCAGTCGCGGGCGACGGCGCACTGCTGGTGGCGTCGCGCGGCTGGCTCTGGCAGGTGAACGCCGCCCGCGGGGCGGCTACGCGACTTACCGCCACGCGCCTCACCGCCGCCGGCGGCCACGATGCCCGACCCGCCTGGTCCCCCGACCGGCAGCGCGTGGCCTTCGTGCGCGACGACAGCCGCACGCTCGCCCTCATGGTGCGCTCGCTCGCCGACGGTACCGAACGCGAGCTCGATCGCGGCATGATCCTCGACCCGGTCTTCACTCCCGACGGGCGCGCCCTCGTGTACGCGTCGGCGCGCGCCGGCGACCTCGATCTCTGGCGCATCCCGCTGGCCGGCGGCCCCCCCGAGCGCCTCACCACCGAAGCCGGCGCCCAGCTGCGCCCGCAGCTTCTCCCCGACGGCCAGCGCGTGGTGTACGTGAGCAAGCCCCGCAGCGGCGGCGATCAGCTGCGGCTGCGCGACCTGCGCGACGGTACCGAGCGCGTCCTCGTGAGCGGCCAGATCCTGTCGCAGACGCGCCCCGCCCTCAGCCCCGACGGCACGCTGCTCGTGTACGGCCTCCCCGGCCCCACCGGCTGGGAGCTGTGGCTGCTCTCGCTCGACCGCCCCAGCGCCCCCACGCTGCTCGTGCGTCACGACGGCGGGCGCCCCATCGACCCGGTGTTCAGCGCCGACGGCCGCACCGTGCTCTTCAGCGAGGCCGACGCCCGGCAGGTGCTTCACCTGTATCAGGTGCCGGTGGGCGGCGGCGCGGTCACGCGCCTGTTCGTGGACCGCTGGAACACCGGCACCCCCATGGGCGCGCTGCGCATCCGCACCGACTGCACCGGCTGCCCGGTGCCACTGCCGGCGCGCCTCGAGGTGCGCGACAGCAGCGGCCACGCCGCCGGCCCCGACGCCGGCATGATGCGCTTCGACGGGCAGAACGGCCGCACGTACTTCTACACCAGTGGCGTGGTGACCCTCACCGTGCCGGCGGGCACCTACCGCGTGGCCGGCGTGCGCGGCTTCGCCACGCCCGAACAGGCGCAGTGGGTGCGCGTGCACGCCGGCGATACCGCGCGCGTGACGCTCACGCTCGACGAACTCTGGTCGCCACGCGCGAACGGCTGGGCCGCTGCCGACCATCACTTCCACCTGAACTACGGCGGTGCCTACGCGCTCACCACCGGCGATCTCACCGCCCCCATGCGCGGCGAAGCGGTGGACGTGGGCACCCCCATGCTCGCCAACCTCGCCAACCGCTTCGAGGACCAGCCGCGCTTTCAGCCAACGGTGATGGGGCGCGCGCCGCTGCTCCGCTGGTCGCAGGAGGTGCGGTCGCACTTCCTGGGCCACGTGGGGCTGATCGGCGCGCCGGCGCTCTTCTGGCCGTGGGTCTGGGGGCCGGGCTACGACGTGTACGGGCGCGACGACCGGCTCAACGCCGACGCCCTCGGCTTCGCGCGGCGGCAGGGGGGCGCCGGCATCTACGTGCACCCCGTGCAGGGCACCGCGCCGCCGTTCAGCGAGCGCGGGCTGGCCAGCATTCCGGTGAGCCTCGTGGCCGACGCCGCGCACGGCCTGGTGGACCTGCTCGAACTCGTCTGCCTCTGGAGCAACGCCGGCACCACCACCGATGTCTGGTATCGCCTCCTCAACGCCGGCTTCGTGGTGAACCCCAGCGGCGGCACCGACCACATGGCCGACCTCCACCGCAGCATGGCCATCGGCAGCACGCGCGTGTACGTGCAGACCGGGAGCGCACCGCTCACCTGGCCCCGCTATCTGGCCGCGCTCACCGCCGGCCGTTCGTTCGTGTCCACCGGCCCGCTGGTCACGCTCACCGTGGGCGGCCGTGCGCCGGGTGACGTGGTGGCTGCCGGCGGCACCGTGCCCTTCACTCTGCAGGTGGCGAGTGCGGTGCCGGTGGACACCATGGCCATCATGATCAACGGCCAGGTGGCATGGCGGGCACCCGACGCCATCGATTCGGCCGGCGTGCGCCGCTACACTGGCCGCCTCACGCTCCCGCAGGGCGGCTGGGTGGGCGCGCGCGTGGTGGGGCCGCCCATCACGCGCTGGCCGGCGATGGCCGAGTATGCGTTCTCGCACACCGCGCCGGTGTGGATCGGGGCCCGCGGCAGCACCGACCCGGTGGCGCGCCGCGCCGCCGTGGCCGACCTGCAGCGGGCGCATGCGAATGCCACGGAGCGGCTGGAGGTGGGGTACAGCGGGAGCGACATCCCGCGGCTGCGGCAGTACTTCGCGGAGGCGAAGGCGGTGCTGGATTCGCTGGGGCGGGAGCGGTAGGGGGCGGGGGGGGCGGAAGCGATAACAGCGGAAGCGGAACTACGGAAGAACACGGGTGGTAGCCATGACGGCGTGGGGGGGCGGTGTGCCTCCACCTCCCGCGCGTTCTAGCCTACCCCCCGCCAGCGGGTCCGCTGGCGCCCACCTTGGCAAGCCCCGGAGGTCCCGTGTCCGTGTCGCGCACCCTGCTGCTCGTCCCGCTGTCGCTCGCGCTCGCGGCCTGCGTGCGCACCAAGTCCGTTCTGGTGGATCCCAGCGCGCCTCCGCTCCCGGCGCTCGATCCCGCCAACGTGCGCATCTTCACCAGCAGCGAGGAGCTCGACACCCTCGCGTACACGCGCGTGGCGCTCATCGAGGCGACGGCCTCGGGGGAGTTGACCTCGCAGAGCGGCATGCTGCAGGCCATGCGCAAGAAGGCGGCCAAGCTGGGCGCCAATGGCATCCTCCTCCCCAGCATCAACGAGCCCGGCGCCGGCGCCAAGGTTGCGGGGGCGGTCTTCGGCACCGGGACGCAGCGCAAGGGCAACGTGGTCGCCATCCGCATCACGGGGCGGCGGTAGGGCGCGGCCGCTGCCGCAGTGCGCTCATCCCACCAGTCCTCCGCCGGGCTACTGTGACCGCCCCACCCTCCTGCGCGCCGGCGCACGGCTGGCCGCGCTGTAGGTGGCGCTGCTGCTCGTGGGGATGACCTGAGACGGCACCGAGGGCGAGAACGCGTCCCTGCTCTCCGTGGCCCGTCCGCCTTCGAGCGGATTGCGGCCGTACTGGCGCCGGAACAGGCCAAGCCTTTCCTCGGCTGTCCGGTGCAGATCCCGACGGAGTACCTCCTCGAGCCCACGCATGTCGAGTCCCTGGCGTACCCCCGCCTCACGGCCCTGAGCGAGGGGCGGTGGAGTCCAGAAGCCCGCCAGGACTTGGGCAGCTTCATGGCGCGCCTCCCCGTGCACCGGCAACGCCTGGGCGCCATGAATGTGAAGTACCGGGAACTGGACACCCCGAAAACGCCGGTGCCCTGACGCGATACGCCGCGTATCGATCCTGTTATCGTCGCTCCGCGTCCGTGACACCGGATCGCGGGACGTCACGTTGTAGGTGGTATGGAACGCCTGCTTCCCCCCATCCCCACCGACGCGCTCGTGCCCGCACGCGCAAAGTCGGTGACCCGCACCTTTCTGCTGGGCGGCCTCCTCGGGGCCGCCCTCGGCATCGCCGGCTTCTTGGTGAGCCAGGCGATCGCCGGCCCCGTCATGAAGCGCACCGTGGACGCGATGCCGTCCGCCACGTGGGCGGTGTTCGGGCAATTGGTGGGGGCGTGGTTTCTGTCCACGCTCGGGCACGAGGTCGGCCACCTCGTCGGCGGCATGCTGCAAGGGTTCCGCTTCGAACTGCTCGTGGTCGGGCCGCTCGAGATCAGTCGCGATCCCAAGACCGACCGTCTGACCGTGGGCGTCAACACGCAACTCGAACTGGCCGGCGGCGTCGCGGCATGCTTTCCCCGCGTGGGGGAGCGGCTCATCGCGCGGTTGCAGTGGATGGTGCTGGGTGGCCCCGTCGCGAGTGTGCTCCTCGCGTTGATCGGGTTCATGGTGTGGAGCGTGAATCCCGTGGCCCCGTGGAGTGCATTCGCTCTGTTCACGGCCGTCATGGCGCTGCTCATGGGCATCGCGACGATGGTCCCCATGCAGAACGGGAGTTTCCTGTCCGACGGCAAGCGCTTCCTGCAACTCCGCCGGAATGATGCCCAGGCACACCGTGACGCCGCGATTCTGCTGCGTAGCGTGCGCGACCGGACCGGTATTCCGCTGGCCGACGAACCGGCGAGCAGCATCGCGCCCATGCTCGAGCCGGTGGATGGCTCGATGTTCGAACTTGTCGCGCGCATCAGTGCCTACGCGTGGCTGCTCGAGCGTCAGGCGGTACCCGAAGCGCGCGAACACATCGAGCGGGCGGCCGCCCTGACCGCGGGGCTCCCGTTCAACCTCGAGGCGGCCGTTGCCCTCGACCTCGCGTTCTGTCGCGCGCGTTTCGAAGGGGATGCCGACGGCGCGCGCGCGCTCATGGCCACGCACGCGCGCGCCATGCCCCTCCTGCCCGCGACCGATCGCCTCCGTGTCGAGGCGGCGATTGCCTATGCGGCCGGTGACGCCGTCGCGGGCGCGCGACTGATCGCCGAAGCGCGTCGCCTCATTGCCGCCTCGCCGAATGCGCGCAGCGGACAGTCGCAGTGGACGCTGGCGCGGCTCAGCGAGTTGGAGGCATCGGCGAACCCATGACCCGGAACCCCGAACCATGGTTTGCCCCGACGTGATCCATCAGGCTGATGCAGCAGCATGCCAAGTCTCAACACCTCCGAACTTCATCGCATGAGCAATACGGCGCGCACCACCCTCATCACGAGCGTGTTTCTCGTTGCTGGCAACGGACTTGGGGCGCAGCCCGCACGCGAGTCCAAGGCCGGGCAAGTACAGGTCACCATCGCGCACAGTCTGCTACCCATACAGCGTCAGGCGGCTCAGGTGGAGTTTCGCTTCGTCGATGGCACGGCGAATGGGGCCTACCCGGTCGACACCATCTCCTCGAACTATCGGTTGAGCCAGCGGGCATTCGCTCAGGCCATCACCCTCGGTGTGCAGTACGCGGTGACCGATCACGTCAGGACATCGTTCAGCGTCCGGCCTTATCTCAACTCATTCCTGTCCAATAGGGCCAAGAACGGAAAGGTGTATGGGGTGCAGTTCGATTTGGGAGCTGACTACATGCTTCGGCTCTCGGATGGTGTCGGTCTGGCCGTTGGCAGCGCCGTTTCCAGGGTCATTGGGGGCTATGGCATCACATCGGGGGGACCGAGAAACAAGGACTACCTGATGGTGGATCAGACCAAGCTCTACGATCAGGACATCGGGTTTCACGTCGTAGACCAGGCGTGGGCGGTCGCGCCACGTATCGGCCTGCATGTACGGGCGAAGCACAACATCGTCCTGTTTGCCAACACTGGCTTTCAGCTGGCATTTGCCCGGAACAGCCGCATCAACATCGCCGGTGCCGCGAAAGATGGCGATGTAAAGTGGACCGGCAGGAAGTTCTCGGACCCCGACCTGGTGCTACGCGTCGATGACCAGAGAGTCGAAAACGGCATGAGCAACCAGCTGCCATACCGCTTTTCGGGAATGCAGCTTGATCTTGGGGCTGCCTTCACCCTCAAGAGCAAGAAGGACCGTTCGGGACATGCCGCACGGGCGAAGTAGGACTCGTTTCGGCAACATCCGCCGCCAGTCACCCGCCTGACCGATCCTGGGCTCATCCCCCGCCCACAGTGCGCAATGCTTCCCGGTGAAGGGGCGCAATTCCCGTTGGTGCTGACAGGTCACGTCGGCATGCCCAGCATGGCGCGCATCAGCGGGCGTCGCCACGGCGCGGTTCAGTGCGTTTGCCTGACGGACCGTACGCGCCACCCGCTGCGCATGGCGCCATCCCGTTCGGCTCCGCGGATGAGCGCCCGTCGCTGCTGTTCGTCCATCGCAGAACGGTCGAGGCCTCCTGGTCGTCGTGGTCTCCCGCCAGACTTCCGCGACGCCGCACTCCGGGACGGCCAAAGCGGTGGCCATCACATGCGTGGGCATCATGCAATGCCGGTGCTCGTTGGTCCGCGTTGACGAGTTGTCGCACCTCTCGTGAATCAACGCCGCCCCCCTGGCGCGGGGCCCGCGTCAAAGGTTGGCAAGAAAGGGCAGCAGATTGGCGAGATCGGGTTTCCCTCGCGCGCATTCCGCCGGCAGGCGCGGTGCACGGCCGAAACCGTCACCCTGCATGGGCCGTAGACCACGCGGACTGCCGATGATGCCGTTCCCCACCCTCAACGCGCCATGACGCAACCCCACGTCCACCGACCGTTTCGCAGACACGCCGCGACGAAAGCTGTCACTGCCATGCTGCTGCTGTTGGCCAGCCCGCTGGCAGAGCCGACGCTTCGTGCCCAGGAGGCACCCGTGTTGGGCCCAGACCAAGGGGCCCCTACCGTGCGGTGGCGCGTCGTGGAGGGGCGAAACGCCCGCGTGATCACCCCCGACGCCCTGGTTCCCGAGGCGCAGCGACTGGCGACACTCATCGACCTGGTGGCGGCGCGCGACACCACCACGCTGCGCGCACGCGCGCCCCGCATCGACGTGGTGCTCCGCCACCAGCTGGCGCAGCCCAATGCCTTCGTCTCGCTCATGCCCAGACGTTCGGAGTTCTTCCTCCAGCCGCCCCAGTCCAGCGGGCTGCTGGGGAGCGGGGATTGGCTCACGCTCCTGGCCGTGCACGAGTACCGGCACGTCAAGCAGTTCTCCGCGGCGCGCCAGGGGTTCACTCGGATTGCGAGCGCCCTCTTCGGCGAACCCGTGTGGGGCGCTCTGGCCTTCCTGTCGATCCCCCCCTGGTACTGGGAGGGGGACGCGACCGTCACCGAGACGGCGCTCACCCCCTCCGGGCGCGGCCGTCTCCCCCAGTTCGATGCCGACTTCCGGGCGCAGCTGCTGGAGCGCCCGGTGCCGTCGTTCATGACGGTGATGAGCGGCTCCTTTGCCCAGCAGTGGCCCAACCACTACGTGCACGGCTACCACCTGATTATGGCCGGGCGCGAGCGGTTCGGCCCCGACGTATGGGACCGCGCGTTGCGGGCCTCCACGCGTCGTTCCTTCATGCCGCTGGAGCTCTCTCAGGGGCTGCGCAAGACGGCAGGGATGAGCGCGGGCGCCCTGCACCAGGTGGCGCTGCGCGCCCTGCAGGACAGCGTGCGGGCGGCCGCGGCGACGGCCACGCTCACGCCGGCTGCCCGGGTTGGTCGCACGCCGGCCAGCTGGACCGACGACCTGTTTCCGCAGTGGGAGTCAGACAGCACGCTGCTGTCCATGCGTCAGGGGCTGGCCGACCGGCCGCAGCTGGTGCGCCACACCGCGACGGGCACGACGCGGCTCCGGCTCATCGGTCCCGCCGCGGAACCTCCGCTGCTGTCGGTGGGAGGCGGGGTGGCGGCGTGGGTGGAGTATCGCCCCGACCCCCGCTACGCCCTGCGCGGCTACAACGTGATCCAGCTGCACGACCTGGCCACGGGGGCGACCACGCAGGTGGGGGACACCACCCGGTACAGCGCGGTGACCGTGTCTCCCGACGGGGCGCAGCTGGCCGCGATCCAGCAGCACCCCGACAGTGGCATGGCGCTGGTCCTGCTGGGACGTGACGGGGCGGTACGCCGGCGCGAACTGGCGCCCCCCGGCGACCAGCTGATCGCCCCGCGCTTCACGCGCGACGGCGGCGCTCTGCTGCTGGTGCGCATCCGACGCGGGCAAGGGCAGCGCGTGGAGCGCTGCCCTGTGGCCGGCGGCGCGTGCACCCCGCTCTCCCCGTGGGCCTTCAACGGCCTGTCTTCCCCCTTCGGGAACGACACGCTGGTGGTGGCCCACCTTCCTGTGGAGGGGCGCGACCAGGTGGTGGCATGGCGCGCCGCCACGGGCACGTGGTTTCAGGTCACCGAACGGCCGGTGGGGGCCATCGACCCCGTGCTGTCGCCCGATGGACGGCGCCTCGCCTTCACCGACCACACCGCCAGCGGCCGACGCATCGCCACGATGGAGCTGGACCCCGCGCAGTGGCGGGAAGTGTCGGTGACGCCCCCCGACCGTCCGCGCGTGGCGGCGTTGGCGGCGCAGGAGGGGGCGCCGTTTCGCCCCGACACCATCGCGGCCGACCGGACGCTGCCGGTGCGCACCCTTTCCCGCTTCGAAGGCGTGTGGAACCCCGTGGGGGTGTCGGTGGAACTGCCCCCCTTGGGCCCGGATCTGGGGGCCACGGTGAACTCGCGCAACGTGCTGGGGACGGTGGGCATTGACGCGGGGGCGCGCTACAACACCCAGGAGCAGGCGTGGGGAGGGCAGCTGGGGGTGACGTACGCCGAACGGCTCCCGATCCTGCGGGCGTGGGTGGACCAGCGGAGCCGGCGGGACGACTACCCGGCCGTCACCACCCCCGCCGGCCAGCAGGAGCGGGGGAGCTGGACGTGGCAGGAGCAGTCGGTGGGCGCCGGGGTGGACATCCCCCTCGACTTCACCCGCTCGGCCTATGACACCCGGCTGCAGGTGGGGGCGCGCCTGGAGGAGCGCCGCGTGAGCCGCAGCACTCTCCCCGGTTGGTTTGCGCCGGATAACGGGAGCGTGCGCCCAATTACGCTGGAGCTGCGCGGCATGCGCACCATGCAGTGGATCCGCGACATCATCCCGGAGCGGGGACAGGCGTTCGAGGCCATGATGCGCCAGACGCCGCTGGGGGGGACCTTCAACGGGACCCAATGGTATGGTCGGGTGCAGCAGTATGTCCGGGGGGTGGCGCCCAATCACGGGGTGCGGCTGGATGCCGGCGGCGATTGGCAGTCGCTGCGGGAGACCGCCACGGGACCACGCCCCTATCGCTTTGCCACGCGCCTCCCCTTTGCGCGGGGGTACACGGCGGTGACGGCGCCGCAACTGACGCGGCTGAGCGCGGAATACCACGCGCCGCTGTGGTACCCGGACTGGACGCTGGGGTCGGGACAGCTGCAAGTGCGGCGACTGCGCATGACGCTCTTCGGGGACGCGACCACCACCACCACCCGCACCTTCCCGCAGGGAAGGGCCACCTCCGTCTCGGAGACCTTCCGGTCGGTGGGAGCGGAGCTGTGGATGGATGCCGCGTGGTTTCACCCCGTGCTGCAGCTCCCGGTGGGGGTGCGGTGGAGCTATCGCCTGGACGGGGCGCAGCGCGGGGGGCGGACGCAGGTCGTGATCGGGATGCCGTAGGCGGCCGGATTCTTGTCGGGCGGGTTCTCGGCCGCAAGATTGCCACCATGCCAGCCGTCGCCCGCGATCGCGGTGCCCGCACGCAACCGACCGCCTTCGCCTTGTGCTGCTGCTCGCGCCTGATGCGCAGCGTGCCCGCGCGCGGCGGGCAGATGATGGTGGCGCGCGCGGCGTGCGGGCTCCTGCTTGCGGCGTGCGGCGGTGTCGGCGATCCGGTGCCCCCGCCGACGTCACCAATTGGCGCCCTGCCGACCGGCTATACGGCGTACGTGACCGGCACTCCCAATGCCACCGCCTCGCCGGCCGGAGGTGTCTATCTGGCCGGGGGCGGCGCCGATGACGCGGTGGGCATGGCGTGGCTTCTGGCTCAGGGCGGCGTCGCCGGAACCACGCGCGGGGGCCAGCCGTACTTCGGCGATGTTGTCGTGTTGCGCACCAGCGGCAGCGACGGCTACAACAGCTTCCTCGAACGGCTGGGAGCCAATTCGGTCGCAACGTACGTGATCACCTCCACCGAGGGCGCCAACAGCGACAGTGTGGCGGCGGCCATCGCGCGTGCCGAGGTACTCTTCCTCGCCGGCGGTGACCAGTCCACGTATGTGAACCGCTGGAGCGGCACACGCCTCCAGCGCGCGGTCAACACGCGGGTTGCCCAAGGCTATCCGATCGGGGGGACCAGCGCTGGGCTCAGCGTACTCGCGCGGCACATCTACTCCGCCCAGCTCGCGTCCACCACCTCGGACGTGGCGCTGGCAAATCCCTACGACCGCTCGATCACGTTCGCGAAGGACCTGTTCGACGTCCCGCTGCTGGCCAACGTGATCGCCGAGCCGCACTTCGTGACCCGCGATCGCATGGGGCGCTTCTACACCTTCCTGGCTCGGCTGCAGGCCGACGATGGTGCCCGCGCGCCGCGGGGGCTCGCCATTGACGAAGGGTCCGCCGTTGGCCTCGCGGCGAATCACCGGGCGACCGTGTTCGGTGCGGGAGGTGGCGCGTATCTGCTGACCCCGCCGTCGTCGCCCGGAGGCACACTTTCGGCCCCACTCACCTACCACGCCATGACGGTCGCGCGGGTGCCCATCGGCGGCACCTTCGATGCCGCCAGCTGGACGGCCCCGGGCCCCGTGTACTCCGTCACGGCAAGGGCTGGCATCCTGACGTCGTCGAACGGGGTGATGTACTGAGCCGCTGTCGACGCAACGTACACGCCATGCCGGTCTGACGATGCGTGCTGCAGTCGGGCGCATCCGGTAGCGCGCGGCGCGCTGGCGCGAATCCATGTTCTGCTGCGTCCGCTCACGAGGTGATGTCCATGTTCGCTCTGCGAGTTGTCACCCGAACCGACGGCGTGCCCGCGCCAACACGCAACGATCGGTGCGCCACGCCCCGGCGGCGCGGCGCCTACCTTCCGTTGCTCGTGGCACTCGGCCTCATGCCCGTTCGGCTGGGCGCACAGGAATCGTCTCCGGACCTGATTGTCACTGACGCCAAGGTCTTCACCGCGGACAGCACGCGGCTGTGGGCGGAGGCGTTCGCAGTGCGGCGTGACCGGATCATCGCCGTTGGCACCACGATCGAGATGCGCGCCCTGGCGGGTGCGCGCACCCGCCGCGTCAACGCCGGTGGCCGGGTGGTCATCCCAGGGATCAACGATGCGCACGTGCACTTGGGCGAGGGGTCGCTTGGCCTCACGTTCGGCACCCGTGATACGACGCCCGCCGGCCCGACGCTGCAGGAGGTGCTCGACTCGTTGCGGCAGATCGCGCCGCGGACACCGAAAGGCACCTGGCTGCAGGCGTCACTTGGCCAGCGAATCCTGTTCGACCCGCTCGCGCGCCGGGCCGCGCTCGACGTCGTGTCACCCGACCATCCGGTGCTGCTTCGTGCACCGTGGGGGCATGGCATCGTCGTCAATTCGGCGGCACTCCGCGCGCTCGGCATCGCCGACACGGCGTCCGACCTGCTCGGCGGGCGTTACGAACGCGATGCTGACCGCCGACTCACCGGCATGCTGGTGGAGTACGACGGGTGGGCGCCGATCCAGCGTGCGCAGGCGAGGCAGCGACAGCGCGACGCGGTGGCCGCGGTGCGGCGTGACGTGCTTGGCCGGCTCGAGTTCGGTGTGACCAGCGTGCAGGACATGGCCAGTACCTGGGACGCCCCCAGTACCCAGCGCATTCTGCGGGAGGCGGCGCTGCCGGTGCGAGTGCGCGTCGTGCGGTGGCCGATGCCCGGTGCCGGCGGACGCCAGCTCCGCCGTTGGTCCGACTTGCCAGTGCAGGTGGCACCGATGGTCTCGGTCTCGGGCGTGAAGTACGTGCTCGAGGGTACGCCACAGGAACAGGGTGCGCTCAATCGGACGGCCTATGCCGGCCGCCCAGGGTGGTTCGGTGAGCTGAATTTCCCGCTCGACACCATCCGCGCCATGTTGCGCGAGGCACTCGCCGGCAGCGACGTGCGTGACCAGCTGCTGCTGCACGTCGTGGGCGACAGCACCGTCGTGGTGCTGCTCACGATGATGGAATCCCTCGCGCCCGATTCCGTCTGGCGTACGAAGCGGGTGCGCTTCGAGCATGCGAGTCGGCTCACCGGGCCGCTCGTTGCGCGGGCGCACGCCTTGGGCATCATCGTCGCCCAACCGCGGTCGAGTGCCGCCTACCGCACCTGGCTCACGGCAGGCATCCCCGTGGCGTACGGCTCGGACGGTCAACCCAATCCGTTCATCGATTTCGCCGCTGCCGTCACCATGTCCAATCGACCAGCAGAAGCCATCTCCCGTGAGGCGGCGGCGATCATCCTGACCCGTGGTTCGGCGGTCGCGGAGTGGTCGGAGGCCAGCAAGGGCACCATCGCCCCCGGGATGCTCGCCGACTTCGCGATTCTGTCGCAGGACATCTTCACCGCGCCGGCGGCAGCCCTCCCGTCCACGCGCAGTGTGCTGACCGTGGTGGGCGGTCGCGTGGTGCATGCGTCTGGCGCTCTCGTCGTCCCGCGATAGTGCGGGCCCGCCGGCTATCCGGTTTGTCCACTGCGGTCCAACCCTGCGCGCCAGCTGACCCGCTACGCCAGGCAGCTCAGCTCGAACGCTCGGCGGCGGAAAGCGAGCGGATGACGAGCGTCGTTCGGATCGCGCTGGTGGACATCCGCTGTGCCCGCGAGTCCGGCCGCCCGTTCGCGGTCTTCGACGGCGCGCATCGCTGGCATATTCACCCGACCTCTGACGAGCTCTTCACGATCCCCTGCTTCGGGCTCGCCGGCTGTATGTTGCGCACGGCCATGGCGACCACGTCCCGCCAGGCCCGCGCTCGCGCAGCACATCGAACACCACTTCGCCTGCCGGTTCGGCGGGCGCTCATGCGGAGCTACCATCGTGTCACGTACGCCATGCTGGACCGGCCTGCTTGGGCTCGGGCTCATCGCCGCCTCGGCGCTCGGGGCGCAGGCGGGCCCCGACTCCACCCACTGGGCCCGCTTTCGGGCGTACCGTGAGCTGGGCGGGCTCATCGACGACATGCGGCTGGTGCCACAGTGGCTGCCCGACGGCGCGAGCTTCTGGTACACGCAGGGGTCGCCGCAGGATCGCGAGATCCTGCGCGTCGACGTCGCCACCGGTCAGGCGTCACCGATGTTCGACGGGCCGCGCCTGCGCGCGGCGCTGACCGCCGCCCTGCGCGGCGAGCCGGCGGGGCGCGGCGTCCCGTTCGCCCGCTTCGCCATGGTGGGGCCCGACCTCGTCCAGTTCGAGCTCGAGGGGCGTCGGTGGCGGCTCGACCTGACCACCTACCGGGTCACGCCCGCCGTCGAGCCCGAAGCCTACAGCGACGCACTCCGCCTGCTGGGCAGCGAGCGGTCGCGCGTCACACCGCAACCCTTCTGGCAGGAAAGCTTCTTCGGGATCGGCGAGCTGCAGCTCATGGAACGCCTCTCGCCCGACGGCCGGTGGTTCGCCTCGACCCGCGACTACAACCTCGCCGTCCGGGCCACCGTCGATGGCCGCACCACCATGCTCACCACCGACGGGACCGCCGACACGCGCTGGATCGTCGAGACCGAGCAGTCGAGCCCGTGGGCGCCGAACGGCCAGCGGCTGTTCGCCTCGAAGGTCGACACCCGCGGCGTGACCCGCATTCCCACGGTGCAGTGGCTCAAGCCGCAGGAGGAGTTGCAGGAAGTCTTCTCGGCGCGCGCCGGCGCCCTGCAACCGCGCTTCGCCCCGCACGTCGTGGACATCAGCGGGCGCGCCCCGGTGGCGCTCGCGCTCGGCGAGACGCGGGATACCTATGTCGTCTTCCTCGGCTGGACGCCGGACAGCCGGACGGTCATGCTCGCGAAGTACAACCGCCTCATGAACCGCGTGGACGTCCTGGCCGCCGATGCGACCACCGGTGAGACGCGGGTCATTCTCACCGAAACGTCGCGCACCTTCCTCACCAACCAGCACGAGGTGGTGAGCGGCGCCGATCTGCCCTTCACGATGCTGCCCGATGGCACCGGCTTCCTGTGGCGCTCGGAGCGCGACGGCTGGGACCATCTCTACCGCTATGACATGAGCGGGACGCTCGTGGCGCGGCTCACCCTGGGAGCCTTCCCGGTCATCGAGGTGGCGCGCATCGATCAGCGCGCCGGCTGGGTGTACTACCGGGCGAACGGGGACCCGGCGCGCCCCTACGACACCCACCTGTACCGGGTGGCCCTCACCGGCGGCCGATCGCAGCAGCTCACCCAGGGGGCCGGCGTGCACCGCGTCACGCTGTCGCCGTCGGGCACGCACTTCGTCGACAGCTACTCCACGCCCGCCGAGCTCCCGCGCACCGAACTGCGGCGTGTGGATGGCACGCTGGTGCGTGAGCTGCGGCGGGGAGACCTCGGCCGTCTGCAGGCCCTCGGCTATACCCCGTCGCGCGAGTACGTCGTGAAGGCCGCCGACGGCGTGACCGACCTGTGGGTCACCATGCACCTCCCGGCCGATTTCGACAGCACCCGCAAGTACCCGGTGGTCGAGTACATCTACGGCGGCCCCCAGACCCTGGCGCGCTCGCTGGAGTTCGAAGCCGGAGCCGGAACTGGCCAGTCGGCCTACAACCGCGCGCTCGCCCAGCTGGGCTTCGTGGTCGTCACGCTCGACGCGCGCGGCACGCCGGGGCGCTCGAAGGCGTTTCACGACGCGGTGTTCCACAACTGGGGCAACTACGAGATCGCCGACCACGCGGGCGCCATTCGGCAGCTGGGGGCGCGACTGCCGTTCCTCGACCTGTCCCGCGTGGGCATCTGGGGCCGTTCGTGGGGCGCGCACTTCGCGGTGCGCGGCCTCGCGCAGGCCGGCGACCTGTACCGGGTCGCCTCCGCCGAGTTCCCGGGCTTCGATCCCGGCGGCGGCGATCTCTACGAGGTGTACCTCGGGATGCCCGCCGACTACCCGGAGCTGTACGACGCCGCCAACGTCATCCGCCTCGCGCCCAAGGTGCGCGGGAAGCTGCTGCTGGTGAGCGGACTCAACGACACCGGAACCATGCGCGAGCTGGCGAAGATGTCGGACGCGCTGGTGCAGGTGGGGTTCCAGCACGAGCTGATGGTGTACGCCAACACCGCGCACTCGCCGTTCGGGCGAGTGGCCACGTACAACGAGGACCTGCGCACCCAGTTCCTCCTGCGTCACCTCACGCCATGACCACCCGTCGGGTGCGTCGCCCTTCTCCTGCTGCTCGGGGCCGCCGCGCCCCTTGCGACGCCACTCGCCGCGCGGGCGCAGGGCCAGCGGGTGGCCACCCATGGGGTCACGACGAACCAGATCGTGATTGCGCGCCCCGCCGCGGCGGTGTGTCCCTGCATCACGGCCCCCGGCTGGTGGAAGCAGGGGAACGGACTCGTGCACCGGGCGGGGCCGCCGGGCGCAGCCGGCGATCTGTTCGTCAGCGCACGCCTTTCCGTACCACGACGCCAGGGCGCGCGCCGGTCGGCACCCCATCGGCCACCACCGCCACCCCGTTCACGAACACCCACGGGATCCCCTCCGGATACTGGTGCGGCGCCAGGAACGTCGCGCGATCGCGCACGGTCGCGGGGTCGAACACCACCACGTCCGCCGCGCACCCCACCCGCAGGCATCCGCGGTCGGTCAGCCCCAGCCGCGCCGCCGGCATCGCCGTCATCTTCCGCACCGCCTCCTCGAGCGTGAGGACGCGCTGCGCGCGCACGTACTCCCCCAGCACCCGCGGAAACGTGCCGTAGTTGCGCGGGTGCGGTACCCCATTCCCGGGCACCGACAGCCGACCATCGCTGGCGATCATCGTCGTCGCGTGCGCCATGATCCGCCGTACGTCCCCCTCGTCCATCAGGTGGAGGACCACCGCGGCTCCGCCGTTGAAGTACCCCTCGATCACCAGCGGCACCACCGCCTCCAGCCCCGCCCCCACCCCGCGCTGGTCCGCCCAGTCGCGGAGCGTCTTGCCGTTGAGCGTCGAGTCCCAGGCCACGCTGGCGAACTGCACCCGCCGTACGTCGCCACCGCCCCCGTCGTTCTGCAACAGCGCCAGGATCTCCTGCTCGATCCGCGCCCGCTGCGCCGGGACCGCCAGCCGCGCCCGCAGGGAGTCGCGCCCCCCCGCCAGCGCCCACGGCGGCAGGAGCACGTCGAAGGTGGTGGAGGCCGCCGTGTACGGATACTGGTCCACCATCACGTCGGTCCCCGCCGCGCGCGCCGAATCCACCATGCGCAGCGTGGTGACACTCTGCCCCCACATCCGCGGCCCCACCGCCTTGTGGTGCGTGAGCACCACCGGGACGCGCGCCCGCCGCCCGATCTCCAGCGCCTCGGCTACGCCCTCCAACAGCCCGAGCCCCTCTCCGCGCAGGTGCGACGTGTACATCCCCCCCGCGCGCCCTGCCTCGCCCGCCAGCGCGAGGACCTCGTCAAGGTTCGAGTACGTTCCCGGGATGTAGATCAGCCCGGTGCTCACCCCGAATGCGCCGTCGCGCATCCCCTGCGCCACCATCGCGCGCATGCGGGCCAACTCCTCCGCGGTGGGCGCCCGGTTGGCGGTCCCCATCACCTGCTGGCGGACGGTGTTGTGTCCCACCTGGTACCCCACATTGATCCCTATGCCCATTGCGGCGGCCGAGTCCATGGTGGCCGCCAGCGGATACGG
>NZ_JAJTHI010000081.1 GCF_021298855.1 Gemmatimonas sp.
CGACGTGTCGTGGCGCTGGCGCGCCGCCGCCGTGGGATTGGGCGTCACCAACCTGTTCGACCGCTACATGGAGTACGTGTGGTGGGACGGCGCCCAGACGCTGCATTCGCCCGCTGCCGCGCGCGCGCTGTTCCTGACGCTGACGCTCGACCGCTGAGTGACTGACGACACCCGGAAGCGCGCAGACGCCATCGACGTCCTGCGCGGGCTGGTCATCGTGATCATGGTGCTCGATCATGCGCGCGAGTATGCGCGCGGGCCGGGCGTGGCCGATCCGATGGTGCTGGAGGGGATCTCGCCGCTGCTGTTCTGGATGCGCTGGGTCACGCACTTCTGCGCGCCCGTGTTCACTCTGCTGGCCGGCATGTCCGTGGGGCTTCAGGCGCGGTCCGGAGTACCGATGCCAGCATGGCAGTGGACGACGATCACGCGCGGACTTGTTCTCATCGCGCTCGAGTTCACCGTCATCCAGTTCGCGTGGACCTTCTCGTTCGTCTGGCCGTTGCGCTACGCGCAGGTGATCTGGGGGATCGGCGTAAGCCTGATCGTGCTGGGCCTCCTGCAGCGCGTACCGACGCAGGCGCGTGTCGTGGTGGGGCTGCTTTGTGTGGCGGGGCACAATGCCCTGGACGCGTGGCATCCCACGGCGCCGCCGTGGCTGCATTGGAGCTGGGCCATTCTGCACGATCGCCAGGTGATGCCCCTGTGGGGCGATGCGGCCGTTCGCACGTCGTACCCCGTGCTGCCCATGATCGGGTTGGTGCTGCTGGGTGAGGCGCTTGGCCGCTGGTACCGCACGGTGGCCCCGGCGCAGCGCGCCGTGTGGCTGATGCGCGGTGGTGCCGCCATGAGTGCGCTCTTCGTGGTGTTGCGCACCACCAACGTGTATGGCGATCTGCATGTGGCCACGTACGGTGCGAGCCTCGCCGGCAGCGTGATGGCCGCGTTGAACACCACGAAGTATCCCATGTCGCTCAGCTTCGTGCTCATGACCGTGGGACCGGCCCTGTTGCTGCTGGCGCTGTGGGACCGCCGCACGCCGGCCTGGACGGCGCCGCTGCGCACGCTCGGGCAGGTCCCCATGTTCCTGTACCTCGCGCACCTGTACTTCCTGCATGCGGCCGGGCTGCTGCTGGCGCTCGCGGCCGGCTATCCGTGGTCCGCCTTCGACTTTCGCGCGACCATCACCGGCATCCCGGCGGAGTTCAGCTATCCGCTGTGGCTGACCTTCCCGCTCGTGGCGGTGACCCTCGTGGTGCTGTACCGGCCGGCCCAGTGGTACGCGCGCGTGCGCGCGTCCAAGCGCTATCCCATTACCCGGTATCTCTAGCCGCGCCACACGGTCCGGTGTGGGCCGTCGTGCCGCGGGGGGCCGTCACCGGGCCGCACCGCCGCCGGTCTTGCCGGCACCGCGCGCCAGCGCGCGCACGCGCAGGCCATCGCTCAGCGACTCCGCCGGGTTCACCACGAGCGCGTCGCCGGCGGCCACGCCATCCAGTACTTCCACCGACGTGCCGAAGTCGCGGCCCAGGGTGACGGGCACCAGCTGCACGACGTTGTCGCGCACCCGCGCCACCAGGGTGCCCTCGCCGCGCACAATGAGGGCGATTGCGGGAATGCGCAGCGACGGAGCGCCGGCGGGCACGACGAAGGCCACCTGCGCGAACATGCCGGGGAGCAGCCGCCTGGTGCGGTTGATCACGTGCACCTCGGTGAGCAGCGTGCGTGTGGCGGGATCGATGGCGCCGGCGGTGCGCGCGACCACCCCGGCAATGGCACTGTCGCCGGTTTCCCGCACCATCACCCGTACGGGCAGCCCCGCGCGCACGCGGGATGCCGCACTCTGCGGCACCTGCAACATGACTCGCAGCGTATCCGTCTGAATGAGCGTGAGCAGCGGCCGGGCCGCAGCGGCGGCACCGGCCACCACGAGGGCGCCGAGATCCACCGTGCGCGCGCTCACCACGCCCGCGAAGGGCGCGAGCACGGCGCCAAAGCGCAGCACCTCGCGCAGGCTTGCCACGTTCGCGCGTGCCCCCCGCAGCGCGGCATCGGCCACGTTCGCCTGTGCCTGGCGTTCGTCCAGCTCCTGTGGCGTGACGACGCCCTGCTGCGCCAACGACTGCCAGCGCGTGAGCGTCGTGGCCGCCAGCGCCGCACTGGCTTCTGCCTGCTCGACCACGGCGGCCGCCTGACGCGCCTGCTCGCGCACTTCGGGCATGTCGAGCAGGAGCAGCGTGTCCCCGGCGCGCACGGTGGAGCCGATATCCACGCGCAGTGCGCGTACGAATCCATTGGCGCGCGCGAAGATGGGGGTTTCGTGCAACCCGGTCACCGACGCCGGCAATTCGAGTGGCGTGCTGGTGGTGTCGGCACGCACCGTCTCCGTGAACACCGTCGGCGCCGCATTCACCTGGGCCCGCTCGGCCGCGCGCGCCTTGGACTGTGCCAGACGGGGCACGGCACCGGCCACCAGCAACCCGGCGAACAGCAGCGCCAGCACGACGAACAGGACCCGGCCCTGCCGCCGCCGGGGAAGGCGTGAGGCAACGATCATCAGGACACCGGTACCGAAAGGGTGGGTGGCACCAGCCCGTCGGGCGGTGCCGGATGCACGGCGCGCGCGGCGTGGCCGGCGCGCAGCCGGCTGTAGACCAGCGGCAGGACCGTCAACGTGGCCACGGTGGCGAACGCCAGGCCGCCAATGACGGCGCGGCCCAGCGGGGCGTTCTGCTCGCCCCCTTCACCCACGCCCAGTGCCATGGGCACCATCCCCACGATCATGGCCGCCGCCGTCATGATGACGGGGCGCAGGCGGGTGCTGGCCGCCTCGACCGCCGCGTCGAAGGCGCTCAGGCCGGCGGCCATACGTTCGTTGGCGAAGGAGACCACGAGGATGCCGTTGGCGGTGGCCACGCCCACACTCATGATGGCCCCCATGAACGCCGGCACGCTGATGGTGTTGCCCGCCGCGAAGAGGGCCCACACGACGCCGGCCAGCGCGAGCGGCAGGGCGCTGCTGATGATGAACGGGTCACGCCACGACTGGAAGTTCACCACCATGATGAGGTACACGAGGACCACCGCGAACAGCAGGCCGGTGGCCAGCCCGCGGTACGACTCGCGCATGCTCGCCACCTGGCCGCGCATGACCAGCGTGGAGCCCTTGGGCAGCGTGGGGCGCAGTGAGTCGAGCACCAGGTCGATGTCGGCGGCCACGGACCCCAGATCACGATGTTGCACATTGGCGAAGATGTCGTACACGGGTGCCACATCGTAATGGCTCACCACGGCCATGCTGCTGCCGCGCGAGATCGTGGCCACGTTGCCGAGCACCTGCGCGGGGCCTCCCGCCACGCCGGATACCGGCGTCTGGCCGAGTGTCTCGAGCGATGACACGCGATACTGCGGGGTCTGCACGCTTACGGTGTACTGCACGCCATTCTGGGGGCTGAGCCAGACGTTGGGTTGCGCCTGCCCGCTCGACGCGAGCGATACCAGCAGGTCGTTGGCCACCTCGCGCTGCGTGAGGGCCAGTGAGCTGGCGCGCGTGCGATCGACGGTGACGTTGAGTTGTGGCGCCTCGAGCCGCTGCTGCAGGTAGACGTCCACCGCGCCGGGAATCTGTCGCACCCGCTGCTCGATGGCGCGCGCCACCACGATGTTCTCGGCGCGGTTGCTGCCCGCGATCTGCACGTTCACGGGTGCGGGCAGCCCGGCGTTGAGGATCTGGCCGATGATGTCGGCCGACTGGAAGAAGACCAGCACGTTGGGAAACTCGTCGCGCAGGACGCGCCGGATCTCGCTGGCATAGCCGGCCGTGGTGCCGCGACGCGTGTCCGTGAGCACCAGCAGCAGGTCGGCATCGGTGACTCCGGTGGTGGGGTTGTCGCTGAACGCCAGATTGGTGAGGCTCGTGGAGGCGATGCCCACGTTGTCGAGAATCGTACCGAGGTCCTCGGGGGGAATGATGGTGCGAATGCGCGCCTCCACCGCCGCCACCATGCGCGCGGTCTCCTCCAGGCGGGTGCCCACCGGGGCCCGCAGATGCAGCCGGATCTGCCCGGCGTCCACCTGGGGGAAGAAATCGCGGCCGAGCCACGGGACCAGCAGCCCCGCCGACAGCAGTACCAGCAGTGCCGTGCCCGCCAGCCTGGTGGGGCGGACGAGCGTGCCGGCGAGGGCGTCGCGATAGCGCAGACGCCTGGCCTCGAACCAGCGCTCGAAGCCCAGGTGCACGCGCGCAAACGGCCCCGGCCGCCGCGGCGCCTCGGCGTGTCGCGCCTCGGCGTGTCGCGCCTCGGCGTGTCGCGCCTCGAGCGCGCGCTCGCGCTGCAGCGCGAACTGCACCAGCGTGGGAACGAGCGTGCGGGAAATCACGTATGACGCGAGCATCGCGAACACCACCGCCATGGCCAGCGGGCGGAAGAGCGAGCCGGCAGCGCCGCTGAGAAAGAAGATGGGAACGAAGACGATGCAGATGGCGAGCGTGGACACCAGCGTGGGCAGCGCGATCTGCCCGGCGCCCTGCATGATGGCGGTCTCGATGTCCGGCTCGTGCTCCTGCATGCGGTGGATGTTCTCGATCCCCACGGTGGCATCGTCCACCAGCACACCCACGGCCAGCGCGAGTCCGCCCAGCGTCATCACGTTGAGCGTTTCCCCCAGCGCGGCCAGCACGGTGACGCTCACGAGAATGGAGAGCGGGATCGACAGGGCCACGATGAGGGTACTGCGCCAGCTCCCCAGAAAGAGCAGGATCATGGCGGCCGTGAGGCACGCCGCAATGAGCGCTTCGATCACGACGCCCTCGAGCGCCGCTTTCACGAAGAGCGACTGGTCGGCGAGCACATCCACCTTGAGCGCCGAGGGCAGCCCGGCAAGGATCCCGGGGAGGGCGTCGCGCACCCGATCGACCACGTCGATGGTGCTGGCGCCGCCCGACTTGAGGACCGTCACCAGCGCGCCGCGCACGCCGTCGCGGTGCACGATGTTGGTCTGCACCGCATACCCATCGCGCACCTGCGCCACGTCGCGCACGCGCACGAGGGCCCCGTTGACCACGCGAATGGGGAGATCGTTCAGCGCCTCGACGGCACTGGGGCTGCCGTTGAGGCGTACGGCGTACTCGCGTTCGCCGATCTTCGCGGTCCCGCCGGGCAGCACCAGATTCTGCGCGCTGATGGCGTCGGACACATCGGTGGGCGACAGCCCCCGCGCCTGCAGCTGCACGGGATCCAGATCGACATTGATGAGCCGCGAGCGCCCGCCGTACGGTTGCGGCACGCTCGCGCCACGCACGGTGGCCAGGCGTGTGCGGATGCCGTTGGTGCCCAGGTCATTGAGCTGCTGCTCGGACAGCGAATCCCCGCCCAGCGCGAGCTGCAGCACCGGCACGTTGGCCGCATTGTAGCGAATGATGAGCGGGGCGCTGGCCCCGGGCGGCATGATGCGCAGGATGGTCTGCGACTGCGCGGCAATCTGCGACACCGCACTTTCCACCGAGGCGTCGGGTTGGAAGAACACCTTCACCACGGTGATGCCGGCGAGCGACTGCGATTCGATGTGCTCGATGCCGGTGAGCGTGGTGGTGAGGGAGCGCTCGAAGGGCGTGGCAAAGCGCCGTTCCATTTCTTCCGGCGGCAGGCCGTTGTACGACCAGATCACCGAGACCACCGGAATGTCCAGCTCCGGGAGGATATCGGTGGCCATGCGCCACGCCGACAGCACCCCGAACAGCACGACCAGCAGGGCGCCGACGATGAACGTATACGGCCGGCGCAGGGCCAGCGAAACAATCCACATGACGGTTGAGCGGAAGAGCCGACGGGGGCAGGCAGGACGCCGCCACTGCCGATTCTACGTGCCACCGCCCGGTTCCGCTTGGCGGTGCCGCCCGGCATCGCATTGCAAAAGTGCCGGGTGCAGCCGAAACTTCGCCGCCATGGCTACTCCTGCTCTCCGCATGGTCAGCGCGGTGGCATTGCTCCAGATCATGGCCGCCGCACCGGCCAACGCGCAGCCGTGGGTCACCCGTCATCAGGACGCGATGTGGGTGGGCGCGTTCGTGGACGAGCCCATTACCAGGCGCACGGCCCTGTGGTTCGATGGCTCGTGGCGACGCATGGACTTCGGTGCCGACCCGCAGCAACTGCTGGTACGCCCCGGCGTCCAGATCACGGTCGCCCCGGGCGTCCGGGTGGCGGGGGGATACGCGTATATCGCCACCGCGCCGTACGGCAGCCTGCCGTCTTCATCGGCCACACGCGAGCATCGGAGCTGGCAGCAGATCTCGCTCAGCCACCGCGCCGGTCCCTTCACCGTGAGCCATCGCTACCGGTTGGAGCAGCGCTGGATCCATCCGCTGCTCTCGGTGGCGGGGTCAGACGACCGCGAGGCCGGCCCCACCACTTACCAGAACCGCCTGCGGTACATGCCGCGGGCCCAGGCCAATCTGGGGTCGCTCACGCTGCAGGGGCGCCCGCTGATCGGCTTTGTGTGGAATGAGTTGCTCATGCCCCTGGGCGGCGCCACCCAAACGTTGACCATTGGGCAGAACCGGGCCACGGTGGGGGTTGGGGTGCCACTGTCGACCCGCATTCGTGCCGAACTGGGCTACATGAACCTGTACAACGCCTTCGCGGCGCGGCGCGCCAACGAGGTGAACCACACCCTGTGGCTGTCCTGGCACTGGACCGGGCAATGACGCCGCGCGGCGGTCCCCCGCCGCCCCGGGACGCCGCCGCCTTGGAGCCGGTGAGACAAGCACGGGCCGGACTCGCGAAGGAGTCCGGCCCGTGCTTGTGCTGGTCCGGCGGTGGGCGACCGGTGAAGCGCCGGTCAACCTGCCGGTCACCTGCCGGTTATCTGCCGGTCACTTGCCCGTGTCGAGCATCGCCTCGATCTGGTCGCGCGCGTCCTGCAAATGCGCGCGGGTGGCGCGGTCTCCCGTGCGGCCAATGGCCGCCGCGAGCTCGCGGTCGAGGGTTCGCATTTCGTCCTTCAGCAACGGACGGAAATCGCGCGTGTTGACGATGGGACCGAAGAACTGCGCCAGCGCGATGTCCTGAGCGCTTGGCGCGGCCGGCTTGATCTTGCTGGCCATCGCTTCGAGATACGTGGTCTGCAGCCGACGGCGATAGGCGTCGACGGGCCGCCCCGCGTAGATCTCCTTCCACAGCCCGCGGCGCAGGTCGGTGAGCATCTCGCCCAGCGAGTACACCGAGGCCGTGCTGCCCGCGGTGGCCTCGAGTTCGATCAGGCGCTGCAGGCGGGCGTTGCTCACGAGGCTCGAGAGCACACGCGCCTGGGCCCCGGCGACCCGTCCGATATTGCCGTCGGATTCCAGCTTGCGCAGAATCGACAGATCCGTGAGGTAGGTGGGCGTGGTGAAGACCTCGTCGTTGAGAAACTTCATGGCCGTCTTCTGGCGCGCGCGCGGCACCGGCGTCCACACCGGGCCGCTCTGGCTGACACGCTTTTCCTGCCGGTCCACGCCGCCGATGATCTTGGTCACGTGGTTGGCCTCGAGCGCCCACTGGCCGATCACGCCGTCGTAGGTCTCCTTGAGCAGCGAGAAGTCCTTGGTCTTGTCGGCGGTTGAGGCCGGCTCCACCAGCTTCATGATGCGGGCGAGGTTCTTGAAGCCGAGCGTGCTGGCGCGCACGGCATCGGCATCGCCCACCGCTTCCGTCTGCTCGCCGGGATCGGCCTGGCCGGCGCTGGCGTCATCGGAGAAGCGATACCACGGAATGCTGTCCTGCATACGCGCCCATTCGTCGAGCTTGGGCAGCTCCGCTTCCGGCGTGCGCGCGGCCGCGATGGGCGCGTAGCCCCACATGGTGGCGAACTTGTCGTAGGGCCCCACCTTGGGGACCAGCGTTTCGAGCGGGAGGTTGTCCTCGGGCTGCGCCACGTAGTTGAAGCGGGCGTAGTCCATGATGCTGGGCGAGTGCCCCATCTTGGTCACCCAGCTGCGGCTCCGGATGGAGTCGAGCGGGTACATGGAGCTGCCCTTGAAGTTGTGGCGGAAGCCCAGCGTGTGCCCCACCTCGTGCGCCACCACGAACTGCACGAGCCGCCCCATGAGCGTGTCAGGGAAGGGGAAGCGCTGGGCGCGCTTGTCGAGGTGCCCCACCTGGGAGAAGTACCACTCGCGCTGGAGGTCCAGGATGTTGTGGTACATCTGCACGTCGGCGTCGAGAATTTCGCCGGTGCGCGGGTCCACGAGGCTTGGCCCCTGCGCATTGGCGGTGGGGGACGGGAGCCAGCGGATCATCGTCACGCTGGCGTCCTCACCGGAGAACTCCGGGTTGTCGGCGGGGGCGTCGGCGGCCACGATGCCCTTGGCGAAGCCCGCGGCTTCAAACGCCTCCTGCCACTCCTCGATGCCGGCGCGAATGAACGGCTTGAGGTACGACGGCGTGGCGGGGTCCACGTAGTACGTGATGGGCTTCTTCGGGACGCAGAGAGCGCCCACCTTCTGGTCGCTGCACTCGAGGCGCCAGCGCTTGATGTAGTCGCGCGACACGACGCGCTGCTCGTTGGAGCCGAAGTCGCGCTTGGGGGTCACGAAGTAGCCCACGCGCCGATCGGAGAGGCGCGGCATCATGGGCTCGTCGGGCAGGCGCACGAGCGAGAAGGTGTACGACTCGGTGGTGGCGTTGCCGGTAGCGCCGCCGAGCCCCGGAATGGGGAGGCCGGGAATGCCGCCACCCGGCGCCGCGGTGTACGTCTGCACGGCGGTGACGTTCACATTGCGCGGGAAGGCGCTGAACTTGTCGATGAACGAGCGATTCGCGTCGACGGTGGCGCGGCGACCGCGCGCGGTGAACTCCGGCACGCCACCGGTGAACATGCGCGTCACTTCCACCACGGCCGCGCTGTCCTTGCCGTACGCCTCCACATTCAGCGTGGCGACGATGGGGAAGAAGGAGATGAGGTTCATGGCCTGCCGCGACTGCTGCGTGCTGTCGCTGGCCACGTTGAGATACGTGGCTTCACGCACCAGGATGCGGTTGTCGCGCCGCTCGAAGCGGATGACGCGCTCGGGCCCGTACAGGCTGCCGTTGATCGCGTCGCTGGTGCCGGCGAGCACCGTGGTCACGAGGAAATCCTTCCCCTGCTGCGCGGCGGGGATTTCGAAAAAGAGACGCGAGCCCACCTGGTGCACGGCGAAGACGCCCTGCTTGCTGCGCGCGCGCGGCGTGATGACGGTGGCGTAGGGGCGCGGGTTGGGCTCGGCCGCGCCGCCGAGGGCGCCGGCCAGCCCCGGAATGTTGGGGAGACCGGCGGGCGGCTGACCGGGCGCAGGCTGCCCGGGGGTGGGCTGGCCAGGCGCGGGCGGCTGGTTGGGCGCGGCGTTGGCGGCGGGGCGGTTGGCGGGCGTCGGCGCCGCGGTCGGCTTCTTGGCCGGCGAGCAGGCGGCGATCGCGAGGCCAGCCACCGCAAAGGGCATGGAGCGGAGGCGCATTGGACCTGAGGAGGGGTGGGAAGGATGCCCGCAGCGGCAGCGGGACACCGGAGTCTACGGCCCGCGCCGTCCCACGGGCAGTGGGCGTCCGTCAGGGCGGGGCAGAACGC
>NZ_JAJTHI010000034.1 GCF_021298855.1 Gemmatimonas sp.
CCGCCCCTCGGCACCGCCCGCGCCACCGGTGCCGCCCGCCGTTGTTGCCCAGCACCTGACGGCGACCAAGGCGCGCATTCTGCTCATGGTCGCGCTCACGAGGACGCAGGACCCGCGCGAGATTCAGCGGATCTTCAACGAGTACTGACGGGACTACGCGCCGGCGCCGTACCTTCTGCCGATGACCATGCTCCCGTTCGGCCGCCCCGGGTTCCGTCCCTTCATGGCGCTCGGGCTATGCGTGGCCGCAAGCGCCGCCGTGGCCTCGCAAACCAGCGCCCCCCGCGTCTTTGCGCGCGTGCTGTTGCTCGAGACGACCAGCGAAACCTCCGCCAGTGTCAGCCTCGGCGATATCGACAACAACGGTACGCTGGACGTGGTCCTCGCCAAGGGGCGGCATTGGCCGCTGGTCGACCAGATCCTGCGCAACGACGGCAGGGGGCACTTTTCCACCCAACCGCTGGCCGACTCCGCCGATCGCACGTACTCAGCGGCGCTCGCCGACCTCGATGGCGATGGCGATCTCGATATCGTGGCGAGCAACGACAAGCCCGACCGGAAGCTCATCTACCTCAACGATGGGGCGGGGCACTTTCGCGTTGGCGGCACCTTTGGCGAGGCCGCGTGGAACACGCGCTACGTCACCGTGGCCGACGTGAATGGCGACCAGCGCCCCGACTTGATCGTGGCCAACCGGAGTGCCAACCCGGCAGTTCCCCGGCCAAGTTTTGTGTGCCTCAACCGTGGCGCGGGCACATTTGATACGTGCGCGCCGCTCGCCACCCAGTCGGCCACCATTGTGGTGGCCAGTGATCTCGACGGTGACGGCAAGACGGATCTTGTGGTGCCGCACCGCGACGGTGGCCAGAACCTGATCTTCTGGAACGACGGCACCGGCGTGTTCCGTGACCCGCCAACACCACTTGGCCCGCCCACGTCGCAGATCCGTGCCGCCGCCGCGGCCGACATCAACGGCGACCGCGTGATCGACGTGGTGGTGGGCGATGAACGCAACGGACTCTTCGTGTACATGGGCGCGGGGTCGCGCGCGTTCGATGCGCCGGTTGCTCTGCCCTCGGCAGGCGGGGCGCCCTATTCGGTTGCCATTGCCGATATGAATCGCGATGCGAAGCCCGACCTCGTGGTGGGGCGGCAGGAGGCGGTAGGGTCGGTGCTCTTCAACACCGGTGGGGCGCGTGTACCGCGCTTTACCGATACGCCGTGGGGCGACGGCAAGGGTTCGGTGTACGGCGTGGCGGTTGGGGATTTGGACGGCGATGGCTGGCCGGATATTGCGGCGGCGCGTTCAGAGGCGCCGAACGCGGTGTGGTTCAGCGGCGCCATCCAGCAGCGTACGCCGAAGCGCAGTTACCAGTGGTTGCAACAGGTGAGCAAGAGCGGGGTGGTCCGATAATCCGCGTCGCGCTCATCGGGTTCGGTCCCGGCGGGGCATACTTTCACGCGCCGCTCATTGCGACGACGCCGGGGCTGACGCTCCGCGTTGTGGTCACAAGCGACGTGGGGCGTCGCGCGCAGGCGCTGCGCGACTATCCCGGCGTTCACGTGGTCGCCTCGGCGGCAGCGCTGTGGGATCGGTCGAGCGAGATCGACCTCGTGGTGATTGCCACGCCAAACCGCAGTCATGCCCCGCTCGCCTTGGCGGCGTTTGCCAACGGCATTCACGCGGTCGTCGACAAGCCGTTCGCCGTGAGCGCAGCGGAGGGACGGGGCATGGCCGGTGCCGCGCGCGCTGCCAACCGGCTGCTGATTCCCTACCAGAACCGGCGTTGGGATGGGGACTTCCTCACGGTGCGCGCGTTGCTCGCACAGGGAGCGTTCGGCACGGTCCATGGCTTCGAGAGCCGATTCGACCGCTGGCGTCCGCAGCCAACCGGCTCATGGCGTGAGTCCGGCGAACCAGGCGTGGCTGGTGGGTTGCTCTACGATCTCGGGAGTCATCTCATTGACCAGGCGCTGCTGCTCTTCGGACCCGTGGCCGCGGTGTACGCCGAATTGGACACACGGCGCCCGGGCGTGACGGCGGAGGATGACGTGTTCGTGTCGCTCGCGCACGTAAGCGGTGTGCGGTCGCACCTCCATGCCAGCGCGCTCGCGGCGCAGGCCACGCCACGCTTCCGTGTGAGCGGTTCGGCGGCGTCATTGGTGAAGTGGGGCCTCGATGTGCAGGAGGTAGCGCTCAAGGCGGGAGAGAAGCCCGGCGGTGCCGCGTGGGGCCACGAGCCGCCGGAGCGGTGGGGCATGCTTGGCAGCGAGACCGCGAAGGTGCCGGTGCCAACGCTCCCCGGCGACTATCCGGCGTTCTATGCGGGGGTCGCCGCCGCCATTCGCGGTGACGCGCCGCCGCCCGTGCCAGTGGACGAGGCCATTGCCATGCTCGATGTCATCAACGCGGCGCAGCGCTCGGCGCGTGAGCGTCGCGTGGTGGAGCTGGCACCCGCGCGCACGTAGCGAGCGCGTAGCGTCCGTCAGCCACGGCTGGCGATCGCCATCTCCAACGCCTCGGCCACCCCGTCCGCCTCCACGTCGGCCACGATATGCGCGGCCAGCGCCTTGGCCACCGGCTCGGCGTTGCCCATGGCCACGGGCCACCCGACGATGCCGAGCGCCGGGGTGTCGTTGAATCCATCGCCGACGTACATGACCTCGTCGAGTGCCACGCCATACTCGGCGGCGATCACGCGCAGCGCATACCCCTTGTCCACACCACGACGGGTGAGGTTCACGAAGACGTGCTCCGGAAGCGCCGGACCCGTTGCCGGCGAAACTTCCAGCCCATCGTGCGGCTCGGCGACGAGGGCGTTCAGCTCGTGGTGCGGCACGATCCACTGCGCGCGCACGATGGGCGGGGGAAGCGCTTCGTACCGTTGCGGCGCGTAGGGCAGGCCGAGCACTTCGGCATGCACGCGTGCCACACGCGTCTCGCTTTCCGTGACGTAGTGCGTATCGGTATAGAGTTCGAGCAGGCGATTCGTTTCGCGGGCGCGCGCAACGAGCCTGCGGATGATGTCGTCGTCCAGCACCGCCGACTGCGACTGGCCGTCGTGCAGGCGCACGATGCTGGCGCCGTTCTGGAAGCAGTGCCATCCCGTGGCGTTCACCCGGTGCGCCAACTCGCGCGTGACCCCAAAACCCGGACGTCCCGAGCACATGGTGAGCTGGATGCCGGCACGGCGCGCCATCTCCACCGCGTGCCAGACCGCATCGCGCACCGTACCGGACGCCCCGAGCATGGTGCCGTCCACGTCGAGGCACACCATGCGCACCGGGCGGCGTGAGTCGAGACCGATCGCCCCGGCCCGCTGCTGTTGCACGTTGCTCACCGCGCTGCCGACACGGAGGGGGCCATGGCCGCCGCGATCCCGGCGGCGTCTTCGCCAACGATGAGGTGTACCACGCCACCGTCCAGTGGCATCACCCCGCGCACACCGGCCGCCGTAAGCGCAGACTCATTGCGTCGTGACGCATCGTGCAACACGACGCGCACGCGAGTGAGTGCCACGATGTCGGCCTGGGTGATGTTGTCGGTGCCGCCGAGGGCGGCGGTGATGGCGGTCGCGCGGGTGCGATGCCCGTGTGTGATGACGACTGTTGGTGCGCCGAGGATGGCCGCCGATGCGACACGGGGTCCGCGTGCAGACGCCAGTGGCATCGTGCGCATGAACTCTTCCATGTCGGTCTTGAGGTTCTCCGACCGGGTCCCGAAGATGGCCTGCATGCCGTTGCCCACCTGCATTACGCCGGATGCGCCCAACCCCTTGAGGGCCGCGGCACTGGCGCGCGAGACGTCGTGCAGGTCCACCCGCAACCGGGTGATGCAGGCGTCGAGGTTGCGGATGTTGTCCGGGCCCCCGAAGGCCGCCACCAGTTGTGCCGCAAGGCTGCCGGGCGTGGCCGCGCCGGTGCCCGAGGGTTGCTCACCGTTCGCGCTCTCGTCGGGCACCGCGGCACTGTCCTCCACCTCGCGCCCCGGCGTCTTGAGGTCGCGCTTGAGGATCATGGTGCGGAACAGCGCGAAGTACATGGCCGCCCACAGGGGACCAAGCCAGAGAAACCACAACCCGCGCGTGGAGTTGGGAAAGAGCACGATGTAGTCGATCAGCCCGTGCGAAAACGTGGTGCCATGCCGAATGCCCAGCTCCACCGCCACGAAGTACGCCGCGGCCGCGAGCAGCGCATGCATGGCATAGAGCAGCGGCGCCACGAACATGAACGCGAACTCGATGGGCTCCGTGATTCCGGTGAGGAACGAGGTGAGCGCCGCCGAGATCATGATGCCGCCGACCTTCGTGCGATGCTCCGGCCGCGCGGTGCGCCACATGGCGAGGGCAGCGGCGGGGAGTCCCCACATCTTGAAGAGGTAGCCACCGGCGAGATAGCCGGCGGTGGGATCACCGGCCGCAAAGCGCGGGATTTCTCCGGTGAGCACCTGCCCCGTGGCCGGATCGGTGAACTGTCCCACCTGGAAGAAGAACGGCACGTTCCAGATGTGATGCAGCCCGAAGGGAATGAGTGACCGTTCCACGACGCCGTACACGGAGAACGCCAACGCGGGGTTGCTGCTGGCGGCCCAGTGCGAGAACAGGTCGATCTGGTGCCCAATGGGCGGCCACACCACGCTGAGCACGATGCCGGTCACGACCGCGGCGAGAGCGGTGAGAATGGGCACCGACCGCTTGCCGGCAAAAAAGCCCAGATACGACGGCAGCGTGATGCGATAGAACCGATTGAACAACAGCGCCGCGATGGTCCCGATGAGGATGCCGCCGAACACGCCCGTCTCGATGGACGGCATGCCCATGATCTGCTTGGGCTCATAGCCCACCAACGGAGCCATGACGCCCATGGTCGCCACCATGACCGCGAACCCCACCACGGCGGCCAGCGACGCCACGCCATCGTTGCCGGTGAGACCCAGCGCGACCCCGATGGAGAAGATCAACGGCAGGTTGCCAAAGATGGCTCCGCCCGCCTGCGCCATCACGCTCGACATGGCGGCCGGCAGGATGCTGAACTTGGCGCTGCCCACGCCCAGCAAGATGCCCGCGGCCGGGAGCACCGACACGGGAAGCATGAGCGACTTGCCGATCTTCTGCAGCCACCCGAAGGCGGCGCGACCCTGACTCATCTGGATGTGCTCCTCTTGGAGAGCCGCGTCATGAGTGACGCTGCGTGACGATCGCCCGCACCTCGGTACCATCGCCTGCCTCGAGGGCCAGGCGCGCCGTCTCCCGGCACTCGGCCAGCGAGAGCGAACGCACACGCGCCTTGACGGCCGGCACCAGCGGAATGTCGGCGCTGAGTTCGTCCACGCCGAGTCCCACGAGGATGGGCACGGCATGCAGGTCACCCGCCAACGCGCCGCAGACGCCCACCCAACGCCCGTGGGCGCGGGCGCCCGCCACGGTGCGCTCGATGAGCCGCAACACCGAGGGGTGCAGTGCGTCCACCTGCGGGGCGAGGCGCGGGTTGGTGCGATCCATGGCCAGTGCGTACTGCGTGAGGTCGTTGGTGCCGATGGAGAAGAAGTCGGCCTCGCGTGCAAACTGCTCGGCGATGAGCGCGGCGGCGGGGATCTCCACCATGATGCCCACGGGAATGGGCGCCACGCCCAGCGCCTCACGCTCACGCTCCACGAGCGCCTTCGCGGCCCGCCACTCCGCCAGCGTGGCGATCATGGGGAACATCATCGCCACCTTGCCGGACGCCGACGCCCGCAGAATGGCGCGCACCTGCGTGCGAAACAGCTCGGGACGCGCCAGCGTGAGACGAACGCCCCGCTCTCCAAGGAAGGGATTCAGTTCCACGGCGACATCGAGGTAGGGCAATGGCTTGTCCCCCCCCCCATCGAGCGTGCGAATGACGAGGATGCGCTCGGGACCCAGCGCGCGGGCCACGGTGCGATAGCTCTTGGCCTGTTCGTCCTCGTCCGGAGCCGTGCGCCGGTCCATGAAGAGGAACTCGCTGCGCAGCAGCCCCACCCCTTCGCCGCCAACGTCGGCGACGCGCGCACCCTCGCTCACGGCCCCGATGTTGGCCACCACCTCGACGCGATGCCCGTCGGTGGTGGTCGCGGGCTCGCGGGCCACGGCGAGCTCCCGCCCGCGGCGTTCGTCGTCCACCGCCTGCCGCGCGACGATACGGCTTTCGTCGTCGGCGCTGGGCGTGGTGTTCACGGTGCCGCGGTCGCCGTCCACCACTACCCGCGTGCCGGCCGGCAGGGCGAGAATGCGGGGATCCACGCCGGCTACGGCCGGCAGTCCCAGCCCGCGGGCGAGGATGGCCACGTGCGAGGTGGCGCTCCCCATGGTGGTGCAGAGCGCGCGCACCTTGGTGCGGTCGAGCGCGGCGGTGTCCGACGGGGTGAGGTCTTCGGCCACGACGATGGAGTCGGCGGGAACGTCCACCGGCGCCGATCCGCCAACGAGCAGGTGCAGCACCCGGCGCCCGACATCGCGCAGGTCGGTGGCACGGCCGCGCATGACCGCATGGGAAAGCGCCGAGAGCCGATCGGCCTGTGAGGTGTAGGCCTGTTGCCACGCCCAGGCGGCGGAGTCGCCCGCGCGCACCTGCGCGGCCGCGCGGTCGAGTACTTCGGGGTCCTCCAGCAGTTCCTGATGCGCCGCGAAGATGGCGGCGTGGTCGGCGTCGGCTTCCTCGATGAGGCGTTGCCGCAACCCGTCCAGCTGCAGATGCGCGGCACTCAGCGCCGACTCCAGTGCCCGCTGCTCCTGCATCGGGTCGGCCCCCCGCTGCTCGACTACCGCATCGTCGTGGCGCAGGTGGAAGACGTGCCCGATGCCCAGCCCCGGCGACGCCGCCACGCCGCGCAGCACCCCTTCGGCGACCGGCTCGGTGGTGGGGAGGGTGACAGGCATGGGGGCCGCGGGGGCAGGTTCCCCGTGCGTGGCGTCGGCACCCGCATCGAGATCCGTCGCGAGCAATCCGACCAGCGCCTGAATGGCCTCCGCGGCGTCGCTGCCGCGCCCAACCACCGTGAGGGTGTCTCCGCCGCCCACTTCGAGTGCCATGATGGAGACGACACTGCGCGCGTTGGCTTCCTGCCCGTCTTTGTGCAGACGCAGGTCGGCGGCAAAACGCCGAGCCGCCGCCGCGACCACCGCGGCGGGACGCGCGTGCAGTCCCGTGCGCGCCCCCACGACGACCGGGGGGGAGGTGATGGCCGTGTCCGCGGAGGCCGGCGCGGCGGTGGTGCCCGGGTCGGTCGTGAGTTCCACCTCGAAGAGCACGTCGTGGCCCGCCACCACCATTCCCGAGCGCGGCCGCAGCGTGGCTACGCGGTCCATGTTGGAAACGATCACCTCGGTGAGCAGCGAGCGGGCGCGCCGGGCGACGGCGTCGATGTCGAAACGGAGGAGCACCTCACCAGCGCGCACCGGCTGGCCGGCCTTGACCGCGGGGTGGAACCCGGCCCCCTGCAGCAGCACGGTATCCAGCCCTACGTGGATGACGATCTCCAGGCCGGACGCTTCGAGGGTCACGGCGTGCGAGGCGCGATGGACCTGCCGCACCACGGCATCGCAGGGGGCGACCACCTCGCTCCCGAGTGGGTCGATCGAGAGCCCGTCGCCGGCGAGCCGTTGGGCAAAGACCGGGTCGGGCACTTCGTCGAGGGGGACGATGACGCCCGAGACGGGGGCGAGCAGCGCGAGCGTCGCGCGACCGGTGGTCAACGCCAGGGGGGACTCCGGCATCAGATGGACGTGGCGGTGAGGGGCGAGGGCGGGCAGGAATCGTCGCTCCGATCGCAGCCGCACGGAAGGGGTTGGGAACCCGGTCCATCTGGTGCCGCTTTCTCGCTGTATGCATGCCGCGATGTGCTCACTCCTCCTGTCCCTGCCCTCCCTGTGGCTGGTGCTCGGCATATCTGCCGGGCTTCACGTTGCCAACAAGGAACCCGTGCCCGTGTCCGCACCAGTCACACTCTTCACCTTCGACCGCGCCGACGAGGCCGAGTGGAACGTGGTGAACGACGGCGTCATGGGTGGTCGCTCGGCGGGTTTCGTGGCCGTTGAGCAGGGCACCCTGCGCTTTACGGGCACGCTGGTCACGCAGGGCGGCGGGTTCACCTCGGTGCGGGCGCGACGCGCGGTGGACCTTACCGGTCAGCTGGGGATCGAGCTGCGCGTCCGCGGCAGTGGACGCCAATTCGAGGTGGAGCTCGACGACGGCGAGCGCGCCTATGGTCGCACCGTCTCGCGGCGGGCACCGTTCGCGACGTCGGCCGAGTGGACGGTGGTGCGCGTGCCCTTCAGCGCGCTGCGCAGCACGATTTTCGGGAGAGCGGTGAACGCCCCGTTCATTGACGTGGCGCGCATTCGTGGCATGGGGCTCTACATGGCCGACGGGCAGGACGGGCCCTTTCGCCTCGAAGTGGACTACGTGCGGTCGTACGGGGCGGGTCGCGATACAGCCCGCGTGTCGCAGCGGTACGCGCGCCAGCGTACCGGGGACACGACCCTGCGGCCGGTGTCTGCCGATGACGTCTCGGCATCGCCGCCCGCGCGCAGTACGATGTGTTGCCGGACGGCCAGCGCTTTCTGATGATGCGCCACCGCTCGGCCTCGCCGGGGGTCTACGTCGAGAACGGGTTCGCCGAGTTGCTGGCGAAGGCGAAGCCGTAGCCTTTGTTGACCATGCATGGCAGCCCCTTCCTGACACATCTGTCGTTACACCATGACCGTGTGCAGCCCGATCAGCATCCGTTCACGATCCCGCTGATCGAAAACGGGCTGTCACTGTCATTCACGACACCCGTGACCTTTCTCGTGGGCGAGAACGGCTCCGGCAAGAGTACCGTACTCGAGGCGCTCGCGTGGGCCACGGGTTTCGGGATGTACGGCGGCAGTCGCGACCATCAGTTCGTGAGTGGCGACGAGGGGCACGCCCTCGGGCGCGCACTCCAACTCACGTGGCGACAGCGCGTGACCGACGGGTTCTTCCTGCGCGCCGAAACGTTTCATCAGTTCTCGAGTCACCTCATCGATCTCGAGAGTACGTTTGCGCGCTACGGTGGCCGCTCGCTGCACGAGCAGTCGCACGGTGAAGCGTTTCTGTCGTTGTTCGAGAACCGCTTCGAGGATGGGTTGTACATTCTCGACGAACCGGAGGCCGCGCTCTCGCCACAGCGTCAGCTGGCGTTCATGCAGATTCTGCACAGTCTGGCCGGACAGGGGATCGCGCAGTTCATCATCGCGACCCATTCACCAATGCTGCTGTGTCTGCCGGGTGCACGTGTGCTCGAGCTCGAGGACGGCCACGTAACGGAGGTGTCGTATCGCGAGACCGAGCACTATCGGTTGTCGCGCGATTTTCTCAACGACCCCGATCGCTATCTGCGCCATCTGCTGGCCGACGACGCGTCGTAGCATCGGGCAGTCTCTGCTGGATCCACGCCGGGAGCAGCAGGTTGTCGGCAATGGCGGCAATCTCCTCCGCTTGTGCCCACGCGCGCTCGAGCGCCGCGAGGTCGCCCTCCAGCGCGGCCCGTTCGGTGTCTTCGTGGAGGGCCATTTCGAGGGCGAGATGCTGGTCACGGGTGCCCTCCTTCCACGAGCCGGAGAAGACACCCTTGCCCGTCCTGATGTACTGCTGAATGAACGCGTCCGCCGAGCCGGCCTCGGCGAGTCGCGTCACGGCTGAACGGACGGTGTCGGCGGAACCGCCTTCTTCGTTGGTGACCGTCAGCAACTTCCCCATGAGGCGCTTCGCCTCGTCACCCGTGACGATGCTGCGCCCCGACTTGTGCAGCACGTTGAGCTGCCAATCGCCGCTCGCGGCAGCACCAGCGCTGACCGCTTCAAGTTTCACGTTGCCGATGTCGGAGCGCCGCAAGGTGACCAGTTCGTTGCGGTAGGGTACGCGCGCCACGCGCTTGAGATGCAATCGGTACAGGTTCCAGTAGTTCAATGCACCAGGGATGACCCCGGCGAGCGGAATGGCGCCATGCAGCGAGGGGTTGATCCACTTGAGCCCCGTGAGCCCAATCATCAGGGCGGCGCTGCCACCGTAGATCGCCCACGTCCTGATTCGACGACGCTGGAGCTCGCCGCCGTACCGCCACGCCGCAAACTCGGGTCGGGTGGGTTGTCCCACCCGCACCAGCTGCAGCCCCTCACTCAGCTTGGCAAGGCCGATGTTGTCGGTGCTCGCCTTGAGGGGCGTGTCGCGATAGAGACGCTCACAGGTCTCGATGGCCTCCCACCGCTCTTCGAGCGGCGAGAGGTTCCACCGTGTGCAGCGAGGGCACACCGCCCACAGCCGCCCGCGTGCCGCGTCGAAGGCGAGCTTGCGCCCCACGGGGAAGTGCTCGACCACCTCATTGGCGCCCAGCGCGCCGTGGCAATAGACACAGGTGGCGTACATGCGCCGAACTTAACACGGAAGCGAGTGCGGACGGTGTGGTGTCCGCCCGGCGGAGTGCGGGCGGACACCACGCCACGTCAGCCGAACACCAGGCCGCCGTCTACGATGAGGTTCTGCCCGGTCACCGATCGGGCCCACGGGCTCGCGAAGAACAGCACCGTGTCGGCCAGCTCGTCGGGGGTGGTGACCCGCCGCAGCGGCGTGTTGGCGGCAATGAGGTCGAACACCACGTCGGGGGTGGCGGCGCTGGCATCGGTGGTCCGGAGCAACCCGCCCGACACCATGTTCACGGTAATGCCACGCGGCCCGAGTTCGGCCGCCGCCGTGCGGGTGAACGCCAGCAGGGCGCTCTTGGCCGCGGTGTAGTCGTGGTAGGGCACCACCGGGTTCTGCACCAGGTTGCTGCCAATGGTGATGACGCGCCCGAAGCCGGCCTGCGCCATCGCCGGCACGGCGCGCTGCAGCAGGGTGAGCGCGCCCACACAGGCCGTGTTGGTCTGCTCGAGCAGCTTGGCTGGCGTGAGGGTGGCGATGGTGTCGCGGGCGTCGCCGTTGAACCGGTAGTCGGCAAGCGCATTGTGAACGACGGTCGTGACGGGGCCCATGGTGCGCTCGACGGTGTCGAACATCGCGCCCACCTGCGAGGCGTCGCGCACATCGGCCTGCAGCGCCACTGCGCGCGCCCCCAGCGTGGCCGCCAACGCCTCGGCCTGGGCCCGACTGGCGCGATAGTTCACGACGACCTGCGCGCCCTCGCGGGCGAACGCGGTGGCAATGGCGGCACCCAGTCCGCGACCGGCACCGGAGACAACGACGACCTGCTCGGAGAGAGAACGGGACATGATCAGACCTGCCAGAGCGCGTGGAAGTGGTGGGTGGGACCGTGGCCGTGTCCCACGGTGAGCTGATGCGCCGCCGTAATGGCGGCCGTGACGTACGCCTTGGCGGTGTGCACCGCGTCGGGGAGTGCGGCGCCGTGGGCGAGTTGTGCGGCAAGCGCGGCCGACAGCGTGCACCCCGTACCGTGCGTGTGGGTGGTGGCCACGCGCGGCGACTCGAACCAGTGCACGCCGCCGTCGACCACCAGGCAGTCCGGGCTGGTGTGCGTTGCCAGGTGCCCCCCCTTGAGCAGCACCGCGCTGGCCCCCGCCTCACGCAGGGCTCGGGCCTGCTCCACCATGGCGTCGCGTGTTTCGGCAACGGCCGTGCCCGCGAGACGCGCGGCCTCCGGCAGGTTGGGCGTGATCACGGTGGCCAGCGGCACCAGGCGCGTGCGCACCGCGTCGATGGCGTCGTCGCGCAGTAGGGGGGCTCCTCCCTTGGCGATCATCACCGGGTCGAGCACGATCGGCACGCCGGGGTGCGCCTGCAGCACATCGGCGACCGCGTGGGCAATCTCGGCGGTGGCAATCATGCCGATCTTCACGGCGTCCACGCGAATGTCCTCGAAGATCGCCGCGAGCTGCTGCTGCACGAACGCCGGCGGTACCAGATGCACCCCCGACACGCCGCGCGTGTTCTGGGCCGTGAGCGCCGTAATGGCGGCCATGCCGTAGCACCGCTGGGCGGCGAAGGCCTTGAGGTCGGCCTGAATGCCCGCGCCACCGGAGGGATCGGAGCCGGCAATCGCCAGCACGTTGGGAATGCGGGAGTGGGTCACGATGAGGTCCCCGTGGGTGATGCCGTTCGGCGCGCCATGGCCATAGCCAGCGCGTGCGTCGCGGCGTGGACATCGGGCTGCCCGCAAATGGCGGACACCACGGCCACCCCGTCCACACCGGTGGCCAGCACCTGCTCGAGGTTCACGGCGTGCACCCCACCAATGGCGACGGCCGGCAACGGCGTGGCGGCCCGTGCGGCGGCCAGGTCGGCCAGCCCCATGGCCGCGGCGTGATCGGGCTTGGTGCTGGTGGCGAACACGGGGCCGAGGCCAACGTAGTCCAGCACCGACCGGTCGGCCGCCGCCGCGTGGGCGACTGTTTCGCACGAGAGGCCCACGATCGCGTGCGGGCCAAGGCGCGCGCGCGCCCGGTGCGGCCCCACATCCGATTGGCCCACGTGCACGCCGTGGGCGCCAATGGCAACCGCGGCCTCCAGGTCGTCATTGATCACCAGCGGGACGTTGGTCCCGGCCAGCACCTCCATGAGCGCTCGCCCCAGCGCCACGCGCTCCGCCGTGGTGGCGTCCTTGTCACGGAGCTGCACCATGGTCACCCCGCCACGCACGGCGTCGCGCACCGTGTCCACGACGCCCCGCGCCGCACAGAGCACCGGGTCGGTCACGAGATAGAGACGCAGCTGTGGGGTGATCACCCCCATGTGACACGCTCGGTGGCGGCGAGCTCCGCCGGGGAGGTTGCCGCCAGGGCATCGAGGAAGCGCCACCCGAACGATCCCGGGCCTTCTGCCTCGCGCCCTGCGCGTTCGCCCGCGTGGGCGAAAAGCACCAGCGCCGACACCGCCGCCTCGAATGGTGCGGCAATGGCGGCGTAGGAGCCAATGAGACAGGTCAGCGAGCAGCCGAGCGCCGTGACCTGCGGCATGAGCGGCGAGCCTCCCGTGATGGTGGCAACCCGGGCGCCATCGGTGACGAGGTCGATGGCGCCCGTCACCACCACCACGCCCCCCGTCTGCTGGGCGAGGGCGCGGGCGGCCGGTTCGGCGGCCATGACCGGATCGGCCGCATCGACCCCGCGCGCCGTGGTGTCGCCGCCGGCCAGGGCGAGGATTTCACTGGCGTTGCCACGCAGAATGGTGGGGCGCAGCGCCAGCAGCTCGCGCGCGGCCTGCGCCCGGTACGGCGACGCGAAGTGCGCCACGGGATCGAGCACCCACGGCGTGCCCACCGCGTTCGCCGCGGTGGCGGCGGCCAGCATGCCCTGCACCCACGCGGGGGAGAGCGTGCCGATGTTGATGGTCACGGCCCGCGCGATGCGCGCGAAGTCGCCACTTTCCTCCACGGTATGCACCATGGCCGGCGCCGCGCCCGCGGCGAGCAGCGTGTTGGCGGCGATGTTCATCGCCACGTAGTTGGTGATGCACTGGGTGAGCGGCGCTGCGGCGCGCAGCGCGCCGAGCGCGTCGGCCGGAGACAAGGTGGGTCGTGGCATGTGGCCTCGGGCGGCGCAGGCCGCCGCGCGCGCCGGGCTGCACCTGCGCCCATGGCGATCGCGACTCCCTCCGCCAGCATGATCTGGGTCAGGTTCAAAGGGTGCTTCTCAGCCCCGCGCAATACGGGACGCCCCTGTCGTGTACCGGGAAGGTAATCACCCGGTGCGCCGGGATCGACCCGGCGGGTGGAAACTCTCCCTGTCCCGTGGCGTAAGGGCGGTCTTCCGGGTTAGCTCTCGGAAGACCGCTTCCCTTTTTCCGTGACCGTGGCCGCTCCTCTCATCACCGCGCGTTCGCTGACGCGCCGTTATGGCGCCGTAACGGCGCTCGATGCGCTCACCGTGGCCATCGAGCCCGGGATCACCGGCCTCGTCGGCGCCAACGGCGCGGGCAAGAGCACCTTCGTGAAGATCCTGCTCGGCATCGTCGACCCGTCGGAGGGGGACGCCGAGGTCATGGGGTACGATGTCGTGCGTGAGCGCGCGAACATCCGGGCGCTGGTGGGCTACATGCCCGAACACGACTGCCTGCCCCCCGACATGAGTGCCACCGAGTTCGTGAGCTTCATGGCGCGCTGCAGCGGCCTGCCGGTGACCGCTGCCCGCGAGCGCACCGCCGAGGTGCTGCGGCACGTGGGGCTGTTCGAGGAGCGCTACCGCCCCATGGGCGGCTACAGCACCGGCATGGCGCAGCGAGTGAAGCTGGCCCAGGCGCTGGTGCACGACCCCCGGCTGCTCATTCTCGACGAACCCACCAACGGTCTCGACCCCGAGGGGCGTGACGAGATGCTGGCCCTCGTGAGTCGCACCGGTCGCGAGTTCGGCATCTCGGTACTGGTGTCGTCGCATCTGCTGGGTGAGCTCGAGCGCATCTGCGAACGCATCGTGCTGATTGAACAGGGGCGGCTGTTGCGCGCCGAGCAGGTGGGGGCGCTCACGAGCGAAACGGCCACGCTGGTGGTGGAGCTCGATGGCGATGAGGCGGCGCTGGCGGCGTTCGTGGCGCGGGTGTCCGCGGCGGGGCTGCTGGTGCAGGCCGAGCGGCAGCGCGTGCTGGTGGAACTGCCCGATACGGCCGCACCGGCAGCGCTGGATGCGGCCTACGATGCCGTGCGCGACGCCGCGGCCATGTCCGACACGGGTGTCCTGCGCCTCGAGCGCCGGCGCGGGCATCTGCAGGATCTGTTCACGGGGGCGGGCGCATGAGTCTCACCGACTCCACCATTCACGACCTCGGCTACCGCCGCTACGACGGTGAGCGTGAGGGGGCGCGCGGGGCATTCCGCGCGCTGTTCTGGCAGGGGTTCCGCGCCATGTTCGGCCTGGGGCGCCCCATGAAGACCAAGGCGGTGCCGGTCTTCGTGAGCGTCGTGACGATGCTGCCGGCGCTCGCCAGCGTGGCGGCCAGCGGCGCCACGCAGGGACAGCTGCCCATTACCTACGCGAATGTCATCGGGGCCCAGGCGCTGCTGTTCCTGTTGTTCAGCGCGGCGCAGGCGCCGGAGATGCTGTGCCGCGATCAGCATCATCGCGTGCTGCCGCTGCTGTTCACCCGCGACGTGACGCGCACGCACTACGCCCTGGCGCGGCTGCTGGCCCTGTTCACGGCCATGTTCCTGGTGGCCCTCGCCCCGCTGCTCATTCTTTATATCGGCGAGATCGGGGTGTCCAAGGACCCGGGTGCCACCTTCGCGAAGATGGGGAACAAGCTGGGGCCAGTACTGCTCTTCGCCACGCTGCTGGCGTGGGTGATGAGCACGGTGAGTGCGTTCCTGTCGAGTCTCACGGCGCGTCGTGCGTACGCCACGGCAGCCGTAATCGGTGGCTTTCTGGGCACGGTGGTGATCTCCCAGGGGCTGCAGGATTTGGCGGGCATGTCGGAGGCGGCGACCAAGATGCTCGACCCCATCGAAACGCTGCGGACCACGGCCATGCAGCTGTTCGGCGAATCGACGCGCTGGATGGAACTCACGCCGCCCCCGCCGGTCTGGGTGCACGTGACGGAGCTTGCGGCGCTTGGCCTCGTGGCCGCAGCGGCGCTCGTCTGGCGCGTGCGGCGGGTGTCCGTATGAGCGCGCCCGCGCTGTCCACCACCTCCGTGGCGCTGGTCTTCGACCACGTGTCGCATTGGTACGGCGACGTGGTGGCCGTGAACGATGTGACGGCCGAGGTGCAGGCGGGGATTACCGGCCTGCTGGGGCCCAACGGGGCGGGGAAGACCACCCTGCTGCAGCTGGCGGCGGGATTGATGGCACCGAGCGGGGGGACGGTGCGCGTGTTCGGCGAGACCCCGGTGCGCAACCCGGAGATCTTTCGCCACGTGGCGCTCGTGCCGGAGCGTGAGGCGCTGCCGGGGATGCTGTCGGCGCGTGCCTTCGTGGAGGCGCGCGCTACGCTGCTCGGGCTGCGTGACCCGCGCGCGGCGGCCAGGGCGGCGCTCGAGATGGTGGAGATGGACACCGTGGCCGATCGCGCGGTGTCCGGCTTCTCCAAGGGAATGCGCCAGCGTACGAAGCTGGCGGCGGCGCTCGTGCAGCAGCCCCGGCTGGTGCTGCTTGACGAGCCGTTCAACGGACTCGATCCGCGGCAGCGGCTGCACATGATGCAGCTGCTCGAGGCGCGCGCCGCCGACGGCACGGCGGTGCTGCTGTCGAGCCACATCCTCGAGGAGATCGAAGGGGTGGCGTCGCGCATCCTGGTCATGATTGCGGGGCGCCTCGCCGCCAGCGGCGACCATCGCACGCTGCGGCGCCTCATGACCGACCGACCGCACTCCGTGCGGATTCGCGCCAGCCATGCGCGCGCGTTGGCCGCGCAGCTCGTCGTGCTGGCGCCGGTGGTGAGTGTGGAGGTGGACGGTGCCGACGCCCTCACTGTGCGGACCACCGACTACACCGCCTTCTCACGTCTGCTCGTGCAGTGTGCGCGCGGCGCTGCGGTGACGCTGTACGACGTACAGCCCACCGACGAGTCGCTCGAACATGTGTTCGCCTACCTGGTGCAGCGCTGATGCCCCCCGTCGCCGCTTCCGCTGCGCCGCCGTTCGGGCGCGTGTCGTTTCCGCGCACGGCCCTGGTGCTCATGCGCCTCGCGTGGGCCCGCACGGGGTCGCCGCTGCTCATGCTGGGCGTCGTGGCGCTGCTGTGTCTGCCGGTGCTCTTCGCGCTCATGTTCGCGAGTCGCGGTGCCCTGTCCGGCGATCCCATCGACTTCCTGCTGGCGCGCTACGACACCATCGTGGCGGGGCTGGCCACACCGCTCATTGCGCTGCTGCTGGGCACCAGTGCGTTCAGCGCCGAAGCCGACGACGGTACGCTGCTCTATCTCGTCACCACGACCACGCCCCGCTGGTGGATCGTGATGGCGCGGCTGCTGTTCGCGTCACTGTTGACCGGGGTGCTCACGAGCCTGTCGGTGTTCGCCTCCGGCTTCGTGGCGGTGGGGCTGAGTGACCCGGAGGGGATCGTGACGGCGTACACCGTGGCGGTGTTCTACGGCGGCGTGACGTATGCCGCGCTGTTCACGATGCTGGCCCTGCTGACGCGGCGCTCGCTGGTGGTGGGGCTCCTCTACGTGCTCTTCTGGGAAGGGGCATTGAGCGACACCTTCCAGGCCATCCGCTATCTCAGCGTACGCCAGTGGATGAACGCCGTAGCCGAGCCGATGATCGCGGGCGCTGGTGACGGCGTCGGACCGTCGGCCACGTACGCGCTGGTGGGTGCGGCCGTGGTGGTGGCACTCACGGTGTACGTGGGCGGTCGTCGGTTGCACGAGCCGAGAATGGGGCGCATCGGGTCGTAACCGGCGGGAGTTCGACAGGCGTTCCATCGGCACCGGGCCACGGCACCGGGGCACGACACCGGGGCACGACATCGGGCCTGTTTGCGACTGACGGTGACTCCCGTTCAGGGTCGGTGGTCGGGAGTACAGGGTTTGGGGTGAACGGTACATCTCCCCATAACCCTGTACACACGACGCGTTACGCTGAACGGGTGTGCTGTCAGTCGCACACGCCCAAGCCATGGCGGCCACGGCTCAACTCTGTTTCCTCAGTGCGGCCTGCAGTTCCAACTCCGGGATGGCCTTGCGCAACACCGCGTCGATCGCGGTGAGCCGCGCCGCGGGATCACGCTCGGCGAGCAGCTTGTAGCGCGCGTCGAGATCGAGATCGATCATGGCGGCAATGGTCCACGCGAGTTGCGCCGGGTCGTCGGGGAGTGGTGGTACCGGACCGGTCTGCCCGTTGATGGCGTGGACCGCCTTGACCACCTGCGTGAAGTGCTGGACCACATCATCGCTGGCGACTGCCAGCGCCACGGCGTTCAGCGAGCCCTGGTCGGGAACGGCCGTCACGGCGGCCACGTGATAGGGGGTGTCGCTCTCGAGGAACTGCCCCAGGGCAAAGCGCTCGCGTCCCACGACGACGATGTTGGAGCGGCCGTCGGGCATCATCTCCACCTCCGTGACTTCGGCCACACACCCCAGGCGTCCCGGGGGAAGATCACGTTCAGCCACCCCGCTCATGGCGGTCAGGATGCCGAAGCGGGAGTCCCCGGCGCGCACATCGGTGAGCAACTGCCGATAGCGGGGTTCAAAGAGGTGCAGCGGGAGCGCCGTGCCCGGGTAGAGCACGACGCCCAGCGGAAAGATGGGAAGGGGCGGCAGCGGCATCAGCGAAATGTGGCGACGCGATCGACGGCGTGCCGGTGTGAGCGGACCCCGTCGTCGACCTGAAGGCCCAGCATGGCGATGGGGCTCGCCTTCCGGTCGGCCGGCAGATCGGAGTGCACCACCCGATGTCAGCTACCGGAGCTACCGGAGCTGTCGGAGTTGCCGGGGCAGTTGCGGCGGACTCCCTGAAGCAGCTGCAGCAACTGCTGGCGCTCGGCCTCGCCGAGTCCCGCGAAGACGGCCTGCTCCGCATTCGCGACAGTGGGGCCGGCGGCGGCGATGAGCACCCGCCCCTGGTCGGTCAGCCGGGTGTGCACGATTCGGCGGTCGAGCTTATCTCGGTATCGACTCACCAACGCAGCAGCATCGAGCCTGTCGAGCATTCTGGTGACATCGGGGCCCGGCACGGCAAGGTGCCGCCCCAGCTCGCTGCACCCCGCGCCGGACTCGGCGAGCCGGTCGATGACGAGCAGCAGCTCGAACTGCGCCGCCGTGACGCCGAAGGGCTCGAGCACCCGCGAGAGGGTGCGCTCCACATGGGCGGCCGCAGCACGCAGCGCGAATACGGTGCTGCTGAGACAGACCGCTGACCGCGTATCGGATGACGGGTGCATCTTGCCACCAATATCATTGTTAAAACGAATATTGTCAAGAAACTCAACGCGACAAAACGCCGTCTCCGCTACCCATGACTGTCCCGGCGCCATACATTGCGTCTCCTCGACGGGCGCCGGTCCGGGCCGTCGAATGGCACGGCGCCGTCGCCAAGTGGTAAGGCAGGAGACTGCAAATCTCCCACCGTCGGTTCGATTCCGACCGGCGCCTCTCGACCACCCGTCGCCCCTTCGCGGGGCGACGGGTTTCGTCTTTCCCCCGCCGAGTCGCCCGCCATGCCCAGCCCCGACGAGCAGATTCTCCGGACGTGGGAGGCGAATGTGCGTCCCTGGACCCAAGCCGTGCGCGCCGGAGCCATCGCCAGTCGCGTGGCGGTGACGAATGAGGCGGTGCTGGGCGCGGTGCGGGCGCTTCAGCCGCGCCGGGTGCTCGACCTTGGTTGTGGTGAAGGGTGGATGTGCCACACCCTTTCGACGGAGGGCGTCCACTGCGTGGGCGTCGACGCCATCGCCGGCCTGATCGAGGCGGCGCGGAGCGGTCACCCGGCCAGCGGCACGCCGGCCACCTACGCGGCGGTCCCGTACGCCGCCGTGGCCGCCGGTGCCCTCGCGGAGCGCCATGCCGGCGCCTTCGATGTCATCGTCTGCAACTTCGCCCTGTTCGGTGCCGAATCGGTGGAAGCGCTCGTGGCGGCCCTCCCGGCGCTGCTGACGCGGGATGGCCACTTCGTCGTTCAGACGCTGCATCCGGTCGCGGCGAATGCCGGCGCTCCGTACGCGGATGGCTGGCGCGACGGCTCATGGGCGGGCTTCAGCAGTGACTTCCGCGATCCGGCCCCCTGGTACTTCCGCACCATCGGCAGTTGGGTGGCGCTGCTCCACCGGTGTGGCTTTCAGCTGCGCGCGCTGCAGGAACCCGTGCATCCGCTGACCGAGGCCCCCGCGTCGCTGCTGCTGGTGGCCGCCCCCCGCCCCTGACGTACGACGTCCGGATCGGCGTGGCGTGGCGGCCGCCGGTGCCACGGAATTAGCGCGGCGCCCAATTGCTCCGATTGCCGGGTCCAACTAGCGTCCGCACACAACTCGTTCTGCAGTTCCCTCCCGACGAGTGTCCCCCTCCTCGGAGCGTGTGCATGCTCTTCCGATCGGTTCTGGGCCGCCTGGCCGTTCAAGGCGCCCTGCTGACCATACCCGTCGCCGGCCTGCCGGCGTTACTCGCGGCGCAGGCCGTGGCCCCAACGGGCACGGTGCGAGGCCGCGTGACCGACGGCGCGACCGGCCGCCCGCTGGCCGACGTGCAGTTGCTCGTCACCGGCACCCGCGTTGGCGCCGTGACCAACGCCAGCGGGGACTTCACCCTCGTGGGGGCGCCCACCGGCCCGCGCACCGTGGTGCTGCGCCGGATCGGCTACCAGCCCGTGACGCGCGCCGTGACCGTGAACGCCGGCGGTACCACCACGCTCGACGTCACGCTCACCGTGAGCGCGGTCAATCTGAGTGAAGTGGTGGTGACCGGCTCGGCGGCGCCCACCGAGAAGCGCAAGGTGGGCACGAGCATCGCGTCGCTCGACAGCACCATGATCAGCCGGGCGCAGGCGGTCACGGTGGACCAGGCGCTGCAGGGCAAGATCGCCGGTGCCCAGATTTCGCAGAACTCGGGTGGCCCCGGTGGTGGTGGCATTTCGGTGCGCCTGCGCGGCACCAACTCCTTCATTTCCGGGTCCGACCCGCTGTACATCATCGACGGCGTGATCGTGGACAACGGGTCGGGGCAGCTGGCCGACCTCGGGGGCCGCTCGAATCCGCAGAATCGCCTGGCCGACCTCAACCCGCAGGACATCGAGCGGGTGGAAGTGATTCGTGGCGCGGCAGCGGCGGCGCTGTATGGATCGCGCGCCAACAACGGCGTGGTGCAGATCTTCACGAAGCGCGGCAGCATCGGCAAGCCGCGCTTCTCGCTCAACACCCGCTACGGGATCAACGAACTGCGCGAACAGCAGCCGTTCAACCTGTACCCGTTCGACGTGAACGGCCTGCCGGTGTCGCGCTTCAACTATCAGGACGACATCTTCCGCCGCTCGCCCAGCTCGGAGCAGAATCTCACGATCGAAGGCGGCAACGACCAGACCCGGTATTTCATCAGCGGCAACTACGCCGATGACCAGGGGATCCTGCGCTCCACCAGTTCGCAGCGCACGGGCGCGCGCATCAATCTCCAGCAGCAGCTGGCGAGCAATCTGGTGGCCAACGTCACGTCGAACTTCGTGACCACGAACAACCAGTTCCAGGCGTTCGGCGAACAGAACGACTACGGCATCATGGGGTCGCTCTTCTTTGCCCCCACGAACGTGAACTTCCGCCCGGTCAACGGCGTGTATCCGCTGCCGCCGTCGCTGGGCACCAACCCGCTGCTCGCCATCGATCGGATCCGCAATCCGCAGACGATCAACCGCTTCATCGGCAGCACGAAGCTCACGTGGACGCCGCGCAGCAACCTGCTGCTCGACTACACGCTGGGTGTCGACAACTCGAGCTTCGAGCAGCGCCAGTTCGTGCCGCGCAACGCGGTGCTGGGCACGAGCCCGTTGGCGACCGGCCGGTCGCAGTCGGTGTTCCAGGACACGCGCGTCATCAACCAGGACGGCGTGGGTTCGTACAGCTGGCGTCTGGGTGACAACATCGGCCTGCGCACCACGGCCGGCTTCAACTACACCTCCCAGCGGCTCCGCACCACGGTGGCCACGGCCAACGGCCTCGCCCCGGTGGGTGAGCTGGTGAGCGCCGGCTCGGTGTTCGCCGCCGGCCAGACGGACATCGAGCTGCGCACGCTCGGGTTCTATGCGCAACAGGAAGTGGATTGGGCCAACCGCCTCTTCTTCACGGGCGCGGTGCGCTACGACGCCTCCAGCACCTTTGCGCCCAGCGAGCGTTGGCAGGCCTTCCCCAAGCTGTCGCTGTCCTATGTGGCGCTCGAGAACCGCGCGGGCCTGGTGAACAGCCTGCGCCTGCGCACGGCGCTGGGGTGGGCGGGTTCGCAGCCCGGCATCGTGAACGCCTACTCGCAGTACATCACGTATGCGCAGCTGCCCTTCGCCGGTCGTCCCGGTTTCGTGAACGACGTGACCTTCGGCAACCCCACGCTGCGCAACGAGCGCGCGCGCGAGGCCGAAGTGGGCGCCGAGGCCGGCTTCCTGAACGGCAAGGTGGGCGTGGAAGCCACCTACTACGACCGGCAGGTCAACGACCTGCTCTTCTTCCGCCCGCTGGCCACCAGCACCGGGTTCTCGCGCCAGTTCGCGCCCATCGGCGCGATGAGCAACAAGGGCCTGGAGCTGCTGGTGCGCACGGTGAATGTGGATCGCAAGAACCTCAAGTGGGAATCGACGATCACCTACACGCGCAACCGCAATCTCGTGGAGCGCCTGAACATCCAGGACTTCCAGTCGGCCGGCGGGTATCCCAACCGCATCCGGGTGGGTGAGCCGGCCGGTGTGTTCTACGGGTCGTACGCGGCCCGCGACTGCGTGACGGGCCGGCTGCTGGTGGACTCGCTCGGGCGGTATCGGCGCAGCAACCAGGCGGCCGACATGGGCGCCACGCTTGCGCAGCGCCGCGCGATCAGCAACGGAACCTGCAACGACTCGCTCAACGCGGTGATCGGCGATCCGAATCCGGACTGGATGGGCTCGTTGCTGAACGAGTTCACGATCGGCCGCAAGCTGCGCGTCCGCGTGCTGCTGGACGGCGTGTTCGGCAACGACGTGATGAATCTCTCCACGCGCGCGCAGAACGCCGGCATTGCCAGCAACTCGAAGACGTTCGAGAACGAGCTGCTGCCGTACGGCGACCCGCGCAAGACGGCGCCGGGGTTCAACGCCCGCACGCAGGGGATCTTCGAGTACTGGGTGGAAGACGGCAGCTTCGTGAAGCTGCGCGAGCTCTCGGCCACCTACGCGGTGGAGTGGGCGCCGTTGCGCCGCGTCTTCAAGGAAGGGGTGGATCTCACGCTCTCCGGCCGCAACCTCGCGGTGTGGACGAGGTACAGCGGCTACGACCCCGAGATCAACCTGTTCGGCACGAATGCCGGCGGCGTGGGCAGCGGGCAGACGACGGCGGCCGACCGTGGCTTCGACTTCGGCGGGTATCCCATTCCGCGCACGTGGTCGCTCAGCGCCCGCTTCACCTACTGACAACCGGAGACTCCACCTCATGCGCATGACATCTTCGCGCGCGGTGCTCTCCACCGCGCTTGCTTCCCTGGTGCTGGGTGCCTGCAGCCTCGATCTGCAGAACCCGAACTCCCCCACGGAAGTGCAGGTCACCACGAGCGCCGACGGCGTGATCGCCCTCGCCACGGGGCTGCAGGGGCGCTTCGCCGCCTCGTACGGCAACTTCGCGTACATGGCCGGCCTCGTGACCGACGAGTTCGCCTCCACCAGCGCCGCGCTCATTTCCATCAGTGATGCCGAGCAGGGTGCCGTGGCACCCGGCACCGGCATTGCCGACAACGTGTTCAACTCGGTGTATCGCACCGTGCGCACCGCCGACGACCTGCTGGCAGGCGCCAATGCGCTGTCGTCGCAGTTCGATCCGGGCACGCGCAGCGGACTGATCGCGCTGGCACAGGCGCTCAAGGCGGAAGCCATTGGCGAGGCGCTGCAGAGCTACCAGCGCGTGCCGATCACCACGTTCGGGCAGACCACGCCGCAGTACGTGGCGCGCGCGGAGGCGCTGCCCTACGTGCGGGCGCTGCTCGATTCGGCGAACGCGCAGATCACGGCCACCCCGCCGAGTGCGTTCTTCACCAGCAGCATCCTCACCCCGGGGGTGAACCTCAACGGCATGATCCAGCTGTTCCGCGCGCGCTATGCGCGGATGGCGAACGATCATGGCAATGCGGTGACCTTCGCCAACCTCGTGCCGCGCACGGGGCCGGCCGCGTTCTCGCTGCTGCAGTTCCCGGCTCCCACGGTGAACTTCTACGCGAATGTCACCGGCGGAACGAACGGCATTGCGCCGCGCCGGCAGTGGCGGACCGGCATGGCCTCGGGGGATCAGCGCTTCACGTGGTTCGTGGCGCCGTCCACCACGCTTTCCGGGCGTGTGGGGGCGCTGCTGGACAACTGGAACCGCTACGCGAACGCGCAGGCGCCGTTGCCGGTGTACTTCCCCGACGAGGCGTTGCTGATCAAGGCCGAAGGGCTGGCCCTGCAGGGGCAGCCTGCGGCAGCGCAGGCGGCGCTCGACTCGGTGCGCACCGATTGCACCGGCGGCCGCGGGCTGGATGATCCCAAGGCGTGCCTGGCGCCACTCACGGGCGCACTCACGCAGGCGCAACTGCTCGACGAGATCTACGTGCAGCGTCGCTACGAGCTGTTCGGGACCGGGCTGCGCTGGGAAGACGCCCGCCGTCGCAACGCCGTGCGCGGTCCCGTCGCGGCGCCGAGCGTGCCGCTGGACGGTCAGCGGTGCTGGCTGCCGTACGCCATTGGCGATCGCAATGCCAATCCGAATGTGCCAGCCGACCCGACGGAACCGACGTCGTTCCCCACCGGCTGCCAGCCGTGAGGCCGCTTACCATGACCAGACCTGCCATGATGAAGTCTTTCCGTCCCGCGCTGATGACGGCGCTGGTGTCCCTGACGGCGGCGCTGGCTGCCTGCGGCACCACCGACGCCGCCGACCCGCTGGCCCCCACCGGCCCCACGGGGCGCGTGCGCTTCGTGAACGTGATCACCGATACCACGCGCGGGCGGGTGAACGCGATTCTGGAGAACGTCCCGTTCGGGGTGAACCTGACGTACACCCAGAGCACGCCCATTACGCTCGCGGCGCCCAACACGGCCAACTACTCGCCCATTCTCGCGGGGAGTCGGACGCTGGTGCTCAAGCGCACGGCCGACACGAACACCGTGGTGGCCACGATCGGCTTCACGGTGACGGGCGGCCAGGATCAGACGATCTACGCCACCGGCGGCGCCGGCGCATCGGCCATCGGCAACTACATCACCACCGATGACAACGCGCTGTCGGCCACGCAGGCGCGGGTGCGCGTGGTGCACCTGAGCCCCACCGCCGGCGCGGTGGATGTGTTCGTCACGGCGCCGGGCGCCGACCTGGCGGCCGCCACGCCGACGCTGTCCAATGTGACGGTGCGGAGTGCGTCGGCGTACCTCGCGGTCAACCCCGGCACCTACCAGGTGCGGGTGGTGCCGGCTGGCACGCCGCCGGCGGGACGCGCGGCCGCCGTGGCCATCAACGTGGCGTCGTTGGCGCTGGTGGCCAACACGGTGCGCACGATCGTGGCGGCCGACAACAACGTGGGCGGCGCGCCGCTGCGCGCGTTCGTGCTGCTCGATCGCTGACGGCGCTCCACACGCGACACGGCGGCCCCCCGGAGAGACTCTCCGGGGGGCCGCCGTGTTTGCGCAACGGCGCACGGCACCGTCGCTCACGCAACCGTTTCGCGATCAGTTCCAGAACGCGCTGAGGTCGTAGAAGCTGGCGCCGCCTTGCGGATCGTAGATGCGGATGACGGCGGTAAAGTTGTTCCAGGCCGATGGCTGCTGCACGACCTGCACGTTGCCACGGCCGCTATGACGATCGACCGTAATGGTGAGATCGCGAGCCGGCAGGCCGTTGCCGCGCACATTGCTGTTCACGTCTTCCACTCGGCGCCCGCTGCGGGTGATGGCCTCCACGCGGCGGCCGTTGATGCGCAGTTCGACCAGGTCGTCGACGCGACCGCTCCAACGCAGCATGCCGCCGTCGTCGCGATCATCCCATCCCCCGCGATCGTGGCGATCACGCGCGTCGTTGCCGCGCCGCGGCCGGTCGTCGCAGTCGTCGCGGCGCCCGCCACGACCCCACCCCCAGCCGCTGTTGCCCCGGCCGCAGTCGTCGCGTTCCCAGCGATCATCCCGATCACGGTCTCGGTCACGGTCGCGCCCGTCGTTCCAGTCGTCACCCTGCCAGAAGGCGACCACCCGATAACTGTCGGCACCGCCGCGCGGGTCGGTAATGCGGATGGTCGTGGTGAAGCCGTTGCGAGCGGAGGGCTGCTCCACGACGCGCACATCCCCGCGACCGTCGAGCAGACGCACCACCACATCCCCACGATTGCGTGGCAACCCTTCGTTGACGCGCGCGCGGTTGGGCATTCCCGCATCGATGCCGCGCGTCCGCACATCACGCCCGCGCATGGTGATGAACACCTCGCGGTCCACTCGCCCGGTCCAGGTGAACAGCTGTCGATCCACCGGCGCCGTGTGCGCGGTGGCGACCTGCGCCGTGGCGGCAACGAGCAGTGTCGTGGCGGCCAACGCACTGGCCGCAAGCAGGAGACGGGAACGGCCTGCGGTGGACGCGGGAACGGCGCGGGTCGAACGATGCACAGTCATGGTGTCCTCGTGGTGACAGGTGCTCGTCGGTAGCGCATCGGCAATGCCATGCAGGACCGGTTGCTGGCCGTGTGGGTGCGCGACCCGCCCGTGCGAGGGCAAGCGCCTGTCGTTTCAATCGGTTACGCGTCACATGGGAGCGCGTAGCCGTGACTGACGTGTGCGGATCGACCGGCTGCGCTGTCCGGGATTGCGGACACTTGCGGCGAGCCAACGCGGACGATCGTGACCGCTCACCCGCGGCTCATCCCCGCGCCGGTCTCATCCCACAGCGCTCACCACCGCCGCGGCGGACCGACGGGCCTGGCGCATGAGCACGGCCGCGCCAAGGATGCCGGTCAGCAGGGAGCCGCTCAGCACGCCGATCTTGGCGGCATCGAGCTGGGGACTCTCGCCGAACGCAAGACCGGCGATGAACAGGGCCATGGTGAAGCCGATGCCGCCGAGTATGGCGACGCCGAAGAGGCCGCCCCAGGTGCAATCGGCCGGCAGGTCGGCCCAGCGCGCCTTCACGGCAATCCACGCCGCGCCGAAGATGCCCAGGGGCTTGCCGATGAGCAGGCCGAGCATGGTGGCCGTGACCGCAGGCTGGGTGGCGAACGCGGCAACGTCCGAGGGGAGGGTGACGCCGGCGTTGGCCAGCGCGAAGATGGGCACGATGCCGAAGTTGACCGGGCGTGCGAGCACCTGTTCGATGCGGTGCTGCACGCTGTGCTCGCCGCGCGACGGAATGGTGAAGGCCAGCAGGACCCCGGCGATACTGGCGTGCACCCCGGATTTGTACACGGCGATCCAGAGCAGCAGCCCGCCCAGCAGGTACGGCCACACGGCGTGGACCTGTCGCTTGTTGAGCCAGAAGAGCACCAGCATGATGATCACGATGGCGGCCAGGGCGAGGGTGGCCACGCTGGGCGTGTAGAACACGGCGATCACGAGGACGGCGCCGATGTCGTCGGCAATGGCGAGCGCCGCCAGGAAGATGCGGAGGGCGGCGGGGACGCGATTGCCGAGCAGGGCGACGATGCCGAGGGCGAAGGCAATGTCGGTGGCCATGGGAATGCCCCAGCCGCGAGCGGCCGGGGTGCCCATGGCCACGAGCGCGTAGATGGCGGCGGGGAGGAGCATGCCGCCGGCGGCGCCAACCACCGGCAGCGCCGCCTTGCGCACGGAGGAGAGCGCCCCGTCCTGCAGCTCGTGCTTGATTTCGAGGCCGACGAGCAGAAAGAAGACGGCCATGAGGCCGTCATTGATGAAGTGCAGCGCCGACCACCCGGCCACCTCGGCATGGAGGAGCCCGTGATAGCTGGCTTGCGCCGACGAGTTGGCCCAGACGAGGGCCACCGCCGCGCACAGCAGCAGCAGCAGCCCGCTCAGCGCCTGACTTGGCGGCGGCGCCTTTTCGGAAACGTAGCCTTCCTCGATCACGTCTTCGGCAGCATCATGCATCATCACAACCTATCCTTGCACGCGGCCGCCGCCCATGGCGCGGTTGACGGATCTCCGCGTCGTGCGTTTGGTATGTACAGGTTCCCGCGCGGAATCAATGAGCGATTTCCGCCCTCCGGTTCCGTGTCACGAGTGCTCCCGCGATGTCGCTGCGCCGCCTCACCCACCCGCTGGTTCGTGTTCCGCTCGCCGTCGTGGCGATCGGCGGTGCGTTCGCGGGCGGTATCCGGTATGAGCGCGAGGCCACCCGGTCGCGTGACGAATGGGCAGACGCCCGCCTGCTGTCCACGGCCATCGATTCCGTGCGCGCCAACGCGCTCGATTCCCTCCCCAGCGACGAGCTGATCCGCCGCGCCGTCTCGGGGATGTTGCGGGAGTTGCAGGATCCCTATGCGGCCCTGCTGAGGCCCGACGGTTATGCCCGCTACCAGGGAACGCTGCAGGGCACGGGGCAGGGCATGGGACTGGTCATGCACCGTGACGGGGGCAGCTATCGGGTGACCCGCGTCGCACCGGGATCGCCGGCGTTGGCGGCCGGCGTGCGCGCGGGTGATCGCGTTCTGGCGGCCGACGGAGTCCCGGTCTCGGCGGCGCGTGACAGCAATGGCCGGGTGGGCGACAGTACGCGCCTGTCCGCGCAGCGGGTGCGGCTCACCCTCTGGCGCGCGCCGCACGGCGACACCGTGGACGTCATCGTGCAGCGCGGCGCGTGGCATGTGCCGGCCGTGAGTGAGCAGGGCATGCTGGCCGACTCGGTGGGGTACGTGCGGCTCGCAACCATCACCGCCGGGGCGGCCGACGAACTCGAGCAGGTGGTGGATGGGCTGCGCCACCGCGGCGCGCAGGCACTGGTGCTCGATCTGCGTGGCAACACGGGCGGACTTTTCGAGGACGGGGTGCGCGCCGCCGGCCTGTTTCTGCCGCGCGGCGCACTCGTGTCCTCGCTGATCGGACGCGGCGGTGCCGACGCGCAGCCATACCGGGTGCGGCATTCGCGCTGGAGTGAGCTCCCGCTCACCGTCCTGGTCGATGGCCGCACGGCAAGCGCGGCGGAGGTCATTGCGGCGGCGCTGCAGGATCACGGGCGCGCCCTGCTCGTGGGCGCCCCGACGTACGGCAAGGGACTCGTGCAGCGTGTGGTCCGGTTGTCGCCGGAACTGGCGCTGCGTCTGACCACCGCGCGGTGGCTCACGCCACGCGGGGTGGCGCTCGAGCGGCGCACGGGCAAGGGCGCAGCGGCCCGCGGCGGTCTCGCGCCCGATGTGCTGCTGGATGATGCGTCGCGGGTCGATCCGGCCGGGATGCCGGTCGGGTGGAGCGCATCGGCCTCGCGCCGGGCCCAGATGGTGGCTGATACGCTCGCCATGCGCGCCCTGCGACACGGGTGGGCCACTCGTCCGGCGCCGCTGCTGGAAGCGCACCTGCGTGATTCCATCATGACCATGGCACCGGCTCCCCGGCCTCTGCGCGCGGGCCGACAGGCCACGGCGCGTGCCGCCGCCTACGCGGAGTGGCTGGGCGTGACCACGCGGATGGCGATGGTGCGGGTGCTCGAAGTGCAGCGCGAGAGCGAAGCGCTGCTGCGGTATGCCGTGCGCGAGGATGCGGCGCTGCGCGCGGGGCTGGACGTGGTGGCGCCCGGCCTTACCCTGTCGCGACGATGATCCGACGCCGGCTCTCCGGGGCGCTCCTCTGGGGTAGCCTGATATTGCCGGCTGCGGGGCCCGCACACGGGGGGAGTGACCGTCTCGATGCGTGGATCGTGACCCGCTATCGCGGGGCGCAGCTGTTCCCCGATGCGGAGTTCACGGCCACGTCGCTGGCCACCAGCGGCCCACGGCCGCGCGTCGAAAGCGTGATGGCTGGTGGTCGTACGGACACCCTGCTGGCGGTGCATTTCAGCGCCATGTGGGCGGCACCCGCGCTGGGCAAGGCGGTGCGGGTCCAGCTGGCCGGCCCGTCGGGCATGCTCACTCCGGTCACCGCCCGCATCGTGGGACGGCGCGCCTTCCGGGCACCGCGAACCCCCGGCCCCTCCACCCTGCGCCCGGACTCCAACTGGCGCTATGGCTGGGCCTATCTTGCGATCATGCCGCACGACCCGACTCGCCCCGTTGCCCGACTGCGCGGCTGGCTGCTGCTCGAGCCTTCCTCTTCCGCGTCGACTCCCTGAATGTGTGACCCGAAGCTTCCCGCGCGCCGGGTCTCGCTCTCCGGAAGGCGAGTACGCGGGGTGCGACAGGCGCTGCTGGCCTGTGTCCTCTCGGTCGTCGTCGCGCCCGAGGCCGCCGCACAGGAGGCGGGCGCGGCGCCGTCGTCGCGCGTCGCCGGCGGCGTCTGGCGTGACCCGGCCGCCGATTCGCTGGTGGCGCGCGCCATCGCGCGGCGCGGACGACAACTCGCCGACAGCACCCTGCTCAGCTACCAGGCGGACGCCCGCGGCTTTCTCGCGTTTCTGGCGCAGCTTGGGGAGGGCGTGGTGATTCCGCCGCGCGTGGTCCAGAGCGAGCAGCTCGCCCTGAAAATCTCGTGGTGGCAGCCGGGACGCAGTGCGCAGCGACTGGTGGGACGCCGAGATACCACGCTGCTTCCCGCCGATGTGGGCTACTACCGCGATCGCTACGGGGTGGTGCTCGACAACCTGCCCGATCGCATTCGTCTGGGTGACGGACAGGATGTGCGCGATGTGGCGCATCCGCTGGGAGCCACGGCGCCGCAGCAGTACGAGTACACCATGGGCAGCGCGGTGCGCATCGGCTTGCAGGGGCGCGACATTCTGGTGGACGAGGTCAAGTTCCGGCCGCGCGACGGCACGTTGCCCGGCGCGATCGGTTCGGTGTACCTCGATCGCGAAACGGCGGCGGTGGTTCGCCTGTCCATGACGTTCACGCGCGCGGCCATTCTCGACAAACGGATCGAGACCCTGGTGGTGACGCTCGAGAACGGTCTCGTGCGCGAGCGGTACTGGCTGCCGCGCCGTCAGGAAGTGGAAGTGTCACGCGGCAGCACCTGGTTCGACATTCCGGCGCGCGGCATCGTGCGCGGCCGGTGGGAGATTGCCAACTACGACGTGAACGAGCGCATCCCACCCGAAACCATGCTGCTGCCACGCTGGAGTTCGGTGCCGCGGGATTCGCTGCGGGCGCACCCGTTCGAAGGGCGGGTCGTGGACGCGTTGCCTCCCGAGATCCAGATGGCCAGCAGCGAGGAGGTGGTGCGCGCGCGTGTGGAGGCGGAACACGCCGTGCGCGCCGCCATGCTGGTGCGTCCCGCCACGGCATCGGTGACCGGGCGCGGTATCAGCGACTTCGCGCGCTACTCCCGCGCCGAAGGACTTGCCCTCGGCGTGGGCGGCGCGCACACAACCCGCTCGGGGCTGCTGCTTCAGGCGCGTGTCCGCGTGGGGTTCAGCGACGAGCAGCTCAAGGGGCAGCTCAGTCTGGCGCGCGTGCCTACGTTCGGGCGCGTTCCCCCGTGGCAGCTGTTCGTGGAGCGCGAGTATCGGGATCTCGCCTTCGCCGAGCGCTCGGGGGTGGCGAACTCTCTGGCGGCAGGGCTCTTCGGCAGCGACTTCACCAACCAGGTGGATACGTGGGCCGCCGGTGTGCAATGGCGCACGCATCCCGCCAGCCGGTTCACGTGGCGCGTAGCGGCCGAGCGAGATCGCGCCACCGATGTCTGGTCATCGGGCCCGCTCCGCGGACGCTTTGAACCGACGCTCAAGGCCTGGCCGCTCACGGGTGCTCGCGCCGAAGTGCGTGGAAGTGGGGGATGGGTGGCGGCCGAGCCCATGGGGTGGCGCGGTACCTGGCAGCTCCTGGCAAGTGCCGGCGCGTATCGCGGGCGCTTCACCACCATGCGCTCCACGGTGCTCGAGGCGCAGACGCGCACCGTGGAGCCGGTGGTGGGCCGGGTGCAGGGGCTGCTGCAGCTGACCCGGCCGCTTCCCCACGATCAGGCGCTCTTCTTCCAGAGCTTCGCCGGCCTCGGGGGTGGTCAGGTCGTGCCGCCGCAGTGGCGGCTGTTTGCCGGCGGCCCATGGTCGGCGCCAGGATACGAGTACCTGTCGTTCTCGTCGGGGGCCATGGCGTCGCAGCGCGTGGAGTGGCGTCTGCCGGTGTGGGGGCCGTCGATTCCGCTGGGGCGATTCGGCAAGAGCCCGCCTCGCGTGGTGCTGGCGCCCTACGCGCAACTGCTCGTCACCGCGCGCACGCGCGTCTTCGATGCCGGTGACCCGTCGTTCCTCGTCACGCCGCAGAGCGGCGGGCCGGCGCTGCGTACGCCGCGCCCTGCCGGTGGGTACGGGTCTGTGGGACTCGGCGCGCTCTTCTTCTACGACCTCGTGCGCGTGGATGTCGCGCGCGGACTTCGCGGCGGGACATGGCGCTTCAACGTCGATATCGATCGCAGCTTCTGGGGCATGCTGTGAGCACGACCGGCGCAACCAAGGCGTACGACCAGGCCTACTTCGACAAGTGGTATCGCCATCCGCGGCACCGGGTGAAGTCGGCAGCGGAGCTGGCGCGTCAGGCCGCCTTCGTGCTGCGCACGGCGGAGTTCGTGCTGGGGCGCCCCGTGCGCACTGTGCTCGACGTGGGCTGTGGCGAAGGGCAATGGCGCGCGGCGCTGCGCCGGCATCGTCCATCGGTGCACTACGATGGGGTGGATCCCAGTGCGTATGCGGTGGCACGCTACGGCGCGCGTCGCCGCCTGCAGCTGGGGGGGATCGAGTCGCTCGACACGTTGGCGCTGCGAAACGAATACGACCTGGTGATCTGCTGCGGCATGCTCAACTACCTCGACGCCGCCGCGCTCACTCGCGGGGTGGCGCAGGTGGCGCGCCGCACCGGTGGGGTGGCCTACCTGGAGCTGTTCGCCCGCGAGGATGCATTCGAGGGGGATACCGACTGGCCGGCGCCGAAGCCGGCGCAGTGGTACCGCGACCTCATGCACGAGGCGGGGCTGCTGGCCATCGGTATGCAATGCTACGTGACCCAGGCGGCACGCGACCGGGTGTCGGCGCTGGAACACCTCGAGACGTCGGCGTGACCATGCAGCACGATGCACCGTCGTGGCGCGATTTCCTGGCGGCGCGCAAGGCCGAGCGTCAGGCCTGCGACGCGCCGCGTCCGTTGCGGGCGCTGGCCGAGGAGTTCGCCTTTCGCACGCTCGCGCTCCTGTTCCCGCAGTTCGCGCATCCGTCGCGGCTGGGCGCCCACGGCGTGGATGACGAGGCCGCGCATCTGGAAGCGCTGCTGCGGGCCGCCATCACGCCGCTGGTGCCCCACGCCGAAGGCGTGGTGGACACCGTGCTGTCGCGGCTGCCCGCGGTGCACGCCGCGCTGGTGCTGGATGCCGAGGCCATCCTGCGCGGCGACCCGGCGGCAGAGAGCCTCGAGGAGGTCATCGTGGCGTATCCGGGCTTCCTGGCCACGGCGGTCCACCGGGTGGCGCACGAGCTGTACCGGCTCGACGTGCCGTTGTTTCCGCGTGTGCTGTCGGAGTGGGCCCACCGGGAAACCGGCATCGACATTCACCCCGGGGCGCGTATCGGCACCGGGTTTGCCATCGACCATGGCACCGGCGTGGTGATCGGTGAAACGAGCGAGATCGGTGATCGGGTGCGCCTGTATCAGGGCGTCACGCTGGGGGCGCTGGCCGTGAGCAAGAAGCTGGCGAACCGCAAGCGGCATCCGACGATCGGTCACGACGTGGTGATCTACGCCAACGCCACGATCCTGGGGGGCGACACGGTGGTCGGCGAAGGGTCGGTGATCGGCGGCAACGTGTGGCTCACCACCTCGGTGCCGCCGCGCAGTGTGGTGCAGTTCAGCAGCCGCGTCGAGCAGCGCGGCGGTGATGATGGATTGGAGTTCCACATCTGACGGACCACCTGCGACGCGGGGCCACGTGATGAAGGCACACACCATTCTGGAGACGATCGGCCAGACGCCGCATGTGCGGTTGCAGCGCCTGTTCGATGCACGCCTCGAGGTGTGGATGAAGCTGGAGCGCGCCAATCCCGGCGGCAGCATCAAGGATCGCATTGCCCTGGCGATGATTGAGGATGCCGAACGCCGGGGCGTGCTCACGCGGGAGAGCGTGATCATCGAACCCACGTCGGGGAACACGGGGATCGGTCTGGCCATGGTGGCGGCGGTGAAGGGGTACCGGCTCGTGCTCGTGATGCCGGACAGCATGAGCATCGAGCGTCGGCGCATCATGGCGGCGTACGGCGCCACGTTCGACCTCACGCCGCGCGCGAACGGCATGAAGGGGGCCATTGCGCGCGCGCACGAGTTGGTGGCGCAGACGCCGGGGGCGTGGATGCCGTCGCAGTTCGACAATCCGGCCGCCGTGCGGGTGCATGCCGACACCACCGCCCGGGAGATCGTGGCCGACTTTCCGGAGGGCTTCGACTACCTCATCACGGGGGTCGGGACCGGCGCACACATCACGGCTGTCAGCGAGGTGCTGAAGGCGCAGTGGCCCTCGCTGCAGACCCTGGCCGTGGAGCCTGCGAAAAGCGCGGTCATCAGCGGGGGCGCGCCCAGCCCGCACCGCATTCAGGGCGTGGGAGCGGGATTCATTCCGGGCAATCTGCGTCTGGACACATTGAATGGCACCGTGCCGGTGAGTGAGGAAGACGCGTTCACGTACGCCCAGCGGGCCGCGCGGGAAGAGGGGCTGTTCATCGGCATTTCGAGCGGCGCCTCGCTGGCCGCCGTGGCGCAGAAGGCGCCAGAGATGCCGGATGGTGCGCGCGTGCTTACGTTCTGCTACGACACCGGGGAGCGGTATCTGTCCATCGAGGGCCTCTTCCCGGCGTGATCCCCACTCCGGTCGTCGATGCCGTCGTAATGCCCACTGCCCAGCACCAGCTCGATACGTTCCTCGACAAGTTCGCCCCGGAGATCGCCGCGCATGCGCGCGCGGTGCTCGACCGTGCCCGGTACTTCGTCCCCGGCGCCATCGAGTTGATCTATGACAATTATCATGCGCTGGTGGTGAGTTTCGGGCCCACGACGCGCGCCGCCGACGCGGTGCTGTCGGTGGCCGTGTATCCGCGGTGGGTCACCCTGTTCCTCATGCATGGCGCGGCGGTGGACGATCCGTTTCGTCTGTTGCACGGGACGGGGAGCGCGGTGCGCGGGGTGCGCATCAAGTCGCTGGCGCAGTTCGACGACGAGCACTTGCAGATGCTCGTGGAAGCGGCGGTTGCCATGGCCCCCAAGCCCATCGACGAGACGCGGGAGCGCCTGCTGGTCATCAAGTCGGTGTCGGACAAGCAGCGGCCGCGTCGCTGAGATCGCTGCCGCGCGGCGCGGCTTTTGTCCGTCCGGCGTGTAGACTGCATGCCCATGGACACACTCTCTGCCCTGCTGTTGGTGGCCTCAGGCGCGCTGGCAGGCGCGCTCATCGCGTGGATCGTGACCCGGCGCATTGCCGGGGCTGAGCAGGCGCGCGCGCTGAGTGAGGCCGAGGCCAGGGCGCGGTCGGAGGAAACCGTGCTGCGAGAGCGGCTCGCCCGTCACGAAGCGGAAGCGGCGCTGACGGCACGCCACGGCAATGTCGCGGAGCTCCTGGCGCCCATTCGTGACACGCTGATGCGCTACGACGAAGCCCTCGGGCAGCTGGGGCGTGCGCAGGCGCAGGTCGCCGGCCAGATCGGCGAGCGACTCGAATCGGTGGTGCTGTCGGGCGAGCAGCTGCGCCGCGAAACGCAGCAGCTGTCGCAGGCACTCCGTGCGCCAACGGTACGTGGGCAGTGGGGGGAGTTGCAGCTCCGCCGGGTGTGCGAGCTGGCGGGCATGCTGGCGTATTGTGACTTCGAGCCGCAGGTCACCGTGCGGGGAGACGACGGCGCGCTGCGCCCCGACCTCATCGTGCGACTACCGGGAGCGCGCCGCCTGGTGGTGGACGCCAAGGCACCTCTCAGCGCGTATCTGGAAGCGTCGGCGGCGGCCGACGAGCGCACCCGGGCGGCGCGGTTGAGTGAGCATGCGGCGCACGTCAAGAGTCACGTGCAGAAACTCAGCGCGAAGCGGTATTGGGCGCAGTTCCCTGATGCGCCCGACTTCGTGGTGCTGTTTCTGCCGGGCGAGGCGTTCTTTGCGGCGGCACTCGATGCCGACCCCACGTTGCTGGAGAGCGCACTGGGTGAGCGCGTGCTGCTGGCCACGCCAACCACCCTCATTGCCCTGCTCAAGGCGGCCGCCTACGGATGGCGTCAGGAGCGGATCGCCGAAGAAGCGGAGCAGGTGGCGCTGCTGGGGCGTGAGCTGCACGATCGCCTGGCCGTGTTTGACGACCAGTTGATGGAGCTCGGCAAGGGGCTGCAGCGCGCCGTGGCGAGCTACAACCGCGCCCTCGGCAGTCTCGAGACGCGGGTGTTGGTGACCGCGCGCAAGCTGGGAGAGCGCGCGGGGGTGGCGTCTGCGCTCGCGCCACTGGAGCCGCTCGATGTCGACGTGCGCCCCCTCGGGGAAGAGCGCCACACCCCCTGAACACCGGGGCACTCGGCGAAGCCGATGCCGGTCTGCACGCTCGGCACGGCGTCGTTCCGAGGTGCGTGTTCAGAGCGAACCGAGCAGATCGTCGATGGCCTTGCGGTCGGCATCCTCCAGCGATTCGGCGCCGTGAATGATGCGCTGCAGGATGTCCACGGCTTCCGCGGCCAGATCATCCGGGTGACGGCGATCCTTGGCAAAGCGCACGATATGGCCGAGCAGGATCGTTTCGAAGGGCGTCTCCTCTCCCTCCTCGTCCTCGTCGTCCTCGTTCCCGTCGTCCTCGTCGTCGTCCTCGTCGCCGGCGCCCAGTGACGCCTCATAGCTGGGCACGCTTTCCTTCCACGGCTCGGCGTTGTGCACGTCGGACTCGAGCAGTGAGCGCGGCACGAGAGCAAAGAGCCGGCACTGCAGCCCCGGGGCTTCTTCGTATGCGAAGAGGCCAAGCGGTACCGGCTCATCGAAGAGCCGCAGTTCCACGAGGCGGGCGATCGCCTCGGCCGGCATGGCGCTGCGCGCCACCATACGGCCATCGATGTACGCCGCGAGTGCAGACGACTCGGGCGCACGCGCATCGTCGAGCTGGGCGATGCTCACCGACACGGGTTCGCGCGTGGTCACGAAGACCGCGGGGCGGGCTTCACCTTCATCGGGCGCGGGGAGGTCGTCGGCGGGATCGAATTCGTCAGCGGACATCGGCAGAGAGCGTCACAAGCGCGGGAATACCAGTTACTGCCGCAGGTTAGATACCTGACCGGCGCCCCGGAAGGGGACTTCACGCGGCCTCAGGGGGCCGCGGCCACCTCGTTCACATCAGTCTGCTCGAACACCGTGCCCAGCCATCGCAGGACGGGCCACAGCTCCACGGCGATGATCGTTGCCGCGAGCGTTGTGGCGGCGAGGACTGACCAGCCGCCCCAGTCGTTGGCCAGCCAGAGGACGAGCGCCCCGGCCCCCACCGGAAAGACCAGCGCAACGGCGGCCACCAGCGTGGTCGCCGCGGTGGTGAGCAAGTTCTGCCCCATGGTTTCGAAGCCGCGACTCTCGGTGCCAAGGCGCACCCAGGCAGGGAACAACAGCGCCGTCCCGTTCTGGATGGTGAACATGAGCGCGTTGAACGCCGGCACGCCCACCATGACGGAGACGAGCATGGGCACCGTGGCGCCGCTTTGGACCAGCAATCCCGGGTCCTGCAGGAACATGACCACCGGTACCAGCAGCAATGCCCAGATGGTGATGGAGTGCAGTACGGTTACGGCCGCGATTTCTGCCGCGACAATACGCCACCCGTCGAGCGGATAGGTCTTGAGGACGGCGAGCCGGGGAAGGTCGAGCCGCAGGTCAAAGCGCATCCAGAGGGGGCCGATGAAGAGCAGCATGGCCCCCCACCCGATGGCTACCCCCATGAAGGCATCACCGGCGCGCGGGGAGGCTTGCCGGGTGATCAGGGCGAGTGCCGTGAGCCCCACCACGAACGTGATCAGCTGGGTCTTCCACGCGCCCCCGCGCAGGGCGGCGGCGACGTTCTTCCAGGCGATCGCCACTTCGGGACGACCGTGCAGCGCCAGCGCGGGGACTGCGACCAGCGTGCCCTTCCGGGAGCGCGCCTGGCCCATCTGCGAGGCGCGGAAACGCTCCAGGCGGGCCGCCCGGTGTTGTGTGGCCTCCAGCGCCGCTTCCTCGAAGGCGGAATCGAGACGCACGAGCCACAGGTAGTGCCCCAGCGCGATGAGCGTACCCCAGAGCAGCGCCACCGACCACGCCGGCGTACCGGCGCGTACGATGGGGTCGATGAGCAGGCGAACCGGAAACAACGCCGCTGCCGGAATGGGCGACTGCAGTGCGTCGGTGAGGGTGCGCATGACCACCGCGATGCCGCCGTCGCCGGCATCACGCAGATCGGGGATGGCGGTCACGATCCCGAAGACCACGGCCCCCACGAGCCCTGCAAAGATGATGCCGGGGACCAGCACACGACGCCAGCCGGCACGTCCATGCTCGACGGCGCTCGCGCGCACGATTGACGCCCCCACGCGGTGCATGGAGAGCGTGGAGAAAAGCAGCCACCACCCCAGTGCGCGCTCCCAGGTCGCCAGCTCACCGGCATTGCCGCGGAAGATGACGCTGAAGACGATGGTGTTCACGAAGATGGCCAGCTGCATGCGCAACAGCTTCGTGTGCACGAGACCGCGCCGACTGATGGGGGCAGGAAAGAGGAACTGCACCTCGGACGGTGTGAAGGCGAGCACACTGCGATCGGCACCGAAGAGCCACCAGCGTGCCGACGACAGCAGCACCAGGGTACTCACGAGGACCACCGTGGTATCGGCACGCAGCAGCTGCGTGAGCGAGGGCCCGTTGGCCTGCGTGTTGCGAAAAAGCGCCCAGTACAGATACAGCACGCCCAGCACGACGGCGACGATGTAGCGCGGACTCCGGATGCGCGCCGCCTGGGAACGCGCCCGGTTCACGAAACTGCGCGCATACAGGAAGAGCAGGGCCGCCGCGGGGGCGGGGTGACGCTGGCGCCCGTCGATCACGCGGCGGAGAGGTCGGTGCTCGCGGTATCGCCGGTGAGCGCGATGAAGATCTCCTCCAGCGTGCGGCCGGCCAGCTCGGGGCGCTCGGCGACGATGTCGGCGATGGTGCCCAGCGCGACCATCTGCCCGCGGCGGATGACGAGGAGGCGCGTGCAGAGCTCCTCGACCAGGTGCAGGAGGTGGGAGCTGAGAATGACCGCCGTGCCTTCGCGCGCCCGCGCCGTGATGGTCTCCTTCATGCGGCGAATGCCCACGGGGTCGAGCCCGGTGAGCGGTTCGTCGAGCAGCAGGGCCGCTGGCCGATGCAGCAGCCCGCAGGCAATCGCCAGCTTCTGCTTCATGCCGCGCGACAGTTCGGGCGGGAGGGCGTCGCGCTTGCCGGAGAGTTCGAGTTCCTCGAGCAGCAGCGGAATCTGCGGCGCCGCATCGGGGACGCCGTAGAGGCGTGCCACGAACTGCAGGTGTTCGGTGACGGTGAGATAGTCGAACAGCTGCGGTTCATCGGGGATGAACGCGAGCCGGGCCTTGGCGGCCACCGGATCACGCTGCAGGTCGATGCCGTCAACGGCGATGCACCCCGAGGTGGGCTGGAGGATGCCCGCCAGCGCACGCAAGGTGGTGGTCTTGCCGGCCCCGTTGGGCCCCACCAGTCCCAGCACATCTCCGGGCGCCACCTGAAACGAAAGCGACTGCACCGCCACGGTGTCGCCGTAGAGCTTCGTGTACCCGGAAACGTCGATCACTTAGAAGAGACGGCGGAGGGGAGCCCGGCAACGACTCATGGGGCGGGCGGCAGCGACACCGGCGACGAGAGGGTGGCGGTCAAGGTAGCGCCTGCGGCGAGGCATCGCTCGGTGGTTCGGGCGCGGGCGGCCATGACGGTACCGGCCGCGGCACCACCGGCCGCCCCGATGACGGCACCGCGCGCCCCTCCTCCCATGACCCGCCCCATGATGCCGCCGATGATGGCCCCCGTAATGACTTTCCCCTTGTCGCTGCCCCCCGTGGAGACCTGCCGCTCGGTGACACTCGACGTGGTCACGCGCACCGAGCCGTCGGCGGGAATGAATTCGCCCTGGAGCTGCAGCCCGCGCAGCCGGAACTGGACTTCGCCAGTGAGTGAATCGACGCGGGCGATTTCCACCAGCACCGGCGTGCCGGCGGCCAGCGACACGCCGTCTGGGGACGTGACCTCCTGACCCAGCGACATGACGAGGCGATCGCCGCGGCGATAGGTCATGGTGCAGATGGCTTCCCGGGTGGCGCCGGTCAGCTCCGTGCCCGCCGCCAGTGTGCGCCCACGGCCGGCGGGCGCCGGCGTGTCGGTGGCACCGCCGCCGTCCATTGGTGCGGGTGCCGCCGCCGCCGGCGCGGGTGCCGCCGCCGGCTGGGGCACAGGCTGGGGTACAGGCTGGGGTACCGGCTGGGGCACGGAACGCGAGGGCGCCGCGACGGGGGCTGGCGCCGGTCGTGGTGTCGCTGCGCTGGCGGGAGCCGGCGCCGGCCTCATGGGCGCGGGGCTGGACACCGCAGTATCACCGATGGCGACGGTCGAGGTGGTCGATGCCGCCAGCGTGAGGTCGCGCGCGAGCGCCGTATCAATGGCGGCGGCGTCCGCAGGGGGCGACTCGCCACACCCGGTCAGCAGGATCCACCCCAGCAGGGGGGTGGCCGCGCGGTGGAGGATTCCGCCGCGCCATCGGCCGCCACGCACGCCGCGCCGAAAGTGAAGTTGCGCCATATGGAAGACGATAGTCGAAACATGGAGTGCCGCGCCACCGCTTCGTACGCCCGGGCGCGGCTTGCGTTCCCCCAGCCCTATCCCGGTTGATGCCGTCCAGCTCTGTCGACGAGACACCGCGCACCGCCGTGCAGCAGGTCTTCGTTGCCCGCCAGCCGATCTTCGACGTTCAGGACACCCGCGTGGCCTACGAACTGCTGTACCGGGCCACCCGCGAGGCGACGCACGCGCATGAGGGGGCGCCGTCCCAGACCCTCCTGTGCGGGGATACCGCCCTCCATTCGATGCTGTCCATCGGCCTGGAGCGACTGACGGGCGGAACGACGGCCTTCGTCAACATGACCGAAGCGCATCTGCTGGGGGGGCTGTACAAGATCTTCGAGCCGCGCACGGTGGTGCTCGAGTTGCTGGAAACGGTGGACGGGACGCCGGAGGTCGTGGCGGCCTGCGAGGCCGCGGTCGCCGCGGGGTACACCCTCGCGCTGGATGACTACGACGGACGGGCGTCCCTGGACGTCCTGCTGCCATTCGCGACGATCGTGAAGGTGGACGTGCTGAACCGCGACCTGCACGCGCTGGCTCCCATGATCCGGGGCTTGCTGGGGCGCGGCCTCGTGGTGCTGGCGGAACGGGTGGAGTCGCGGGAGGTGCTGGCGACGGCGCGCGAAATCGGCTGCACCCTCTTTCAGGGGTACGTGTACAGCCGGCCGGAGACGCTCGATGGGCGCACCGTCAACGTGCACCAGGCAGCCGTCTTCCAGATCATGGCCCTGCTCAACAAGCCGGAGACCCCCGAAGCGGCGCTGGATGAGGCGTTTCGCAGTCACCCATCGCTCTCCCTGTCGCTCCTGCGCATGGTCAACTCGGCGTCGTTCGGCGGGCGGGGGGTGGATTCCATTCCGTACGCCCTCCGCGTCGTGGGACGCGAAGTGCTGTCGCGCTGGATGCTGGTCATGCTGGCGGTGAGCGTCAGCAGCCGCAGCGCGGTGGCCCACGAAGCCGTCCTGCAGGCCCTGGTGCGCGGACGGTTTTGCGAATTGATCACCGCGCGCAGTGCCACCGGTGACCCGGGAGCGCGCTTCCTGGTGGGGTTGCTCAGCCGCATGGATGCGCTGCTGGGCCTCCCGATGGATCAGGTGCTCGACCGCCTGCCGGTGAGCGACGAGGTGCGCGCAGCGCTTCTGGAGCGGACCGGTATCCATGCCCCGACGCTCCGGCTGGCCGACGCCTATCAGAACGGCGAGTGGGCGGTGGTGGACGCGCTCGGCGGGGACGCGGCGCTTTCCGGTCTCTACGCGGAGTCGGTCCTCTGGGCGCACGACCGCCTGTCGCCAGGGACGCCGTCGTAACGCGCCTGATCAGCCCCCTGCCTGGGGGGCGCCCTCGTCACGCGTCCGTCAGAACGCCTTCTTGAGGGGGGCCGTCAACGAGGTGACCAGCGAGTCGCGCTTCTGCGTGGCCAAGGCCTCGGCACTGGGAGCGCTTTCGGGCGTTTGGGAATACGGCAACAGAATGGAGATGCGGCGGTTGCTCGGGGCCATGCGATCGTCCGGCACCCGCGGGTGCGTGTCCGCGTAGCCGCGCACTTCCACCACCCGACCGGGCGCCACGCCCGCGGCCTGCAGGACGCGACGTGCGGCATTGGCGCGGTCGGTCGAGAGTTCCCAGTTGGTGTACGCCGCATCCTGCCCGAACATCGCCCCGTCGGTGTGTCCCTCCAGCACCACCGGATGGCCGCTGGCCCCCAGTTCCGTTCCCACCAGCTGCAGCGCGAGCATGGTGGCGGCATTCATGCGCGCCGAGCCGAGCGCAAAGTACACGTCGCCGCGGCCCGATTCCACCAGCTCGATGCGCAGCCCCTCGCGGGTCACCTGCACATCCACCACCGCATTGAGCTGCCTCATTGAATCGCTGGCGGCCAGCTTGTCGAGGATCGTCTTGCGCAACTGCTCGAAGGTGCGCTGCTCGGTGGTGCGCAGCATCATGCGCATGGGCGTGCGCTGGATGGGTGAGGGCGCCGTGCCGACGCTGAGCGGACTCGACCCCGAGCCGAACCCCTTCTTGTAGCCGACGGGGTTGGAGAAGTAGCCCTCGACGGCCTGCTTCGTCTTCTCGTCCATGCCCAGGATCCACATCACCATGAAGAAGGCCATCATGGCCGTCACGAAGTCGGCGTACGCGACCTTCCACGAGCCGCCGTGATGCCCGCCGCCGCCGGCGACCTTCTTCTTGACGATGATGATCTTCTTGCCACCGCGTGCCGCCATGACTCAGGCCACCCGCTTGCGCGTGAGTTCCTCGAGCTCGGCGAAGCTGGGCCGCTCATGGGGCTCGATGTTGCGGCGCGAGAACTCCACCGCCGTCATGGGCGCATCGCCACGCGCAAACGACAGCAGTGCCGTGCGGATGCACAGCATGTAGTCATGCTCCGCGTGGATGCGGGTCTCCATGGCCTTGGCGATGGGGCCGAACACGCCGTAGGCCAGCAGGATGCCGATGAACGTGCCCACGAGCGCCGCGGCCACCTTCTCACCGATCTCAGAGGCCGCGCCGCCGATCGAGCCCATGGTGATGATGACGCCGAGGACGGCCGCGACGATGCCGAACCCCGGCATGGCGTCGCCCACGGTGGTGATGGCGTGCGGTGCCAGCATCTGCTCGTGGTGATGCTTCTCCAGATCGACGTCCAGAATGTCCGCGAGGTTGTGATCTTCCACCGTGCCGGTGAGCAGCACCTTCAGTGTATCGCAGAGCAGCGCCGTGGCGTGGTGATTGGCCAGGAAAGAGGGATACCGCTGGAAGATGTCGCTCTTCTCGGGCTCCTCGATGTGCGCTTCCAGGCCCACCAGACCGTCCTTGCGCACCTTCTGGAAGACCTCGTAGAGTACCTCCAGCAATTCCGCGTACGCTTTGGAACCATACGGGTTGGGCTTGAGCAGCCCCAGCAGCTGCGCCACGCACGCTTTCAGCACCGCCGGTGGGTTGCCAATGATGAGCGTCCCCAGTCCCGCGCCGCCGATGATGATGAACTCGGTCGGCTGCCAGAGCACCGCGACTTCGCCATGGTGCATGACGTAGCCACCGATGACTGAGCCGAAGACGATCACCAAGCCGATGATGACGAACACGCGAACGATTCCGGGGTGCGGGTGAAGGGGGCAGAGAGCGTCGTGCCCGATCCGGAAACCGGGGCCGAGCGCTGGCTCTCCATTCAGGACGAATTACTGCGCAGTCTGGCACACACGATCAGCAACCGGCTGGCGACGATCAGCGGCATGGCCGGTCTGCTCGAGGGCGGCGAGGTGCCGGAGGCCCGGATGCTCGATGGGCTGCGGCAGGCGGCGGAGCGGCTCGAGCATGCGCTGCAGCAGCTCCGGCGGTTACCGCGCCGTCCGGACGCCGCGCCCGAGCCCATGCTGCTGGCCGATGGTCTCGACGCGGCGCTGGAACTCGTCGCGGAGCATCCGCTGCTGCGATCGCGCGCCGTGGGCCGGGAGGTCGTCGGGGACGTCCTGCCGGTGCGGGCCGAACCCCAGGCGGTGGTGCACGCGGCGTGCGTGGCGCTGCTGGCGGCGGCCAGTCGTGGTCCCGGGGCGCTGGTCGTGTCGCTGGAGACGGTGGCCGATCGTGTGTACCTCAGGGTGCGGCGTGAGGGGCCGGCCGACGCCGACCTGGCCGTCCCAGAGGGCGAGATCGATCCGGCGCCGCTTACCGATGCCGGCGTCCTCGCCTGGTTGCTGGCAGCCAGCAATGGCCACGCGGTGGCCGTGCCCCACGGCTGCGGGTTTTCCCTCCCCACGTTGGCGGCAGCACGGCGACGCGGGGGGTAACACTACGCCGTGGTCCCGGGATGGGCAGCGGGCCCCGGGGGGACCGCCGCGCCCGGTGGACCGAGAGTGGCGAGCCACGCCTCGGCCCCCGAGACACTCGCGGCACGCTGGTTCTGCTGTGCCACCTGCTGGGCGATCTCGCCGCGGAGAATCTTGACGTCGGCCGGGGCCTCGATGCCCAGGCGCACCCCGCCACGATCGCACGACACGACCACGATGCGGATGCCGCCGTCGATCAGAATCGCGTCGCCCTCACGCCGTCCGAGAATGAGCATCGTCAGACCAGATTGACCAGCGTATCCAGCATCTCTTCGGCGACCTTGATCATCTTGGCCGCCGCCTGAAAGGACTGCTGGGCACGCAGCATCTTCACGAGCTCCTCGTCGGTGCTCACGCCGCTCACGGCCTGCCGGCGCAGGTCGGCCTGATCCGTGAGGGTCGTGGCCACGGTGGCCTCGTCGGCGGCCGACGCGGTCTGCAGGCCAACCCGTGTCACGAGGCCGCGGAAGAACCCGACGAACGAGCCGGTCTCCGTGGCGCCGGTGGGCGTGGTAAAGGAGACCGTGTTCTCCGCGGTGCGCAGCGCCGAGAGCGCCTGCGCCACCGTGTTGTCGGTCGGGGCGTTGGCGTTGCCGGAGGCCGCGATCCTCGACGGATCGGCGATGATCGTGCTGTGCAGCTTCAGGGTGGCGGCCGAGACCGGCACGGCCAGGGTGCCGGGGTCGAAGAAGTTGCCGGCGGCGACGCCGGGGATCGCGCTGCCGGTGAACGTGAAGCCCCCGCTGTGCGCCGTGTTCACGGCGCTCACCAGCTGGCTGGCCATGGCGTCGAGCCGATTGCGGACGCCAGGGATCTCGGTGTTGATCACCGTGGCCATGGCCTTCAGCTCACCCGCCAGCGGGAACAGCCGGTCGGGGGGATTCCCGAGGCGGATGCGGACCGGCAGGTCGGTGAGCGGGGTCGCCGGCAGCGGGTCGGGGATCTCCAACTCCATGGACACCGCCACCGCGGTCGCGCCGTCAACGAGCGTCGAGTTGCCGATCAGCACCGACACCGTGCCGTCGGGCTGCGGCAGGGCCCGCGCCCCCGCGAGCTTCGAGAGCTCGTCGAGCTTCAGATCGCGCAGGTCGCGCAGGTCATTGGCGCTGTTGCCGCTCGACTCCGCACCCACGATGCGCACATTCAGGTCGGCCACCTGGGTGGCCAGCGCCGAGATGCGCTCCACCGTGTTGCCGAGCCGTTCGAGGGTGCTCGAGCGCAGCGTGGTGAGCTGCGTGTCATAGCCATTGAACAGCTGGCCCAGCTGCCGACCGCGCTGCTGCACGACGGCGCGCGCGGCGAGGCTGCTCGGCTGGGCCGAGAGATCGCTCCACGCGTTCCAGAACTGGTCGAGCGCGTTGGTCATGCCGGCGTCGCTCGGTTCGCCAAAGACCGCCTCGAGCTCCTGCATGAGGTCACGGCGCATCCCGGCATCGCCCGCCTGCCCGTTGGCGGTCCGGAAGGACTCGTCGAGGAGGATGTCGCGCTTGCGGACTACGGTGGACACGTTGACGCCGGTGCCCACGTTTCCGTAGGGCATGCGCAGCGGCGTGTTCGCCGTGAGCACGGCCTCCTGACGCGAGTAGCCTGGCGTCTCCGCATTCGCGACGTTCTGCGCGATGGTCTGGAGCGCGGTCTGGTGCGCGACGAGCGCGGAGCGGGCGATGCTGAGCAGGCCGGTGTTCATGGGTCAGGCTCGGCGATTGACGAGCACGCCGCGCGGCGCGCCCGGCCCCGGGGGCACGAGCCCCTCGGTGGCATAGGTGGTCGGACTGGCAGGCCCGCCGACGAGCGTCTGGACATGCTGGTCGGTGCTGGTGAGCGCCTCCCGCAGCAGCTGGCGGTTCATGCTCACCTCCCGGGTGAGGGTGTCGGCGGCCTGCTGCAGGCGCTGCCGCGCCTCGTGGAACTGCTCGTCCACCAGGTCGCCGAGCACATCCTCCACCTCGCGCAGGGTCATCTCCTCGGAGCCCCCGACCAGCACGTTGAGCTGGCGGCGGCGCTGCCGGGCCTGGCCGAGGGTGGCGAGGATGCGGTGGGTGGCGAAGGTGCTGTCGTCGACCCCCTGAATGTCGTCGGCGCTGACGGCGGCCCGTTGCCGGCGCATCTGCGCGATGAGCTCATCGAGCAGGCGCCGTTCGCTGACCAACGCATCGTGCAGCGCGGCGAGCAGTGCCGAGGCCTGCAGTCCGGCGCGGGGCGCGGTTTCCTGGGCGTACATGGTCGAGAGCGACATCAGCGGATCGTGGAACTGGAAGGCGATGGGGAAGGCGCGGCCGCCAGGCGACCACGCAGTTGGCGATATACGGACTCGGCGAGCCCGCCCTCCCATTGGTTGGGAGTCTCGGCAGCCAGATGCTGATCCATCAGTCCCGTGAACATGTCTTCGCCGGCGTTGGCCGAAACGATGCCGTCCTGCTGGGGAACGGTCTCGCGCATCGCCTTGAAGAGCTGTTGGACGAACAGGCCCTCGAGCTGCTTGGCGGTCTCGCGCAGCGCCCGATCGGTGGCCGGCGCGATCGGCGGGGCCACGGGGGGCGTGACCGTCACCACGGAGGCCCGGGGGCGTACGGGATCGGTCACCGGACGATGATCTCCGCGCGCACAGCGCCCACCTCGCGCAGGGCGGCAAAGATGGCCGCAATCTCACTGGCCGGGGTCTGTACCGCGTGCAGGGCCGAGGCCACGCGCTGGACCGGGATACCGGCGGGCAGGCGCACGCTGCCCGGAATGGCCGCCGTGTCGTTGGGCTCGAGGGCGCCGATGGCGAGCGTGATGGCGCCGTGGCTGATGGTGGCGGCGCCCACCACCATATCGCCGCCCGCCACCACGGTGCCGTCGCGCCCGTCGATAATGATGCGGGCCCGGGCTTCCGGGGCCACGGCCAGATCCCGGATCCTGGCCATGGCAACCGGCTTGGCCACCGAATCGGCAAGGGTGACGATCACGGACCCCTCGTCCTCGACGACGGCAGTCTTCTCTCCCATCGCGCCGTTGATCGCCGTGGCAATGCGGCTGGCCAACCCCAGATCGGGCTCGCGCAACAGGAGCCGCGAGGTGGCGCCGATGGTCGGACGGGGCAGGTCGGCCTCGAGGACACCGCCCGTGGGAATCCGCGCGGCGGTCTCGTGCGTTGGCGCGAAGCGCGTCGTGCTGCCGCCCTGACTGATGAGGAGGGCGCCCTGCGCGCTCGCGAGCGGCGGTCCGTTCGGGTCGGCCACGAGCGGCGTCATGAACAATGTCCCGCCCTTGAGCGAGCGCGCATCCCCCATACTGGACACCTGGACCTCGAAGCGTCCCCCGGCGCGGAGAAACGGAGACACCTCCGCCGTCACGAGCACCGCCGCGACGTTGCGCATGCGAATGAGGTCGGCCGGCACTTCCACGTTGAAGCGGCGGAGAATGTTGATGACACTCTGCACCGTGGGGCCGCCGGTCTGTCCCCCGATGGCCCGGTCACCGGTGTTGTCGAGCCCTACCGCGAGCCCGTAGCCCACCAGGCGCACCGGCAGGGCCCCTTCGGCCTGGGTCAGGTCCCGGATCTTGACGTCGTTCTGGGCGACGACCAGTGACGGCGTGAGGAGCAGCAGGGCGATGGCCGCTGCGACGGTGCGGAGCAGGCGGACGGTGTCGTGGGCCACCACGCGGCCCCTGCGCGAGCGGAGCAGCAACATGTTCACGGCCACACCATCCCGAGGACCTTGCTGATGATGCCCTGCTTGGGTTTCCCGAGCGGGCCCGGCGAGGCGTAGCCCAGTTGGGCGTCGGCCACGCGGCTCGACTCGATGAGGTTGGTGACGGAGACGTCCTGCGCCCGCACCCACCCGGTGAAGACGATGTCCTGCATGGCCCGGTCCACGTCGATCTTCTTGGTCCCCTTCACCTGCAGCAGGCCGTTCGGCCCCACCGCGACCACGCGCACACTCATTTCGTTCTGGAACCGGTTCTCGCGCCGCGCCTGGCCGCGCTGCGTCTGGTCGGCGTTGTTGCGGGCGTCGATGTTCGCGGATTGGCTGCTGCCGGGGATGCGCGCGTTCAGTCCGAAGCCGCGGTTCCGCAAGTCCTGGTTGAGGTTCTCCTTGACCGCCGTGCTGATCGTGTAGTCGTCGATGAGCACGGTGATGATGTCGCCGACCGCAAACTGGCGACGGTCGCTGACCCAGGCGTTGCGCGGCGGAGGAGCGGTGATGACCGGGGCGTTGGCTGCCGGGGCGTTGGCTGCCGGGGCCGTGGCTGCCGGGGCCGTGGCCCCGGCGGCCTGACCACTGGGGGGTTGGGATGCCGCCTGCGCAGACACCGCGAACGGGGCGAACGCGAGAGCGGCGGCGAGGGCGCGCGGTGAGCGCTGACGGGACATGGGGAGTCTCAGCGAAGGCGAACGGTATTCGGCGCCACGGCGATGCCGTCGAGCCGGCGGGTGCGATCGATGCGGACGCCCACGGGGGCGCCAAGGGCGGCGGTATTGGTGGCGACGCCACTCAGGACGAGCGTAAGCGGCCCATCCTGCCAGACGGCGGTCACGGTCGTGCCACTCGCAATTACAGGCGGCGGCGTAACGGCCGGGGCACGGAGCACGTCGCCGACGGCGATGGGCCGCCGTGCGATCCACCCGACCTGTGCCCGCGTGGTGTCGGGGGCGATGCCGTTCCAGCGCCAGGTGATCACGGTGTCCGCCACTCCGATATCCTCCGCGCGCAGCGTGTCCCCCCGCCCGAGCGGGCGGAGCGCAACCGCGACGGTTACCCGGCGCTGGTCGGCGCGCAGCGCGCCGGCCATGTCGGGCCGCGCGCGTGGCGCCTGGGCCGCGAGCCCCATGGGCAGCAGCCCCGCGAGTCCCGCGACCGCGAGGAGCGACCGCCGGGACGCGGCGGCGCGCGTGGTCGGGCGATGGGTTGGCGAGTGCATCAGAACGTCCGTGTCCCGTGCGGCTTAGTTCACGATGTTGTTGGCGATCTGGCCCATCTCGTCGGCCGTCTTGATGGACTTGGAGTTGATCTCGTATGCGCGCTGCGCGGCGATCATCTCCACCATCTCCTGCACGATTTGCACATTCGAGCCCTCGAGGCTTCCCTGCTGCAGGCGCCCCATGCCGTCTTCATTGGCGAAGCCGAGGATCGGCTGGCCCGAGGCCGTCGTGGCCATGAGCATGTTCTGGCCGAGGTTGAGCAGGCCGCTCGGATTGGCGAAGCGCGCCAGTTCAATGCGTCCCACCTCGGTGGGCAGCAGCTCCGTTCCCCGCTTGACGCTCACCACCCCCGCGCCGGAGATGGTGAGCTCGCTGCTGTCTACCGGAATGCGTACCGGGGGCTGAACGGCGTAGCCGGCGCTCGTGACGAGGACGCCCTGGTCGCTGATCTGAAAGCTGCCGTCGCGCGAGTACCCGAGCTCGCCGTTGGGCAGCTGCACCTGGAAGAAGCCCTCGCCTTCGATGGCCACGTCAAGGTTGCGCCCGGTCTGTTCGATGGGGCCCTGCTCGTGCAGTCGCTGGACGCCGGAGAGCCGGGTGCCGCGGCCGACCTGGATGGCCGGCAGCGTCTCCGCTTCCGTGCCGCCGATGACCTGCTGTCCCTGAATGGTCTGGTAGAGCAGGTCCTCGAACTGTGCCCGGCTGCGCTTGAAGCCGGCCGTGTTCACGTTGGCGAGGTTGTTGGCGATGACTTCGGTGCGGGTCTGCTGCGCCATCATGCCGGTCGCGGCGGCGCGAAGTGCGGGATTCATGGATCAGGTCTCCGGTGCGTGCTCGTGGCGGGCGTGCTTAAACGGGCTTGGCGAGGTCGGTCACGGCGATACCGCGCACCGCATCAATGGTGGACAGCGTTTTCTGCGCGGCCTGATAGCGGTGCAGCACGCTCAGCATGTCGGTCATGGCCGCCATCGGGTTGACGTTCGACTCCTCGAGGAATCCCTGCTGCACCCGGCGTTCGGCGGGTGGGATGGCTTGCCGGGAGGCCTCGGGCACGAACAGGCTGCCTCCCTCGTGCTGGAGGTCGGTGCCACTCGGCACCCGCTCGAGGCGCAGGCGGGTGAGCGGCTTGCCATTCACGGCGATCTGACCGGCGGCGTCGATCTCCACCACGCCGCTGGGCGGAATGGTGATCGGTCCGTCTTCGCCCAGAACCGGATTGCCGCGGCTGTCGACCAGCTGGCGTTCGGGGCTGAGGCGGAAGCTGCCGTTGCGCACGAACCGTTCCCCCCCGGGCGTGTTCACCACGAAGAATCCGTCACCCTCGACCGCGAGGTCGAACGGGTTGTGGGTCTGGGTGAGCGTACCGGCCGTGAGGTCCACGGCGGTGTCGGTGGCCGCCAAGGCGTTGTCCATGAGCCGCGAGAAGGCCATTTCCGCCTTGAAGCCACGGGTGGACGCGTTGGCGAGGTTGTTGGCGAGCACCGCCTGCCTGCGCTCCAGCATCTGGAGCGCCGCCGCCGCACTGCTCAATCCGTTGGTTTGGACGGGACCTGGCATGTCGTAGTCGGTAAGGGGACACGAACTCGCCACGGAGAAAAGCAATGGTCGGGCCACGAGGGCCCGACCTGAGGAATTGACTGTAAGCTATTGAAATACAACAGCTTGAAGTTCTGCTGGGTTCGGGTGGCGGCGGCGCTGGACCAACCGCCGGCACGGCAATTCATGCCGGCACCCGGTGGGGGCGGCTGCTATTGCCGTGCGGCAGGCGCTACCGTGCCGCGAGGGGGCCGCCGTGGATCTCGAGCAGCATCGAGACGGCGTCGAGCGGCAGGCCGGTTTTCCTCGCGATCTCGGCCGGGGCGGCGCCAGCGGCGGCCAGCGCCCGCACGGTGCGCGGTGTCTTACCGACCCGTCCGCCGCGCAGGGAGATCGTCGGGGGCGCGGCCGTGGCCGGGCGCGGTGCGCCATGGTGCGCGTGCGCCAGCGCAGTGCGGCGTCCCCGCCGTTTCCGGAGGGCGCTCCCCATGTGGCGCAGCGGTTCGGCGAGCAGCGCGGCGGCGGTCGCCGCTGCCAACGTGGCGAAGGCCGCGAGCCGCTGGTCCGGCGACACGCTGGGCGACATCAGGAACGCGCCGATGGCCAGCCCGATGATGCTGACGCCGACGCCGAGGGCGGTCATCTGCAGGGTTTCCTTCCAGACCTTCGACATGCGGAGCCTCAATGGTAGGGTCGGGCCGTGCGCGGCAGGCGCCGGCATCGGGGGTCGTGCGTCAGACGTCGCGAAGTGGCTTGAGCTCTACACGCAGCTTGCTCAGCGCCTTGCTGCGAATCTGCGAGACGCGGCTTTCCGTGAGCTCGAGCACCTTGGCGATCTCGTGCAGCTTGAGCTCCTCGAAGTAGTAGAGCGAAAGGACGATGCGCTCCTGCTCCTTGAGCCGGAGGATCGCGTCCTTGAGATGGGCGACCTCCTGCTCGTGCGTGAGTGACGCCTCGACGTCGCTCGCCTGCTCACTGGTCAGAGTTTCCGCCGGCACGGGCGCCGTGCTTTCCCGGTCGCCCGGGGCCCGGTCGAGCGGCACGTGATGGGCGCCTTCGACGTCGGCCTGCCATCGCCAGAGCGTGTCCACATCCACGCCCAGCTGGGTGGCCAATTCGCGGTCCTCTGGTGCGCGGCCATGCGCCCGCTGAAAGGCTTCCCGGGCGCCGGTGATTTCGCGGGTTTTGCGCCGGACGGAGCGCGGCACGTGATCCTGCTTGCGCAGCTCGTCGAGAATCGCACCACGAATGCGTGGCGCCGCGAAGGTGCTGAAGGCCAGGCCGCGGGTGGCATCGAAGCCTTCGAGGGCGGTCATGAGGCCGATCGTCCCGGCGCTCACGAGTTCGTCGAAGTCGGTCCGCACGGCGAGCGTGCGCGAGACTTGCCGGGCCACGTGATGCACGAGACCGAGGTGCTCTTCGAGCAACCGGTCGCGGGCAACCGCGTTCCCTGCCTGATAGGATTGCCAGAGATTGGCGTTCATGGCCGTGGAACCGGAGGGAGCAGCGAAAGACACGATCAGGTACCGGGGCGGGAGAGGGGTCGTTCGGCCAGCACGCGCATCACGACGTGGTGTGCGGCGGTGGCGGCCGGCGATCCGGCGGCGGCGTCAGGAAAGGGCATGCCCGCGCGCAGCGCGGCATCGAGGGTGGGGTCGGCCGGAATGGCCCCGGCCAGGCGTGGCGTGAGTCCGAGGAACTGCCGGGCCCCGGCGTCGATGGCATCAAAGCAGCGAGCGGCCTCGCTCCCTTCATGGCGGTTGACGAGCACCTCGACCGGCAGGGCCGGGCGGGAAAGCCCGACGGCCTTGCAGAGGGCATAAGTGGCCGCGAGGCCCACGGGATCACTGCCGGCGGAGACGGCCATGAGCCGCTCGCTGCCAGTGGGTGTGACGGCCCCGAGCACATGATCGAGCCGGGCGCCGCAGTCGATGACCACGAGGTCCATGGCCTCGGCGAGCGTGCTGACCCGGCGCATGCAGGCCTTGCGTTCGGCGGCGCTCATTGGCGCTGCGGTGCGCGGGGCGTCGGCCAGCCGCGGGGGACCGCCGGCGACCAGGGTGAGAGTTGCACTCACCGGGGTGGCGACATCCGCCGGCGCGGCGCGCCCGGCGCGCAAGTCGGTCCAGCTGCCACGCGGGGAGATGCCAAGGGTCAGCGCCAGCGCCCCCACGAAGTCATCGGCGTCCACCAGCAGCACGCGCCGCCCTTCGCCGGCGGCACTCATGGCCAGCAGCGCCGACAGCAGCGTGGCCCCGGCCCCGCCGCGCCCGCTCGCGACGAGCAGCGTCGGCGCCGCCCCGCTGCGGGCGCCGCCGGCGCTCCGCGCGCTGCGCACGCCGTCGGCCTGCGTCGGTGGTACCGCTCCGCGCGGCACGGTCATGAGCAGCGACATCAGGCCGGCGCCCAGTCGGATTCGGCGTCGGCTGTCAGCCCCCACGAGCGCAGCAGCCGCGGCACGCCGGGCTTGAGATCGGCGGGCACGTCCTGACCGTCGGTGATCCAGCGCGTGGGCAACTCGAGCGACAGCGCCAAATCGGTGACCCCCGATTCCCGCGGCACCTCGTCGAGCTTGGAGAGCAGCAGGTGCGTGGCGCCACAGTGGGTGCGCGACGTGGCGTAGGCGCGGGCGATGTCCACGGCGAGGTCGGCGCGCAGACTCGCCGGCAGGACCAGGTGCACCTCGTCGGGGGCGATGACGTCGAGCAGCGTACGCCAGCGCTCCGTGAGCTCCGTGCTTGCCGGGCTGCGCCCCGGCGTGTCGATCAGAATCACGTCACAGTCGGCCGACAGTCGCTTCATGGCGGCGTCGATCTCCCGGGCCTCGTAGATGACTTCGAACGGGATGTCGGCGAGCTCGGCGTAGGTGGCCAACTGCTCCATGCCGCCCACCCGATAGGTGTCGAGCGTGAGGAGACCCGGGCGCGCGGCCCCGAACATGCCGCGGCGCACCGCGAGCTTGGCGGCGGTGGTCGTCTTGCCAGCCCCGGTGGGGCCCACCAGGGCGATGCCGTAGGGGCGGCCGTCGGCCTTGCGCAGCGTGGGTGGCAACGGCGCCGCGTCGAGGCGCGCGCGGACGGACTCGAGGGCGTGGCTCGGCGTCGCGAGCACCTCCACCATCGGTACCCCGCCCTCGCGCACGGTGCGCGTGTGGAGAATCATCACATCGTCGCCCAGCGTGCGCCGCGCGCGATCGGCCACGCGCGACAGGTCGACACCACGGAATCGTTCGACGGGCAGCAGACTAGCCATTGGGCATCTCCCAGGTAGCCACGCTGCTCAGCGTGATCTGCGCGGGGAGCTCGGCGAGCGAGACCACCGGCAGGCTGGGCAGCACGGGTTCAATCAGGCGCCGCACGCCCACGCGCAGCGACGGCGGTGTGATGAGCGGCAACGGACGGCCATCCACCGCATAGGTGGTGGCGAGATGGTTCAGATCCCGCAGCATGCCCGCGAGGGATTCGGGGGTGAGCATCGGCGTGGCCGCCTGGGCGGTGCGCGGCGAGAAGAGCCCCAGCAGGGCGCTCTCGAGGCGTGCCCCGATGGTGATCCCGCGCACGGTGCCCGTGGGGTCGGCGAAGAGCCGGGCGATGACGTTGGTGAGCGCCTTGCGGACCACTTCCGTCAGCACCTCGGGATCCTTCGTCGCCTCCGCGCCGTCGCCGACGGCTTCGAGGATGGTGACGAGGTCGCGAATGGGGACGCGCTCGCGCAGCAGGCGCTGGAGCACGCGGTGCAGCACGCTCAGCGACACTTTCCCGGGAATGATCTCCTCCACCAACGCCGGGTGCGACTTCTTGAGCGTCCCCACCATCTCCTGCACTTCCTGGCGACCGAGGAGCTCGGCCGCGCTGCCCTTGAGCGTCTCGAGCAGGTGCGTGGCAACCACGGTCGTGGGCTCCACGACCACGTAACCCAGCGCTTCCGCCTCGGCGCGGCGAGAGGCCGCGACCCAGCGCGCCGGCATGCCGAAGCTCGGGTCGATGGTGTCCATGCCGTCGATCTCCGCCACCACCCCGCCGGTGTTGAGGGCCATCATGAAGCGCGGCAGCACCTCGGCGCGGGCAACCTCGCTGCCGCGCAGTTTGATCACGTACTCGTTGGCCGGCAGCCGGATGTCGTCGCGGATGCGAATGGGCGGCACGAGGATGCCCAGCTCGAGGGCGGCCTGCTTGCGCAGCAGTGAAATGCGCTCGAGCAGGTCGCCGCCCTGCCCTTCGTCCACGAGCGGGATGAGGGCGTAGCCCACCTCCAGTTCGATCGGGTCGATCTGGAGCAGATCCTGCATGGGATCGGGGGTCCCCGCGCCCTCCGGGGCGTCACTCACCACCGGGGACAGCACCAGCGCCTCGGCAGCGCGCTGCGCCTCGGCCTGCGCCGACAGCTTCGCCAGCACGGCGGCCCCCGCGGCCATGGTGAGGAAGGGGAACATCGGGAGCGCGGGAATGAGCGAAAAGGCGCCAAGCACGCCCGCCACCATCCACATGGCGCGCGGATGGCCGCCGAGCTGGCGGCTGAGCACGGTGCCGATCCGGTCGGTGCTCGTCGCCGCCGTGACCATGATGCCGGCCGCGGTGGAGATGATGAGCGCCGGGACCTGGGACACGAGCCCGTCACCCACCGTGAGGATGGTGTACGTGCTCGCCGCCTTGCCCACATCCATGCCGCGCTGAATGACGCCGATGAAGATGCCGCCCACGATGTTCACGATCACGACGAGGATGCCGAGAATCGCGTCGCCCTTCACGTACTTCGAGGCCCCATCCATCGCGCCGTAGAAGTCGGCGGTGCGGGCGATCTCGTCGCGGCGGGTGCGGGCCTCCTTCTCGTCGATCAGGCCGGCCGAGAGGTCGGCGTCGATCGCCATCTGCTTGCCGGGCATGGCATCGAGGGTGAAGCGCGCCGCCACCTCGGCGATGCGACCGGCACCCTTGGTGATGACGATGAAGTTGATGCCGATCAGGATGAGGAAGATGACGATCCCGACGGCGTAGTTGCCGCCGATGACGAACTGACCGAACGCCTCGATGACCTTGCCCGCGTGCGCCTCGGTGAGGATGAGGCGCGTGGACGACACATTGAGGCCGATGCGGAAGAGCGTGAGCAGCAGGAGCAGCGCGGGGAAGCTGCTGAAGTCGAGCGGGTTCGTGGTGTACAGCGCGACCAGCAGGACGACCAGCGAGGAGCCGATGCTGGCGGCGAGGAACAGGTCGAGCAGCACCGGTGGCAGCGGCACGATGATGAGCGCGAGGATCATCACCACGACGAGGGCGACGGCGATCTCGGCGAGGCGCATCTTCGGCGCGCCGGGGCTGAGGGGCAGGGCAGCGGACGTCATGCGGGTCTCCTCAGGCGGCGGCCGTGCCGCGCCAGCCGGCGCCATGGCGCTGCTTCTCGCGCATCACGAAGGCCAGCACCTCCGCGATGGCCAGGTACATCTCCACCGGAATCATCGTTCCCACCTTGGCGACCTTGATGAGGGCCCGGGCAAGCGGCTTGTTCTCGATCACCGGCACGCCGTGCTGAAAGGCGAGTTCCTTGATGCGCTGCGCGATCTTGCGTTCGCCCAGCGCGACGATGTACGGCGCCGGCGCCACGGCCGGGTCGTACTTGATGGCGATCGCGATGTGGGTGGGGTTCACCAGCACCACGTCGGCGGTCTTCACGCTCGCGAACATCGTGCGCCGCACCCGCTCGCGCGCGATCTGGCGGCGACGCCCCTTCATTTCGGCGTTGCCTTCCTGCGACTTCATTTCCTCCTTGACCTCCTGCTTCGTCATCTTGAGGTCTTCATTCGTCTTCCAGCGCTGGAAGCCGTAATCGGCGAGCGCGAGGACGAGGAACATGAGGCCGGTGTTGCGGAGCAGGGCGAAGCCGTAGGCGTTCACGAGCTCCATGAGGGCCATCGGGGATGGCGACAGCGCGAGCGCGAGAACGTCGGCCCACGCGTCCTCGAGCGTGGCGTACACGGCGTAGCTCACGATGCCCATCTTCAGCAGTCCCTTCGCGAGCTCCACCCAGCCCTGCAGGCCGAGCATGCGCTTGGCGCCGTTGATCGGGTTGAGACGCTCGAACTTGGGCTCGAGCGTCTTCGTGGTGAGGAGGCCCCCGGTCTGCAGCGCCTGCACGGCAATGGCGATCACGGCGAGCGACGCCATGGCCGACACGGTGCTCACGATGACGCGGAAGCTGAGCGCCTGGAGATACGTGATGAGTCCGACGCCCTCGTAGGCACCATCGCCTGCCGTGGCGAGGGTGCGGCCGACGGTCTCCACGAGGAAGCGCCACAGCGGCGGCCCCGCGAAGGAGAACACCATGAGGGAGCCGAGCAGGAAGGCGGCGGTGACGAACTCGGGGCTCTTGGCGATCTGCCCCTTCTCCCGGGCTTCATCGAGGCGTTTGCCAGTGGGTTCTTCGGTCTTTTCGCCGGACTCGTTTTCCGCCATCGGTCGTTATCGCGACGCCCCCATCGCCGGCGCCGGGGCCACCTGGGCCGCCCGCGCAAAGGAGTCGAGGGTCTGATGGTACGGCGTGGTCCAGCCACCGAGCGCCTGCACCACGAGGCCGATGGAGCCGGCGAAGGTGAGCAGGCCGACGCCGATCTGCAGCGGGAAGGCGAGACTCATGACCTGCAGCTGCGGAGCCGCGCGCCCGAGCACGGCCAGCGCGAGGTTGGTCAGCAGGATGGCGGCAATGACGGGCGCGGCGAACTGCAGGCCACTGGCGAAGAGCTGCGCACCCGCCTTCACCAGCGGCAGGAAGCCGCGATCGAGGGCGAGCGGTCCGCCCAGCGGCATCACGGTGAAGCTCTTCGCCACGGCCTCGATCATGAGCAGATGACCGCCGGCGAGCAGCAGCAGCGTGACGGCGAGCAGTTGCAGGAAGCTCGCGAACAGCGCGCCCTGCGTGTTGCCGAGCGGGTCGAAGATCGCCGCGCCGGAGAGACCGATGGTGTTCGTGGCGAGTTCCCCCGCGAACTCGACGCCGGCGACGACCAGTGCGGCCGCGAACCCGAGCGCGAAGCCCACGACCGTCTCCGCGAGAAACGTGGCGGGGGTGATCGCGAGTCCCGAGCGATCGGCGGATTCGAGCGCCGCGGGCAGCAGCAGGACCGCGAACAGCACGATGAGCGCTGCGCGCAGTCGCATGGGTACCGACTTGGCCGACCAGGCGGGTGCCACCAGCAACAGCCCGCCCACGCGCAGTGCCGTCAGCACCAGGGCGGTGGCGACGCCGGGCGCGAAGACGTCGGGCAGGCCGAAGATCAGCGAGTGCACGGGCCAGTCGTCGGTCGGAGACGGCTCAGGCGACCATCGCGGGAATCCCGCGGATGATCGAGGACGTGAACTTGATGAGGATCTGGAGCAGCCACGGCATGCCGACGATGAAGGCCCCACCCACCAGAATGAGTTTGGGCACGAACGTGAGCGTCTGTTCCTGGATCTGCGTGACCGACTGCATGATCGAGACGACGAGCCCAACCCCCAGGGCAATGAGCAACAGGGGGGCCGCGATCATGAGGGCGGTCATGATGGCGTCGCGGGTAAGGTCGATGACGAGTTGATGGGACACGGGCGCTGGGCTTCAGGAGTCGGACGAGGCTGCCGACACCTCCCCGTGCAGGGATGGTGCCAGCATCGTGGTGCGTCGGAGATCGTGCGTATCTGTTTCTAATTCAATGCGTTACGTGATCGCGAGCGGCGCGGCTCGAGGCTTGGCCCCCGGCAAGTGTTGCCGGGCGTGATGCACCGCGCGGGGCCTACCAGACGGCGGACGGCAATTGCTGCACGGCGCACCCGCCGCCGCGCGGCACGACCGGCGGCCTGTCCTCGCGCGGCCCGGTCCCGGGGCGCGCCCGGATCGGGCTACTTGAAGCTCTGCACCAGGCTCGTGATGGTGAGACTCCACCCGTCGACGAGCACGAAGAGCAGCAGCTTGAAGGGCAGCGAGATCATCGCCGGGGGCAGCATGAACATGCCCATGCTCATGAGCACGCTCGCCACCACGGTGTCGATGATGATGAACGGCAAGTAGATCGCGAAACCGATCTGGAAGGCCGTGCGCAGTTCGCTGGCCACGAACGCGGACATCAGCACGTGCAGCGGCACGTCGTCCACGGTGGCGGGTCGTGGCAGGCGACTCAGTTCGACGAAGGTCTTGACGTCGCTCTCCCGCGTCTGCCTGAGCATGAAGGCGCGCATCGGTTTCACGCCCTCCGTCATCATTTCCACCTGGGTCATCTTGCCGTCCAGCCAGGGCGTGATGGCCGTGCGGTGCATTTCGGCGAGCGTGGGCCCCATGACGAAGCCGGTCAGCAGGAGCGCCATGGCCGCGAGCAGCTGGCCGGGTGGCGCACTCTGGGTGCCCATGGCCTGCTTGAGGAACTGCAGCACGATGAGGATGCGGGTGAAGCCCGTCATCATGAGCAGCAGCGTCGGCAGCAGCGTGAGCAGCCCCATCATGATGACGATGCCCACGGTGCCGTTCAGGCGCAGTCCGCCATTCTCGGCGTCGCCGCCCACCTGGACATCCATCTGCGGCATCATGCGCATGATGGCCTCATCGGCGGCGATGGGCGCGGGGGACGCGCTCTGGGCCTTGGGTGGCACGTCGGTGGCGCTGTCCACGACCACGCGGTTCATGGGCTGACGGGGCGCGGTACCCTGTGCCGTCACGGCAGCCCCGTTGCCCGGGCGCGGAACCGGCGGCTGGGTGGCGGGCCCGACGGCGCGGGAGGGCGTGAGGCGCGGGGCCGGGCGCGGCGGCGCGGCCGGCGGCTGGCCAACGGTGATGGGGACGAGCGGCGCGAGATCGAGCTTCGGCACGTCGATCACGAGCGGCGCGGTTGCCGGGGTCGCCGGACGGATGGTCGTGGGGGGCGCCGAGGCGGGCGTTGGCGGCACCACCGGCGGCTGCACCACGGGTGGCTGCGTCGCGGGGGTCTGGGCCACGAGCGTCGAGGCGGACGTCATCGTGAAGACGGCGAGCATGGCGGCCAGTCGGGCGGTCCCCCCCAACGCCAGGTCGAGCATGGGCCCGAACCCGCGAGCGGCCGACGTCGGTCGGATGGGCGTCGGGTACGTCAGCGGGGTCCCACGGCTCGTGGTGAGGGGCGCGGTGAGAAAGCGCGGGATCTCGGCGCGCTCGGTGAGGGACAGGGGCGCGAAGGATGCCGCCGCCACCGGCGCCGCCGCCACCGGCGCCGCCGTGCCGGGTCGCGCCACCTCGTGCGCGGGGCCAGCCTCCGAGCGGAGCTGCTGGCCGAGCAGGCGCCCGAACGGGCCGGCGAGGGATGCCGGCACGAGCGGGCGGTACGCGGCCGCCGCCTGGGCGCTCGACCGGTGCGGCACCGGCACGGCGCTGCTCGCCACCACCTGCTGGCGATCACGCTCGTCGAGCTCGAAGAGCGTGGTGACCCCGCCTTCCCCCACGGCGAGCGCCACGACCTTTTCGCCGACGCGCACGACGGTGAGCCCGGTCTTCGGGCCCAAGGGGACCCGCTGCACCACTTCCACGGGGAGACGCACCGTGGCCGACAGGGACCCCATGCCCCAGCGCTTCAGTGCCCACAGGCACACGGCCCCGAGGCCGAGGACGAAGGTGAGGGCAGCGATCACCCCGAGTGACGCAATCAGCATGGACGGCCGTGATTCAGGTGAGAGGGCGCACGACGACGGTCCGGTGGCTCAGGCCGCGCTCGCGGGAGCGGCGGTCGCGGTAGCGCTGGGCGTCGCCAGGACGCGCGTGATGCGCACCCCGAAGTGTTCGCCAAGCACCACCACTTCACCCTCGGCAAAGCGACGGTCGCCCACGAAGATGTCGATGGGTTCGCCGGCGAGGCGGTCCAGCTGGATGACCGAGCCCCGGCCCAGGCGCAGGAGCTCCTGCACCATCATGCTCGTCCGTCCGAGTTCGATGGAGACGGGCAGCGTGAGATCGAGCAGCATGCTGATCGGCACTTCCGTGCCACCCAGCATCGTCTGCTTGAAGTCGGTAAACTGGGGAGCGCGAAACGCCGGTGCGCCGGGGGCCGCACCCGGGTCCTCCATGAGAGACGAGATCGGCTGCCCGGCGGCCTTGGCGGCCTGCGCGCTCGCGACGAGGGCATCAATTTCGGCGGTGTTCATGTGCGAAAGGGTCAGAAATTCGACGGGGGAGAGGGGAGCGCGTCCACGACGCGCACCGCGAGATTGCCGTTCACGCGTCCGGCGTGCCCGATGAAGCGGTCCTGCGTCCCGGCGCGCACGATCACGCGCGCGTCCTTCGGGATGCCCGTGGGGATGATGCTCCCCTCGATGATCTGCGACAGGTCGCGCAGGCTGAGGCGGAAGTCGGGCAGGCGCGCGGTGATTGGCACCTTGGTCGCGCGCAGCGCCGCTTCACTTCGCTGACGCGTCTGCTCGCGTTCCCGTTCGTTGGTGGAAAGCAGGGCCAGACGCTGCTGCCCGCTGGACGTGAAGAACTTGTCGAGGACGGTCAGGGGCAGGCACAGCAGCAGCAGGCTGCTCACGTTGCCCGTACTGAACTCGAGGTTGGCCACGAGCACCGGATCCTCGCGGTTCACCACCTGCAGGATTTCCGGCGAGGATTCGAACCCCGTGATGTTGAGGTCCAGGGGCACGTGGTCCTGCCAGATCTCCTGCAACAGCGCGGTGATCTTGTCGGCCACGCTGCGTACGGCCATGCGCTCGATGGGCGTGAGCACCCGCGTCAGCGACGCGCCGGCTCCCTCCCCACCGAAGAAGCGGTCCACGAGGAATGTGCTGAACTCGGGACCGATGTCGAGGACGCCCTTCTGGCCGGTGCCGGTGATGTCGAAGATGTACGAGGTGCAGGGCATCGGCAGCGAGAGCGTGAACTCGGCGAAGGAAAACTGCTCCACGCTCTGCAGCCGCACCTCGATCTGACCGCGCATGCGCGAAATGAGCCACACCTCGAGCCCCTTCACGAGGCGTTCGTACATGGCTTCCAACGTGCGCAACCGTTCCTTCGACACCCGGTGCGGACGACGAAAGTCGTAGACCTGCAGATCGAGCGGGGCCGCCGCGAACGGCGCGTCCGGCGCATCGTCCGCTCGGGTACTGCTCCCGCCGAGCAGGCGATCGATGTCGTTCTGGGAGAGGGCTTCCGTGCTCATCGCGGTCGAGTCGACATGAAGGGCGCTTACTGGACGACGAACTGCGGGAAGTAGAGGCTCTTCACGGCCTTCTTGCCGAACTTCGCGTTGATGACGGTCTGCAGCTCGGTCTTGAACTGTTCGCGGCGTGCGATCTCCGTCAGTTCCTCCACCGTCTTCACCCCCAGCGAGGTGAGGATGATGTCGCGCAGCTCCGCGTCGCGGGCCGTGAACTCCTCGCCCGCCTTGGCGCTACCGGGTTCAATCGCCACCGACAACAGCAGGTAGCGGCCACCGCCGCTGGCGGCGGGATTGAGCACGAGGTTCTCGAGCAGCAGCAGCGCGGGGACTTCTCCCTCCGCCGGTGCTTCGCCGCCCTCGGCGGCTGCCGCTTCTTCGCCCGTGTCGTCACCATGCGCGCTATCGGCGTGTGCCGCGACAGGGGCGCTCTTGCCCATCTTCTTGGCGACGATCGGGCCGACAAAGGCGGCGCCAGTGCCACCCCCCACCAGCAACCCCACGGCCACCATGCCGATGAGGACGGGGAGCTTGGGCTTTGCCGGGGCCGCGGCGGTGGCGTCTTCGGGTGCCGGAGTCTGTTGGTTGGCCATGGAACGGTGCGGGCGGAGGTGGAAACGTCACGCCCAGAGAAAGCAGGGGTCGTGCCACGCGGGTGGACCTGCGCGTGAGACCGCATAACTGCTTATATTGCAGTGCTTTACATTGCTCCGGCCAAGATCGGTGGCCGACTGGTTGCTGGGGGATGCACCCGGCAAAAACCGCAAGGCGCCGTCGGGGCGGCAAGAAATTCCGCCTCCGAATCATATTCTGTATTCAGGAAATCATTCGGCGCCCGACCGTGGTGCCCGCGGCGGAGCGCCAACCGGGTCACCGGAACCGGCCCTCCGCCCCCGCCCCCCAGGGGAGCGGCGGACAGAGGGCCAAGCGCCTGTCCCGGCTGCCTGCGGCCTACGGCCTACTCACTACCGCTTCAGGTTGATCAGCTCCTGCAGCAGCTCGTCGCTGGTCGAAACCACCTTGCCGTTCGCCTGGAACCCGCGCTGCGCCACGATCATGTTCGCGAATTCCTGCGCCAGGTCCACGTTGGACATTTCGAGGGCGCCGCTGGTGAGCTGCGACTGTGCGCCCTCGAGGGCGAAGCCCAGCACGCCCGAACCCGAGTTGGCCGATTCCTGGTACATGTTGTCGCCAATGCGGAGCAGGCCCGACGGGTTGTTGAAGTCGGCCAGCACGATGCGCGCGAGCGGATTCGTGGTGCCGTTCGTGAAGAAGCCGGTGATGAGGCCGAGTCGATCGATCGAGAAGTCCTGCAGGGTACCGGCCGTGTAGCCGTTCTGGTCGCGCAACACGGCGGTGCTGGCGGTCGAGGCGAACTGGGTGAGACCGTTCACGCCGCCCCCCAGCTTGAGGTCGATGCGCACCGCGTTGGCGCCGGGGACCGCGAAATTGAGCGACGCGATGACGTCGGTGTTGAGGATGCCCGCCTGGTCGAAGTTGAACGTTCCGCTGTTCTCGCTCGGCGTGGCGGTGGTGGGGCTCATGAAGTAGCCCACACGGATCACGGCGTTCGACGGCATGCTGCTCGTGAACTGCAGCGCCGGCGGCGGGCCCGCACTGAAGGAGAAGTCGGCAGGGGAGTTGTACTCCACCCCCGTCGGGCTGAACACCCGCACGTTCGCGGGCAGGATCTCGTAGCCGGTCGGGGCGACCGGCAGCTGGATGTCGCCCGGCGGCGAGCTGCCGTTCGTCTCGACCTCGAAGGTCTGCGCCGACGCCTTGGGGTCGATGCGCCAATTCCACGTGTTCGGGCCCGTCTTCCACATCTGCAGCTTCACGTCGTGCTTCGTGCCCTGTGAATCGAACACGCCGATCTGCGTCTCGGTCCACGCCTTCTCATTGATTGGGTCGGAGCGGACCAGCGGATCGTTGAAGTTGCCCTGGAAGATGGTCGCCGAGGCGTTGAGGTTGCCGGCGAGGGTGGCTTCGGTGGTGGGCCTGGCCGACACCCGCTGGCCGAAGGGCAGCTTGATGTCCTGGATGCCGTCCAGTTGCATGCCGTTCTCGTACATGCGCCCCTGCACGATGAAGCCGTTCGCCGGGCTCACCAGCTGGCCGATGGCGTCGACCTGGAAATTGCCGGCGCGGGTGTAGAAGCTCTGGTTGCCCTTGCGGACCACGAAGAACGAGTCGCCCTGGATCGCGACGTCGGTGTTGAGCCCTGTCGTTTCGATGTTGCCCTGGTTGAAGATCTGGTCGATGGAGCCGACCTGCATGCCGAGGCCGATCTGGATGGGGTTGATACCACCCTGGTCACCGGGCGGACGGCTCGCGCCCTGCAGGAGCTGCGCGAAGCCTTCCTTGAAGGTCACGCGACCGGCCTTGAAGGCCACCGTGTTCACGTTGGCGATGTTGTTGCCGATGACGTCCATGCGCACCTGGCTGTTGCGCAGGCCGGAGACGCCGGCGAAGAGAGAGCGAAGCATGTGTGAGTGATCCTCAGGCGCGGATTTGCGTGAGTTGCGACATCGGCACGGTGAGCGAGTCGCCGATGATCAGGATGGGGTTGCCGTTCTCGTACTTCATGCCGGTGATCCGGCCGGCCGTGAACGTCTTGACGGCCTGAAACGGGCCGCCAGTCGCGGCGACCTCGAACGTGTAGCTGTACTTCCCGGCCGGGAGCTTGGGATCGGTGAACAGCTCTCCCAGGTCGAACGCCTGCTGGCCGGCCTTCGTGATCTCGACGTTCCTGGTGCCCACGACCTCGCCCTTGCTGTTGGTCACCGTGACGCGTCCGGTGCCGACGCGGGTCCCCGTATCCACCACGAGTGGTCCCAGGCCGTCCCGATCGACGAAGGCGGTGTTGCCCGGTGTGACACCGATCTTGCCGACGGTGCCCATCGCCATCTGCCCCTCGATGAGCTGCGCGAGTTCGTCGGCCCGGGACTCCTGGGCTTCACCGAGCGTCGTGATGGCGTCGACGATCTCGGCGTCGCGGGTCGCCTGGGCCTCGAGGCTCTTGTTGATCTGGAGCAGTTGCTCAACGGAGGAGAACTGCGCCAGCTGCGCGGCCATGTCCTTGCCGTCCATCGGATTGAGCGGGTCCTGATTCTTGAGTTGGGACACGAGCAGCTTGAGGAACTCGTCGCGTCCCATGGCCTTCGGGTTCGCCGGCAGCGCCCGCGGCGCCGAGGGCTGGGCCGGACCGACCGGCGGTCGGGCCGGCGTGGTTGGGGTGGCAGGGGGCGTGGTTGGGCCGGTCGTGTTGAACGCCGGCGGCGCGAACGGAGGGCGAACGGTGCTGATCATGATGGCGTATCGAAGAGGAAGTCGGGGCGTGGGCGCTGACGATCCTGCTGTTGATCGCGCTGCTCCCGCTGGTCACGTGCGCGGGCGGCCTGTTCGCGGCGCGTCTGCTCCTGGTCCCACTCGCGCGCGGGGGGCCGCTCCCGCTGCCCATTGGCACTGGCCCCATCCTGCGCATTCGCCGCCGTGGCGGCCGTCACCTTCATGGCCTCGCGGTCCCCGCTCACCGTGCGCGCGGCCTCGGTGGCCTCCAGCGGCTTGCGTCCGCTGATCGTCACCGTGTCGCTTTCGAGACCATGCCGGCCCAGTGCGTCCTGCAGGTCGGCCGTGCGCAGCCGCAGGCGGTCGGCCGTCGCGGCGTCCGTGCTGATCTGGGTGCTCACGACGTTGCCGCGCAGGTCCACCGTGACCTGCTGCGTCACGCCGTTGGCGCCTTCGACGTTGAGCGTCATGCGACTGAGCGGCGAGGCCGGCGCGTCATCCCGCAGCGCCTGGATCTCCGCGACGCGCTGCGCCGGCGTGCTGGTGATGGTTGCCGACGCACTGGTCGCGGGCAGCCCCTGGCGCTCGCCGCCGGCCACCGTGTGGGTGCCGGCCGACAGCGCGCCGTAGCCATCCGCGCCCTCGCCACGCGTTGCGCGCTCGGACTTGCGGCTGCTGGCGAGCGATTTCCCGGTCTCGTCGCGTTCACCCCGTCCGAACGACTGGCCGTTGGTCTGCTGGTCGGTGTGTGTGGCCTGCGACGCGCCGGTCGCGGCGTAGACCGCGTCGGCCGCGACGGCATTGGCCGGACTGGCCTGGTCGACAGGACGGGCCACGCCCGCCACCTGAGCCACGCCCGCCACCTGGGCGACTGCCGCCGCACTCGACGGGCTCGCGACGGCGGCGCCCGGCGCCGACGTTGCAGCGCGCTGCGCCTCCACGCGTGCGGTCAGGTCGTCGGCCCCCTTTGCCAGTTCAAGATGGCCAGGGTCCTTCATGCCGAGCGTGCGCAGCCCTTCTTCCCGCGCGATGCGCTGCAGGCGGGCAAACCCGGTCGGGCTGTCCCATGAGCCATCGATGATCACGTCCACGGCTTCGCCGCGGGTGTGCGCCGAGTCGCGCGTCCAGGTCACCACCGGTCCGCTGCGGGTACGCCCCTGGGCGAACAGCCAGTCCTGGCGCTCCTGGGAGCGCGCGGATTCCACCACCTGCACGTCGTGGCCGTACTCGTCCTTCATGCGCTCGATCACGCGTTGCACGCGGCTGCGCAGCTCGGCCGAGACCGCATCGAGATCACGGACCGGGGTGGTAGGGTTGGCGGCGCTGGCGGCGAGCGCCGCCGCCCGCGCCCCTTCCTCGAGTGCGCCGGCTGCCGCGAGGGTGGCCCCGTCGACCTCGGCCAGGAGTTCCCGCGCGAGAGCCTTGGCGTCGCGCCCCGTGGCGACCCCCACGAAGGTATCGATGAGGCGCGTATCACTGGTTGCCGCCTCGGCGTCGCCGCCCGGGAGCAGGATCTCGCTGCGCGTTTCGCGGGGCAACTGCCGCAGACCATGCCGCAAGGCATCCTCCGCCGTCGTCGGCAGGAGGCCACGCCCA
>NZ_JAJTHI010000023.1 GCF_021298855.1 Gemmatimonas sp.
GTTGGTACGACTGGGATGGCGGGCCGGTTTCGCCCGGGGTCGGCGAAGGGGGTGACGGCGGGAACGGGCGACCACAACCACAGGCCGCCCCCCCCGCTCAGGCGTGCCTGCGACCGCTCGTGCACCGTGTGCAACCGCTCGTACATCGCGTGCGGTCGACCGCGCCGTCGCCCCCGGCCATTCGTTCAGCCAATCGACCGTCCGTGACCGCGGCAATTGTGAGGGCAACCCGGGCACTGGATTCTTCCGCCGCCGACACGCCGCGGTGGCGGCATCCTGAACCTTTTCTCGTTTTCGCTCATGTCCGTGTTTCGCGTTACCCGATCAGCTGTTCTGTTGCTCACGAGTTGCCTGCCCGCCGCCGCCCTCGCGCAGGCGGAGCCGAAGGGCGTGTACGTTACGGCCTATGGACAGGTCAGCCGGATCGGCGCCTCCACCTTCACCGAGTCCGGCGCCCGGGGGGCGGGCGCCGGGGTGCAGGCGAAGTTCGGCCGCGGCCTCGGCGGCGGAGGCGATGTCGGCTACCGCTTCGGCAATGGCTGGGCCGCAGAAGTGGAGTGGAACTACCGCAGCCATGCGCTCACGTCCCTGCGTCAGGGCACCACGACCCTGGCACGGGACGGCGATTACGCCTCGAACATCCTGCTGGTCAACGGCGTCCGCCGCTTCCCCTCGACCCGTGCCTGGACGCCGTACGTGGGCGCCGGCCTTGGCGTGGTGCTGGAGGTCGATCTCGACCTCAAGCCGGCGTCGAACGGGGGCTCGCGGGCCTACTCCGCGAGCGGCCTGCTGGTCCCGCAGCTGATGGGCGGCGTCGAGTACGCGCTCTCGCCCACCTGGCGGCTGATCACCGACGCACGCTGGCTCCGCGCCGGGGCCGTGTCCGCCGACAACGCGACGGGGAACAGCGGCGGCAGCGTCCAGTCACCGCGCTACAACCCGCTTTCGGTGCAGGTCGGGGTGCGGTACGGGTTCTGACGCCACCGGCACGATGTACCGGGCGCCGTCGCCGAAGCGCGCGAGGACCTCGGCGCGACGGCGACGGCTCACCGGAACCCTCCGGCCATTGCTCATGACACACACGGCCCCGCTGGTGGTGCGTCGCACACTGCTCACGTGGTTGGCGGCCACCCACCACGAGCGATGCACCCGCAGGCCGTGCGACGCGTCCTCGAGCTCGACGTCGGCGAGCGCCCCGACAATCAGCGCGCACCCGCGCGGTGTCCACACCCGCAGGTACTGCAGTTCGGAGGCCACGGCGATCACATCACGGCCGATTTCCGGGGGCAGGCGTTCCCGCCACCCCCGGGGCGTGGGCACCGCAGCCGCGGTGCTCGCGCTCACCCCGGCCGCTGGGGCGCCGGCTGTGGAGGCGCCGGCTGTGGAGGCGCCGGCTGTGGAGGCGCCGGCGGCGGGGGCGGGCTCCGCGGGGCGCCACCGGGGGTCTGCCGCGATGAGCGCGACAGGCTGGACAGGCTGGACAGGCTGGACAGTCGCAGCGGGCACAGCGGGCTCGGCAGGCTGGACAAGCGCAGCGGGCGCGGCAGGCGCGATGTCGACCGGCGAGGGGCCATGAACGACCGCCGTCGTCGCCGTCTCGCCCGGCGCGCTCCCATACAGCAGGGGGGCCACCATCCAGTGCAGCCGTGGCAGGCAGATGAGCACCCACGCGGTCGTGACCGGGCCCACGATGTCGCCGTATTCGGCCAGCATGTCGTGGCCAATGCTGACATGGTCCGGCGCGATGCCCTCCTCGTCCGGGAGGACGGCAACGCCCCACCAGCGAATCATCAGGCCCTCGCCAATGCCCCAGTACGCCGGGGCCAGCAGGACCGAACCGAGCACACCGGACAACACCACCAGCGCCCAGCTTGGCACGCGACTCGCGCCCATCAGGCGCGTCAGCAGGTGGAGCGTGGCCTGGAGGACAAGCAGCCCGACACCGATCTGCAACGTCCAGAACAGCAGCAGCACGGCGGCCGGCGCCCGGAACCCCACGTCCGGCTTCATCGTCATCACGACGGCCAGAAAGACCAGGCCCACGACCAGCAGGTAGCGCGGGAGGCTGTCGGTGGCTGCGCTCTGCCGTCCCGCCAGCGGTCGTTCAGGGGTCACGTGTGCAGGGGAAATCAAGGTGGAGACCGGCGGGCCCTGGAGCAGGACGCGGCGGAGCGCGTACACCCGGGACGCGCGGCGGAGCGGTGGCGCGCGGTCGCGAGCAGTCGCGTGCGTGGCGACCGTGCCACGGCGTGCCGGGGCTATACGGAACGGGGCCGGTGTCGGTTCCGACGAGCCGGGACCGTGACACATCGCGCCACGGGTACACGGCGGGTGGAGGGCAGTGGCCGCCTTCGTTAACGCGCGCGCCCCTGGCACGTCTGTCTCCTGGCAGGGCCGCGCGCGGATGCGCTGCGCGTGGCCATTTCCTACCTGCTTCGGAAACCGGCCCCATGTCTGCTCGTTCCTTTCCCGTATTGATCGGCGCGCGACTGCTGGCCGCCGGCCTCGGGCCCATCGCCTGTTCCGGAGCGGCGCCCACTGCGGCGCCTCCGTCGGTGCCTGCGCCCCCGGTCAGCACTGGGGACGCCATCTGGATGGCGCAGTTGCAACGCACGCTCGACAGTGCCGTGCGGGCCGTCCCGCTGCGCGGGGCCTCGGCGGCCGTGGTCCTCGCCGACGGACGGATCTGGCGTGGCGTGGCCGGGTTCTCCGTACCCGGTGTGCCCCTGGACACCACCATGCGGCTCGGCATCGGCAGCATCAGCAAGAGCATCACGGCCACCCTGCTGGTCCGTCTCGCCGAACAGGGGCGTCTGTCGTTGGACGATTCCGTTGGCCGCTGGCTCCCGCGCATCCCGCATGTGGATCCGGCCATCACCGTCCGCCAGCTGCTCAATCACAGCAGCGGCGTCTTCGATGTCACCAACGCGCCCGGCTACCGCGATTCCATCCTTGCCGATGTGAACGCGCGCTGGACCCCGCAACGGATGCTCGGACTGCTGCGCCCGCCGCTGTTCCCGCGGGGCACGGGGTGGAGCTACTCCAACACCAATTACCAGCTGGCGGGGCTGGTGGCCGAGGCCGCCGGCGGGCGCCCGCTGCACCAGCTGGTGCGCGAGACGCTCCTCAATCCCATCGGGGTCACCACCCCGTTCCTCGATCAATACGAAGCGCCCACAGGCCCGCTACCGGGCGGCTGGAGTGGGGGCACCGTCAACGTGATGGACGTGCGCGCGTCGACCTACAGTGCCGCGTGGGCCGCCGGGGCCTATTTCGCCACCCCAGAGGCGTTGGCCCGCTGGTGGCAGGGGCTGATGACCGGTCAGCTGGTGGGCCCCGCGTCGCTCTCGGCCATGATGACCACGGTGGGACCCGAAGGGTACGGGCTGGGCATCGTGCGTCGACAGCTCGTCGGCCGCCCCGTGTGGTCGCACACGGGGGAGATCCGCGGCTTTTCGTCGGTGGCCGCATTCGACACGGCGCGGCGCTTCACGGTGGTGCTGATCGCGAACGAGAACCCGGCACCGGTGACGCTCATTGCCGGCGCGCTGGTGAGCGTAGCGGCCACGGTGGCATCGCCGTGACGCCGTGACGGCGGTGACATCGGCCGGTCACCGCACCGTCAGCGGCGCAATGGCGGGGGCTGCACCCGCCGCCGCCCGTCAGGGAACTGCCTGATGCCGGCCGATCCGGGAACGTGCATGCTGCATTCCTCACTCCTCGGAGGAGTCATGCACCCGTTCTGCCCAGTGTCCCGCTGCCGAGTCCGTACCACCGCGGTCGCGCTGCTGTTCGCCGCCGGGCCCGACACCGTTTGGGCGCAGGACCGCGCCGCCGTGGCACCGCCACTGGCGGCACCACCAGCGGCGACGCCAACCGTGCGGGTGACCGGTGGCGCGGGGGTGCTGTACATGCATCTGCCGGCGTTTTCGTACACGGCAGGCAGTACGCGTCGCCCGGTCGTGAACCCTGCCCAGGAGGCAATCAACCTCGCATTCGGCGCGGGGGTGGAAGGCTTCCGCGGTCGTGCGGTCGTGGCCGGTCGGTTCCTGTCGGCGTTCGACGTGCTCGACGACCGCTGGGCGTACGTGGGGATGCTGACCGCCGGAATCGCCACCCACAGCGCCCGCCGCACGCTTACCCTCGCGGCTGGGCCAACCCTCGTCTCCCGCGAACGGGTCCCGGATTCCTTCCTGACCTTCCGCGGGCTCTGTACCGGCGCGAGGTGCGACGAGGCGCCCAACGGCGATGGCGGAAGCCTCACCACGGGTGGCGTGGCAGTGTCCGCGTCCGCCGAGTATCGCGTGCGCGGTCTGGTAGGGCTGGGGGCGGAGCTCCTCGCGGCCACCGGCGCGCAGCGATACGTGGGCGGCGGGGTGCGCATCACCATCGGGCGATAGCCCAGGGCTGCGACGTCGGGGGCGCAGGTCGTGTGGGTCCGCCGGCCGGCGGTGGAGACCCCAACCCGTCCCGATGGCGCATCCCTCGCTCGTCGCGTTCGGCGTCGAGCGGGGTGAGCACGTCGACCACCGTCAGGGGAGCTCGCCGGGGTCGTGGGCGGGAGCACGATAGCCCTCGTGACCGCGGCAGACGAGGGTCGGACGAGGGTCGGATGCGGTTGGTTCCGTCCACGATGAACAGCCGGTCTCGCCAGGATGGACCGTGGGCGCCACCGTTGCCCCGTCCACCGTCCCGAAAGGTGTGTCGTTGCGCGGCATGAGCGTCGGGTCGTCCAACACGCGCCGCATGCGCGCGCTGGCGACGGGGCCTCCAGACCTCGGGGCACCCGCGACTCGAAAAACACCCACACGACCTCGACGAACTCGACCTCCCGATTCCGCAAGCCGGTGGCCGGGTTGCCGGCCGAGACGACGGTGTGACTGGATACCGTGTGCCCCGCCGGCGGGGCTCGTGCCGACAATGTGGGGATTGGCGCAACCGCGCCGTCCGGTATCGTGTCACCATCTTTCCGACACATGCCCGCCACACGCCGCATTGCCCTGCTCCTCGCCACCCTCCCCGCGATCTCCCTGCTCGCGGCCCAACCCGCGCCGCCGACGTACGTGGAGGTCGAGCGGTCGCGCTGGTCGCGACTCGATGCCAGGCGCATCGACACCACCGTTCGCACCACGCGCGCGAGGCACGTCGAGCGGCTCGCCGTGCTGCTCGGCGCCACGGTTGCCTTCGATCCGGCGGTCGCGGGCCTCGCTGACACGGTGACGCTGGGTGGTGGACTTTCTCTCCGGCGCGCCATGGCCCGCGCGCTGGCCGGCACCGCGCTCACGGCGCTCGTCGACTCGGCGTCGTCCACGATCATCATCCGTCGGGTAGGCGGGGGCGTGCGCCGCGTTCGCGTGATCGATACCCGAACGCAGCTCCCCGTGGTGGGCGCGGAGGTACTGGTGACGCGGCTCTCGCGGAGTGCGCGGACCGATCGCACGGGGCAGGCCGTGCTCGGTGCGGTGGGGGATGGGCCACTGCCGATCACGGTGCGGGCGCTCGGTTTCGTGAGTGTGGTGGACACGCTCGATACGGGTGACACCGAAGTGGTCCGACTCGCCCGCGCGGCGCCGCGGCTCACGGAAGTCGTGGTCACGCCGGGGACCAGCCGCGCGCTGGAGTCGGGGGTGCACGTGGCGCAGAGCCTCACGCGCGAGGAGGTGGCCTCGCGCCCGCAGATTGGCGAGGATCTCTTTCGTGCGGTGAACCGGCTGCCCGGTGTTGCGGCCAGCGACTTCTCGGCCGGACTCAATGTGCGCGGCGCGCGCAGCGATGAGCTACTGGTGATGCTCGACGGGATGCAGTTGCGCGAACCGTACCACCTCAAGGACATCGGCTCCGGCCTCTCGATTCTCGATGTGCACGCCACGGGCGGGGTCGATCTCGTCCCCGGCAGCTTCACCAGCGAGTATGGCGAGCGCCTCACCGGCGTCATGTCGATCACCTCGCGTCCGCTCGCCCCCGGCGAGCGACTGTTCTCGGCGGGGCTCAGCGCCACGTGGTTGCGAGGGCTCGCCGGCGCACGGACGCGCGACGGCCGCTGGTCCTGGATGGCGAGTCTTCGGCGCGGCTATCTCGATCTCGTCCTCGATCTCACCAATGCCGAGGCGCCCTTCGCCGTCGGCTACGGGGACGGCTTCGTGCGCGGCCGCTGGCATGCCTCGTCGCGTGATGTGGTGACGGTGTCGCTGTTGGGTTCGACCGACTTCACGACGCAGGACGTACAGTTCGACGCGCCGCCGTTTCGCTCGCGCTATGGCAGTCGGTACGGCTGGACCAGCTGGCAGCACAGCGGAGAGCGGCTGCAGGGACAGACCGTAGTCGGCCTGTCGCAGGATGTGCGTCGGCGCAACGCGGATGGCGGAACGGGGCAGGTCTCCATTGGCCGCATCGCTGATCGTCGCGAACTCGAGGTGGGGTCGCTCCGCTCGAGTTGGACGTGGGCGGCGTCGCACCGAGTGCAGGTGCGGTTCGGGACCGATGTGCAGCGACAGGGCGCGGCGTACGACTACGGCCGGATTCGCCCCACGCGTGCGACGTTGTTCGGTTTCGAGCGCAAGGCGGACACGGCCAGCGCGGTGATCGACACGGCAGGGCTGTGGACCGGGGCGTGGCTGGCGCCGCGCATGCAGGTCGGCCGGCTGGTGGCGGAAGTCGGCGGGCGCGTGGACCGATGGAGCTGGCGCGGTCCGGTGGCCTGGCAGCCGCGCGTCAATCTCGCGTGGCAGGTCGACCCGTCGACCTCGGTGCGGGCAGCGGCGGGAGCGTACGCGCAGCCGCAGGCGCTCGACGGTCTGCCGGTGGAAGAAGGCGTACGCGAGTGGGCCGTGCCGGAGCGAGCCCGTCATCTGGCGATCGGCGTCGATCGTGAGTTGCCGGGCAGGCTTGCCGCACGGGTCGATGTCTATCAGCGCATCCTGACGTCCGTTGCGCCGCGCTACGCACAGCTGCTGCCCGACATCGACATCACGCGCGACCTGCGCTTCACCACCCTGCGCGTCGATCCGACGGACGGCCTGGCGCGCGGTGTCGAGCTCTCGGTGGCGAGCGCCGGTGGCGGTCGCTTCGAATGGAGCGGCTGGTACGCGCTCAGTCAGATCGCCGACCGGATCGGGGGGCGTCTCGTACCGCGCGACGTCGATCAGCGGCATGCGGCGTCGATGGACCTGTCGGTGCGAACCACCGATCGTCGGTGGCGTGGCAGCCTGGGCATCGTGATGCGTCAGGGGTGGCCGTTGACACCAGTCGGTGTGCGCGCCGATACCTTCGTCGTCAACGGGCGCCCGCGCCTCCTGGCCACGCCAACGTATGGGGCCTACAACAGCGAGCGGCTGCCGACCTATGTGCGAGTCGATCTGCGACTCTTCCGACGCTACCAGACGCGGAGCGGGCAGTGGACGGTCTTCGCCGATGTCTTCAACCTGCTCGGGCGACAGAACCCGCTCGGGATCGCGGCGGCCATTCAGGCGGTGGACCCCCTGCAATGGCGCCGCGAGCCGATCGCCTTCGTGCCGCGCATTCCCACGGCGGGGCTCTCGTGGGAACGATAGTGGCGACGCGCTGGTGGTTTGCGCGCGAACACGGTGAGGCGGTAGTGCCGCTGCCGACCGAGCCACCGCTCTGGCGGCGCATGCGCGCGGGCGACGAGGAGGCGTACGCCACGCTCTTCCGGACACACTATGCGGCGCTCTGCATGGTAGCGCACCGCATGTTGCGCAACGATGCCGAGTCGGAGGAAGTGGTGCAGGATGTCTTCTTGCGGCTGTGGGAGCGGCGTGGTGCGCTCGCGGCCGTGGATGATGTGGGGGCCTACCTGCGCACGGCGGTCCGGCATCGGGTGATCGATCGGGTGCGCCGCGATCTGACCGAGCAACAGGTGATCTCGCACATCGCCCATGAACCGGCCGGTGACGATTCGGCGCACGGTGATCGCACGCAGATGCTCGCCCACGTGCAGCGTGCCATGACGGCGTTGCCACCACGCTGCCGGGCGGCGATGCAGCTCCGGTGGTTCGAACGGCGCTCGTATGCGGAGATCGCGACCGTGCTCGGTATTTCGCCCAAGGGCGTGGAGCGCCTCATCACGCGCGGGCTGGCCGCACTGCGTCGCGTGGTACCGGCGGAGGACGACCGATGAGAGGGGACATGTCGCCCGACCTGGTCGGTGCGCTCGATCGGGTGCTGGCGCTCGAGGCCTCGCCCGACGATCACGCGCGGCTCGCCGCGTGGGTGCGCAATGACGCCGACCGCGCCGCGTGGCTTGCGTCGCTGCGGGCAACGGTGGATGCGGACCGTCCCGAGGTGACGTGGGACGTGGAGCGTGCGTGGCAGCAGGTCGCGGCGCGGCGCGCGGCCAGTGCTCCGGTGGTCGCGGCGCGTCGCGACGCCAGTGCTCCGGTGATCGCGCCATTCCGGTGGCGACTGGGAGCGGCGGCGGCGGTGGTGGCCGTGGCGCTGTTGGGGGTGGTGTCGCGTGGGTGGCGCAACCAACGCATGATGCCCGAGGCGGTCACACGGACGTGGATCGAGGCGCCGATTGGAACCGTGCGGCGGGCCACGCTCGCTGATGGCACGGTGGTCACTCTGGCGGCGGCGTCGTCACTGACCTACGCGGCGCAGCGTGATCGTCGGGAAGTGGAGCTGGTGGGGCGTGCGTCGTTCGAGGTGACCGCCGATTCGACGCGCCCCTTCGAGGTACGCACGGCGTTCGGCACGGTGCGCGTGCTGGGGACCGGTTTCGACGTGGCGGCGTATGCCGAGGAGGCGACAGCGATGGTTTGGGTGCGACATGGACGCGTGGCGGTACGCAGCGCGGCGCACCATGCGGTGGTGGAGCTGTCGGCCGGCGATCTGGCCTCGATTCGGGCGGGCGTCGTGACGCGCGAACGGGCGACGGATATCGCGAGCGCAGGCGCCTGGCGCGATGGCATACTGGTCTTTCGCGATCAGCCGTTGTCGCAGGTGGCGCGAGAACTCGCGCGCTGGGGGCAACCGCTGATCGTCGACCCGGCGCTCGCGTCGCGACGGGTGACGATCACGTTGCGCGTCGGGGCCCTGCGGGCGGCGGCACCCCAGTTGGCGCTGGCGCTCGATCTCCAGGCGCGGGGCGACTCGCTGGTGATGCGTGAGAAGTAGCCCGTATCCGGTTTCCACGTCGCCGACTGGCGATCGATGGCCAACGGCATCTGCCGGTGCGGTGACGCGGCGACCGGAGCACCGCGCCGACGCCGCCTCACCGGCGTGCGGGAACGAGCGGCGCCCCAGGTGTAGATGACAAAGACGTTGTTCACACCGCGATGGGCAGGCGTGAAGCTGGTGGTGCGTCGTTGAGGGCGCTGTGACGACGATGAAAGTTTTGTGGGTCAGGTAGATCGGTAAGGCGGCGGTGCGTCGGGCGGAGCGGCCGTAGGCCGTGGCACAGGCCCATTCGGTGAGCAGCGTGCGAATGAAGCGCTCCGCCTTGCCGTTGGTTTGGGGCCGATAGGCTTGGGTGAAGCGTTGGCTGATCCCGAGGGCGAGGGCCACGTGGGCGAAGTGGTGTGAGCGATAGGCGGGTCCATTGTCAGTCAGGAGCCGCTCGACCGTGATGCCCTGCGCGGCGAACCAGGCCACGGCGCGCTGGAGAAAGCCCGCCGTGGTCTCGGCCGTTTCATCGGCGAGCACTTCGGCGTAGGCGAGCCGCGAGTGATCGTCGAGGGCCACATGCGTGTACTCCCAGCCGATGCCGGTCACGCGCGTGCGGCGATTGCCGTGAATGCGATGTCCCACCCGCCCGATCTTCCCGAGCTTCTTGATATCGAGGTGCACCAGCTCGCCCGGGCGCTCGCGTTCGTAGCGCACGACCGGGCGTGGCGGCTCCAGCGCCGCGAGGCGGTTCAAGCCGAGCCGGCGAATCTCCGTCACCACCGTGGAGATCGGCAGAGCGTCCTACTGCGCGATTCGCCGACTGCTCCAGCGCTGCCGGCGCCGCTTCTCTGTCTGCCGACGCCGATACCGTGGCAACCGGTTCGGCGAGTGATGCGGCGTCGGCGCGCGGTCTTGCAGCGCATCCGGCGCGGCCTCGCTCGCCCGGCGACACCACTTGTAGACTGTTTGGCGAGACACGCCGGCCTCGCGCGCGACCACCGCGACGGGCACGCCCGCGCGGACCCGCTGGACCAGTGCCTCTCGCCGAAACGGGGTGAGACGGGGCAACTTGTGGATGTTCATGGGGGCTCTGATGGTTGAGAGTGATGGACTCGACAACCTCAGCTTGCAGCCATTATCCCCTGTGAAGAACCTCCTTGTCATTTACAGGTAGGCCGTATGCTACCCATCATGCACCGTCGCTCCTTCCTCGCCTCCGCGGCCGCCGCCCTGGCCCGCCGCCACGTCCCGCTCTCCGCGCTCGGCACACCGGTCGGCAAGCTCAATCGCATCGGCATCGAGCTCTATGCGGTGCGCGGCGCGATGAAAGCCAATCCCGAGAAGACGCTCGAAGCGCTGGCGAAGATCGGCTACACCGATGTGGAGCTACTCTGGAGCTTCAAGAACTTCGGGCAGAGCATCAAGGAAGTGAAGGCGAGCCTCGAGGCCACGGGGCTCAAAGCGCCGTCGGCGCACATGGCGCCGGACACCATTCTCACCGAGTGGGAGCAGCGGTGCGCCGAAGTGAAGGAGCTCGGCATGACCTATCTCATTGCGCCGGGGCTGCCGAGCGAAGCGAACAGAAGCATCGAGGCGGTGAAGCTGTGGGCCACGCGCTTCAACAACGCGGGTGAAGTGGCGCGTCGGTATGGCTTATGGATTGCGCTGCACAACGAGCCGAATCACGAAAAGCCCGTGATGGGGCAGAAGCCCATCGAGGTGTTCCTCGCCGAAACTGACCCCAAACTCGTGCGCTTTCAGCTCGACGTGGGAAACATGCTCATGGGCGGCGGTGACCCGCTCGATTTTCTGCAGCGGCATCGCGCACGCTGCTGGAGCTTTCACCTCAAGAACGTCATCGCCGATCGCACGAAGGACACCGAACTCGCGAGGGGCGTGTTCGACCTCAAGACGTTCCTCTCCGCGGTGCCGGAGCTCGACAAGAAGCCGTGTTTCGTGGAGCAGGAGGGAAGTGGTGACGAGTTGGTGAGTGCGAAGGAGAACCTGGAGTATCTGCGTGGGCTCACGTGGTGAGAGCTATCGCTGGCGCTGAAGCAGGTCGAATGCCACGATGTCCACGTCCCCATCGCTGTTCTCGACGGTCGCGATAATCTGTGTGCTGTCGGCGGCGAGCATACGTACACCTTGAGGAAGTCGTATCGAGTGCCGTACGGTCCCGTTGATGTCGAACAGCAGGTAGTCCACTTGCCCGTTCGCTCCGGGCCACGGCTTCAGTAACACACTTCCGTCGCCTCGAACCAACAGCTGCGAGACGGCAGGAACCCGCGCAGGCACGAACAGCGCGCGTCGATAGTCTTCACGCGTCGTCGGAGGGATGCGTGGATTCTTGTTGAGCGTGGCAACCGCGGAGTCCACGAGCTGCGCGACGTCCGGAGCAGGAAGTGCTCGGGGAGTGAAGGGAAGCGGCACGTCGTACCGTACTCGCCCGCGCGCGTCCCGGAGCGAGAGTCGCGGCGCTGAGGCGCCGACTGGCGTCTCGGACGTGCTCCCGCGATCGGCTCGGGCAATCCACGAGCCATCGCCAGACCAGCCGACGAGCGTGCGATACGAGAGAGGCTGGCGCATGACCATCGTTCCTCCGCCGCGACTGATCGTCAGTGGTCCAGAAGGATCCACGAGGTCGAACAACGAGTCGCGCACCTGTGCTCCGTCTGGCGATGCCACGAAGAGCGACCAACGCCGCGCTCGGTACATGGCGCTCGCCTGACCGTCCTCCATGCTGGGCAGCAATGCGCCACGAGGGGTGACGGCGACGGGCATGTCGAGGAGTTGCGCGCCGCGACGGCCTCCCACGAACGGTATGGTGCGCCGTGCAGCGCCAGCTACGAAGTACGTCGTGCGACGAAGGCGCCCGTCGATCACCCACAGGGTGTCGCCGATCCATCCAATCGCGCTCGCCAGCTGAATTTCGCCGGGCCCGGCACCGTTTCTCCCAACGCGTTGGACTCGTCCGTCTGCTCCAATGACGCCAACGTACGACATCCCATCAGAGAGTGCCACTCGACTGCTCGCGCTGATTGCGGCAAGTGGTTGCCAGCGAAGGTCCATGTCCGTAGTCGCGCCGCGCACGATCACCCGAGGCGCAGAAACTGTGAGTGGCGCAGGGGCAGTTTGAGCTGACAGAGAGAGCGCAGCAGCCCCTGTGACACCGATGTACAATCGGAGAAACGGAGAAAACGCCAAGTGGCTCATTCTCCGGCGGACAGCGCTGAGCTCACTCCTCTCACCCTTTCGCCGCAGCTAGTCGGGCTCACCCGCTGATCAAACGTGGAGTTGGAAATCACCCCCGACTCTTCCCTTGTCGGCGATCCGGCCGCCACGAACCGCCAGTGCTGCATGATGATTGGCGCGGCGAGCCGTGCAAAACCGCCGCCGCACGCCCCCCACACGTAGCAGTAGTTGATTCCGTCGGAGTCACAACCTTCGGCACCGCTGCGATATGGCCCCCAGGCGCAGTTCGGGATCTCGGCCACCGAAAGCGTGCAGACTGCGCATTGGGCAAGTGCGGCTCGCCCAAACGACAACATTCCACCGGTGAGCAGCACAAGTCTGAAACGACTCATCCGTCTCCCCTCCTTGATTGAAAGCACTCGACGAACACAATTGGGCAGTTGCATCGAGAAGCTGTTGAGCGAGCGTTTGGCTTGTCAAGCCGCAGAGTCCTCAACTTCAGCGATCATGGAATCGAGCGCGCCACAGCGACCTCAACAGAGTCGACGGCTAAGTTCGACTTGTATACATGGCTACAGTTTAGTTGACAGGTCGGCGTCGTGATGCTGTCTTCGATCATGACGCACCCTGATGCGCGGACCCTGAAGCCGGGGGTGCAAGCCGAGAAGCGGCGGATCGCGATGACGATGCGCGAAGCCGGCAGCAGCTTCAGCGAAATCGGTCGGGCGCTGGGGGTGCACTACATGACCGTCTCGAAGTGGCGGGATCGCTATCAGGACGGCGGCGCCGACGCCCTCGCCGCGCAGAAGCGCGGGCCCGCCGTGGGGGCGCATCCTCGCCTGACGGCCAAGCAAGAGCAGGCGGTACAGCGGGCCAGTACAGATACGACGCCCGATCAGTTGAAGCTGCCCTTCGCCTTGTGGACCCGCGCCGCCGTCGGGCAATGGATCGAGCGGAAGTACGGATTCACGTTGCCGGTGCGGACCATGGGGCATTACCTCGCGCGGTGGGGCTTCACGGCGCAGGAGCCGATCACGCGCGCCTACGAGCAGCGGCCTGAGGCCATCGCCGCGTGGCTCAAGACCGAGTGTCCGCGGATCAAGCGGCAGGCGGCCGCCGAGGGTGAGGAGATCTACTGGGGCGATGAAACAAGCCTCAGTACGAGCGATCCGCGGGGCCGCGGCTTCGCGCCACGAGGCAAGACGCCCGTGCGCCCGATCCTCTCCCAGCGCCGATCAGTCAGCCTTGTCATTTACACCTAGGGTGAGTCAGAAGTTCGCAGCAACGAATACTGCCGGCGGTGCGTATCTCCAGTACCTTGGAGATGCGATGCCTTCTGCGAAGCTGCCCCCGGTGATCCTGAGTGACGACGAGCGTGCGACGTTGCACGAGTGGACGCGCCGGCGGCGCACCGCGCAAGCGATGGCGTTGCGGGCCCGCATCGTCTTGGCGGCCAGCACCGGCGCGACCAACACGGCGATTGCCGAGAGGCTGGGCGTCGTGATTCCCACCGTGGGCAAGTGGCGCCGGCGCTTTCTCCGTCAGCGGATCGCCGGGCTGTTGGATGAGCCGCGCGTTGGCGCGCCGCGAAGGATTTCGGATGCCGAGGTCGAGACGGCGATTCGCACCACGCTCGAATCGCGGCCGAAGGATGCGACGCACTGGAGCACGCGCTCGCTGGCGCGGAAGCTCGGCTTGAGCCAGAGCACGGTCAGTCGCATGTGGCGGGCCTTCGGACTACAGCCGCATCGGGTCGAGACCTTCAAGCTGTCGACCGATCCGCAGTTCATCGAGAAGGTGCGCGACATTGTCGGCTTGTACCTCGACCCACCCGACCGCGCGCTCGTGTTGTGCGTCGATGAGAAGTCGCAGATCCAAGCGCTGGACCGGACGCAGCCGCTGCTGCCGATAAAGCCGGGCCAGGTCGAGCGGCGCACACACGATTACGTGCGCCATGGCACGGTGTCCCTCTTCGCGGCCTTGGATGCGAAGACCGGCGAGATCATCGGGCGCTGTGAAGCGCGCCATCGGTCCCAAGAGTTCCGTAAGTTCCTCGATCAGATCGACCGCCGTGTCCCTGCAGATCTCGACGTGCATCTGATCCTCGACAACTACGGCACCCACAAGACCGCGACCATTCGGCGGTGGCTGGCCAAGCGTCCTCGCTTCCACGTGCATTTCACCCCAACCAGCGCGTCATGGATCAACATGGTGGAACGCTGGTTCGGGGAGCTGACGCGGAAGCAGCTCAAGCGCGGCGCGCATCGCAGCACCGACGCGCTGGAGGACGCGATCATGGCCTACATCGCGCACACCAACAAGGATCCGAAGCCGTTCGTCTGGACGAAGACGTCCGACGAGATCCTCGACAGCGTCAAGCGGTTCTGTCAACGAACTTCTGGCTCAGCACACTAGGGGGCGAACCGTTCCGCGAGTCGGGCCCCGTACCAGATGCCGACACCCAGGCCAACGACGCTGAGCACGAAGCTCCCGAACAGCCCTCCGGGCGTCCCGAGCCACCACCCCACGGCGCTGCCGAGCGTGGAGGTGACGAGTACCAGCAGCGTCTTCATGGGCAGAGCCTCATTCGGGCGCGTGGAGGCGCAGGAGTGCAGGGTGGAACACTAGCACGCCGCCACTCGCAGCAGGTCTGCATAGTAGGTCTTCACCGTGTCGATGTGCCGGGCATGGAACGCACGATAGAGCACGACGTCCCTGAGCGCATCGCCACGGTGTTTCAGCACCAGCCGATGCTCGTCGTAGTCCGGTCCATCGGAGCTCCTGTGGGGCTGCAGCTGCTGCTCGATCCGGGTGTAGTCGCCTGGCGCCGCCCGCCAGTGGCTCGAGCGGAACGTCGCCGCCAGCCGTCCTCGCCACGACCTGTCGTCTGCCATCACCCAGCCTCGCTCACTGACCGCCACCCCCTCGGCGGTGACGGTCACCCGCTTGACCGAAGCGGCCAGGGTGAAGGACACCAGCGCCAGGAACACGAAAACGCCACAGACGGGCAGGCTCATGAGCACGAGGATCGCCGGTTGGAGGGCCACCCCGTGCGTACCGAACTGACGCAGGCCAAAGTTGAGCAGGCCCAACCCGCAGGCGCCGAACATCAGCGCAAGCACGAGGGTAATGGCCACCACCGCGGGGCCAGCACGCTCCGTGAACATGAGCGGCAGCCGCCGTCCCGCATAGAGCGCCGGCCGTCCTTCGGCGCGTTGGTCCTGAATGGTATCCCTGGCGAAGATGCGCCACGGGAAAATGAACCAGATCAGCAAGAACACGCCGAGCCCGATTTCCGCCATCCGCGTGGAGAAGAGCCGGGCCAGCGCGATGCCGACGAGACCACCGACGACCAGAGCGCCAATCATCTTGACCACATGATCGCCCAGGTACGATGCGGGGGATACCCGCGCCTGTCTGCTCATCCGCACCGCGAACACGAGGTCGACCACGGCCAGCAAGAGGATGGGGGCATAGCGGACCGTCGTGTGCCGGAGCACCTCCAGCGTGTCCGCATTGATGAAGCCGTTGGGGCCAAGCAATCGTGCCGGGTCGTGCGCCGCAAACACGCTGAGCAGCAACCCCAGAATGCTGCTGCCGATCACGACACCCACCGTGCCCATCACCAGCTGGAGCCAGGAGCCGATCCGGTGACCGGAACGATCGATGCCTGCGAGCTGCATGACGATACTCGCGGCCAGGATGGCGCCGCTGGTCCAGACGAGGTTGGTCCAGAGGGCCCACGCGAGGTCCCGGTAGCCCCAGTGCCGTAGCAGCACGAGGAGCAGAAGGATCGCGCCATTGAGCCAATTGCGCACCGCGATCAACGCGTCGATGCGTTGCCAGCTCCTTTCCAGTTCTTCCAGCGAAACGACGGCATTCATGTCGTGGGGGGCGTCGTGTGTTGCATCGTGCGACACGTGCGGCGCGCCGTCCGCGTGAGCGGGACGCCCCGGCCATCGAGGCGTTTCCGGCGCGATCGCTACACACTCGACGCGTGTGCCCGGCTCCCCGTAACCGGGCTGCAGGGCGGGCTGAACGCCTCGTGCGGTCCGTCCATACCCCAGGCTGCCGCCGACCATGCCGGCGCCGCGTGTGAGGACCACGGGCCTTGTGATAGGTTAGGGCGGTTCGCCCCCGGTTCGACCAATTCCCGCCAGGCAGGGAGCTCTCCGTGCGCGTCAGAGACATCATGACCACCAAGGTGTTCACCATCCAAGCGGGCAAGCACCTGCGCGCTGTCGAAGAGATCATGAAGTGGGCACATGTGCGGCATGTCCCGGTGGTGGATGACCATGGGCGGCTGGTCGGCGTTGTCAGCCATCGGGATCTCATGCGCGCCGCCGTTTCAACCCTGCAGGTCCGGATCAGCGAGGTCGAGCGCATGCAGCACAACGCCACCATCGAAGTGCGCCAGATCATGCAGGCGCCCACGGCCACGATCAGGCCGGACGAACGGGTGCAGCGCGCGGCTCACCTCATGCGGTCCCTGAGAATCGGGTGCCTCCCGGTGCTCGAGGACCAGCACCTCGTGGGCATCGTGACGGAGGCGGACCTGCTGCATATCGTCGAGGAGTTGCCGGACGCCGCGCTGGCCCCACGGCCCGCGCTCGGGTAGGCGGTCGGCGTGCGCTCCGGTGGGCCGGCCAGTGCCCCGCCCTATCGCACCATCCGCAGCACGTTGGTGCGCAACGCCGCCGGGGCCGTGGTGACGGGATCGTTCAGGTAGAACTCGTATGCCGGGCCCACCGGCTGCCGGCTCTGGGCCACCAGCCACTGCTGCAAGGCGTCGTGCGCGGCCCCGATGTGGTCGTAGGGCCCCGTGTAGGCGCATACCGCGGCCGGACCGGCCGGCAGCGTCGTGGCCTGCACGTCGCCGGCGCCGCGCAGCGCCGTGGCGAAGGGCATGCCGATCTCGAGGTCCAGATCCTGCCAGTCCATGTTGTGGTACGCCACAAACGGCGGCCCGGCCGGGCTCGCCCCCTGCGCCGCCGCCTGGGCCATGATCGCCCCCCACGCCGGCCCCAGCACCGCTGAGAGCTGCGCCAGCGGCGCCCGCCGCCGTACGACCAGCGCCGGCTGGGCGGCGCGTTCCTGCATGGCACACGGATACGTCATCGTCACTCCTCCGGCGCTCGGCGCCGGGCGTCGCCCCGATCGGCCCCTTGGGCGGCCACAACGGCCAGCCGCGCCCTCGCACTTACGAATCTCGTGCGCCGCGAAGGCGCAACCATCAGGGTTTCCCCGGACCGCGCCGGGGTTACGTCGGTGACGCGCTGGAAGGACCCGACTCCGCCGCCGCGGTCAGTCCACCGGCAGGTGCTTCTCGTACCCCAGCACCGTCTCTGCCCGCTTCGAGCGCAGGAGTGGATAGAACAGCTGGTGGTACCACCGCTCCTGCCCGTGCCGCCGGTCGTCCTTGAGGCCGTACGCCGGCGGATACTGCCGGGTGATGCGGGACGTGCCGAGCAGGATGTCCCAGAGGAAGAGCAGGTTGCCGTAGTTCCCCTGGTACAGGCCAATGCCGTCGTCCTGCGTGAGGGCATGGTGCGCGTAATGCGTGGCCGGCGTGGAGATGGTGCGCTCCAGCACCCACGCGAGCGGGTGCAGCACACGGTACCGGTACAGCCACTGATCCCAGCGCACCGCCGAGTGGGCGCCGATGATGACGCAGAGTTTGACCACGCTGTACCACACGAACGTCCAGCCGAAGCCCAGATAGAGCAGCGCGCCGCCGAGCCAGAGCCCCGGCATCATGGCGTAGTAGAACAGGTTGTTGCGGTACACCACGCGCACGCTCATGTACGACGCCGAGTGGTGCGCGCGGTGCAGCGGCCACAGCACGCTGGTGTGCGACAGCCGATGCCACCAGTACTGGGTGAAGTCGTCGGCCACGAGCAGCGTGAGGATCATGGCCCAGAGCGGCCAGTCGGCCCAGGCGTCGCGCAGGTCGGGAAACAGCCACGCGCACAGCGCGCGACCGGCCGCGAAGACGCTCCCGGACACGATCGGGAACATGATGCCCACCGCCACGTCGAGGCGGTTGTCCTCTCGCCCGGCCTCCGGGGCGAAGAACTTCCCGATCAGCACCTCGCCGATACCGAAGACGAGGAAGATGGAGACGACGGCGAGGAGCTGAACGAGCTGTTGGTCGGGGTGCATCCCGAATGGTGGGCCCCGGGATCGCCAGGTGGCAAGCGCGGCGGCCGGGGATCAATGGGACGGCGCCCGCCGCCTGCTGGCCAGATGGATGGTTGCCCACAGCACCGCCGCGCCGACGAGCAGCCCGGTGACCGCGAGCAGAAAGTGCGCGAACGTCGGACCGGCGCAGCAGTGCCGGTGGAAGAGATCAGGCCACACCGTTGGCGAATACGTGGCCGCACAATCCACGGCGGCGCAATCGGTGGAGAAGACCACCCGTCCGATCAGGAAAGCCATCAGGATGGCCACCGCCGGTTTCCAGACATTGCGCAGTGAACTCATGTTGCCCTCGGGCGGCGTCATGGATGGACGGATCGAGCCGTGCGCCACCCCCCGGGGGTCAGCGTCCAGCCGTATGTTACCTCTGGAGGTCGCCGGTGTGGCGGACGCGCCGAGGCGCCGCGACCGGCCTCGGGACCGACCGTATATTCGACCGCGTCGCCGTGCCTCGCCATCTCGCCGCCTGCTCTCCGCCCATGCCCCTCGCGGACATTCTTCGACGTCCAGCACGCCCACCGCGTCCTTCTCCCGTGCGACCGGCACCGCCGTGCGGCGCACTGCAAGGCGGTGCGGCGCAAGCTGGTGATGCCGCCGTCCGGGGCCCGCGATGACGCCGCAGGAGGTGGCCGAGGCGTGCCGTGACGCCATGTGGCAGGGGGACCACGCCTCGCAGTGGCTGGGGATGGCGGTGGTAGCGGTGGGACCCGGCACCGCCACCGTGACCATGACCGTGCGCGCGGAGATGGTGAACGGGCACGGGGTGGCGCATGGCGGGCTGGTGGCGACGCTGGCGGACAGCGCCTTCGCCTTTGCCTGCAACGCCTACAACGAGGTGACCGTCGCGGCGGGCTTCGACGTCAACCTGCTGGCGGCGGCGCGGCTGGGCGATGTGCTCACCGCCCACGCCGTGGAGGTGCACAAGGGAGGACGCAGTGGTGTGTACGACGTGGCCGTGTCCAACCAGCGCGGGGAGCGGGTGGCAGCGTTTCGCGGGCGCTCGCGCACCATGAAGGGGACACCGCTGGTACCAGGCGTGCCCATGGGGCCGCCGCCGGGGGCGGCGTAATGGCGGGGGCGGACCCCTCGGCGCTGGAGCCGATCGAGCGGGCCAGCCGCGACGAGCTGGCGGCGCTGCAGCTGGCGCGGCTGCGCGCAACGCTGCAGCACGCCTACGACCGCGTGCCGCACTACCGGCGCGCCTTCGACGCGGCCGGGGTGCATCCGTCGGAGTGCCGCACGCTGGCCGACCTGTCGCGGTTCCCCTTCACCACCAAGGCCGACCTGCGCGAGGAGTACCCGTTCGGCTTCCTGGCGGTGCCGCGCGCACAGCTGGCGCGGGTGCACGCGTCGTCGGGGACCACGGGGCGCCCCACGGTGGTGGGGTACACCGCAGGGGACATCGACCGGTGGGCCGACCTGGTGGCGCGCAGCCTGCACGCGGCGGGCGCGCGCGCGGGGGATCTGGTACACGTGGCGTACGGCTACGGGCTGTTCACCGGCGGGCTGGGGGCCCACTACGGCGCCGAGCGGCTCGGGTGCACGGTGGTGCCCATGGGCGGCGGGCAGACGGAGAAGCAGGTGCAGCTCATCGAGGATTTCCGTCCCGACCTCATCATGGTGACGCCCAGCTACATGCAGGTGCTCATCGAGGAGGTGCGGCGTCAGGGGAAGGACCCGGCAGCCCTGTCGCTGCGCACGGGAGTGTTTGGCGCCGAGCCGTGGACCGAGGCGATGCGGCGCGACCTCGAGCAGGCCGCAGGGATCGATGCGGTGGACATCTACGGGCTGTCGGAGGTCATGGGACCCGGCGTGGCGTGCGAGTGCGTGGAAACCAAGGACGGTCCCGTGGTGTGGGAGGACCACTTCTACCCGGAGATCATCGATCCCGACTCCGGGGCGGTGCTTCCCGACGGGAGTGACGGGGAGCTGGTGTTCACCACGCTCACGCGCGAGGCGATGCCGCTGGTGCGCTACCGCACGCGCGACCTCACGCGACTGCTGCCACCCACGGCGCGCAGCATGCGGCGGTTGGGGCGCATTGGCGGGCGCAGCGACGACATGCTCATCATCCGCGGCGTGAACCTGTTCCCGTCGCAGGTGGAGGAGCTGGTGCTGCAGCAGGGGGCGCTGTCGGGACACTACCAGCTGGAGGTATCGCGCGAGGGGCTGCTGGACCAGCTGCTGGTGCGGTGCGAACTGAGGCCGGAGGCGGGCGGGGCCGACTGCGACGCGGTGGGGGCCGTGCTGCAGGGGCGGATCAAGACGCTGTGCGGCGTGACCGCGCAGGTGGTGGTGCTGGCCCCCGGGGCACTGGAGCGCTCGGCGGGGAAGGCGCGGCGCGTGGTGGACCGGCGCCCGCGGTAGGGCGTTGCCGTCACGATTGACTTCCCGCGGCGCCGGCGGGAGGTTGGGCGCATGCGCCACGCCCCTTCGCTGCTGATCCTCGGTGTCGTGCTGGCGGGCGCGGGGTGCGCCCCCCGCGCCGACGCGCCCGCGCCGGCCGAAGGGCCTCCCGCGCCGGTACCGCCGCCGGCGACCGCCACGCTGCAGGGGTGGTGCGGCAAGATCCCGCGCGCCGCGAACCGCGCGCTGCCGCGGGCGCCGATCGCCAGCGACTGGTTCGACATCGTCGAGGCCGCGCCTGGCGTGTACGCCTTCATCGAGCCGCAGCAGTTCCAGGAGGCGGTCTCGTACCTGATCGTGGGGACGCGCCAGGCGCTGCTCTTCGACACCGGGCTGGGGATGGTACCGCTCCGCCCGCTGGTGGAGCGGCTCACGCGGTTGCCGGTGACGGTGCTCAACTCGCACACCCACTACGACCACGCGGGGGGGAACTGGGAGTTCGACCGCATCCTGGCGGTGGAGACGCCGTACACGCGGGCCAACATGGCGGGGTTCCCGCACGCGGAGCTGGCCACCGAGGTGGCGGCGGACGCCTTCTGCAGCGGCGCCCCAGCAGGGCTGGACACGGCGGCGTTCCGCACGCGCCCGTGGAGCGCCACGGCCACCGTGCGCGACGGGGACACGATCGACCTGGGGGGGCGCACGCTGGAGGTGTTGCACGTCCCCGGGCACACCCCCGATGCCACCGCGCTGCTGGACCGCGCCAACGGCCTCCTGTTCACCGGCGACTCGTACTACGACGGCCCCATCTGGCTGTTCGTGCCGGAGACCGACCTGGACGCGTACGACCGGTCCATGGCGCGGCTGGCGGCACTGGCGCCGGGATTGCGCCAGCTGCTCCCCGCGCACAATTCGGCGCAGGTGGCGCCCGACCGGCTGGGGGCGGCGCTGGACGCCGTGCGCACCGTGCGCACCGGCCGCGTGGCCCCCGCGGTGCGCGAGTCGGGGGGGCGGCTGACGTTCACCATTGGCGGCGTGTCGATCCTCACGGCGCAGCCGCTGCTGGACGGCCAGGCGGGAGACCGCACGCGCGGCGGGTCGGGGCTGACGGCGTGGCCGTGACCGACCGCGCCCTCCGGCACCGCGCCCTCCGGCGCGCCTAGGTGGTGGCGAGGAGCGCGCGGAGCCGGGTTGGCAGGTCGTACGCGGGGAACCGCTTCTCCCGTGGCGCCACGGGTGACGCGGTGGTGAAGGTCGCCACCAGCTCGGGGATGTCGGCAAACCGGTGCACCCCCGGGCTGGTCCTTGATGACCGTGACGATCCCGAACTCGCCGGAGAACACCGGCAGCTCCATCAGGTAGGCGTCGAGGCCCGCGAAGGCGAACCCCTCGAAGCGCGAGAAACAGATGTACGCCGACGCCCGCTCGTACAGGTGCTTGATCTGCCCCGGGCGCAGCTTGCGGCACACGATGAACCCGGGGCCCGCATGGCGCTGCGGGTCGTCCTCGAAGGGCATCGTGGTGTCGTCGCAGGCCATCACCAGCGGCACCGGGACCCCGGAAGCGCCTCAAGCAGGCGGTCGAACCCCCTCACCGCACCATAGGGGTTGAAGACGGTGAGCGCGAAGGTGAGTGGAAGCCCGTCCACCGGCTCGCTGGCCACCTCGTCGAACTGCCCGCGCCCGAGGGAACCCCACCGTGGCGCGGGCATCCTATGGGGCGGGGAGCTGGCGTCGCGCGGTGTCCGACTCCACGATCACCTCGGTCGCCGCCGCCGGGATGGGGGTGCGCGGATCGATCAGGAAGCAGACGCGGTGCGGGATCCACTGGCGCGCCCTGCACCCCGGACACGTGCAGCAGCAGCGCGACGCGGCTGGCGCGGAGCAGCCACCACGGATTGAGGAGCACATTGGGCCCCGCGAAGCGGTATCCCGTGGGGAGGATGGTGCGGCAGAACACCAGGAACCGCACCTCGGGCATGGCCTGCAGCACCCCGTGGAGGAGGCGTTCCGCGCCTCCCACGCCGCCGAAGTGGGTCACGTCGAGCACCACCGCCGGCACCCGCCGACGCGCGAGGAAGGCGGCGTAGCGGGGGGCGTTGACGCGCAACGCAGCGTCGGGGGGCGCGCGTCAGACCGCGCGTGCGGAAACCGGGTGTCCTGACGGCTGCCACCGCCTCGCCGTCCGCGGGCGGCATCATCGCGGGGGCGAGTCGGCGTGCCGTGCGCGCCTATCGCGCCGTCGCCTCGTGGGCCCCGATCGCCGCCGCCCGCGGCAGATCGACATCCGGCACGTTGTACTGCAGCCGGAGGATCGTGAAACGCCCGTAGCGCCACGCCGGCTTGTTGGCGTAGTGCCAGATGGCGTCGCCCTCGCGCGGCAGGCGGAGACCGTCCACGTCGCGGTGCCCGCGCAGCGGCGTCGTCCACCGTTCACCGTCGTCGGGGAGCGCGTGCCGGTCGTCGCTGGCGAAGTCCACGAGGTCATCGTTGGCGTCGAAGACGAGCGTGGCCGACACCCGATGCGCGCCGGTGGTGAACGTGACCACGGCGCTCGTGTCGGTGAGTGCGCGCCAGGTGAAGCGCTCGTCGAGCAGTGCCCCCGGCGCCATGATGCAGACGTCGTTGAGCATGGTGACGGTTTCGGCGCGCGTGAACGCGTCCCCCGATTCGTCCACCATGTCCACCAGCCCGGCCACGCGGATCTGCATGCGCGCGCCATCGTCCGTGTAGGCGTGCAGCCCCGTTACCGGCAGCCCCTTCATGCGCGTGCGCAGCAGGAAGAGGCGCGTGGGGTTGGCGACGAAGCTGACCTGCAGGACCGGTGTCTCCATCCACGGTTCGTCGGGGCCGCGATTGAGCTGGGCGTGCATGTCCACCACGAAGTTGCGCACGCGCGGCCGGCCAACCACGCCCACGCGGCGCAGCCAACGGCCGACCGGTGCGGGGAGGGGGGTGAGATCGGCCTCGGTGACGACCGTTGGCGGTGTGTCGGGCTGACTCGCCGCCGCGGTCGCCACCGCCTCGTCGAAGCGGTCGGTGAGCGGCGTACAGCCGATGGTGAGCGCGAGCATGGCGGCAGCGGCGAAGCGGGGACGGAGGCGGAGCAATGAGGACACCCCGTGAAGATGCCGGAACTCCGGCGCCCGCCCATCGGGGTTCACCTGATCGCTGTGTAGGGCAGGGCCGGTCCGGCCCGACGGGACGTTCGGTTCGTGACCGGTGGATGACACGGCTCGCTGGCGCGTTCACGTCCCGGTGCGGGCGCCATCGGGATCTTTCGGTGACGCCAGCGATGGCGACCGGGTAGAGCAGCAAGGAAACGCGGCGCGCCGGTTGGTCGCCTGCAGGGTCACTCCTCACCCGCTTTCATCATGACGATATCCCGGACAATCCATGCGGCCGTCGGTCGGCCCCCCCATTGGCGGTATCTGGCCGCCGTGACGTTGCTGAGCGCCGCGGCAGCGTGCGGCGACGGGTCGGCGGCCGGCCCGGAACCGGCCGGCAAGGCCGACTCGCTGACGGCCCTCCCGCGCACGCTCACCGCCACGGAGCAGCAGGGCGTGGCCGGCGTCAACGCGTTTGCCTACACGCTGCTCAAGCAGGCCGCGTCCCCCAGCGCGGCCTCCGGCCAGGCACGCAACCTCCTGCTCTCGCCGCTGAGTGTGCAGGTGGCCCTCGGCATGACCATGAACGGCGCGGCCGGGACCACGTTCACCCAGATGCAGCAGGTCCTCGGGTGGGGCGGGCGCTCGCGTGCGGAAATCAATGCCGCCTACAAGAGTCTGCTCGCGCTGCTGCCCACGCTCGACTCCACCGTCACGGTGTCGATCGGCAACGGCATCTGGACACGAACGAGCGCGGTGCCCGACACCAGCTTCGTGCGGGAGGCGCGGGAGTTCTTCTCGGCCCCGGTGCAGTCGGTGGCCACGGCGTCGGTCATGCGCGACTCGGTCAACACGTGGGTCCAGCGCAGCACCCGTGGCCTGATCCCGACGCTGCTGGAGCAGGCGCCGCCCGAGGATCTGCAGATGATGCTGGTCAATGCGGTCTATTTCGACGGCGCCTGGCGCGATCGCTTCGACGTGAGCAACACGCGCCTCGATGGGACGTTCACCCTGGCGTCCGGCGTGCCGGTCACCACGCCGATGATGCGGCGCACGGGTGGATTCAGCGTCAAGTCGTCGATCGACCTCGGAGCCGGCCGCACCGGCGTGGCCGCCGAGCTGCCGTTCGGGAACAGCGCCTACAGCATGCTGCTGCTGATGCCGACGACCGGGGGGGTCGATGCCGTGATTCAGCGTCTGGATACGGCGTTCGTGGGGAGTGTCGTGCGTTCGCTGGAGCCGCAAACGCTGGCGTTCCTGGGCCTCCCACGCTTCACGCTGCGGGCGTCGCGCCAACTGAACGGGGATCTGATGGCGCTCGGCATGGCGCAGGCCTTCAGCGATGCGGCGGAGTTCCCGCGGCTCGTGACGAACGTCCGGACGAAGATCGGCTTCGTGCAGCACGGGGTATCGATCGCGGTGACCGAGCGTGGCGCGCGGGCCGGCGGCGCGACGGCCGTCGGCATCGTGCCGGTGAGCCTGCCCCCGATCTACGAGTTCGACCGTCCGTTCGTGTTCATGATCCGTGAGCGCTTCACGGGCACGGTGCTCTTCATCGGCGTCGTCCACGACCCGCGCGGTTGACACAGCACCCGGCGTACTGACCGGCGCGGCGCGTCCTCGCGCACCGCATGCCAGGGGCGGGAATCGGTCGGTACCGGTTCCCGCCCCCTGTGGGTAGGGGCCCCCGTGCCGCGGTTACGGCCGCGCCAGCACCCGCCCCGGTCGTGCCTCGGTAACCGCCGTGCCTGTCCACACGAGCGCGCCGTTCACCCACACGCGCTGCATGCCGGTGGACAGCGCGCGCGGCTGCTCGAAGGTGGCGCGATCGATCACGGTGGCCGGATCGAAGAGCACGAGGTCGGCCTTCATCCCCGGCGCGAGGGTGCCACGGTCACGCAGCCCCAATCGTGCCGCCGGCATGCCCGACATCTTGTGAATCGCCTCGGTCAGCGTCATCCACTGCTGCTCGCGCACGAGGCGCCCCAGTACCCGCGGAAAGGTGCCCGCGCCGCGCGGATGGTTGTTGGCAATGCCCCCGTCACTCGCCACCATGACCCACGGCTGCCGGTAGAACGCGCGCAGGTCCGCCTCGGTCATGGCGTGGCCAATCATCCCCGATTCCTCATCCCCCTGAAAGCGGATGTAGGCCTCGATGTCGCTCACCCCCAGGCGGCGGGCCGCCTCGTCGAGCCGCTTCCCCACGAACTCGGGGTGCGCCCCCCAGCGGGTGATCTGCACGTTCTTCGCACCGCCAATGTCATCCAGCCCGCGACGCACGCTGGCCGAGTCGGTGTAGCGCTTGTTGGGAATGAGCACGCGCGGCGTGGACTGCCACGCGAGATACGGGTACGCGTCGGCGGTCACATCCACCCCGCGCCGGCGCGCGGCGTCCACCATGGCGATCGCCTCGTTGGCCTGCCCCCACACGCCCACGGTGCCCAACTTGATGTGCGTGATCTGCACCGGTACCTGACCCTGCTCGCCAATGGCAATGGCCTCGCGCATGGCGTCCATGGCCAGATCGGCTTCGTCGCGGATGTGCGAGATGTAGATGCCCCCCTTGGCCCCGGCGGCGCGCGCCATGGTGACCACCTCGTCGGTGGCCGAGTAGCTCCCCACTTCGTACTCGAGCCCCGAGCTCAGGCCGAAGGCGCCCTCGTTCATCGCCTGCGTGACCAACGCCGCCATGCGCGCCACTTCGGCGGGCGTGGCCTTGCGCTTGTAGTCGTAGCCAATGACCTCGCGGCGAATGGTGGCGTGTCCCGCGAAGGTCACCACGTTCACGGTGGGCGGCCTGGTGCGCAGCCGCTGCAGGTATTCGCCGACGGGCCACGGTGAGCTGCCATCGGGGCCCACCGCCACGGTGGTGATGCCTTGCGACACCTGCGACACCGCGGCGGGCTCCACCTCGAGCCCCGATGACGAATGGTTGTGCGTGTCGATGAAGCCGGGGGCCAGTACCATGCCGGTGCCATCGATGACCGGTTCACCGGGGCGGGGCGTCACGTTGCCCACGGCGGCAATGGTGTCGCCCTGCACGCGCACGCTGGCGGCACGCAGCGGAGCGCCGGTGCCGTCGGCGATCTGCGCGCCGGTAATGACAAAGGACGCCGGGGGTGCAGGCGGCTGGCGCGGGGGCTGAGGGGTGGCCGGTCCGGCCATGCCGGTGAGCAGCAGCGACAGCAGGGCGGTGGCACCGAGCGACGCCGGGCGCGAGGCCAGCAGGGGACGCGAGAGCGAAGTCATGACCGTAGGGGAGAGCGTGTGCCCTAGGGTACGGCGCCGGTGGCCGAAGCACTACCCCTGTACGGATTCCCGCCGTTCGCGTCCGGCGGACGTCCGGTCACCAACGAGCGGAGCGGCGAGAGGCGCCACGACCATGCGTACTGCGCCGCAGGGCGTCGGCGGATCCGGCCGGAGCCGTCAACTCGCGCACGAGGATGTCCCCGTGATCATGGCGATATCGGCGGCAAGCTTCTGTTGCGCTGCCCGCAGGCGTTCGCGCGCCGGGGTCACGCCATCGAGAATGGCGCGGATCTGCGACTCGACAGCGCTGCTGGCGGTGCTGCTCGCGCGCAGGGCGAGGATCTTGTCGAGCGCATCGGAGATGGCCTTCAGGTCGGCCGCCATGGCCTGTTCGAAGGCCCGCTCGAGATCGGCGATCTGCTGGGTCTGGGTCGCCGTGAGGCTGAGCGGCGACGCGCACCGCGCGAGCCATTCGCGCTGGGCCGGTGTGAGCACTGCCTCGATGGCGGCCTGCAGCGCCGCCTGTGCGGCCTGCAGTCGCTGTGCGATGGCCGATCCCTTGGCGATGATGGCGTCGATGCTGGCGGCCGAGGCACCGGCCGCGCGGGCATTGCGCGCCTCGATGAGAATGGCGTTGTAATCGGCCGCGTCCTTGGCGGTCTGCTGGTCGAAGGCCGCCTGCAGGGCCGCGATCTGATTCTGCTGCGCGGTGCTGAGCGCCAGTGAGGCGGGAAACGCGAACCCTGGACCCACAGTGGGCGTCCCTGAGGCGGTGCCCGGTCCGGCGCTGTCGCGACGGGTGGCCGCCGACGCGCTTCTGATGAGACTGTCGTTGGCCGCCACCTGTGCGGCAAGCGAGGCGTCACGGCCGCCGGTCGGTGCCAGCGGCGACGAGTCGGTGCAAGCGGTGGTCACCACAGCGAGGAAGGCGGATGCCGCACCGAACGCCGCCACCCGGCGCTGCGTCGTGAAAAACGTGAACATGGCGTACTCCACTGGAAGGTCATCGTGTGCAGCGCATGTGGCTGCGCGAAGTCGTCAGCGCTGACGTCTGCCATGAATCACACCACGGGGCGCGGGTCCCCTGACAACCATCCGGGGCGCCGCTAGTCGCGCCAGGGGCTGAGCTGCTCCCGGAGTGCCCGCAGGGCGCGACTCATCTGGGTTTCCACCGTCTTCACGGACACGTCCAGTATCTTGGCAATTTCGTTGTACGTGAGCCCGCGCGCCCGACTGAGGAGGAAGACCTCACGGGCACCGGGGGCCAGCCGCGCGAGCGCCTGCTGCAGTGCACGCTGCAACTCGGTGGCAATCACCTCGTCCTCCACCCCTGCCGTGCGCGTGGCCACCTGCTCGGCGCGTTCCGGATCCTTCACCATGGTCCCGTCCTGACGCCGTCGGTCTCGCACGTAATTGAGGGCGCGATTGCGACAGGCCTGATACAGGTAGGCCGGCAATCCGTCTGGTATGTCGACGGCCGTGCGGTTGCGCCACGTGGCGAGAAGGGCATCGTGCACGATGTCCTCGGCGGCCACCGGATCACGCACCACCTGGTGGACCGCCGCCGCGAGCCGCGGATAGAGGGCGCGGACGACGCCGTCGAACGCGTCGCGCAGGGCGGAGTCGTCAAACGCCGGGGGCCGCGCGGGGGGGCGATCAGGGGGATGCATGCGCGCAAGGATATCGTGTCAGGGTACAAATGAACACGCGTGTTGTTAAGGATCAGGAGACGTCCCGTGCCCGTCCGCGGCTTCGCCCGCGGGAGGGTACCACTTCACTGAACCAGTGCCTCACCGAGTGCCTATGTCCGACTGCACCGCCGACGACGATCTGCGCTGGCTGCAGGCCACGCGCGTGGTAGCGGGCGGGCTCGATGCCGACGAAACGGCTCGGGTGCGCGAGTGGCTGTCGTCAACACCGGAAGGCGCCGCGATGCTTGCGGACGCGGCGTACGCCTGGTCGGCGGCAAACGGTCTTGGCGCCATGGGACCGGTGGAGTGGAACACCGAGGCCGCGATGCGGCGGTTTGCCGAGGCCCGCGCGGGCGATGCGCCATCTCCTCACGTCGTAATGGCGGCGCGCGGTGGCGTCCGCGTTCGCCCCCGTCTGTTTGCCGCGGCGGCGCTGGTTGGCGTGCTGGTCGGTGTCGGGTGGTGGCGGCAATCGGCGTCCGCCTCGGTGCCACACCCGACGGGTCCGATGGTGCTCGTCGCGAAGGGGGGTGACGCGCCCATGACGGTGACGTTGGCTGACGGCTCGCAGGTGACGCTCGCGCCGGGAAGTACGCTCCGCAGCGCTGCCGACTTCGGGCACGCACATCGGCAGGTGGAATTGACGGGTGAGGCGCTGTTCACGGTGACGCGCGGCGCCGCGCCCTTCCGGGTGCGCGTTCGTGACGTGATGGTCGAGGATCTCAGCACCGCGTTCGTGGTTCGGGAGCGCAGCAGCGCCGTGCTGGTCACCGTGGTCGAGGGCGCCGTGGTCGTGGGCGCGCGTCGTGACACGGTGCGGGCAGGCACCGGCGGCCTGGTGACGGCCGCCGGTCTCGTGGAGCCACACGGTCCGGAAGTCGCCCGCCAGGCCACGTCGTGGACAGACGGGCGGCTGGTGTTCGACAATGAGCCGCTCGGCGACGTGGTCAGCCGCCTCAGCCGCTGGAGCGGCAGGGCCATCGAGGTGGATGCGTCGTTGGCGCGCCGACGCGTCACGGTCACGTTCGATGGGGAGCCACCCGACGTGATGGTCGAGGTACTGGCCGCCACCATCGGTGGACAGGGACGCGCCACGACGCTCGGGTGGAGGCTGAGCGAGCGGCCCAGGTGATGAACCCCCTGGTGCTTCCACTCGTCGCGCTGCTGGGGAGCTCCGCAGTCGCGGGCGAGGCGCCGGCGACGGCGGCGTTGGTGCCGGCAGCGTCGGTGCGCCAGGACGTCTGTCGGTCGACCGCGCCGGCCGGTTCGGGCGGGGCGTTGCGTCTCGTGCGCGTTCCCCTCGCCGAGGCGGTGCGGCGGGTGGCCGAGCGCGCAGGCTGGCGGCTGTCGTACAGCGACGAGCAACTGCCTCGGCGACTCGTCTCGGTCGTGTGCGGCGTCTTCGACGCGCACGCGGCACTCGCGGTGATCCTCGTGGAGACCAACCTGCGTGTGATCGTGAAGGAACGCCTGCTCATCCTTGCCCCGATGAACCAGACCGACGACCGGGGAGCCGATGCCCGACCGCCCCAGCCACTGCCGCTGCAGCGCGTGCAGGCCGACGCCGACGCCGCGTCCCCTTCGCTGCTGGGCGTCCTTGCCGGTGCCGGCTCCCGAGTGGTCCTGCTGAATGGCGACAGTCTGCTGGCGAGCGGTGCGGCGTCGATGGGGGAGGTCCTGCGCTCCGCACTGCCCGGGCTGGCGGTGTGGGACCGCGGTGGCGGCGCACTCCGTGTCGCCAGCGTGCGTGGGCGGGGAGGAGACGGTGGCCCCGGCGTGAAGATCTTCGTTGACGGCATCGAGGCGGCCGATCCGGCCTCGGTGCTCGGGCTGGACCTGCGCGGCATTGCGCAGGTCCAATGGCAGCCTGGCGCCGCCGGCGCCGCGCGGTACGGCACGGATGCCCTGGACGGCGTGCTGAGTCTCACGACCCGTGCCCTGCAGGGAGCAGTTGCCAACGACGGCGAGCGCACGTTCCCGATGTCGCTGCGCGTGGGGGCGGCGGGATCCCGCCTGCAACGCGGGGCACTCATGTCCACCGATGTTGGCGCGAGCGGTGCCTGGCGGCATGAGGCGCGGCCCCACCAGGCGCAGCGCGTGGCGACTGGCGGCACCGATTCCACTGTGGTGCGGTACTCGCTTGGCGCCACGGGGTTTGCGCTGCGTACCGGGGTGCCGGTGGGTGAAACGCCAACGACCGTCGCCGGTGGGTCGTGGTCGGCAGTGGTCGCGGCAACCCGGTGGCGTATGGATCTCAACGCGCGCGCGGCGCGCGGGCGACAAGTACTGTCGATCGATCCGCGTTGGACCGAGCCCGCGCCATCCGCACAGCGCGGTACCGCGCGCGTCGCGGCGCTCGATGAAGAGGCGGTACGGGACGCCCATGCGGGACTCGCCCTGCGTTGGGGGACCGGGCACAGCGGGCATGCCCTGCAGATTGCGGTGGCGCGCTCCGAACGTGAGGCCACCGTGAACGCACGACGCGTGTCTCAGCAGGACAGTATTCGCGGGGCATGGCCTGGGCCGGTGACGCGATGGACGGCACGCTACCGCAGCGATGTGCCGCTGCCCCACCGGGCTCTGACCCTGCAGCTGGTCGGCGACGCGTCTCACCTGACACGCAGCGCCCCCGACAGTTCGACGCTCACCAACTCGCTCGGCGATGGTTCCATCACGCAGTCGCTCGCCGGTGGTGCCGTCAGCGTCCGGGGCGACACCAAACGCGTGCGCTGGTCGGCGAGCATGCGTGGGGAATGGAACGATGCGCTCGGCGTGCGATCGCTGCCGCTGTGGCTCCCCTCCGCCGGCATCGAGGTTTCGTTACCGACGCTCGGCCGTACGATGTGGCGCAGTCGCGCCGCGTTCGGGGCAAGCGCGCGGGCTCCGTCTCCGGGAATGAGTGCGGCGCGCACCACATCAGTGTACGCACAGCGCGCCAATCCGTCGTTGCAGGGCGAGCGTCAGCGGGCAACGGAGGTGGGAATTGATGGGATCATCGGGGGAAGCGGGAAGCTGGGGATGACGGCATTTCGCCAGCGGACCGACGGCTTCGTTCAGCTCGTGGCGACCGGACAATCCGAGGCCGAGGCGGGGCTCGTTCGCCGTGTGGTCCAGTTCCGTTCGGTCGGCGCGGTCGTGGCCCGCGGTGTGGAGGCAGATGGCGTGCTGACGACCCGGTGGGGGCAAGGGCGGGCAAACGGCAGTCTCTCGCGGTCGCGCGTGGTGACGCTCGACTCCACCTATCGCGGGCCGCTCCGGGTAGGCGCGATTCCGCTCGAGGCGCCCCAGGCGTCGTGGGCCCTCGCGTGGACGACACGCCTGCATGGTGGCGACCTCACCATCGCGCAGCAGACGATCGGATCGTGGTCGTCCGTGCTGTGGGACTGCGCCGCCGACCGGACCGTGGCCTGCAGCGGAGGCCCGCGCCCCGTGGCGGCGCTCACCCGATGGCACGCGAGCTTCGCCGGGCCGCCAATCAAGGGCTGGCGGTGGCGCCTGCGCGGGGAAAACCTCACCAACGTGCAGCGGGTCGATGGCAGTGCGATTCTGGTGGGGCCTGGGCGTGCGATGTCCGTGGAAATCGGCCGCTGGTGAAGCAGTACGCGGCGGCCCCGAGCGGGCCGCATCGCACACCGTGGCGGCGGTCCGGCGCTCGGCGAGCGTCTTCGTAAACCGTGGTTGCCCGCGATATTGGTGGACTATTTGATATTACTGCTCTTTTTGATTACAGTGTTACTTCCTGTCTTCAAGCTGGTCACCCTGCCCTATTCCCGGCACACCAGGTAGCGCGGCCTGTCGCCCCCCAGCGTCGCACGCTCCCTGGAACCTCATGGGCGATCCCCCAGCAACGGCGGGGCCTCTGGCTCGCTGGCCGGTGCCCCCGGTTCACCATCCTCGGAGATTCCCGTGCCACTTCGCGACGCCCTCAGTGACGATGCCCAGACGTCCCAGCGCCAGTATCTGATCGCCGGCCTGATCCTGCTGGTGCAGGGCATCAGTATCTTCGCGCCAATGGCCGTACTGGGCGGCGCCATCCAATGGCCAGCCAGTCTGGATTTCTCGCCGGCGCAAATGCTGCCGCTGCTGCGGGAGCAGCTGAGCAGCGTTCGACTGGGATACGGCCTGTACCTCGGCTACTCGCTGCTCTTCCTCATCACTGGCGTCGTGACCGTTCGGTTGGCCGCCCGTCCCGGCCCCCTCGGCGCGCTGGGACTCACGGCGATCGGGGCCGCCGCGGTCTCGGCACTCGCGCGGGCGATCGGTATCCTGCGCTGGCTGACGGGTAGTGTGGTCCTGGCCGAGGCCCACGCTGCCCCGGGGCTGTCGGCGGAAGGTCGCGGCGCCATCGAAGCCACGCAGGCCGCCATCAATGCCTGGGGCGGCGCCATCGGCGAAGCGCTCGGCGTGGCGACCTTTGCCGCGATCTGGGCCATGGCAACCAGCCTGCTGATCCTGCGCGATCGGCGGTTACCGGCCTGGGCGGGGGTGGCGGGGCTCGCGGCCGGCGCGCTCGTCGCCTTGCCCGGCCTCGAACTGTTCGGCATGACGCCTCCGGTGTCCATCGTGCTGTCCACCACCGGGATTCAGCTCTGGTTCATGGCGCTGGGGGGGCTGTTCGTGTGGCGCGCCTGGCCCCGCCCCACATAAGGGCGAGGAGCGTGCCGGTGGGACACCGGGGATCGCCCGGGGCCGACGTTGGGCGCGCATCGGTTCCGGCCCGGGTCGTCGCGCACATCGCACCCCAGGGGCACGTCCTGAGGCGGGGCCATGGCTGGTGTACCAATCACCAGGGGGCGTGGGCGAGACGGCTGGCACCCCGCCGCCCCATCGCGCGGCGCTGGCAAAGTCGGCGATCGTGCCGTACACTCGACGGGCAGCCGACCGCCCCCGTTTGGAATTCCTCTCCCGTCGCCGCCGTCGGCGCTCCGGAACCCTGCCACGCCCCAAGGCGCCGCCCGTGCGCGAAACCAGGAGACGACCCGCGTGAATGCCCAGCGCGAGCGCTACGCGCGTGAGGGCATCAGCGAGACCATTCCCGTGAAGTCCACGACTCGCATCAGACGTTGGTTCCGGCTCGACTCCGAATCGCTGACGCCGTATCGGACGCGCATCGTGGCTGCCCTCAGCCTGCCTGCGGCGTTGCTGTTGCTGCCCTTCACGATGACCCACCTGCTGTATGGGCGATGGGGGCTCGCGGTGGTCATCGCCATTGCCCAGGTGGTGCTCTTTGTCGACGGCCGGGCTGCCAGCCGCAACCTGCCGCCGCCGGTTCCGCATCTCGCCTTGGCGATGATTCTGATGGTCGTGGTCTTTGCGTCGCTCGCCTTCCAAGGCATCAACGGCGCTTTGTGGGCCTATCCCACCCTGTTCATCTGCTACTTCATCCTGCCGCGCGGCCGGGCCTTGGGCGTGAGCAGCGTGATCGTGGTCGCTGTTTCCCTGATCGCGTACGACAGCCTGGGAGGGGCACTCGCGGCCCGGCTGGCCGCCACGCTCGCGCTCACGCTGGGGATGATCAACGTGGTGCTCAACGTCATCGATGACCTGCAGCAGGCCCTCCAGGATCAGGCCGTCACCGATGCCCTGACGGGCGCATACAACCGCCGGCGCTTCGATGAGGAACTGGCCCGCATCGAACTGACCGCCGCCCAGGGACAGACCTGCACGCTGCTCACGCTCGACGTCGATCACTTCAAGCGCGTGAATGACACCTACGGCCACGCCGTCGGCGATGAGGTCCTGCGTCGCGTGGCCGCGCTCATCAAGGCGCGCAAGCGTCGCGACGACATGCTGTTTCGAATCGGGGGGGAGGAGTTCGCGCTGCTGCTGCCGGGGTGCGGGGCAACCGAGGCTGCGGCACTGGCGGAGGTCCTGCGAAAGCGCATCGAGCAGGCCGAAATGCCGGCAGGCCAGTGCATCACGGTGAGCGTCGGCGTGGCCAACCATATCGTAGGCGATACCCCGGAAGCCTGGGCGAGGCGGGTCGACGCCGCGCTCTACCTGGCCAAACGCCAAGGACGCAACCGGGTCATCGTTTCCGGTTTGACAGCGCCCGCAGAGCAGATCCAGCCTGTGAGCGTCTGACGGGCCGTTGGGGACCGCCGACCAGTCCGGTCCGGCGGGGAACCCGGCTCATCCGGCAGATCCGCGAGGTCGATCCGCTCGCGCGTCCGGCATGTGGCCGGACCGTGCGTACCGCCAAATCGCGAGGCGGTCGCTATGCTTTGCAGGTGACGTCATTCCATCGTCGCGCGGCCCGTGGCGCGCGTACCCGCCGCGAGCGCTCAGGCGCCCCCCCACACGCCGTCGCGCACCACCAGCGCGGCACGGCGTTCCGGTTTGCCGATGTGCAGCGATCCGGCAGGTCCGCACTGGTGGCGTTCTTCGCCGTGCTCGGGCCCGGTCTTCTGGCCGGCCTCTCCGACGATGATCCGGCCGGGATCACGACCTACTCGATGCTTGGGGCCGACTTCGGCTACCGGCTCCTGTGGATCATTCCGGCCTCCACCATTCTGTTGATTCAGTTTCACCTGATGGCGGTGCGGATCGGGGCGGCCACCGGACAAGGGTTCGTCGGCATCATTCGTCAGCGATGGGGACACGGCGCGGGATACGCCGCCGTAACCGGCCTGCTGGCCGCCAACTTCGGTACGATCTGCGCGGAATACGCGGGCATCTCGGCGGCGGGTGGGCTGATCGGCATTCCGTCCTGGATCAGCGCTCCATTGGCCGGTATTCTGATCTCGCTGGTGGTCGTGCTCGGCTCATTCCATCGGGTCGAGCGCGTGTTGCTGGTCATCTCCTCGACCCTCACCCTTTACATCGTCGACGGGTTTCTCGCCGGACCGGACTGGTCGGCGGTGATGCACTCGTCCGTGATTCCGCGAATGCCGGAGACCCCGGCTGGCTGGGTGGCGGTGGCGGCGACCCTCGGCACGACGCTCGCCCCGTGGGGGCTCGCGTTCATCCAGAGTTACGCCGTAGACAAGAAGATCACGATGGACAAGCTGCGGCTCGCCCGGATCGACGTGATCATCGGCTCGGTGCTGACCGGGGTCATCGGGCTCGCCATTGCGGTGGCCTGTGCGGCCACCCTCAACGCGGCCGGCGTACACATCGAGAATGCAGGTGACGCCGCACTGGCCTTGCGACCGCTCGCCGGGAGATTCGCGACCGTGCTGTTTGGCGCCGGCTTGCTGGGCGCCTCGCTGCTGGCCGCGGCGATCGTGCCGATCGCCACGGCTTACTCGATCGCGGAGGGGGTGGGTGAGCCGGCATCACTCGATCTCGACTCGCACCACTTTCAGTGGTTCTATGCCGCTTTCATCGGCTTGACCGTGGCCGCGGTGAGCATCGTCTCGCTGCCGGATCTGCCCCTCATTCCGCTGATCTATTCCAGTCAGGTGGTGAATGCGGTGGTGCTGCCGCTGCATGTCGTCGCGCTGCAACTGCTGTCGTCCGATCGTGCGCTGATGGGTGCGTCGCGATCGACACGGTGGGTGAGAGCCGGTGGGTGGATCAGCATCACCTTGATCCTTGCCTGCATCGGCGCGCTGGGCTGGAGCTGGCTGCGGTAACGCCGGACCGCGTGGCCGGCCCCCTCAGCGCTTCAGGAACCGGCTGCCGGCAATGTAGACCTCGCGCCCTTGCCGCCGCAGCGGAAGCGTTATGCGGCCATCGGCTGCGGTAACGACCAGCGCGCCGCCGATCACCTCCCAGCGGCCGGTGTTGCGGGTGCGGGTGGGCTCGACGGCGGCGCCGGGGAGCGAGACGGTGCTGGTCGTCCAGTGCACGAACGTACCGTCGGCGGCGAGGTCCCACCCTTCCTCGCTCACGTAGCCCCCGGTCGACGACATGTTCGACTCCTGTCGCCGCCAGGCGCCGGCGAGCGCACCGGCTGCGGCCTTATCGGTGACCGGCGTCCCCGGGCGCACCGTGGTCACCAGTCGTTCGGCGGCGGCACGGAAAGCGGCATCCTCGGCTGGCGCAGCCAGGCTCACCACGCCCAGCATGGTACCGCTGCCGGACGGACGGGCGAGGATGCGCAGGATGACCGTTTCGCCGCTCTCGGCCCGCACACGGGCGGCGGTGGTCCACACGTCGAGGCCACCCACCCGTCGGGCCGCTGGGGGCTCCAGCAGAGTGGACGCCTTCTCATCCAGCCGGACCCCCTGGAGCACGGTGAAGCCGTCGGCGATCGCCAGGTCACCGCGGGAGTAGGCCCCGCCATACACGATCAGCGCGCCGGACGCCCCGGTTCGCCCCCACGCCTCGACCCGGCCATCGGCGCCGGCGAGGGTCCACCCGGCGGGCGGCACATAGCCCATTCCGAACCCGGGGATGGTGCGGGCGCTCTGAGCAATGAGGGCGACCGGAGCGTGCGTGAGGAGTGCGAGGGCGAGGGCGCGGGCGATCACGTGACAGCGGGTGGGGGTGGGGGAGGCCTGCGCTACCAGATCGCGAGCGGGTAACTTCGCCGGTCGCTCACCACATTGCCAATGGTCACGGCCCGGGCAGTCCCCACACCGGGGCCGCCGCAGCGATGGCACCGGGGGCAAGGACCTGGCCGAGCACACCGGCAGCATCATGGGCCGGGGCGAGGATCTGCGCGCATATCGCGCACCGCAGATCGCGCACCGCAGATCGCGCACCGCAGATCGCGCACCGCAGATCGCGCACCGCAGATCGCGCACCGCATATCGCGCACCGCACGACGCTGCCACGCGCATCGTGCGGCGCGGCGATGCCGGCCGGCTCGCCGCGCTCGCCGCCGCGCGCCAAGTTGGAGGATGCGCTCACTCCTCCCGTTCCGCCCGCGCCGCCATCTGCGCGCGCTCGCCCTCCTCGTTGCCGCCACCGCCCTTCCTCGCGGCACCGCTGCCGCCCAGAGCGACGCCCAGCGTGACAGCCTCGTGCAGCTCGCCGAGGCGCTGCGCACGCTGCGCCAGCCGCCAATGGAGGGCGGCGTGCCGGTCTACTCCCCCGAGGCGCTCAGCCGGTGGCGCGCCGGCCTCGACGCCCTCCGCGCCCGCCACGCCGCGCTCAAGGCGGGCCGCTGGTCGGTGGCCGACCGGGTCGACTACATCCTCGTGCGCACGCAGCTCGAGGCCTTCGACTTCGAGCTGCGCGTGCTGCGCCCGTGGGCGCGCGATCCGGGCCACTGGGTCGACCTGCTTGCGCGCACCCCCTACACCGGGGTGCCACTCACCGCCGAGGGGCGCACGCGCCTCACGCAACAGCTGCGCGCCGTGCCCCGCACCCTCGCAGCCGCGCGCCGGCACCTCACCGAACCGGCCGGTGAGCTGGCCGGCATTGCGCACTTCCATCTCACCCGCTCCGATGGCGTCAATCAGGGCGAGCCCCGTCGCGACCCGCCGCCGGCCGGCATCATTGGCTGGTACGAAGACCTGCGCGCGCGCCTCGTGCAGCACGAGCCGACGCTCGTCCCACTCGCCGATTCCTCGCTCACCGCACTGCGCGCATTTGCCGGCTGGCTCGCCACCGAACGCCCGCGCATGACGGCGCCCGCGCACATCGGGCTCGACGACTACGCCTGGTACCTGCGCCACGTGCGCCTCGTGCCGCTGAACGTGGAGCAGGTGCGGCTCATTGGCGAGCGCGAGATCGCCCGCGCCCGCTCGCTGCTGGCGTTCGACCGGCACAAGTATCGCGCGCTGCCACCCATCGTGCCGGTCACCACCGCCGAAGAACATGAGCGTCGCACCCGCGAGGCGGAGACGCACATTCGCACCTTCACGCAGCGCGAGAAGCTGCTCACGATTCCCACCGACATTCCGCCGCAGTACGACACCGACGCCTTCTTCATCGATCGCAGCGCGTGGGGCGGCGCCCGGCACTTCTGGGAGGAGCTCACGTATCGCGATCCGCTCAACAACCACGTGCACGCGTCCATCCCCGGCCACCGTTTCGACGGCGCGCTGCAGCGGCGCCATCCGCGCCCCATCCGCCGCGCCTTCAGCGATGGCACACGCGCCGAGGGATGGGCCTTCTACATCGAGGAGATGTACCTGCACACCGGTCTGCTGGACGACCGGCCCAAGGGGCGTGAGCTGTTCTGGATCGCGCAGCTCAAGCGCGCCGCGCGCATTCATGCCGAGCTGCGCATGCAGACGGGTGAGTGGACGCTCGACGACGCAATCACGTACCTCGTGCGTGAAGTGCCGCTCATGGAGGAGAACCTCGCGCGCTACGACCTGGCCATCTACCTGCGACGTCCGGCCTACGGCATGAACTACACCATTGGCAAGGCGCAGCTGGAGCAGCTGCTCGCCGATCGCCAGCGCCAGCTTGGCAATGCGTTCGACCTCGGCGCCTTCCACGACGCCTTCCTTGCCGCGGGGCCCATTCCCATAGCGCTCATTCGGTGGGAGCTCACCGGCCTCGATGATGAGCTGCGCGCGCTGGGGGTGCTGCCGTGATCGCGCGTCTGGTATGGGTCGGCGGTGCGGCGCTCCTGCTGACCACCGCCGCGCACGTCGGCCATGCGCAGCCGGCGCCGACCCCCGACTACAGCATCGACCGCTTCTATTCGCTGCCGTCGCTCATTGGCACGGAGCCGCGCGGCATGACCTGGTCGCCAGACGGCCGCACGCTCGCCTTTCTCTGGAACGACGAGGGCATGCCCTTCCTCGACGTGTTCGTGGCGCGCGTGGTCCCCGGGCAACCGCTGCGCCCGCAGCGCGTGACGCGTTTGCCGCGTCCGGAAGTTCCCCGGAACCCCGGCCCTTCGTACGGCGAGCAGCGCACCGCCATTGCCGCCGAACTCGACGAGGGCATACGCAGCATCAGCTGGCACCCGGACTCACGGCGACTGCTGTACGCCCACCAGGGTGGCCTGTGGTTCGTGACGCCGGGCGAGGCGCCGGTGCGACTGGTCACACCACCGGGCGCGGTGCAGCGCCCCACCTTCGATCCGTTGGGCGCGCGTGTGGCCTTTCTGCGCGACGGCGATCTCTGGGTGGCCGATCTGCGCGGTGACACGCTGGGCACACCGCAGCGGCTCACCACGCTCGCCCGGTCCGGCGTGGGGGTGGAAGACTTCACGTGGGCCCCCAGCGGCCAGACGCTTGCGATCATCGAGACCGACCGCACGCCCATCCGCACGCGGCTCATTCCCGACTATCTCCCCGACGAAGCCATCGCCACGCCGGTGCGCCGCGCCCTCCCCGGTGAACCCTCGGAGCACCGCCGCCTGGGGCTCGTGGCACTCACCGGGGGCCCGCCGCGCTGGCTCGAACTGGGCGGCGAGCCCACCGACATTGTCTTCACCTATGCCTTCTCGCCGCGCGGCGAATCGCTGCTGATCGACAAGAGCGACGTGTTCGTGAAGGACCGGCGCCTGCTCGTGGCCGACGTGGCCACCGGCGCCACGCGCCTGCTCGTGCGCGAGCAGGAGGCCAACAATGTGTCCGCCGAGTGGCGGGCGGCGTGGGCGCCCGATGGGCGCAGCGTGTACTTCACGAGCGATCGGGCGCACGATTACCACGTATGGCAGGTGGATGCCGCAGGCACCGCGGAAGGCGGCGCGCCGCGCGCCATCACCAGCGGGCCGTGGGCGGTGTTCGGCTTCACCGTCACGCCGCGCGGCCTGATCGTGGTGGCCAACGAGGGGCGCGCGGAAGAGCGGCACCTGTATCGCGTGCCGCTGCGCGGCGGAGCGCCGGTGCGCCTGTCCACGCGCCCCGGCACGCACACGCCCGTGGTGTCCCCCAACGGCCAGCTGGCCGCCGTGCTCTTTTCCAGCGACACGGTGCCCCCCGATCTGTTCGTAACCGACCTCGCCGTGGCGCGCCCCGGCGCAGCGAGCGAACAGCGCCTGACCACGTCGCCGCGCCCCGAGTTTGCCGCCTACACGTGGCCGGCGCCGCGCTACGTGACCTTCACCAGCCGCGCTGACGGCGCCACGGTGCACGGCCGGCTGCTGCTCCCCCCCAACTACACCCCCAGCCGGCGCTGGCCCGTGGTGGTGGGCTCCATCTACAGCAACACCGTGCGCAACCAGTGGGGCGGGCGCAACGCGCACCCGCTCTGGGGCTTCGACCGCGTGCTGCTGGAGAAGGGGTACGTGGTGTTTGCGCTCGACGTGGCCGGCAGCTCCGGCCATGGCACCGCCTTTCGCCGCCGCATCCGGCTGGACTACGGCGGCATCGACGTGGAGGACATCCACAGCGGCGTGGAGTGGCTCGTCGCGCAGGGCATTGCCGACGCGTCGCGCGTGGGCATCTGGGGGAGCAGCTACGGCGGGCTGCTCACCAGCATGTCGCTGTTCACCAAGCCCGGGGTGTACCGGGCCGGCATCGCCGCGGCGCCGGCCACCAACGTGCTGCACGCGCTCACGGGCGAACAGCGCGTGATGGACACCCCGCAGCAGCGGCCGGCCGAGTACGCCCGCGCCTCGTCGTCCACCAAGGCGGCCGGCCTCAAGGACGCCCTCATGCTGGTGCACGGCATGCGCGACGTGGTGGTGCTCTATCGCGACTCCGTGTGGCTGCTGCAATACCTCATGCAGATGGGGCGCGACGTGGAGCTGGTGACCTTGCCCGACGCGCCGCACGGCTGGGACTTGGGGCCGCGGTACCAGACGCGGTACGCCTTCCAGCGCATGCTCGACTTCTTCGACCGGCATCTTGCGCCGAATGGAGCGCCGGCGCGCTGACGGCCACCGTTCGAGGCGCGATTCGTGCTCGGCGTCGGTGATGGACTTGCCGACGCCGCAGGTGGGCGGTAGTTCACTGCCATGCCCTTCCCCACGAAGTTCGCCGGCCGTGTTCGGCTGCCGCGTCTCCTGCAGCGCGCGTACCTGTGGCCGCTGGCCCTGCTCCTCGTTCCCTCGGCCCTCGAAACACAGCGCCGCCGCGGCTGCCCGCAGTTCGCGCGGGTGCCGGGCTACGGCGCCTGCGCCAACATCGGCGGCAACAGCTGCGGCTTCTGCACCTACCGCTGCAACGACGACACCGTGGTGCGCTGGAACGTGTGCGGGCAGTAGTCCGGTGCCGCGGCGCCGCGCTCCTGCTGGCGCTCGGCGGCTGTTCGGGCACGGAGGACGCCACCGACGAGGCGCCGGACGCGCTGCGCCCCGCCATGAACGCGCGCACGGTGTATCCGGCCAAGCGTGAGGAGTGGCGAACCGACATCACCCCGCACACCGACAGCACGATGGTGCCGCGGGTGTTCCGCGCCAGCCGCACCACCGTGGCGCTGCTGCAGGACGCTCCCGCGCGCATCTCGCAGTTCGAGCTGCACGGCAAGGGCATGCTGCTGTCCACGCGACCGGCGCGGGTGGACTCCGTCCTGCACGCGGAGGTGCCACGCGACATCGTCGCGCCCACCGACCTGTCGCGCGTCACCAACGACGGTCAGGTGGACGTGGTGGACAGCGCCACCAGCACCCTCGTGCGCGAGTCGATCGGCGGCTACGTGTTTCGCCGCGACCTGCCATTGCTGCGCGGCGGCAGCGGACGCCTGTGCACGGTGGCGCCGGCCACGCTGTTGCACGTCCGGCAGCTGGGGCCGCGCCGTGTGCTCGAGGCGTTCACGCTTACGGCGAACGCCGCCGATGACGCGCTCACGGGCCGGCATCGCATCGTCGGCGAAACGGGCGCGCGCCTGCGCTTCGGCAGTGGCGACGTGCGGCGGTGTCTGCTCATCACCCAGCGCAACGTGTTCATCGTGAGTGCCCCAGCGCTCGACAGTCCGCAGGCGGCGCCGCGCGTGGAACCACTGCGCCCACCAGGCGACACCGGGCGCCGGCGCATCGGTGAGTCCGGTGATCCGGCGAGCGCCCCACGACAGCCCTATGTGGTGGACGCCTCCATCGTGGACGGCGGATTCGTGGTGCTGCTGGGGACGATCTCCGACCAGCAGGGGCGACTGGTGGACTACTACGACGAGCAGGGGCGCTATCTGCAGAGCGCCATGCTGCCCTTCACCGCATCGGCCATGGCCGGTGCCGGCCCGCGCTTTCTCGTGCTGCACCGGGACCCGCAGTATCGCTGGTGGCTGTCCTCGTGGCTCACCCCCATGGCCGCGCGCGGGGCCACACCGCCACCGGAACCGCCGCGACTCGAGAAGGCCCCGGAGCGGCAGCTGTTCGAACCGCCGCGGCGAGGCACCACGAACTAGCCTGAACGTCCTTGGCGTGACAGTCGGGATGCGCGCAGCTTTCGTTCTGAACGCATGACGTGAAGGATGAGCACACGCTCGCCGTCTACGCGATAGAAGATGCGACACGGCGGTTCGACGATCTGCCGATAGCGCGTACTGCGGGCAAACTCGCGCGGGCGGCTGCCGCTGTCCGGATGCGTGGCGAGCTGCTCGACGTGGGCGACGATCCGCTGCACCAAGGCTGATGCGGCGTGCCGACTCTCAATGGCGATGTAGTCGGCAATCGCTTCCAGGTCTGCGAGCGCCGGCTCCGTCCAGACTATCTCAGCCACCTGGCGAGCCGCGCTTTCGCCTCCTCGTGCGAAACGACGCGGTCATCCGCGACCGCCATTTCTCCGCGCGCGATCCCCTCGAGAATCGCCATGCGCTCCTGCTGTCGATGGTACGATTCCACATCGACCAGATACGCACTGGGGAGCCCATGCTGGGTAATCAGGATGGGCTCCTTGTCACGCTCGAGCTCGGCCAGCAGCTCGGTTGCCTGACGCTTCAGCGTCGTCACCAGTTCCGTGCGCATGAGTGATACTTAAGTGGCACTACTGCCCCCCCGCAAGACGATCGCCAATGCCGTACGTGGCTACTTCGCGAAGAGCAGCGCTGGCGGAATGGGATTGCCGGGGGTCTCGGCTTCCCAGTAGATCGTCACCACCCACCACCGCGTGCCGTCGAAGAAGAGCTGGAACGAGTTCACGCCGCGGGCGAAGGGCGCCGGATCACTGAGCGCGCGCTTCGAATCGTAGGCGCTCATGAGGTGCACCACGTTGCCGTAGCGCTCCATCTTGCGGCCGATCTCGCGCTCGAAGAACCCGCTGCGCTCGAGCTGCACGCCGGCGTTGGCGATGTACTCCTCCGCCGTCCATACGCGCAGCACCCCCGCCCCATCCGCCCGCTTGCCCGTGGGAATGAGGCGCGCGCCGGGCGCCATGAGCGAACGGAAACGGTTCCAGTCACGCGGCTGGCCGGCCGGCCCCGAAATGACATCGTAGACCGCCCGCATGATCGCATCGATGCTTTCCACATCGGCGGGGCGTGCGGCCGGTGCCGAGCGGGCCGTATCACGGGGTGCGGCGGCTTGCGCGGCGGCGAGGGCGGGGGTGATCCACAGCGAGGCGGCGCACAGCGCCAGACGCAGAGAGCGGGACATGATGATGGGGCTTGTGTTTGGCAGGAAGTTGGAGGATACCGCAGGGGGTGCACCGCCGTGAACTGGATCAGGCGGTGCCGCGTTTGCCCGCTGTGTCTGTGCAACTTGTCTGGTTCAAGCGCGACCTGCGCCTGCATGATCATACGCCGTTGACACGAGCCGCGCGTACGGGACCGGTTGTTGGCCTGTTCGTCTTCGAGCCGTCCATCGTGCAGGCGGCCGATTACGACGCCCAGCACCTCGTGTTCGTGCGGGAGTGCCTCACGGAGCTGCGCACGCGCCTGCGTCGGCGCGGCGGGGAGCTGCTGGTGCGGGTGGGCGAGTGCCCTGACGTGCTCGAGCAGGTCTGCCATGAGCTCCGCGCCACCGCCATCTGGGCACACGAGGAGACCGGCAATGCGCGGACCTATGCTCGTGACCGCCGCGTGCGCGCGTGGGCCCGAACGACGGGCATACCGCTGCACGAGGTGCCGCAGGGTGGGGTGGTTCGCCGACTCGCGTCTCGTGATGGATGGGCGGAACATTGGGAGTCGGTGGTGCGCGCTCCGGTTGCCAACCCACCGTCCCGCTTTGCCCCCCTGCCCTGGACGGACGCTCCGGATACCGCGCCCGCGAGCGGTGAGGTGCCGACAGCCGACGCGCTGCGGGTCCAGTGTGCGGCAGGACGCGCGCATGACACGCCGGGGGGTGAGCGCGCGGCGCGCGCGCTCCTGCGCACCTTCCTGTACGAGCGTGGTGAACAGTACCGGCGGGAGATGTCGTCACCCGTTTCGGCGTTTCGCGCCTGCTCCCGGATCAGCCCCCATCTGGCCTTCGGGACGCTGTCCGGCCGACAGGCGTGGCAGGCCGCACAGCAGCGGCTGTCGGAGGTGAGCGGCCCGCTCGACCGCGACGAGCGCTGGCGCGCCTCCATCACGTCGTTCGTCGCCCGTCTCGCGTGGCGCGAGCACTTCATGCAGAAACTCGAAAGTGAGCCGGCCATCGAGCACCGCAACTTCTCGTCGGTCTACGACGACCTGCGCCCTGCCGTGGCCGATCCCGAACGGCTCGAGGCGTGGCTGCACGGGCGGACCGGCTATCCGTTGGTCGATGCGTGCATGCGGGCACTCCGGGCGCAGGGGTGGCTCAACTTCCGCATGCGCGCCATGCTCGTCTCGTTCGCCTCATATCACCTGTGGCTCCCGTGGCAGCAGACCGCCGTGGCGCTGGCGCCGCACTTCCTCGATTACGAGCCCGGCATCCATTACTCGCAGTTTCAGATGCAGTCGGGAACCACGGGCATCAACAGCATCCGCATCTACAATCCCTACAAGCAGGCGCTGGAGCACGACCCGGCGGGCCACTTCGTACGCGCGTGGGTCCCCGAATTGCGCGCGGTACCCACAGACTTCCTGCACGCGCCCCACGATATGCCGCCACTGGTAGCCAGCATGGCTGGCGTCCGCATTGGTCGCGACTATCCGCTGCCCATCGTGGAGCACACCGCCGCCTACCGCGAGGCCAAGGCGCGCATCTTCGCCGCACGCGAGACGGCGGCAGCGCGAGCGGACGCGGCGCGGGTCTATCGCCAGCACGGCTCGCGCAAGGACCCGTTGCACCGGCGCCGATAACCACGGGCCTCGGGGCTCAGGCCATCACGTACCAGCGGTGGCCGGAGGGCGAGCCCTCGAAGCCCATGCGCTCATACACCGCCTGCCCCATGGGCGTCGAGTGCAGTCCCACCATGGGCTTGCCCAGCTCGAAGGCCGCGTTGGCCACGGCCACAGTGCACAGCGTGCCAAGCCCGCGCCGGGCGAAGCGCGGCTGCGTGCCCACCCAGTAGATGCCGCCCATGCCGCCCGTGAGCAGCACCATGGCCGTGGCGGCCGGCTCACCATTTACGGTGGCCAGCGCAAAACGCGTCACCGGCGAAAACACACGCCGCGGATGCGCAAACAGGCTGTCCGCTTCCTCGCGCGGCATCCCCGTGGCCCCGAAGGCATCGGCAACAATGGACTGAATGACGGGCAGATCCGGCGCCGCGGCGGTGATGCGCACCTCCACCCCCTCGGGTACCGCTGTGTCTAGCGGGCGCCTCGTGAGGAACATCCACGGGGACTGACTGCTCGCGCGCACGCCACGCTCCTGCAGATAGGCGGCGATGTCCGCATCGACATGATCGCGCACCCAGACCGTGAACCCGCGCCCGAGCGGCCGGAAGAACTCCTCGGCGCGCTCGATCACCAGCGCCGGATCGGTATCCGGATCGGTGCGTGCCACACAGTTGGAAAAGCCGATGGGGAACTCCGTGCCACCCGACACGAGCAGCACGCCATCCTCTTCCATGATCATGGTGCCATCCTGCCAGCGACCGAACTCACGGATGGCGTCCATGAGGTTGCGATCGAAGATATCATTCCAGCGAGCGGGCATTGGGCGATGTCGGTGGGGTTGCAAACCGCGGAGGCAGGGAAAGGTATCCCGCCCGCTGTCGCCCCGGGCACTCCCCGCGGGCAACCCTTCGTCCCTGCCCCCGTGACCAAGGGGGTATTCCTGATTCCTTCCCTCCTCCACCGACCCACCTTAATGCGCCTGTTCCTCCCCACCCTTCTGGCCGTCGCCGTCGCCATTCCCGCCGCCGCCGCCTCGCTCCCGGCCCAGCCAGCGCCCATCGTGGGCACCTGGAATGTGGAGTGGGAGATGGGCCGGCAGATCATCAACGGCGAAGCCACCGCCGTGATCGCCAAGGGCACCATGACGGTCGTCGTCTCCGGCGACTCGCTGCTGGCCACGCTCACGGCAACCAGCCGCAGCGACAATCAACCGCTCACCCGTCCGCCGTTCACGATCGGCGGACGCGCCACGGCGACGGGGGCGGTGTTCACGCAGATCTCCGAGGCCACGCTCAACATGAATGGCGAAGAGCGGAAGCAGCGGTCCATCGGCACGTGGACCCTGCAGGTGAACGGCACCGCGCTGACCGGCTCGGTGAAGCGGGTGATCGAAGGGATGGAAATGGACATGCCGCCGGCCGCCGTGACGGGCACGCGCGCGAAGTGACAGGCCACGCATCGATGGGGTACAGCCGGTGGAATCGTGAAACCTCCACCCGGTCCGAACGGAGTACCTCTCATGCGACATGCCCACGCGATACCTCGGCGAACACGGGGGGCCCGCCCCCCGCAATTGCTCCGCGCGGCCAGCGGCCTGCTGGCAGCAGGTGTGCTGACCGCGTGCGGCGGCGACGTGTCCACCGCCCCCAGCGAAACGCCGCGTCGCGAGCTCACGCCGGCCTGCACGAACCCGGCGCCACTCCACGGCACGCCGAGCCCGCAACTGGGCCCGCGCTACATCGTGCTCTTCAGGCCCGGGGTGGAGCCCACGGCCGAGGTGGCGCGTTTGGCCCGTGTGCACCGCTTCACTCCCACCCACGTGTACCTGGCCACCGGTGGTTTCGCGGCGGAACTCACGCCGTCTGCTGTCGCGGGCCTTCGCTGCGAGGGGTCGGTGATGCTGCTCGAGTACGATCAGGTCGTGACCATCGCGGGTGCTCCGTGGTAGACGGGGCACCGTAGTCCCGTACGCGGCCCCCGAACTGGTGTGTCGAACGCCGAATTGGGCAGCTCCTGCATGTGCAGCGCGCAAGCGCTGCCAGCACATGAGCAACCCTTCGCAATGAACGAGGGTCGAACGCCGGGACCCTCTCCTGCGCTCGCCACCATCCGCGCGCGCATCCCCTCGACCGCCGGACATGCTCGCTGCCCTCGCCGTGCTCCTGCAGATCAGCGTCAGCACGGGTCCCAGACCCTGCGATCCAAGAAAACTTCCTGTCGGTGCGTCGCCGGATACGGTCTGCTCCGGCATTACGTCGCTCAACATCGGCACCGTTGGCAGCGGCGCAAAGCGCCCGGGAGCGCCGCGCCGCATTGCGATGACAGACGCACACCGCGCAACGGCGTTCCGTGATGAGGCAGCCCGCACCATGCTGCTGGGCGCGCGCGTGGCGCGTCTCCGCCAGGACTCGGCGCTCCTCGGTTACGATGTCCGTGCACTGCAGCGCTACTCGATCGGCGTGGGGTTCGCCGACAAGGGGCGCGCGCGCAACATCGTGACCTACGAAAGTGCCTCCCGTGTGCGCTGGCAACGCGCGCGCGGCGTGGTGGTCGATGTGCAAGGGGCACGGACGTCGAGCGGCCTGATCCCCCGGGATGCACTCGACAACGGCGAGGCGTCGATGTCGGCCTCCATTCCCTACTATCCGGGGCGCGATGAACTGTGGGTTGGCAACGACGTCGTGACAGGGGAAGTGGACGATCGCGAGATGGTGCATCCCATGGTCGAGGGCGCCGAGGCGTACTATGTGTATGCGAGTGGCGACACGGCGAGCATCCGCACGGGTTCGTCGGTCATTCACCTTCGCGAAGTGCGCGTGCGGCCACGCCGGCCGGCGTGGAATGTAGTGGTGGGTTCACTCTGGTTCGACGAGGCGCGGGGCACGCTCGTGCGCGCGGCGTTTCGATTCGCCGCGCCCTTCGACTTCTGGCTCAATCTGCGTGACGTCGACTCGACGGCGGCGAAGGAGTTGCTCGGGGCGATACCGCGCGCCATACGCCCTCTCCTTCCCGGGGTTCGCGGACAGATGCAGGCGGTGACGCTCGAATATGGATTGTATGCCGGTCAATTCTGGCTTCCGCGCGCCCGCTACGCTGAAGGCGTGGTTCAGGTGAGTGTCGCGCGTCTGCCGTACCGTCTGGAGGAGAGTTTTCGATACGACGCGGTGAACGGCGCCGACTCGCTCGCGGGCATGCCGCCCATCATCGTGCCACCGGAAGAACCGCTGACGGTGCGCAATCAACCGCGACGTGACTCGATCGCGGCGGCGCAGCGCGCAAGACGAGACTCGGTACGCGCGGGGCTGATCGACTCGTTGCGCGCAACGCATCCAGCCTGCGATACGAGCGCGTTCTTCACGGAAACCCGCTTCGCCGCGGACGGGCTCACGCCGGTCCTCACGCGCGTGCCATGTGATCGCGCCCGGTTGGCGACCTCCAGCGCGTTACCACCGGCGGACGGATCCGACTCGGCCGACGTCTTCGGCGTACGGGCGCGGGCGCAGCTGGTGGCTCAGGTCATGTCGCTGGGAGTGCAGCCGGTGTTCGCCCCACAGCGTCCCACGGTGCATGTCGGCCCTGGACTGCTCCGCTACAATCGGGTGGAGGGAATGAGTGTTGGCGCGGCCGTGCGGCAACAGCTGGGCGCGGGCTATGCCGTCAACCTCACCGGGCGCGTGGGGGTGGCCGATCGCATGCCGAATGCCAGAGCGGAGGTGCAACGGAGCGATCTGCAACACACGTGGACGTTGGGCGGTTATCGCGAGCTCGCGGCTGTTGGCGACGACGCGCCGCTGTCCGCGGGCAGCGCACTGGGGGCGCTGCTCTTCGGTCGTGATGAGGGCTACTACTATCGCCGGGCCGGGCTCGATCTGTCGTATGTGCGCGCGCCGCTCACGTCGGACACGCGACTGACGTGGCGGCTGTTCGCCGAACGGCAGCAGGCAACCGGCACGAACGCCACGTGGTCGCTCGGGCGGCCGATGCGCGACAGCAATGTCACGGCGTTGGGTGCGGGGTTCGCGGGACTGGGCGTCAGTAGTGCGCGCACCCTTGGCCATGCGAACGGGCTCACGCTCACGAGTGTCGTGCAGGTGGAGGGTGCAGTGACGGACTCCAGGGCGCGTCAGGGGTACGGCCGCGCAATGATGCAGCTCTCACTCGCGCGATCACTCGGCGCATTCGCAGGGAGTGTGCAGCTGTCCGGAGGTACCTCGGTAGGGCAACTGCCGCCGCAACGCCGGTGGTATGTGGGCGGCACCCGCACGCTGCCGGGGCTCTCGTTCGGCACCGCTGGCGGCGACGCGTTCTGGCTTGCCCGCGCCGAGGTGAGTCGCGGGATGCCGCTCCTTCGCCCCGTGCTCTTCGCCGATGTGGGATGGGCAGGGGAGCGCAACGGCTGGCGCGGTGGGTACCGGCCGCTCAGCGACGTGGGGCTTGGGCTTCGTGCGCTCGATGGACTCGTTCGCGCGGATGTGGCCCGGGCGCTGTATCCGGTGTCGCGAACGCGGTTGTCGCTGTCGATCGAGCGGTCCTTCTAGCGGTCGTTCTGGCGGTCGTTCCAGCGGTCTGGCGGTCGGTACCGGGTTGTGGAGACACGTGATCACGGCAAATTGCCGGGGAATGTCCAAGACGACGCCCACGACCATGTACACCCCGGTTCCCGACGGCTTCAGCGTTCGCAGTGATGCCGTACGCTACACCGAGCTGCCGCCCCCGCCCGATCTGGCGGGCATGGTGCACTGCTTCTGGGAGCTGCGTACCGTCACCGACCTCCCGCAGGACTTCCTGTATCACGCCCTCCCCGACGCGTGCGTGAACCTGCTGTTCAATCGACTGGCGCCCACCATCGCCGGTGTCACGGCACTGCACACCTCGGCCACCACCCTCAATCTGGGAACGGTCTTCCACTGTGTCGGCGTGCAGCTGTATCCGGGCACGTGGCAGGGCAACAGGGATGAACTGGTCAACCGCTACGTGGGTACGCCGTACATGGGGGCGCTCCCGCTGGTGGACACGAACCAGCGGCTCGCGGGTCTCACCTTCGGCGCCATGACGCACCATCTGGCTCAGCTGGTGCGATGGTGTGTGGCCGAGGGACTCGTGGTACCCAATCCCCTTACGGCGCGCATTCTCTCCCGGCTGGATGCCATCAGCACCGTCGCCGACATGGCCGCGCTGGTTGGCCTCTCTCCCCGACAGCTGCAGCGCACTCTCAAGCGGCAGACGGGCTTCGCGCCACACGACCTGCTCAAGGTGCTGCGGGTGCAGCAGTCCTTCCGACAGCACTATCTCGACCTGTACGCCGATCAGGCGCACTACATCCATGCCTTCCGGCAGGCCACCGGTTATACCCCGGTGCAATACCGCAAACGATTCGGCGGCTGATCGCGCGGCAGTTTTCGGCGCGTCCGATTTCTACAAGACCGCGCGTCTCCCGATCATTAGGCTCCTCACTCCACCTGAACCCTTTGGAGTGACAGATGCAGACAACGAATGCGATCGGCTGGTTCGACCTGTACGTGGACGACCTGGACCGGGCCGTGACCTTCTACGAGACGGTGTTCCAGCAGACGCTGGAGCCGATTGGCGACCCGACCGGCGAAACGATCATGCGGGGATTTCCCGCGAGCATGCAGGCGTATGGGGCGGCGGGCGCCCTCGTGAAGGCGCCGCACGCGCGTCCGGGCGTGGGCGGTACCCTGTTGTACTTCAGCGTGCAGGACTGCGCCGTGGAACAGGCGCGTGTGACCACGGCGGGGGGTACGGTTGTACGCCCCAAGTTCTCCATTGGGGAGTTCGGCTGGGTCACGCTGTGCATGGACACCGAAGGGAACATGTTCGGGATCAACTCGAGGGAATGAGCCGCTGATTCAGAAACTGCGTCAGCTCGGCTTCGAACAGGGGCACGTTGTTCCACGCCGCGTGCCCCTGACCGGTGAGGGTGACGAGACGATGCGGTATACCCACCTGGGTGGCGCGCGCCACCAGCTGCAGCGCCTCCGCGTACGGCACGGTGGTGTCTTCGGTGCCGTGGAAGATGAGCAGCGGCGGCTCACCGGCCTGCATGACGCTGTCGGCCGCCTGCGGGAGGCTGCCCCAGAAGTTCACGACGGTCTTCACCGTGGAGGGAAAACCGGGATTGCCGCTCGCGCCCTCGCCAAGCGACTGGTCGTAGCTGCTGAACAGCGCCGTAATGCCACCCGCCGAGCTGCCCACGAAGCCAATGCGTGTGGGGTCGAAACGGAAGGTGCGGGCATTCGCGCGCACCCACCGCACGGCCGCCCGCGCATCATGCACCGCGTCACGAATGCCGCCAGCCGGATCGGCGTTGAAGGTGACGCCGTTCCGCAGCCGGTAGCTGATGGACACACTCACATACCCGCGCAGCGCGAGCGAACGCGCGAGCCGCGGAATCTGGCCGTCGGTGCGCGTACCCGACACGAACCCGCCGCCGTGAATCCACACGAGCACCGGGCGCGCCGAAGCCGTATCGCCTTCCGGCTGGTACAGGTCGAGCAGCAAGGGGGCCGCGCTGGTACTGCCGAACGGCACCGAAGCGCCGTACGGGACCCCCGTTTGCGTCGCCACCGCGCTGAACACGGTGTCCACGTAGCGGGTCTTCCGCGGCAGGGTGTCGACTTGGACCACATTGGCACTGTCGCAGCCAGCCACGGCCACGCTCACGCACACCACCGCCAGCCGCGCGAAGCGATCAACCACCACGCACCTCACCGCACCACGAGTGAACGCCACAGGAGACCTCTCAGGAGAAAGACGAACGGATACCGGGACGGTTAACGCGCCAGCGCATCCCCGCGCGGCCGCGTAAACTCTCAGCTGGCACCACCGCCTCTTCGCCTTCTCCACACGGACATATGCTTCGACACTCGCTGCTCCTTGGCGCACTCACCGCCGCCTATGCCACCACGGCGCTCGCCCAGGGCGGCCGTGGCGGGGCCCCGCAGGGCCCCACGCTCCCCCCCACGAATCCGCAGGCACGGCCGGTGGACCGGGCCAACGCGCCCTACGTGCGTGCCACGCCGCCCACCAACGCGATGATTCAGCAGATCCATGAGGAGGGGATGCAGCGCTCCCAGGTCATGAAGATCGCGCAGGTGTTGCTCGACTCCATCGGGCCGCGCCTCACCGGCTCCACCGACGCCGACCGCGCGCAGGCGTACATGGTGAGCACCTTCACGAACTGGGGGCTCCAGGCCCGCATCGAGAACTACGGCACCTGGAACAGCTGGAAGAACGGCGCCGCCTTTGCCGAACTGCGCTTCCCGCGCGTGCGCGGACTCGAAGTCACCGCCATGGGCTGGACCCCCGGCACGAAGGGCAAGTGGATCGAGGGCGATGTCATCGTGATCCCCGAGAACGTCACCACGCCCGAGCAGTTCACCGCGTGGGTGCCGTCGGCCCGCGGCAAGTTCGTGCTGCTCAATGCCCCGCAGCTCTCCTGCCGCATGCCGTCGCAGTGGGCGGAGTTCGGCACCGTGGAGTCGCGTGACCGGCTGCGCCTTGAGCAGAACGCGCTGAGTGCCTCGTACAGTCAGCGGGTACTGGCCGGCGGCGGGCCACGCGCCATTCAGGCCAGGCTCAAGCAGGCCGGCGTGCTGGGCGCGCTCACGACCAACTTTTCGCAGTTCCCGGGCATCAACAAGGTGTTCGGCTCGGCCTCGCAGGAAATTCCCACCGTCGACGTGGGGTGCGAGGACATGGGGCTGCTGTACCGCCTGGCCACCAACAATCAGGGGCCGAAAATCCGCCTCATGATCGACGCCGAAAAGGGCCCGGAGCGCCCGGTGGGCAATGTGATTGCCGAGCTGAAGGGCACCACGCTGCCCAACGAATACGTGGTGCTGTCGGGGCACTTCGATTCGTTCACCGGCGGCTCGGGCGCCACCGACAACGCGACCGGCTCGCTCACCATGATCGAGGCCATGCGCATCCTCAAGACCGTATACCCGAAGCCCAAGCGCACCATCGTGATCGGCCTCTGGAACTCGGAGGAGCAGGGACTCAACGGCTCCAAGGCGTACGCCGAGATGCACCCGGAAGTGCTGGCGGGCATGCAGATGCTCTTCAATCAGGACAACGGTACGGGGCGCATTTCATCCATCAGCCCCGGTCCGTTCGTGCACGCGGGCGCGTTCCTGTCGCGCTACATGAGCGAGATGCCGGCCGAGATCACGCAGTGGGTGCGTCTGGGCGGCAACACCCTGTTCGGCGGCCCCAGCGGCACCGACCACACCACCTTCGTCTGTCACAAGGCGCCCGGCATTGGCACGGGGGCGCTCAGCTGGGACTACAGCAACACCACGTGGCACACGAACCGTGACACGTACGACAAGATCGTGCCCGAAGATCTGCGCAACAACGCCACGCTCATCGCTATGCTGGCGTACATGGCGTCGGAAGACTCGCAGACGTTCCCGCGCGATCTGATTCCGCAGGGGATAGCGCAGGATGGCACCCCGCGCCCCTGGCCTGCCTGCCCCGGCCCCACGAAGAGCGCGGCGCAGTCGGCCCGCTGACGCCGGCGATTTACCAGCACACTTCCACGCCAAGCGCAGCAAAGGCGGCGTCGTTGGTCACCACGACGCCGCCCAGCGCAACCGCCTGCGCGCCGATCAGGCGGTCGAAAGGGTCGCGATGCGCACTGGCCAACTGCCCCGCGCGTACGGCCGATGCCGCATCGACATCCAGCAGTCGAAAGCCGTCCGCTTCCACGACATACGCGAAGTCGTTGAGCATGGCCGGCGGTACCGTGAGCTTGCCCAGGCGCACCTTGGTGGCAATCTCGAACGCGCTGGCGGCGCTCACGTACACCGGGCGCTGCGGCGCTTCCAACAGGAGCTGGCGCGCCAACGGCGACAGGCGCGGGCTATCGGCGTGCCAGAAAATGAACGCGACGGTGTCGAGCAGGAGCGGCGTATCGGGAGCCATCAGAGCCCCGCGGCGTCGGCATCCTCGTCGGACATGGGCGCGAAGGCGTCGTCACTGAAGTGAATGGCCTCCTTGAAGCGCCCCGGCGTTGGTACGGGCACGAACGGCCGCAGCTCGGCCATGGGGTGCCCGTTGACGCTGATCACATACCCCTCCCCCGACGCCGCGACCTCGCGCACCAGCGCCGCCAGCTTGGATTTGGCCTCGGAAATGGGAATGGTCGGCATAATTGGTCAATATACCTTGACCATACAGACAGGTCAACTTCAGGCGGCGCCAGTGTCCGCCCGTACATGACGCTGCCGGCCGAGCCACGAGGAACGTGAGGGGAGCTGATCGGGGCTCCGCACCCCTCACGTCTCGAGTTGCAGCTCCGTCACGCCCCCACCCTGTTTCACCACCAGCCGCCGCTCGCGGCCCGAGGCGTCGGACACCACCACCACCTGCTCGCACCCCGGCACCTGATGGGAGAGGTGATTCCCGGGCTCCTCCGACGGGCCGAATGACATCGTGAGTATGCGCCCCGCGGCTTCGTAGCTCATCCCCGCGAGCACGAGGTGATGGCCAAGGGCATGCGTCCCGATATCCCGCCGCTGCACCTCGACCGTGCAGGCATGCCCACGATGGCGCTCGGTGAACGCGGCCAGTTGCGCGTCGAGGGTGTCCAGCGGAATTGCCCGGGTCTGGTCGGACGGCACCGGCGTCTGCGCCCGCGCGGCCGCGTGCGTGTGCGCCGTTCCCGGCACGCACAGCACCGAGCACGGCGCCGATCGCACCAGCACGGCGGCCACACTGCCCAGCATCACGCGACGCAGAAAGCCGTAGCCATGCGTGGCCGTCACGATGAGGTCGGCCGGGTGGCGCTCCAGATGCTCCATGAGACGCGTCGACACGTTCCCCTCGAGCAGCGTCGTTTCGAAGGTCATCTCCCGCTGCGCCAACCGGTCGATGATGGCACGGAAACTCGCCTGCACCTGCGTGCGGTACTCGTTGGCGAAATCCCCCAACCCCGGGGCGTGCTCTGTCAGATTCGGGGCCACGTGCACCAGCTCCACCGTGGCGTCGGGCGCGCAGAGGGGGAGGGCCACCTGCGCCGCATACACGCTGAAGGCGCTGAAGTCGGTCGCAATCACCACACGACGGGGCAGTCGCTCGAGGCCAGGGTCAACGGCCAGCACCGGCGTCTCCCCACGCTGCAGCAGACGCAGCACCGACTCGCCGCCCATGGTACGCTCGAGCATGCCGTGGCGACCACGCCCCACCACGATGACGCGCGCGTCGAGCTCCCGCGCCCGCTGAACGATCTCCCCCACGGGCTCGCCACTGCGGACCGTCACGGGCCACACGGCCCGTTCGGCCATGTCGGGCACCAGCCGCGCCAGCTGCCCGCGCACCTGCGTGGTGCGTTGGGCAACGAGTTCGGCTGTCGTCAGCCCCAGCGTGGGCATCGCGTCGAACGCGTACATGGGAACGGATGTGGGTTGCACGGCACTCATCACCTCGATGGACGCCCCCGTATGCACCGCCAGCAGCCGCGCCACCGGGAACGTGGCGTCGGAGGCGTCCGAGGCGTCACTGGCAATCAGTACCGGGCCGTGGGGTGGCTGCACCGGCGAAAGCGGTCCCAGCAACTCCATCGGCGCCGTGAACGGGGAAGCGGTCTCAGTGGCACGCATGCGTGTTTCTCCTGGGTAGGGATCTCATGCAGCGTGCGCGCGTCGCCGCGGTGGTGCCATGCGGAATCCCCTCACATGCCGTGAGGAAAAGTGGTACGGGTGACGGGGTCATCCGCGTTCCGCGGCAGAACGCCCCCCAGGTCGCCTCGGCCGGTCGTGCCAGGCACCCTGCTGGCAGGCTCAACGGGCGGCCGCCAACTTCTCCGCATATTCGCGCCGCCTCCCGCCGCTCCCACCCGTGCCCACCATGCGCCGCTCCCGCCACGTTGTTGCCGTCGTTGCCCTGCTGGCCACCGCGCGCCCCCTCGCCGCCCAGGAGCCCGCCGCGTGGCGCGACGGACCCGTCTTTCACACCTTCTCCATTGCCGCCGTCGACCCGCGCACCGGGGAAGTGGGGGTGGCGGTCACCACGCGCGTGCCCTGTGTGGGCAACGGCGTGCCGTGGGTGCGCAAGGGCGTGGGCGCGGTGGCCACGCAGGCCAGCACGCGCACGGAGTACGGCACCGAACTGCTCGACGCACTGGCGCGCGGGGAAGCGCCCGACGCCGCACTCACGCGGTTGCTGGCGGCCGACAGCGGCGCGCAGCAGCGGCAGATTGGCGTGATTGCCCTCGACGGTCGCAGCGCGCAGCACACCGGCACGGGCACCAACGCCTGGGCGGGGCACCGTGCCGGCAAGTACTACGTCACGCAGGGCAACATTCTGGTGGGGCCGCAAGTCATCGACGCGGTCGCGAAGCAGTTCGAGTCCACCGAGGGCACGCCGCGGCATCTGGCCGATCGTCTGGTCGAGGCGCTCAACGCCGGCTTCGAATTGGGCGGCGACAAGCGCCACGGGCTGCGCACGTCGGCGGCCGTGGTGGTGGCCGACCCGCGCCCGGGCATGTCGCGCCGCACCGATGGGCAGACGGTGCACATCAACATCTGCGAGCACGAGCAGCCGCTGGCCGAGCTGCGCCGCGTGTACGACGCCGTGTCGCAAACCCTGGGGTATCGCACGCTGCAGCAGTATGCGGGCGGCGACGTGTTCCAGCTCAAGGTGATGCTCAACGCGCTGGGATACTACAAGCCCGGCGAAACGCTGTCGCCGCGCATGCCCGACGCCAACCTGTACACCGCTGATGTGGTGGCCGCAGTGGACAGTTTCCGTACCAGCGAAGGCATGGGCACCCCCCGCATTGGCGGCTCACCCGCGGGGCTGGTGGACCCGGAAACCGTACAGCGGCTCTGGGCCGCGCTGGCCAAGGCGGGCAAGGACAGCGCCGTGCGGCAGCAGCTGCTGGACATCACGATGATTCGCCGGTGAGGGCGCACGCCGGCCGACTGGCGCACCTACTGCTTTACCAGTAGATATTGGGCATGCGCTCGCCGATCATGTGGGTTTCGTGTCTGGCCTGCCGAGCCTGGGCCGGTATGGTGTGCATCGCCATTCTCGGGGCGTCCACGCTCGCCCACGCCCAGGCGAACGCCGCCGGCACCCTCACCGGTACGGTGCGGGCCACGCCCACCGGCGTCGCGCTGCCGTATGCCGTGGTCTCCATTGGCGCACTGGGGCTCGAGCGATTCTCCGGTGCCGACGGCCGGTTCGTCATGCCCAATGTGCCGGCCGGGACTCACGCGGTCACGGTGCGCCGCATCGGCTTCGTGCCGCAGCCGTTCACCGTGACCATCACCGCTGGCGGCATCACCACGCTCGAGGCGCAACTCGTGCAGATCCCGGTACGGCTGACCGCCATGAAGGTGCGCCCGGCCGAACCGTGCAAGACACCGGGGTTGCCGGACCCGGCCAAGTTTCCCGAGGTGGCGCAACTGGTGGGATTGCTGCGCGAGAACGCGGCGACCGCTCGCACGCTCGCGACGCAGCATCCGTTCGTCTACTCGCAGTATCGGGCACTCGGCTCACTGGTGAACGACTCGGTGCATCTGGTCTCTGTTGTGGCGGAACGCATGGTTGGCGTGCGTGAGGTCCTGTACCGGCCGGGGCGCGTGGTCACCACCACGGGGCGTGGTGCGGCCCGCAGCTCGGTGATGACCCTGCCTACCATTCTCGACCTGACCGACAAGGCGTTCATCGACAACCACTGCTTCCGCTACAGCGGCAGCAGCGTGCATGCGGGGGCGCAGGGTGACGAAACCTGGGTGCGGCTCGATGTGCGCGCGAGCGACAAGCTGCGCTCACCCGACGTACACGGGGTGTTCTACCTGGATAGCGCCACCGCGCAGCTGCGGCGCATGGAGCTCGAACTGAGCCGCGCCGACCGACTTCCGCCAGGACTCCGGAGCGTGCGTGTCGTGCAGGTCACGACCACGTTTCTCGAGATCGCGCCGGGGTTGTCGGTGATCGACGACGTGTGCGGCATCAACTGGATTCGAGCCAATAGTGGGCGGGGAGAGCCGGCGCACCCGGCGGAGCTGCAACACGTGGCCGCGGTGCACTTCGGCGCGCCGCCACCGGATGTACCGGCAACGCGCGAGTTGCCACCGCCGGTGTGGGTGAAAGGCGGGCGCATCGCGCGAACCGCGCTTTCGTGCGCCGAGCTGCCGTAGTACGCCGGCGCTGCTCCGCCATCCGCACTCGCGACTCCCGGCGTCCGATCGCACATTGAACGGGTAACGCAACCGTTTCCCTCACGCCGCCGCCGCCTCTCTCCCGCCCCAGTCATGCGCCCGCTTTCGGCTGTCACGACCCTCCTGTTTTGTGCGGGCTCCACGCTCGCCGCGCAGTCCGCGACCGCCACCCGACCCGTCGGCAAGCCAGGGGTCGCGCGCACGACGCCAGCCTACGACGTGACCATTCGCTGGACCAGTTATGGCATCCCCCACGTCAAGGCCAACGACGTCGGCAGCCTCGGCTTCGGCTTTGCGTATGCCACCATGACCGACGCCGCCTGCACGATCGCGCGTGACGTGGTGATGGTGCGCGGCGAGCTGTCACGCACCTTCGGGCCGGACAGTGGCCATCGCGAGAGCGACATCTTCCACCGCGCGCTGCTCACCGATTCCGCGGTGAAGGCGTTCAAGGCCACGCAAAGCGCGTCGGCGAATCGCTCGACCGCAGGCTACGTGGCGGGGTACAACCGCTATCTCCAGGACCAGGCGGCCAATCTCTCGCCCAGCTGCAAGGGCGCCGCGTGGGTGCGTCCCATCACGGTCGACGACGTGATCCGGCTCCACATGAGTTTCGGCATTCGGTACGGCGTGGGGCGCTTCATGAAGGAGATGGCGACCGCAGCGCCGCCCAGCGAACGCAAGGCCGCCGGCTCGGGTGACGACACCGCCGTCCAGACCGACTTCGACGCACCGGAAGGCATTGGCAGCAACGCCGTCGCGATGGGCAAGGATGTGACCACGACCGGACGCGGACTCCTGCTTGGCAACCCGCACTACCCGTGGCGGGGGTCGTCCCGCTTTCACCTCATTCACACCACCATTCCCGGCCAGCTCGACGTGATGGGCGTCAGCCTGTACAGCAGCAATGGCGTCATCCTTGGCTTCAACAAGGACATCGCGTGGACGCACACCGTGTCCACAGGTACGCGCTCCACGTTCTACGCACTCGACCTCGATCCGAACGATCCCACGCGCTACAAGTACGGCAATGCATGGCGCGCGCTGCAGCGCGTGACCGTGCGTGTGCCGCTCACGAGCGCCACTGGCGCCACCTCGACCGAGTCGCGCACGGTGTGGATGTCGCACTACGGGCCCGTCGTGATGTCGGAGCAGCTGCCGTGGACCACCGCGCGCGCCTTTGCCATTCGCGACGTCAATCTCGCCAACCATCGCGCGGCCGCCACCTATGACGCCCTGGGGCGGGCGCGAACGATCGCCGATGTGGACGCCGCCATCAGCCTGGGCGGCGTGGCGTTCACCAACACCATCGCGGCCGATCGCGAGGGCACGGCCTACTACGCCGACGTGAGCGCGGTGCCCAACATCGATGCGGCCATGCTCACCGCCTGTCGCGTACAGGCGCGCGGCATTCCGGCCGCCGTCATTGTTCTCAACGGCGCCGACCCGGCCTGCGAGTGGAAGCAGGACACGGCGAGCGCGGTGGCCGGCGCGATGCCGCCGAGGGCGATGCCGCGACTGCGCCGGACCGATGTCGTGTCGAATGCAAACGACAGCTATTGGCTCACCAATCCCGCGGCACCCCTCGAAGGCTTTTCTCCGATCATTGGCGGCGAGCGTACGGCGCGCAGCCTGCGCACGCGCGCCGGGCTGCAGTTCATCGCCGAAGCGACCGCCAACGGCAAGAAGGTCAGTGTCGAGCAACTGCAGGCCATGCTGTACAGCCATCGCAACTATGGGGCCGAGCTGTTGCTGAACGATGTGCTGGCGCTGTGCGCCGCGCCGATCGCGCCGGTCACCACGCCCAACGGCAGCGTGGATCTTGCAGCGGCCTGTTCCGCACTGGCGGCGTGGGACCGCAAGGAAACGATTGACAGTCGCGGCGCGCAGGTGTGGCGGGAGTTCTGGGCGTTCGCGGCGCGTATACCGAATGCGTGGAAAGTGCCGTTCGACGCAGCCGACGCCGCGAACACGCCGCGCGGACTTGCCACCGACAATCCCACCGTGAAGGAAGGACTGCGGCGTGCGCTGGCGCAGGCGCAGCAGCGCCTCGCGCAGGCCGGTGTCGCCCCCGATGCCACGCTGGGCAGCGTGCAGTACGAAGTGCGCAAAGGTGAGCGCGTGCCCATTCCGGGCGGCGCCGGCGGCACCGGCATGTGGAGTGTCATCACCACCGAGCTCAAGCCCGGCGGCTACTCACCCATCATTCATGGCAACAGCTACATCCAGGTGGTGGGCTGGAAGGCCGACGGCACCGTGGACCCGCGCGGCATCCTTACCTATTCGCAGCACGAAGACCCGAACACGGAGCATGGTGGCGATCTCACCCGGCTCTACAGCAAGGGCGAGATGATCAGGCTGCCGTTCTCGGAGGCCGACATTATCGCCGACAAGAACCTGCGTGTGGTGCGATTGAAGCAGTAGGCGCCGGCGGGGCCCAGTGGCTCGAGCACCGCCGCGCCGCCGGGGCGGCGTCGCCTCGCTCTCGAGCAGGTCGAGCGCGACCTGTTCGTTCTCTCCCCCCTCCGCATGGTGGCCGGCGTGTATCGCCGATGCTGCGGGCCGATATCCTCGTCGTGCCCGCAGCTGTGTCCGTTCACCCGCACGACGCCGTTCGTGACGCCGTTCGTGTCGATCTGCCTACTTGAGCGTGACCACGGTCGACGCCACGCCCAGTGTTTGCGTTCCGAGCCGCGCGGTGACCGTAATGGTGACGGTGCCAGGCGAGCCGAAGTTGACCGTCATGCGGCGCAGGTTCGTGCCCGCCGTGGTGGTGAACGGCCCGATGGCCCACGTGTACACCACCGAGTTCACGCTGGCGGCCGAGGTGTTGGTCGGAACGCTCGCATCGATCGTGCACACGCGTGCCGCGCAGGACGACGTGAGCGTGAATGTGCCCGCGGTGGGCGCCGGCGTTGGCGTGGGCGTGGGCGTCGGCTTCGGTGTTGGGGTCGGAGTAGGCGTCGGCGCTGGCGCCGGTGCCGCTACACCCGGCAACCGCTGCAACGTCAGCAAACGGTTGGGCGTGTTCGGCAAGAGCCCCGTCATCCTGCCCGTCGTACTCTCGGCCAGCAGCCACGCCGTCACCGCATCCGGTGTCGCGGTCTTCGTGACACCCAGATAGGCCGCCGCCGCACCGGCCACGAGCGGCGACGACATTGACGTGCCCGACGCGCTCACCAGCGCCGCATCACTCGCCATGCCGGCGCCCGGGACCGCAGCACCAGGTGCGCTCAGGTCGATGCAGGCGCCGCCGTTGGAGAACGGCGCACGCGTATCCGCCGCACCGTTGGCCGACGCACCCA
>NZ_JAJTHI010000020.1 GCF_021298855.1 Gemmatimonas sp.
ACCGGCGCCGTCGATGATCGTGGTGTTGTCCTTGTCGATCACGATGCGCTTGGCCGAGCCGAGGTCGGTGAGGACCGCGTTCTCGAGCTTGAAGCCGACTTCGTCGGAGATGACCTGGCCCTTGGTGAGCGTCGCGATGTCCTGCAGCATCGCCTTGCGGCGATCACCGAAGCCCGGCGCCTTGACGGCGACGATGCGGAGCGTGCCACGGAGCTTGTTCACGACGAGCGTGGCCAGCGCCTCGCCCTCGACGTCTTCGGCGATGATGAGCAGGGGCTTGCCGAGCTGCGCCACCTTCTCGAGGACCGGGAGGAGGTCCTTCATGGCCGAGATCTTCTTGTCGTGGATGAGGATAAGCGCGTTCTCGAGAACGGCTTCCATCTTCTCCGGATCGGTGACGAAGTACGGCGAGAGGTAGCCGCGATCGAACTGCATGCCGTCCACCGTCTCCAGCGTCGTCTCGAGCCCCTTGGCCTCTTCGACGGTGATCACGCCGTCCTTGCCGACCTTCTCCATCGCTTCCGCGATGAGGTTGCCGATCTCGGGGTCGTTGTTGGCCGAGATGGTGCCGACCTGCGCGATTTCCTTCTTGCCCGTGGTGGGCACGGAGATCTTCTTGAGCTCCTCGACGATCTGGGCGACGGCCTTGTCGATGCCGCGCTTGAGCGCCATCGGGTTGGAGCCGGCGGTGACGTTCTTGAGGCCCTCACGGAAGATCGCCTGCGCGAGCACCGTGGCGGTGGTGGTGCCGTCACCGGCGAGGTCGGAGGTCTTGGTCGCGACTTCCTTCACCATCTGCGCGCCCATGTTCTCGATGGGATCGGCGAGTTCGATTTCCTTCGCGACGGTCACGCCGTCCTTGGTGACCGTGGGCGCGCCGAACTTCTTGTCGATGACGACGTTACGGCCCTTGGGGCCGAGGGTGACCTTCACCGCTTCGGCCAGCTGATCGACGCCGCGCTTGAGTGCCGCGCGCGCCTCAACGTTGAAATGGAGTTCCTTGGCTGCCATGGTAGCTGAATGGAGTTAGGGTGCGGTTCAGTTGATCACGGCGAGAATATCGGACTCGCGCAGGATGAGGAGCTGCTCGCCCTCGATCGTCACTTCGGTGCCGCTGTACTTGCCGTACAGCACCTTGTCACCGACCTTGACGTCCATCGGCACACGGGCGTCCTTCTCGAAACGGCCCGGGCCAACGGCAACGATGTTGCCCTGCTGGGGCTTTTCCTTCGCGGTATCGGGGATGTACAGCCCACCGCGCATCTGCTCCGCCTCTTCGAGCGGCTTCACGACAACGCGATCCGCGAGCGGCGCGACCTTGGACATACGGATTGATCTCCTGCGAACAGGGTCAGGGGAACGAACAGGACGAATTGCATTAGCACTCATTCGAGACGAGTGCTAACGGAAGGAAACCTAGGCGACGCCGAGTCGCGCGTCAAGGGGGGCGATGGCCACCTAAACCCATGAATTGCAAGCGCTTAGCAACTTGCCAGTTAGGCAGGCTGACCGCCAAGGTGGCAAGCGCCGGCCCGTACGGTTGGCCACAATGGCAGGTCTTTTGGTTCAGTCGGCGAAGATCAGGGAGCCGCTCTGACACCGTTGGTCGGAGCCATCGTCGCCACGGATGCAGAGGCCCCCGGTCGCGGCAATCCCCGTGACCGTGCCCGCCGCGGGGGCCGTCACGCGGCGCCCCACCGCCGCATCGCGCGCCTTCCATGCCGCCAATTCGGCCGCCGAGAGGGGACCGATAGCGGACGCGGCGCGGCGCAGCGCCGGCGCCACCGCCTCCAGCAACGCCTCGCGCGACACATCCGGACGCACGGCGATCGTCGCGGGAAGATCCGCCGGCACCCGCCGATTGATGCCGACGCCGATCGCGACCCAATCGGGGCGCGCTCCGCGCCAGCGCGCTTCAATGAGCACCCCGGCCAGCTTCCGGCGCTCGACCAGCAGGTCATTGGGCCACTTGAGCGAGATGCGACCGTCCACGCACGACGCGAGCGCCGTGGCCAGTTCGAGTCCGACACGCAACGCCAGCACCTCCACCGCGCCACTGTCGGTGGGCCGCTCGATGAGGGTGCACCACAACCCCGCATCGGGTTCGGATATCCACGACTTGCCACCCCGACCACGACCCGCCGCCTGCGACGCCGCCACCACGAGCGTCCCCGCGGGCGCGCCCTCCGCGGCGAGGGCGTGCGCCACGTCCATCGTGGAGGTGACCTGCCCGTGGAACTCGAGGCGCGCCAGGCCAAGGCGCGCCGCCAGCGAGGGCGCGGGAGCGGTCACGCGCGCATCAGGCGCCGCGCGTCGCCAGCGTGTAGAACACCACGCCCGCCAGCAGCACGCGATAGAGGGCGAAGATGCCGAAGCTGTGCTTGCTCACGTATCGCAGCAGTACCGTGATGGCGAGCCAGCTGCTCACGGCCGCCGCGATCACACCGTAGAAAAGCGGCACCGACACCCCATCGGTTCTGAACGCCTCGGGGGCCTCCTTCACGACGGCGGCCAGGGTGATGGGCATGCTCATGAGGAAGCTGAAGCGCGCCGCACTCGGCCGGTCGAGATGCAGCAGGCGTCCGGCGGTGATGGTTGACCCCGAGCGCGAGACACCCGGTACCAGCGCCAACACCTGCGCGCATCCCACGATGATGGCATCACGCATGGTGATCTCCTCGATGTTGCGCGCGCGGACACTCCACTTGTCGATGGCCCAGAGCAGGATGCCCAGCACGATGAGCGTCGTGCCAATGATGTACGGCGAGCGGAAGGTGGTCTTGGCGAGATCGTTGAGCAACAGCCCGCCGATCCCGGCAGGGATGGTGGCGACGATGAGATACAGCAGGCGGCGCTCGTGCGCGGTCTCGATGCGCCGCGTGCGCGCGATGCGGAACGCGCTGCGGGTCATGTCGATCCACTCGACCCGGAAGTACCACATGAGCGCCATGAGCGTACCAAGGTGCAAGGCCACATCGAATGACAGCCCGGGATCCTTCCAGCCAAGCAGATAGGGGGTCAGCGCAAGATGTGCCGAACTGGACACGGGGAGCAGTTCGGTCACGCCCTGCACGAGACCGAGCACGATGGCCTGAAAGATCGTCACGAGGGAACGGAAAGGGTGGGAAGCGGCGCCACGCCGCCATCGGTGTCCGGACCGGCAGTCGCCGGTGCCGTCCCGACAGTGCGTTCGTAGAGCGCTTCGTACTGCGCCACGATCGCCGCCTCACTGAAGCGCGTCCGCGCGTCAGCAGCAGCGGCGGAACTCATGGCCTGCCATCGCACGGGATCGGCAAGCAACTGGATGCCCGCCTGCGCCATGCTCTCGACGTCCCCCACGGGGAAGAGAAACCCGGTTTCCCCGTGTCGGACGACCTCGGGGAGGCCGCCGGCGTGCGCACCGATCACCGGCACGCCGGTGGCCAGGGCCTCGAGGGCACTGAGGCCGAACGACTCCTTGTCGCTGGTGAGGAGAAACAGATGCGCCCCGGCGAGCAACGGAGCGATCGTGTCGATCTTGCCGAGGAAGTGGACGTGCTCGCTCACCCCCAGCTCCCGGGCCTCGGCCTCGGCCTCCACGCGCTCGGGACCGTCGCCGACCATGATGAGCACCGACGGGACGTCCCGGTCGATCCGCGCGAAGGTGCGCACGATGTCGCGCACGCGCTTGACGGGCCGGAAGTTGGAGATGTGCATGATGACCTTCCGCCCCCGCGTGACATCCGCGGGGATGGGAAACACGTGGCGCGAACGGTCGTACAGCGAAGGATCGATGAAATTGGGAATGACCTCGACCTGACAGCCGACGCAACCGAACGCCCGATACGTCTCATCGCGCAGGTACTCGGACACGGCCGTGACCGCGTGCGACTTCTCGATCGAGAACTTCGTGATGGAGAAGAACGACCGTTCCTGTCCCACGATGGTGATGTCGGTCCCGTGCAGCGTGGTCACCACCTTCACGTCTCGCCCTTCCTCTCGCAGCATGGACCGGGCAATCCACGCGCTGGTGGCGTGCGGAATGGCGTAATGGCAATGCAACACATCGAGCTGATGATCGCGCACCACTTCGTGCATGCGCACGGCCAGGGCGAGGTCGTACGGCGGATACTCGAACAACGGGTACCGCCCCACGTCCACCTCGTGGAAGTAGACGCGGGGCAGGAAGCTGGGGAGACGGAACGGCTGCGCGTACGTGATGAAGTGCACCTCGTGCCCGCGAGCGGCGAGGGCAATCCCGAGTTCGGTGGCCAGCGCCCCCGATCCGCCATACGTGGGATAGCAGGTAATGCCGATCTTCATGCGTTCACTCCCGAGAGCGGAGGAATCCCATCCCACCACGCCAGCACCTGATCGAGGGCTTCGTGGTGTGTGGGGTTCACGTGGGTCACGGAGGCGGCGGGCAACTGATGCCGGAACCAGGTACGCTGCCGCTTGGCATACTGCCGCGTCTCGATGACCACCCGGGCCACGGCGGCGTCGAGCGTGCATCGTCCTTCCACGGCATCCCGCACCGCCCCGTAGCCACTGGCCTTCCAGGCCGGTGCGTCAGGGGGGATCTGCTCCCGCAAGTGGACGATTTCCTCGACGAAGCCGTTGGCGATCATGTCGTGTACCCGACGCGTGATGCGGTCCGCGAGCACGGGCCCGGGATCCACGACAAGGTAACGGGCGGGTCGCGCCGCGGGCTCACTCCGCCCGAGGTGCGCACTCAGGCGGGTGCCCTCGAGGAGGGCCGTCTCGATGGCGCGCAGCCACTGCGTACGCCCCAGATGCGCCCGGGAGGGATCGAGCCGCGTGCACCATCGCTGCAGCTCCGGGGCCGGCAGCGCCGCCAGAAACGGCTCGAGCTGCGCCCGGCGCGCGGCATCGAGCGCCGGCACGGCGTCGAGCGGGTGCACGAGCGCGCGCACGTAGAGCCCCGTGCCGCCAACGATCACCGGCCGCCTGCCGGCGTCGAGGCTGGCGCGACACCACTGGGCGGCCTGCGCCGCCCACTGTCGGGCGGAGTACCGCTCGGCGGGCTCGGCGATGTCGATGCCGAAGTGCGGCACACGCCGCCGTTCGTCGGCCGACGGTTTGGCCGTCCCGATGTCGAAGCCGCGATACAGCTGCCGGGAGTCGGCGCTCACGATGGTCAGGCCACGGGCCTCGGCGAGTTGCATGGCCAGCGCGCTCTTCCCCGCCGCCGTGGGCCCCACGATACACGCCACCGGAGACGCGAGTGCCGGCTCCGCCGTGTCGGGCGGCGCGGTGGTCACCGTTGCCTCACTTGCGGCCGAAGCGGCGATCGAGTTCATCCCACGACAGACGGACGATGGTACTCCGGCCGTGCACATCGTGCGCGGCCAACCGGGTTTCCGCGAGCGCGATGTAGAGCGCCCGCATTTCGCCGGGAGACAGCGTGTCGCCGGCCTTGACGGCCGCCTTGCACGCGAACGTGGCCGCCAGCCGTTCGTGACGCGCCTGCGTGCTGGGGGCCCGATCCCCGGTCATCGCCGCGAGGGTGTCACGGAGGCAGCGCTCGGCATCGAAGCGCGGATGCGGCATGGGCACGGCGTTCACGAGCAGGGTATGGCCGCCGAAGTGCTCGATCTCGAAGCCGAGCTTCACGAACAGGTCGCGGCTGCTCTCGAACGCCTCCGACTCGGCGGGGGCAAGGTGCAGCGTCATTGGGAAGAGCAGACGCTGCGACGGTGCCTCGCCGCGTTCGAGCACCCCCAGGAACTGCTCGTAGAGCACGCGCTCGTGCGCCGAATGCTGGTCGATGAGAATGACGCCATCGTCGTGTTCGAACATGAGATACGTCCGCCGCAGCTGCAGCAACGGCGGCACGACCATGGGCTCGTGGGGCGTGGCCACGTGGGCGTCGCCCTCGAGCGGTGCCGGCGCGGGCGCGCCCACGCCGCCCACTTCCTCCGCGAGCGATTCCCAGGGCGGTGTGTCGAAGGCGGGGGCCGCCGCCGCGTCGTGTGGTGCGAAGAGGCCATCCAGCGCCTTCGGCGTGCGCAAGGTGGCCGGCTCAATTGCCACGGGGGCGCTGCGCCATGCCGTCGACGTTGCCCCGGTCGGCGACCAGGTGCGCCAGCCACCGATATCGGCCGAGGCCTCGAACACGCCGAGCGCGCGCCGCACGGCCTGTTCGACCGCCCGTTCGATGGGCCAGCGATCGCGGAACCGGACCTCGGCCTTGGCCGGGTGCACGTTCACGTCCACATCGGCCCCCGGCACATGCACCATCAGGACCAGTGACGGCCGCACGCCCGCCGGCAGTGTGGACTTGTAGGCCGCTTCCGCCGCCCGTACCAGGCCGAAATCGCGCACCAATCGGCCGTTCACGATCAGCAGCACGCGCCGGGAGGCCGTGCCCACATCTGCCGGTCGTTCCACGAGGCCGGTCACGTGCACCGGGCCCTGCACGTCGTCGACATCGACGAAGCGTTCCAGCTCGCGCGCGCCCCAGAGCGCGGCCAGCCGGGCACGCAGGGTGGGCACCGCCGGCAGATCGAGCGCCACCTTGCCGTCGTGGCGCAGCACGAAGTGCACATCGCGACGCAGTGTGGCAATGGCGTGCATGGCGTCGAGAATCGCACGCCATTCACTGCGCGCGCTGCGCAGGAATTTCTGCCGAGCCGGCGTATTGAAGAACAGGCGGTGCACCGACACCGTAGTGCCACGGCGTCGCGCGGCGGCACGCGTTTCCTGCAATGCACCACCGGCCACGCGCACGAGGGTGCCGGCGCCATCCTCAGGGGCGGTCTCGATCTGCAACTCGGAAACCGACGCAATCGCCGGCAGCGCCTCGCCACGAAAACCGAAACTGCGCACCCCGACCAGTTGCTCGGCAGAGGAGATCTTGGACGTGGCATGACGCGAAAGGGCGAGCACCGCGTCGGTGGTGTCCATGCCGGAGCCATCGTCGGCAATGCGGATGAGCGCACGACCGCCGTCCTCGACGGTCACATCGACCGTGGTGGCGCCGGCGTCGAGCGCGTTCTCCACCAACTCCTTGACCACCGATGCCGGACGTTCGACCACCTCGCCAGCGGCGATCTGGTCGGCAACAGCACTTGGCAGAACGGCGATTCGCGACATCCCGAAGTCTATCGGGTGGCGGAACGGTCCACGAGCGGGGCGAGACGGGCCGCGGGGATCCACCCGGTGCGGTCGTCGGCAAGCGCCACGCTGGACCAGCCCTCCTGACTGGTCAGCAGGCGAACGACATCGCCCGTGGAGACGCCACCCATCGTTGCCGCCTCGAAACCGGGGGCCGTACGCAGCGTCTCGGGACGACGCACCACGGCCAGCGCCGAGGCGTCGAGGGCCCGGTGCCCCCACCACGCGGTTGCTCCCGCCGCCAGCGCTGCAGCCACCAGCACGGTGGCGAGTGACGACTGCCAGGTGCCGCCACGGTCCGTGCGCCATACCCATGCCAACAGCAACCAGCCGGCGCACCATGACACCAGCGCCATGAGAGCCAACGGTACCACCGGGATCATGGGAATGTCGGCGAGGCCGTTGCGTGCGCCGCTCGGCAATAACGACAACGCGCCCTGGATATCGGCGGCAAGCGGATCGAGCCGGGCCGCACGCTGCCAGGCGATGACGGCCGACACGGTATCGCTGGCCGCCCATGCTGCTGCGCCCCAATTGACCAGCAGGTCGACATCACCCGGGCACGTGGCTACGGCACCGGCGAACCGTTCGGCGGCGCTGCTGAAGCGTCGCGCCTGGTACGCGGCGGTTCCCTCGCCCACCAGGAGATCGAGTACCGAAGGGGCCGCCCCGCGCGCCGCGTCGCCCGCGGGGCGCTCACACGCGGCCGAGGGCGGTGATGACGCCGGCACCGGCTCCTGTGCCCCGGCCGGGAGCGGTTTCCAGAGTGCCGCCGGCGCGAGGATGAGGGCGACGCCCACGAGACGTCGCCCGCGACGGGCCAGGAGGCGCGTGCGGCCATGTGTCACGGCTTCCTCGTGGACGCGTTCGAGCAATCGGGCGGCGCGTGATTCGAGCGATGACGGCGCGGCATCGGTGTGCCCGTGAGGCGCGAAGCCCGCCACCGCCAGGTCGTCGAGCAGCTGCAGCAGCTCGCGCGTCGTGGCGCGCGTCACGCCACGGCGGCGCACGATGCGTTCGACATCAGCCGGCGTGACGAGATCGGCCACGGGTGCCTGCAGGCGTGCGGCGAGCTGCCCCAGCACCGTGCGACGGGTGCGGCGGGCCACGCCGGCCGCACTGTGGTCGTCCGGTTGTGCCTCGCGCTTGCGGGCAGTGCCGGGTGCTGGCGCCAACGCGGCCCGTCGCCGGCGCGCCCGCTGCCAGCGCATCACGAAGGCCGGCAGCGGCGCCAGCACGAACAACGCCAGCAGCACCATGCGCCACCCGGCGGTCACGGTGTCAAGGGTGACGGGGGTGCGATGCCGCCAGGGACGCAACGCCGTCTGTTCACCGTCCTCGACCGTGGCGTTCTCGGCCAGATCTCCCGCGGCGACGCGCACGTCGGCGGGGCGCGTCTCCGCCACGAGATACGCTTCGCGATAGGGATCGAAGTACGGATAGCGCACCACGGGCAGCGTGACCGGCCCATCGCGCGTGGGGGTGAGCAGGTAGTCGAACTCCTTCACGCCGCGCACGAGCGTCCCCGTCGTATCGACCCGCACACGTTCACTGCCCCGCACCACCGTGGCCCAGGAGAGTTCGAGGGCCGGCGCGGGCAGCAGGCGCACGTTCCCCACGCCTTCGAGCCGCACCGTAAAGAGAAGCGGGTCACCCACCCGCACGGCGCTGCTGTCGAATCGCGCCGTGGCACTCAGCACACCGACGGCGCCGGTGAAGTCGGTGGGGCGGCCCTCGGTGGGCAGCGGCCGCACCACGACGTGCGCACTCTCGGCGCGCACCACGTAGCGGTCTTCCCGGCTGAAATAGCTCGGCGATTGCGGCAGGCTGTACGTGAGCTGCGGCGCGGGGACCTGCAGCAGCCCTGCGGTCACGGCGAAGAGCGCGCGCTGAAAGACATGCGCCTCGTACGCGAGCCCGCCGCCGTAGCTGCGGGCGGCGACCCGCCTCGGCGTGCCGAGCTCAAAGGCCAGCATCCCGCGCAGCTCCGGCGGCAGAAACTCCGGATTGCGGCGCAAGCGGCTGCGCGCATCGTCGCTGAGCAGCACGGCCACCTGGTAGGTGACCTGTTGCCCCACGTAGACGGAATCGGGGAAAACGGCCGCGTGAAAGTCGATGGGGCGATTGCCGGTGCTCCGAATGCGATTCACGATGGCCGTGGGCGAGGGCGCGGGCTGCGCCGCGCTCACCGCGGGCCACATGGTACACGTCAGCAGCGCGAGCACCCGCCGCGCCCGCTGCCAGAATACGGGGCTCACCAGTCCTTCCCACCGGGAGGGACGCGTCCCTGCCGTTGCTTGCGTCCCTGCACGTCCTTCTCTTCCCGTGCCGCGCTGTTGAGCAACGCATCAGCCTGCCGCTGGTCGAGCCCGCCGTCGGACTGTGGCTCCTGCTGCTGGTCGTTGTTCTGGTTGTTGCCACCGCCGCCCCCGCCCCCACCGCCTCCGCTCTGCGGCGGCTGCTTGCGAAGCGCCAACTCGTAATTCCACTTCGCGTCGGCGTACCCGGGCCGTTCGGTGAGGAACGCGCGATAGGCGGCGCGCGCGGCAGCCAATTGCTGGTCCGCGTCGGGATTGTCCGGCAGGCGTCCCTGCTTGAGTGCGGCCAGCCCGGCGTTGAATCGCGCGCGGGCGCGCACGTCGCCCTCGCTGTTCTTGCGCACCGCGTCCAGAAGCGCCTGCGCTTCCGCCAGCGAGTCGGCGCCGAGCACGGCCGAACCCAGGTTGTACAAGGTACGCGCGGAGCTGTCACCTTGGGCGACCAGGGCACGATAGGCCGCCACGGCTTCCGCGACGCGCCCCTCGGCGAACAGGGCGGCAGGATCCGGTTCGCGGCTGCAGGCCACGCCGACAGAGGGGATGAGGGCGAGGAGCATGAGGGTGCTTACCGGCGCCCCCGCTGGCTGCCGCGCCGGGTGACGGCGGGGCATGACGAGCCGCCACGTGTCCCAGCACAGCAGCAGCAACGCCGGTACCAGCAGCCACAGGAAACGCGGGACGTGATCTTCGCGCGTATCGATCGACCGGCGGGCCGTGCGCAGCGTGCGCAGCGTGGCCCGAATGCGCGAGGCTTTGTCGGACGCTTCCGCGGGAATGAAGGTGCCGTTGGCTGCCGTGGCCGCCTGTTCGAGCAGCGTGGGGGAATAGCGGGTGACGACCACGTTGCCCTCGTCATCCACCTTGTTCTTCACCACCGAACCGTCGCGCACGGGAATGGTGCTGCCCGCCGTGGTCCCGAAGCCCACCGTGACCACGCTGATGCCCTTGGCGCCGGCTTCGCGCGCCGCCGTCTCCACGTCCTCGGCGGTGTCGAACGACTCGCCATCGGTCATGAGCACCAGGGCCCGATCGGCGCTGCCGTCGCTGGCGAGCAGCAGTTCCGTGCCCTGGCGCAGTGCCCTGGCCAACGAGCTGCCGGCCTGCCCCACCACACTCGGATCGAGGTTCTCCAGGAACAGTTCGATCGCGCCGTCGTCGGAGGTGAGCGGCGTGAGGATGTAGCTGCGACCGGCGAAGGCCATGAGGGCCACGCGATCTGCCTGCGACATGGCCCGCAGCCGCCGTACTTCCTGCTTCATGCGCTCGAGGCGATTGGGCTTCTCGTCGGGCGCCATCATGGAGAGCGACGCATCGAGCGCAATGGCCATGTCGATGCCCCGCGCACTGACCGGTCCGCTGGCGAGCCCCCAGCGCGGGCCGGCCATGGCAAGACCGATGCACACCGCAGCCAGGACCAGGCGCCAGGTGCGCCGGCGGTCGCCTGCCGCCTGCGGCACCAGCCGCTGCAACGCCTCCGGCTCGGCAAAGCGGGCCAGCCGCTGGGTGCGCTGGACGCGGCGCTGCCGCCGCAGCCACCACACGGCCCACGGCAGCATCACGGCGAGCACCAGCAGCCACGGGGCGTCCAAGACCAGCGGCGGCACATTGTCGCCGAGCGGGACGGTGAGCGGCGCGAGCAGATTCATGCGGTTCTCACGGCAGCACCCCGCGCCGCGCGCGAAGCCAGAGCTCCCCCAGCAGCGCGACCACGCCGAGCAGCAACGGCCAACGGAACTGCTCGGTATAGCGGATGAACGACTTCGCCTCCACGGCAGAGCGCTCCAGCTGATCGATCTGGTCGTAGATGGCCTGCAACGCGGCCGCATCCTTGGCGCGGAAGTAGCGGCCTCCCGTGGTGGAGGCGATTTCGGTGAGCAGCGGTTCGTCGATCTTGACCGGCCGGTTTTCGTAGCGCAGACCAAAGAGTCCACGCCCCACGGGCACCGGGGCCATGCCTTCGCTGCCAACGCCGATGGTGTAGATGCGAATGCCGAACGCGCCCGCGGCTTGCGCTGCCGTGCGCGGGTCGATGGCGCCGCGGTTGTTCTCGCCGTCGGTGAGCAACACCATGACCCGCGACCGGCCCGGCGAATTGCGCAGCCGGTTGGCCGCCGTGGCAATGGCCGTACCAATGGCCGTGCCGTCTTCGAGCTGGCCCACCTGCAGATTGTCGATGGCGGCGAGCACGACGGGATAGTCGGTCGTGAGCGGCACCTGCGTGAGCGCTTCGCCGGAGAAGGCCACGAGCCCCACGCGATCGGTCGTGCGGGCCATGACGAAGCGCTTGAGCTTCTCGCGCGCCACCTCCATGCGGTTCTGCGGCTGGAAGTCTTCGGCGAGCATCGAGCTCGAAATGTCCACCGTGAGGGCGATGTCGATCCCCTCGCTGTTGACCGTGGACGCCCGAGCCCCGGAGCGGGGCTGCGCCACGGCGACGATGACGCCGGCAAGCGCCAGCGCGCGCAGCCAGGGGATCCACTTCACGAAGCGCAACGCGGGACGCGGGCCAAGCGCGAGCATGTCGGCGCGCGAGAACGGAATGGTACGCCGTGAGGCTTCGTGGCGCCGCAACCACCAGAGCCAGAGCGGCAGGAGGAGCAGCAACAGCAGCGCCCACGGCCGAGCGAACGAGAGACCGAAGAGCGAAAGGCCGGCGAGCTGCTCGAGCCAGTAGGCTCCGAGCGAATCGGCGGTGTTCATACGCCCGCTCCGGCCTTGGGCCCGCGTGGCCCTGTGGACGCGCGGCGCGCCGCGTCCTCGCTGTCCCGACGCTCACGTGCGGCGGCTTCGAGCGCGGCCCGACGTGCCGCCTCGGCCGCCGCCTGCCGCGCCTGCTCGACCGCCTCGATCTCATCGACGATCACGCGCGCCGTGCCGGCAAGTTCCCGCGCACGCGCCGGCGACACGAGGCGTGCCGCGAACTTGATGCCGTCGACATCGGTGAGCAGTGACCGCAGGCGATCGCGCGGTACGCGTTCGTCGTCACCGATGGCGGCGACCAGCTCGCCGGAGGTCAGCGACAGCGCCGCCGATGGCAGACGTTCAGCGAGGTACAGACGCAGCACGTCGAGCGCGAGGGCCACGTATCGTCCGGCCTCGCCGGCATCGGCGAGGCCCAGGCGCTCCAGTCGCTCGAACTCATGCCGGGCTCTGGCGAACGGATCGAGGGTGTCACGCGCCACGCTGACGGCCGGCGCCCGGCGCCGACGGCGGCGATACCACCAGAGCGCGCCCAACGCCGCCAGCACCAGCAACGCCGGCCACCACTGCTGCCACCACGGCACCACACGCGGGAAGAGCTCACGCGCCGGCTTGGGAATGTGCTGCGTGCTGTCGCCGGGGAGCACACTGCGCACGAACACACGGGCGTTCGTGAGCGGCACGCGCACCACCGCCGTATCGATGCGCACCACGACGTCGGGCATGTCGATGGGGAGTGCCCCGACATCCCATGCACTGAGCGTGTACACGGCGCGCTCGCGGCGTTGCCCGTTGACCATCCCCTGATCGGTGATGCGCACCGGTTCGCGCATGGCCACGGTGGCCGCCGAGTCGGCAATGCTGGGCCACTCGACCCGTGCGCCCTCCGGCACGGCCACCGTCACGACGAACGTGATGGGGTCGCCGACTTCGACCGTGTCGGGTTGCACGAGTGAGCCGGCCTGCACGCGGCCTCCGCTGCGCGCGGTGAGGAAGGCGGTATCGGCAGCCGCGGGCGGCTTCGCCTGCGCCGCGAGCCCGGCCGGCCGCATCGCCGTGGCCGGGCCGCAGGCGAGCGCGACGCCAACCGAGCGGCACAGGCGGCGCCACGTCATCGGCGCGTGACCGTGCGCGTTTCCACGGCCAGCGCCGCGTCACCGAGTGCCCCACGGGGACCGGTGCGTACGGCGCCGTGCGGTCGTCGAGAGCGGGCCCGGAAGAAGGCCAGCAACGCATCGACGTAGCCGTGCTCGGTGTGCACGATGATCTCGTCGAGTCCCAGGCGGCCGAAGAGCGTGCGCCGCGCCTCGTCCTCGGCGGCCACGCGCTGCGCGAAGGCACTGCGCACGGCCGGGTGGGACGTGTCGACTTCCACCACGGTTCCGCTCTCGGGGTCCTCGAGTCGTGCGGGGCCCACGTCGGGCAGCACCCGCTCGGCCGGATCCTCGAGCGTCACGGCAATGACATCGTGCCGCTGGGCGAGTCGTGCCAGGGGCTTCTCGACATCGGCCGCAATGAAATCGGAGGCGAGGAAGACCACGCTGCGGTGCGGCAGGAGGCGCATGAGCCGGTCGATCGCCACCGTCATGGAGGTGCCCCGCCCCTTCGGCTGCACCGTGAGCAGATCACGAATGAGGCGCAACGCGTGCTTGCGACCCTTGCGCGCGGGGAGCGCATGCTCGACCTGGTCGCTGAAAAGCATGAGCCCCACGCGATCGTTGTTGCGCACCGCGGCGAGGGCGAGCACCCCGGCCAGTTCGATGGCCAGGTCGTGCTTGAAGCGCGCCCGCGTGCCGAAGCGCGACGAGCCTGACAGGTCGAGGGCGAGCATGATGGTGAGCTCACGCTCCTCCACGTAGCGCTTCACGAAGGGGCGCCCCATGCGCGCGGACACGTTCCAGTCGATCGAGCGCACCTCGTCGCCGGGCTGGTACTCGCGCACTTCCGCGAACTCCATGCCCTGCCCCTTGAAGAGCGACCGATACTCGCCGGCGAAGCGTGAATCGACCAGGCGGCGCGTACGCACCTCGATGCGACGCACCTGCCGCAGCACGGCTGCCGGTGCGATGGACAGGACGCTCACGGGACCGTCCGGCTTCTCAGCGACCGCGATTCACGGCGCGTCCACCACGGCGAGCAGGCGCGCCACGATGGTATCGCTGGTGACCCCCTCGGCGTCGGCCTCGAACGACGTGAGCACGCGATGGCGCAGCACATCCGGGGCAATGCTCTTCACGTCATCGGGGGTGACGAAGGCCCGGCCACGCAGGAAGGCATGCGCGCGCGCCGCCTGCCCGAGGGCGATGGTGGCGCGCGGCGAGGCGCCGAACTCGATGAGCGGCTTGAGATCGGGGGCGCCGATTTCCGCGGGATGGCGGGTGGCGTGCACCAGGTCGACGATGTAGTCGACGATGCGCTCGTCCATGTACAGCTCGGCGATGCGCCGGCGCGCGTCGAGCAGTTCTTCGGGGGAGGCCACGGGCACGATGGTGGTCTGGTCGCCGCCGGCCATGCGCCGCAGGATCTCCTTCTCCTCCGCCCGGGTGGGGTATCCCACGCGCAGCTTCATCATGAAGCGGTCGACCTGCGCCTCCGGCAGGGGATACGTGCCCTCCTGCTCGATGGGATTCTGCGTGGCGAGCACGAGGAACGGCTCGGCGAGCTTGTACGTCGTGCCGCCGATCGTGACCTGCTTTTCCTGCATGGCTTCGAGCAGTGCCGCCTGCACCTTGGCCGGCGCGCGATTGATTTCGTCGGCGAGGATGATGTTGGCGAAGATGGGGCCGTGCTTGACGCGAAACTCCCCCGTAGGCTGATCGAAGATCTGCGTGCCGATGACGTCGGCGGGGAGCAGGTCGGGGGTGAACTGAATGCGCTGGAACGAGGTGCGCACCGTTTCGGCCAGGGTGCGCACCGTGAGCGTCTTGGCCAGGCCTGGAACGCCCTCGAGCAGGACGTGGCCCCCGGTGAGCAGGCTGATGAGCAGGCGCTCGACCATGTACTCCTGACCGACGATGCGACGCGCGACTTCGCGCACCACCCCCTGCACCAGAGCCGCGTCATGCGACGTGGCGACACTCGTGGTCACGGATCCCTGCTCCTCTGACTGAAGAAGTTGTGCATGCCTGCGCCTCCATACCCGGCAACGTTCGGTCTGCTCCGCGTGCCGCCGCGGTACGGCTAGCGCTGGGCGATGAGCGCGTCGAGCACCGTGCGTTCGGCATTGGTGAGGGCCCGGGCCTCTCCCGCCGCCAGGGTGCCGAGCTTTACCGGGCCAAAGCTGACGCGCACGAGTCGCTCCACCTCGAGCCCCAGCGCGTCGCAGATGCGCCGCACCTCGTGGGTCTTGCCTTCGGTGATGGTGATCTCGAACGCCCACCGCCGAGAACCCAGCGGATAAGCCTGAACGTCACGCGGCACGACCAGACCGTCCTCCAGCTGTACGCCGTCGCGCGCTTCGCGGGCGGCCGTGGAGGCGTCGCCGCGGACGGTGGCGACGTAGGTGCGCTCCACCTCGCGGCTCGGATGCGTGAGGGCGTGGGCGGCGGTGCCGTCGGTGGTGAGGAGCAGCACGCCCTCGGTCATGAAGTCGAGCCGTCCGACGTACACGAGCCCCGGGACGTCCTCGACGAGGTCGAAGACGGTGGTGCGGGCCTGCGGATCGCGGCGGGTGGTCATGACCGCGGCGGGCTTGTTGAGCACGATCCAGCGGTGCTCGGTCACGTGCGTCTCGACCCGCACGCCATCGAGGGTGATGACGTCGCGCCGAGGATCGACGACCTGCCCAATCTGCGCCACCGTGCCGTTGACCTGTACCCGCCCGTCGGCGACGGCCTGATCGGCGCCGCGGCGCGAAACGACCCCGACCCGCGCCAGGGCACGCTGCACGCGCATGGGGCCTTCGTCGCGTGCCTTGGTGGTGCTGCCGGCCTTGCCGGCGGCCGCTGGGGCAGACGTGCCGGTCTTCTTCGCGCCGGTCCGCGCCGCGCCGCGCCGCGCTTCCACGCGGGCGGCGGCGAAGTCGCGGTTGGTGGGTGACGCGCCGGTCGGAGCACCGCGCCCCCGGGCGGGCGCTACCGTCCCGGGACGCCCATCGCCCGGCTTCCCGCGCGTCTTGCCGCCCGTGGACTTGCCGCCGGGGGCCTTGCCGCCGGGGGCCTTGCGGCCACCGCCGTCACCGCCGGACCGACGTGGCGGCGTCACTCGGGCACGACCGCGGCGTTCCCCGCGCCGCGCAAGGCGATGGCCAGTTCATCGGCGCGCGGAAGCTCTTCGAGGTGACGCAGGGCAAACTGCTCGAGGAACTGCGGTGTGGTGCCGTAGAGCAGTGGGCGACCGATGCCTTCGCTGCGCCCCACGATATCGATGAGGTTGCGTTCGTGCAGCGACTTGAGCACCGACCCCACGGCGACGCCGCGAATCTCCTCGATCTCCGCGCGTCCGATGGGCTGCCGGTAGGCCACGATGGCGAGCGTCTCCAGCGCCGCAGCGGAGAGCTTCTGCGGGCGCACGGCCACCTGAGCGCGTTCGATGGCTTCGGCGTATTCGGCCCGTGTCAGGATTTGCCAGCCCACACCCTGCTCCACCAGCTCCACGCCGTGGCCATCCACGTCGTAGTGCTCGCGGAGTTCATCCAAGGCGGCGGCCACGGCGGCGGGGCTCGACTCGGGATCGAGGGCCTCCAGCGCCGTCAGCGGAATGGGCCGCGGGGCGGCGAACAGCGCCGCTTCAAGCAGCTTCGCTAATGGCGTCACGGGTAATCTCCACGGAGGCGAACGGACGGTGCTGCGCGATACGCAGCTCACCGAGCTTCGCCATTTCGAGCAGGGCCAGCAGCACGGACAGGATTTGCCACGGCTCCGCATCACGGCCGATCAGATCGGTCCAGCGCGCGTGCTGCCGCGTGGCGATGATCTTGCGGATGGTGGTCATGGCCCCCGCCACATCGAGTGCCCGCGGCACGACGTCGTGGAACTTGGGTTCCTTGGTCGTGCGCAGGACGCGATCGACCGCAGCGAGCAGTTCGCCGAGCGACAGGGCCAGTGGGGCATTGAGCGGCGTGATATCGGCCGCGACATGCACGTAGCGCCTGGCGAACTGGTGCCGGCGCTCTTCACCGCGTCGCTCGAGGAGGTCGACGACCTCCCGCATCTGCTGGTACTCGAGCAGGCGGCGCACCAGTTCGGCACGAGGATCCTCCCACGAGTCCTCCCCGTCGGCACGTGGCAACAGCATCTGTGCCTTGATGCGCAGCAGTCGGGCGGCCATTTCGAGATAATCGGCCGCCTCGTCGAGCCCGAGGGTGCTGATGCGCGCGAGAAACTGCTCGGCGATGCGGGCAATGGGAATGTCGTAGATGTCCACCTGCTCGTCGCGGATGAGCGACAACAGCAGGTCGAGTGGGCCGGTGAACTGGCTCAGCTCGATGACGAACGACGACGATTCGGACTCGACGGGGCGAAAGTTGGGAGCCATCACGCAGCGTTCACGCGTCGAAAGGGTTGGGGAGCAGATACGGAATGTACACCTGCTGGGCGAGTCGGGCGGTGGCGAACGCGGGACTCATCCAGGCATTCACGAGCGGCCGCCCAAAGGAGAGCAGCGCGAAGAGGAGCAGGAACCCGACGGCGCCGATGCGCTGGTACTGCAGCGACCACTGCGGCGGCAGCAGGTACTTGAAGACGTGCGACCCGTCGAGCGGCGGGATGGGAATGAGATTGAACGCCGCCAGCACCAGGTTGAGCACGATGCCCTGCATGAACATGAGCTGCAGCACGAAGAGCGGCCGCAGCAGTTGCGGGAACTGCTGCCCCAGCAGCCCGACGCCCATGATGAGGGGGACGCAGGCGAGGGCAATGAGCACGTTGACCGCCACGCCGGCGAGCGACACGATGATGTCGCCGCGGCGGTACTGGCGATAGTTGCGCGGGTTGACGGGAACCGGCTTGGCCCCGCCGAAAATGGGACCGCCCAGGAACGCCAGCATGACCGGGAGGATGATGGTCATGAAGGGGTCGATGTGCCTGATGGGATTCCAGGTCAGGCGCCCGAGCTGGTAGGCGGTCATGTCACCCTGCCGCATCGCCGCATAGCCGTGCGCATACTCGTGGGCGACCATCGAGAAGAGCAGGACCGGGAAGACGAGGGCAAGTTGCTGGGCGAAATCCACCGCGGCAGCCGGGAAGGAAAGGAGGCGTTGACGGGGGAAGCAGCGGCTTCGACCCGGAACGCGAATGCAAGCAAATCGAGCATGGAAGTCTAGCCGCCGGGAGACGGCAAGTCAAAAGTATTCCACACGGAAAGTTATCCACATGGCGTGGGAGGCCCGCTCTCGGCTTCCCGCTTCCTGCCACCTGCCCCCCGCTTCCTCCCCGTGCCCCCCACGAGGGAGCAGGCAGCGGGAGGCGGGAAGCAGGAAACAGGCGTGCGAAACGGCTCTTCGCGCAGCAGTAGCAACGGCTTGACCCCCGCCTCGGGTTCGCCTAAGTTCACCAGTCTGTTCCGCCGTGGCCGGATTCCATCCGTCTGCCGGGTGGTGTTCTGTCACTGTCAAACAAGTTCCCAGGAGTTTTTTCGTGCCGAATATCAAGTCCGCGAAGAAGGATTTGCGGAAGTCGCGTGCGGCAGCGGTGCGCAACCGCGCCCAGCGCTCGGCGCTGCGGACTGCCGTGAAGAAGGCGAAGGCGGCGGCGGCGGCGGCGGATGACCGTCTCAACGCCGTGTCGTTGCTCGATCGCGCGGCGCGCAAGGGACTCATTCACAAGAACGCGGCGGCCCGTCAGAAGAGCAAGATCGCCAAGCAGGCCAACAAGGCCGCTGCCGCGTAACGCGCGGTCGCCGGTTGGCTCAACGCAGAAGGCCGGTCTCTCGCGAGACCGGCCTTCTGCGTTCCGGCTGAAAGCAACCGCCAGCGCACTCGTATCAGAACGCCGCCAACTCTCCCCCGCACCGCTCGCAGTACCACTCGGTGGGCAGGTTCATCGTGCTGCACTCGGTGCAGCGCAACGTCTTCTGTGGCTCGGCCGAGGCAGCGGTGGTGGGGGCAGCGCTGCCGAACGGACCGGCCCCTGGCGGCGCCGATTCGGGGGCCCCATTGGGATCGATGACCGATCGCAGAAACGCCAGATCGTCGAACGGATCGGCGGCCTTGGGGGCGGGCTTGGGGGTCACGGTTGCGGTGGAGCGCTCCCGGCGGGTGTCGTGTTCGGGCTCGATGCCCTGCAGCGACTGCACGAACTGCGCGTCGGCCGGCCCCGTGGCGCTGCCGAACATGGCCAACGCCTGGTCCACCTCGGCCTGCTGGGCCACCGCCTCCGCCGACAGCGCCGGCGTGGCGATGGGCGCTGCCGAGGGAGCGGCGGGTGACGACCGCTCCGGCTCCGGGACGGCCGCAAGGCTCGAGGTGTTGAAGAGCGCCACCACGTCGGCGAGCACGCCTTCGTGGCGCGCCGCCGCAGGCACGGGGGTATCGGCCATCCCCGGCCCATCGATATCGAGCAGGGGCGGCTCTGGTTCCGTGGCGGCACGCTCTTCTTCCGCGGGGGAACGAACGAGGGATGTGGGCTCGAGGGAGAGCGTGACGACCGGTGTGGGGACCGACGCCTCGAGCGGAGGCTGCGCCTCGGCAACGGGTGCCGGCGCGGCTGCCGGATTGCTCGGCTGCTTGTCGGAGAGGGGGGGCGATCCTTCAGGCAGCGGCGCCAGTGTCGCCACGGTCGCCCCGACCGCCGGCTCGGCCTTGGGCTCGACGCGGGCGCTCGCCAGCAATGCGCGCACATCCTCCACTTCTGCCAACAGCGTGCCGCGTTCCTCACCGAGCGTACCGATGCGGGCCTCGATGTCCTGCCGCACCGCGTCCCAGCGCTCGTGGTCGTACTCGCCCACCAGATTGCGCAGCATCCCTTCGGCGAGTTCTTCTTCCAGCGCCGACAGTCGTCCTTCGAGGTCACCGAGTCGCTGCTCGATTTCACCGCCGAACGCGGCGAGGGCGCCCACGTGCGCCCGGAGCTGCGTCAACACCCCCGTGCGACGGGCCACGTAGTCCCCGTGGACCCGTTCGAATACGCGAGCGGGGGTCTCGGCGCGCTTGGCCTCGAGGGCAGCAAGCCACTCGTCATAGCGCTGGCGCTCCGCGACCAGCGCGCGCACTTCTTCGATGGACACGACGGCTACTCCGCGAGGATGGACAAGGGGTGAACTCCGGAAAGCTCACGGGGACGAACGGATGACGCTAGCACCACCTGCCTGACTGCCGACGATGAGCGGCACCCGCTGTCACGCCGAGGAGAGTGACGGACGTTACCGCTTCGCTCGCGGCGCCATGGAATGTGACACCATGAACCGGGAGCGCACGCCCCGCCAGCCGCGCAGCGTGACCGGCGTCACCCCGCGCGTCCCCTCCCGCAGGACCGGTCAGGCGCTGTAGACGAGGCGGCCGCCGACCACAGTATGTACCGCCTGTCCGGTAAACGCATGACCGGCGTACGGCGTGTTCCGCCCTTTGGACTTGAAGCGCGTGGGATCACAGCTCCAGCTGCGCGACGGATCGAAGATGGTGACGTCGGCGAGGGCGCCCCGGGCGAGCGAGCCCCCCGGCAAGCGGAAGATCTTCGCCTGCTTGCAGCTCATGGCATCGACCAGTTGCGACAGCGAAATGATGCCGCGGTGCAGCAGGTACGTGGTGTTGACCGCCAGCGCCGTCTCGAGCCCCACGATGCCATTGGGGGCATCGGCGAACTCACGTTCCTTCTCATCGTAGTGGTGCGGCGCGTGGTCGGTGACGAGCAGGTCGATGGTGCCATCGGCCACGCCCTGCTGCAGTGCCTCCACATCCTCGGCGGTGCGGAGCGGCGGGTTCATCTTGGCGTTGGTGTTGTAGCCGTCCACCGCCTCTTCCGTGAGGGAGATGTGGTGCGAGCACACCTCGGCGGTCACGTTGATGCCACGCTCCTTGCCCCACCGCACCAGCTCGACCGAGCCCTTGGTGCTGAGGTGGCACAGGTGAATGTGCCCGCCGGTGCGCTTGGCCAGCAGGATGTCCCGAATGACGTAGATCTCCTCGGCCTCGGCCGGGATGCCCTTGAGCCCGAGCTTGGCGCTCATGATGCCCTCGTTCATGCTGCCACCGCGCGCGAGCGTCATGTCTTCGCAGTGCTCGGCAATGGGCACATTGAAGGCGCGCGCGTACTCGAGGGCCGTGCGCATGAGCTGCGCACTTTCCACCGGCTTGCCGTCGTCGCTGAAGGCCACCGCGCCCGCGCTCACCATTTCGGCAATCTCGGCGAGTGTTTCCCCCTTCTGGCCCACCGAGATGGCGCCGTACGGGTACACGCGCGCGAGCCCGGCGTTCTCCCCCTGGCGCTTCACGAAACCCACCACCGCCTGATTGTCGGTGACCGGCTTGGTGTTGGGCATGGCGCACACGGCGGTGATGCCCCCGGCCACGGCGCTGTGCGCCCCCGACGCCACGGTCTCCACGTCTTCGCGTCCCGGTTCGCGCAGGTGCACATGCACATCGATGAAACCCGGTGCGACCACGAGGCCGGAGGCGTCGAGCACCTCTGCCCCATCGGGCGTGCCGAGTGAACCGCCGCAGGCCTCCACCACGCCATGGCGCAGCAGCACATCGCCCACGGCATCGAGCCCCTGCGAGGGATCGATGATGCGTCCGCCCTTGATGAGCAGGTCGCGCGTTCCGATCGGGTGCGCCATTTATGCGTTTCCTTTCTTGGCTGCTTCAGCCAGTTCAGGCTTGCCACCGGCAAGCAGGTAGAGCACCGCCATGCGAACGGCCACCCCATTGGTGACCTGGTCGAGAATCACCGAATGCGGACCATCGGCGACATCACTGTCGATCTCGACGCCGCGATTCATGGGACCGGGGTGCAGGATGAGCAGATCGCGCGACGCCTTCTCGAGGCGCGCGCTGGTGACGCCGAAGACGCGATTGTATTCGCGCAGCGACGGGATGTAGCCGGCCTGCATGCGTTCGAGCTGCAGGCGCAGCACGTTGAGCGCATCGGCCCACTCGATGGCTTCCTCGATGCGGTTGAACACCGAGACCCCCATGGCCTCGATGGCATTGGGGAGCAGCGACCGCGGGCCGCACACCGCCACCTCGGCGCCGAGCTTGGTGAGCCCCCAGATGTTCGAGCGCGCCACCCGCGAGTGGAGCACGTCGCCCACGATGCAGATGCGCTTGCCCGCGAGGTCGCCGAACCGATCGCGCAAGGTGAGCAGGTCGAGCAGTGCCTGCGTGGGGTGCTCGTTGGTCCCGTCGCCCGCATTGATCACATTCGACTCGATGCGCTCGGCGAGGAACTGCGCCGCACCGGAGGCCCCGTGGCGGATGACGACCATGTCGATCTTCATGGCCTCGAGATTGCGCGCGGTATCGACGAGCGTCTCACCCTTGCTCACACTGGAGCCGGCCGACGCCACGTTCACGGTGTCGGCGCTGAGCCGCTTCTCGGCGAACTCGAAGGAGATGCGCGTGCGCGTGGAGGCTTCGAAGAACAGGTTGACGATGGTGGCGCCGCGCAGCGTGGGCACCTTCTTGATGGCGCGCTCGGAGATCTCGCGAAACGGCACGGCGGTGTCGAGCACCAGCCGGATCTGCTCGGCGGAGAGCGGCGCGAGTCCCAGCAGATCCTTGCCGAGGGGGCCAGGCACGGGTCAGCTCTCCTCGTCGCGGGAGACGATGAGCACTTCGTCGCGGCCATCGAGTTCCTCGATGCACACATCCACGCGCTGACCGGCGGCGACATCGATGCGGCGCCCCACGATGTCGGCGTGGATGGGGAGCTCGCGCCCCCCGCGATCCACGAGGACCGCGAGCGCAATGCGCGCCGGCCGACCAAAGTCGGCCAATTCGTCGAGCGCGGCGCGCACGGTGCGTCCGGTGTACAACACGTCGTCCACGATGACCACACGCTGATCATCGAGTGCCCAGGGCAGCGAGGTCGCCCCGACGACGGGGCGCGGCCCCACCGTTTGCAGGTCGTCGCGGTAGAGCGTGATGTCGAGCGCCCCGGAGGCCACCGTGACCCCTTCCTGTGCCGCGATGATGCGGACGATGCGCTCGGCGAGTTGCACGCCGCGGCGTTGAATGCCGACGATGACGAGGTTGTCGCAGCCGGCGTTGAGCTCGATGATCTGGTCGGCCATGCGACGCAACGTGCGGTCGAGCGCACGTGCGTCCAGCACGGTGGTTGGCTTCCTTGGCATGGCGGACAAGTTAACAGCGCCACGCACGAAGCGGCGGGCGCCCCCCCGGACGCCCGCCGCTCCCCTACCCTTACGTCCTACGTGGAGATCCGGCCATTGCCTACCATTCGTGGTGCGATCGCGGCTGCTCGTTGGGCTTGGGCTTGGGCGACCAGAGACCATGCAGCGGCGACAGATGCCGGGCGGCGGTACGCGCGGCCCGGAGCCGTGCCTTGTCGATGGGCGGCACGTACGAGGTGGCTGCGTACATGGCGATGTCGGCGGCCGCCTCCATGGTGGCCTGCGCGAAGCCGAGCGACCAGTCCGGGCCGTACGGGTGCGAATCGGCACGTTCCTCGACGCCACGTCCGAAGGCCACGCACTTGTCGGCCGCTTCCTTGAGCGAGCGGCTCGAGGCCAGGTGCGCCACCACCACATGCAGTCCGTCCCGTCGTCCCATGTGATACGTGGGCGACTGGAGCGCATCGCTGGCCGGCGCCTCGACCACCCCCGTGGCAATCCCCGTCAGCAGCACGCAGTGTTGCGAGAAGTAGCTGCGAATGGGATCGACCGGTGGTTCTTCGAGGATCGGGGACATGGCTGGTTCCGGCAGAATGGTGTCCTACGGTCGCGGCAATTGCCGCCTTCACCACGCCGGTAGGGCAAGCGGTGTGCCGCCGTCGGGGCCTTCGGCCCAGCGCCTGTTTCCCTCTGAACACGCCAGTTTTCGGTGCCGGCGCGGCCGGCCGGGACCGCCGGACGTTGCAACAACACGACCGGCAGTGCGGCGTGTGCGCCACACCCACCGGCGGCGCTGCGGTCTCTGCAGGCGCCCGACGGCAGGTCAGCTCGCGTACAGGTGCAGGTCGGTCCCCACGAAGTCGGCGAGCGCCTTGCACGTGTCCCAATCGGGGTGCCGAAGGGTCACGTAACCGTCCGACAGCAGCGTGCTCTTCCAGTCGCGACGGGGCGTGCCAACCGGCAGGAGATCGATGGCGCAGAGGGCATCGCCCAGCCGGCTCTTGATGCGATCCAGCCCTTCGATGCGCTGGATGCGCCCCTGACCGTGCGCCCGCTTCGTGATGCAGGCGCAGTTGTACTTTCGCTCGACGACCGGGGAGAAGGTGCCGTGCAGTTCGGCCTCGGCCCATCCGGCGAACAGGTCGATGTCACTGGCGAAGTTCATCAGGTCCACGGTGCGGGCGCCGGGCGGGCGGGCACCGATTTCCCCGAAGACCACTTCGCCGTCGGACTTGCGGTACCATTCCATATGCGTGAACCCGGTGTCGTAGCCGAGCACCCGAATGACCTGCTCCCCAAGGGCGATGCCGTCGGTCACCCAGGGGTTGTCGACATGGCGGTACGAAAGCGTCTGGGGCGAGATCCACTCATTGGTGCGGGCAATGAGCGGCCGCGGGCGGTAGTGTCCCACGTGGAAATACTTGATCTCACCGCCGGCGCAGATCGTGTCGTAGGTGAACTCCTCGCCGTCGATGAACTCTTCCACGTCGACGGTTTCAATGTGGCCGAGCTGACGGATGGCCGCCGCCACCTCCGTGGCGTCGTCGCAGCGGAAGGTGTCCATGGACCCGGCGCCGGCGATGGGCTTGATGATGAGGGGATAGCCGACCACTTCGGCGGCCGCCCACACCTCGGCCGCGCTGCTGGCCACGGCGTGATGGGGGACCCGTACCCCGCCCTCGGCCAGCGCCTGCTTCATGAGGTCCTTGTTGCGGAACTTGACCGCCTGCGCGAAGCGCTGGCCGGGCACGTCGAACGCCTCCCGCAGGTGGGCCGCCAGCTCGACGCCCGGCTCCCAGAGGCAGCAGACGCGATCGAGCGTGCGGCTGCCCAGCCACCGACGGATCTGCAGGATGGCGCTGGCCGTATCGCTGAAGAGGTCGGGCACCTGCAGATAGTCGCTGAGATGCCGGCGTGCCATTTCCGGCAGGTCCTGGGCCGGTCCATTCGCCACCCCCAGCACCTGCGCCCCCTGCAGGGACAGCCCGCGCGTGAAGAGCGGCATTTCCCCGGGGAACCCCGGGGTGATCATGAGAACGGTCTGCGACATGGAATCCCGATGAACGGTCGGAGGAGGGTGAGGCGGGAGCGGGAGGACGCCCCTACCTCAGCACCACGCGGATAGTGGAGATGATACGCGCGAGCGCGGCCTGCACCACCCCGGTGTCGGGATGTCGCACGATCATGAACCCCTCACCCTCGTAGCTCCCGGTGGGTGACTGGCCCAGGTGCGGCAGGCGGTAGTCGCAGATGAGGTGCCCCCACTCACGCTGCACCTGGTCGAGTCCCTCGACGGCGGCCACAGTGCCCTGCCCCTGGCCCCGCAGGTAGGCCGTCCCCACGGCGTAGCGGCGCTCGGGAGGCGTGAACGTGCCGTCCACCATGAGGCGTACCCAGGCGCCGACAAAGTCCATGTCGTTGGCCCGCGAAATCATCGTGGTCATGTTGGCCCCCGGCGGGCGGGCGGCGATCTCGCTCACCGCGACGGAGCCGTCGGGACGCCGGAACCACTCGCAATGCGAGACCCCCGTGGTCATGCCCAGTGCACGCAGCGCCCGATCCCCCACGGCGCGGATATCGGCGTAGGCGGGATCATCCACCTCCCGGGGCAACAGCACCGTCCACTGTATCCACGGCGTCTCCAATACCTCGAGCGGCGTGGGCGCGTAGCGGGTGAGCGAGTGCCAGACGGCGTGTCCGTTGATGCTCACCGTTTCCAGGGAGTGCTCGGTACCGCGCAGGAACTCCTCGGCGAGCATGGGATCGTGCGCCGACGGGGCGTAGCGCTGCAGCACCTGCTCGAGTTCAGCCACGGTGCGCACCCGTTCCGTGGCCTTGGCCCCAGCACCGGCGGGCGGCTTGACCACAATGGGGAAGCCCACCTCGTGCACGAAGCGCCGCGCGTCGGCCGCTTCGTGCACGAGCTGGTGCCGCGCCACCGGCACGCCGGCGGCGCGCAGGACGTCCTTCATGCGGGCCTTGTCGCGGAAGTTGTGCGCCGCGGCGGCCGGCAGCCCGGGGATGCCCAGGCGCTCGCGCACCTGCGCCAGCGGGAGCTGGCACTGCTCATAGGCCGCGAAGCAGCGGGCCACGGCACCGTGGGCGGCGGCAATGGCGCTCACGGCCCCCGCCAACTGATCGGCGTTCGTGACATCGGCCACCTGCCAGTGTGCCACCAGTCGCGAGCCCACGGCGGGGGCAAGCTCCGCCAGCGGCTGCTGCGCGACAACGGCGAGGCGGACATGTGTCAGGTTCAGGGCCGCCTCGATCATCTGGGTGGCGGCCGGCGAGAAGAACGGACAGACAAAGATGACGAGCATCAACGCTCCAACTTGAACCCCGGATCGATGCCCGGGCGCTTGGGGGCATTCGCCACGAACCATCCGGTGAGATACATCCACTGGGTCATGCGCGTGAGCTTGGGATAGTCGATCCGATCCGGCTTGTCACGCGGCGTATGGTAGTCATCGTGCAGATTGGTGGTATACATGACCGCCGGGACGTTGAGCCGTGCATACGGGACGTGGTCGCTGCGGAAGTACCACCCTTCGGGGTGCATGGGACGGTCCCAGAGCGAGTCGAGCGAGAACTTGCCGGTCAGGGCGTTGGCCCGAAGCGCCATGTCCACCAGCTCCGTCGAATTGCGATGCGGCGGCTGCACGCCGAGCAGGCTGGCGGAGTCCGGGTGGTTGCGGCCCATCATTTCGCCGTTGAGCACGGCCACGATGCTGGCGAGCGGCACCACGGGGTGCGCGGCGTGCCACCGGGATCCCAGCAGACCACGCTCCTCGGCGCCGTGATACACGAAGAGCACCGAGCGCTTGCCGGGCTGTCTGGCGAACGCGCGCGCCGCGGCCAGCAGCGCCACACTGCCCGTACCGTTGTCATCGGCCCCCGCCCACACGGAATCGCCGTCGATCAGGTACCGCACCCCATCGTGATCCTGGTGGGAGCTGTACAGGACGTATTCGTTGCGCAGGACCGGATCGGTGCCGCGGATGACGCCCACGATGTTGGTGCTGGGGGTCTCGAAACGTTCGAGTCGCACCTGCAGCGTGAGCGTGGGGGCCTGCTGGAGGCGAGCCGCCATATCGCCACGCACGAGGAATGCGGGAGTCCCGGCCTGGCGTGCGGGCACCGGCAGCTCGGCCCGGTTCGATTGATTGGCGAAGCGGCGTGCGGCGCCATCCACGTCGTAGGTTCCCCGCGCCCGCAGCATGGCCAGGGGATCGAAGGCGCGATCGGCCACCGTATCTGCCACGATGAGCAGCGCGAGCGCCCCCCGTCGAGCGAAGCGCTGCTGCATGGCCGCCACGGCGGCCTGGGTGTAGCGCACTTCCGGACTGTTGGTCGTGGTCCGGATGCTGGCCGAAAAGGGGCGAAGCATGGGCGTGGCGACGACCTTGCCGCGCACGTCAACGGTAGAATCGGCACTGTTGGCAATCCACACCACGGGCCCCTGCACGTCGGCGCCCGCACTCCCCAGGGGAATGAAATCCTTCCACACCTGCAGCGGCTGCTCACCGAGGGTGCCCATGGACGAAACCGTGGACACGCGCGTGCGGTACATGGTGAACCACTGAAAGTACGACCCGTCATCGCCCAACGGCTTGACGCCGATGGTGCGCAGCTGCTCCGCCACCCACACGGAGGCGCGCATTTCATCGGGGGTGCCGGCTTCGCGGCCGCGCATGGCATCGCTGGCCATGGCGTACAGATCGCGCCGGATGTCCGCCTCACGGATGAGGGCGTAGGCGGCGGGGAGCTGGCCTGCACGTGCCGAGCGCGGCGGACCTGCCTGTGCGCCGAGCGGGCTGAACGTCCACGCGGGCAACGCCATCGCGACAGAGAGGAGTGCTGCGGCACACGTGCGCGTGGTCACGGTCGCGTGCTTGGGGCGCAGGGATCTGGGCATACCCAACGCTACGGCCAAAGTCGCTTTGGCGCTGGGGGGGTGGCGCCGGCGCAGGATACGGCGTCAGGCCGGACTCGTGATGGCCGCGGCCGACGGTAGATTTCCCGCATGACCGAGTCCCCGTACATCCAGGACATCACCACGGCGTCGTTCCTCGAGGCCGTCGTCACGCGATCGCACAGCACGCCGGTGCTGGTGGATTTCTGGGCCACCTGGTGCGGCCCGTGCCGCGCGCTCGGGCCGGTACTGGAGAAGCTGGCCGTGGAGTACGACGGCGCCTTCGTGCTGGCCAAGGTGGACACCGACCGGGAGCAGGCGCTGGCGATGCAGTTCCAGATCCGCTCGATTCCCACTGTCATGCTGTTCAAGGATGGCAAGGCGGTCGCCGGGTTTCCGGGAGCGCTGCCGGAGGGCCAGATTCGCGCCTTTCTCTCACAGCAGGGTGTGCACAGGGGCGACCGGGCGGAGGTGTGGGCCGACGATCCCGTGGCGCGGGTGGCGCAATTGCAGGCGGCCGTGTCAGCGGACGGCGCACGCGACGACCTTCGGCTCGAGCTAGCGCTGTCGCTCCTGCAGGCTGGCGAGTGGGCCACGGCCGGGAAGGCCCTGGAGGCGCTGCCGGCGGCGCTGTACGGCGACGCGCGGGCCGTGCGAGCGCGCGCGACGCTGGCCCTGCGCGAACAGGTGGCGCATCTGCCCGAGGTCGATCCCGTACGGCGCGGCCTCGAGGCGGTGCTGGCCGGTGCGGCGCCGGAGGGTCTCGCCCAGCTACTCGAGGCGCTCCGTGACCAAAAAGGCGACGACGCTGCGCCCGCCAAGGAGGCGCTGGTGGCAGCACTGCAGTACCTGGACGATGAGGCGCTGGTGCGCGAGACGCGGCGGAAGATGGCGGCGGTGCTGTTCTAGCGGGGGGCTGGCCGCAGTCGATGGAGAGGGGAGCGGCCCGCGCGTGGCCCCCGGGAGCGGTCCGTGCTCCCGGGCCGTGCGACGAGCCCTTCAGAACCTCCCGAACCGAAACACCAGGGTGCCGCTGGCGCCGCTCAGCCGCTTGTCGGCAAGCCGGTCGGACTCGCTGCCGAACGCCGCGCGATAGCCGCCGGCTGCGCCCACACGAAACCACTGCGTCACGTTCAGCTCCAAGGCGACCTGGGGCTCGACGACGCCGAAGGTGTCATCGGCGTCGTTCCGGTCGCGCGGACGCATGGCGTCGGGGTAGACCGACACGGTGCCGCCGCCGAGCAGCGCGCCGATCGTGGCATGCACGAGTCGTGAGGGGCGGGTGATGATCTCGAAGGTCACCCCGCCGTAGCCGATGTCCATTTCGCCGCGCCGACGAGTACCGTCGAACACCGCGTCCACCGCTCGCGTGCCCGCGAACCCGGCACCGCCGATGGCGAATCGCCGGTCGATGAGGAACGCACCACCGGCGCCACCCATGACCATGGTCTCACCGGCGACGGTGGTGACGCGGGCCATCGGGCCACCGAAACCACCGAATTGCCTGGTCCCCGACCGGATGAGCGTCTGGTCCTGCGCCAGCAGTGTCGACGGTGAGATACCGAGAACGAACAGGAACCCCATTGCCGCGACCCTTCGGCGGGGACCACGAATGGATGCAATCGATGCCATCATGCCAAACTGCTCCGTCTGAGGGAATAGCTCCACCTGAGGCCAACCGCCCCCGGTATCTCAGCGTACGGAGAGCCTGAGAGACAGGTTTCGCCGGTTCCTCTTCCCCCAAATGAGAGGCCCCGCCACAGCGGGAACGCTGCGGCGGGGCCAGCGGATGAGGGGGGATTCGAACCCCCGAGACGCTTTCGCGCCAACACGCTTTCCAGGCGTGCGCCTTAAGCCACTCGGCCACCCATCCGGGGAAGCAGGAACGCGCCACCGCGGCAGGCCGTGGCGGCGCGTTCGAGCTGGATACTGCCAACAGCGGACAGGGTGAGATTCGAACTCACGATACCGTTGCCGGTATGCCGGTTTTCGAGACCGGTGCCTTCAACCACTCGGCCACCTGTCCTCGGACCCACCCCCGCGTGAACACGGCGGCACTCCAAGAGCCGCGATAGTTAACCGGCGGGAGGGTCCGGATCAAGCCCCTCGAGCCCTGCGAGGGCGCCCCACGGGACCTTGCCGGCGGTCGGCGTCGCGCGCCGCACAGGTGCACCGGCTCCATTGCCGAACCGCCGCCCAGTCGGCACGTTACCCCGCCGCGCCCGGACGCCACCCGAGGGTCCGCCACGCCATGTTCGGCGAGTACACGGGTACGGCACATCCACCGGCATCGCCCCTTCTGGGCTCCCGGCAGCAGCACCTGCCGGACGACTTTTCGCGGGGCACGCAGTGACCGTCAGGGATTCGGTAGTTCACGTGGGGCTGCTGGGGGCCGGGGCCTGGGCGCAGGGGGCGCACCTGCCGGGGTACGCCCGTGACCCGCGCTGCAAGGTGGTCGCCATTGCGGACCCCGTGCGGGAGAAGGCCGAGGCCTTCGCGCGCGAGTTCGGCATCCCGCATGTGTACGACTCGCACGAGGCGCTGCTGGCCCATCACGGCCTCGATGCCGTGGACGTGTGCACGCCGAGCGCCACGCACTTCGCCTTGAGTTGGGCGGCGCTCGAGGCCGGCAAGCATGTGCTGTGCGAAAAGCCGGTGGCGTATGACTATGCCGAGACGCGGCGCGCCGCGGCGCTCGCGGCGGCAAAGGGGCTCAAGACGAAGCTGGGGTTCACGTTCCGCTACAGCCCCGGCATGCGGTACATGAAGGCCCTGATCGACGAGGGGTTCATTGGCGAACCGTTCATCTTCAACGGCTTCGAGCAGAACTCGCAGTGGCTCGATCCGCAGAACCCGCTGCGACAGGTGGATCATACCGCCGACCAGTCCCGCCTCCAGGTGTCGTCGCTCGAAGGCTATGGGGCGCCGATCATGGACATCGGCCACCTGTGCATGGGGAGCCGCTTCGCGCAGGTGGTGGGCACAATGAAGAACTTCATCCCCGAACGCATGGTGCGCGCGACGGGCACCATGATGCGCATGAACATCGATGACGGCGACATCTTCATTGGGGAGTTCGCCAACGGCGCCATTGGCTCCATCCAGACCAGCTTCGTGACGGTGGGCAATTACCCGGGAATCGAAGCGCGGGTCTATGGCAGCAAGGGGGCGCTCATCTGCCGCATGGTAGAGGAAAACGGCGTGGCCGAAACCCTCAAGGCAGCGAGCGCCGACGCGGTGGAGTTCCGGGAGCTCGAGATTCCACAGCGCTTCTACCCCACCGGCGGCAGCCCGCGGGAGTCGTGGCGCTCACTCTTCTATGCGAACCTCACGCATTCGTTCATTTCCGAGATTCGTGGTGACGTGGCGGGGAACGAAGGGAACTTCGAGGACGGCGCCCACGTGCAGGAGTTGATCAATGCGGTGGAGCGCTCCTATCGCCAACGGCGCTGGGTCTCCATTCCGCTCGAGCGGGACGGGGTGGCATGAACTCCCCCATCGAGCAGTTCCTCGAGCAGTACTTCTTCCGGCATCCGGTGAACGCGACGTTCACCGGCGTCCGCCTCTACGACCACGAGTTGCCCGATTGGACGCGCGAGGTCCGCGACGATGAGCAGGACGAATTCGAAGCGCTGACGATCGCGCTCGATGATGCCTACCCGCCATCGGAGGCGTGGGGCGAACTGGCGCGCAACCCGGCGCACCTCGACGCGGAGCTGGCTCGTGCGAGCATGGACGTGCGGCAGCTGGAGTTCGAGAGCCGGTTCTTCCACGACAAGAACCCCGCCCTGTGGACCGGCGAAGCGCTGTTTGGTGTGATCGGGCTCATGCTGCGCCCACCGGCCACGGTCGAAGAGGCGTTTGCCTCCATCGCCATGCGCCTGCACGACCTGCCACGCTTTCTGGCGGACATGCCGCATACCCTCACGGAGCCGATGCCACCGCAGTGGGTGGCGCGCGCCGTGCGCGAGTGCGCCGTGGGCGCCGATCTCTTTCGTTCCAAGCTGGCGATGTGGCTGGATGCCCACGGTGCCGACGAGGCCTCCCGGATGTGGGTGCTGGAGGCGGGCGAGGTGGCGGCCGCGGCACTCGACACCACGGCCGCGTGGCTCGCGGCACAGCCCGTTCAGCATGAGGCGTCGATGAGCCTTGGTGCCGAGGCGTACCACGTGCTGCTGCGTCGCGGGCATTTCTGCGAGGTGAGCGCCGACGCCCTGCTGGAGCGGGCGCAGCAGGCGCTCCCCGACGCACGCGAGCGGTTCGAGTCGCTGGCCATTGAGGTCGCCGGGAGCGTGGAGGCGCTGGCCGAGGCGCTCGCCGATGACCACCCTGCCCCCGCCGGCTACCTCTCCGCCTTTGCCGAGAAGTGGGAGCAATGCCGCGAGTTCGCGGCCGATCATGATCTCGTGACGTGGGGCGCCTGGCCACTGCGCTACGTGCCCATTCCGGCGTGGGCCGCCGATGCCGCTCCGCAGCTGTACTTCCTGTTCTACCGGTCTCCTGCCCCGCTCGAATCGCGCGACGACCACGTGTACCTCGTCTCGCCCATCGACCCGCCGGTGGGCGAGGCGGAGCGTGAACGTCGGCTCCGGCAGTGGAACCACAGCGCCATCACGCTCAATCACGTGGTGCACCACGGTGCACTGGGGCACCATGTGCAGAACTGGCACGCCACGCACCGGTCCACGTCCCGCATTGGCAGCGTGGCGGCCGTGGACTGTGCCAGCCGTATCGGTCTCTTCCAGGGCGGGGCCATGGCGGAGGGATGGGCCTGCTACGCCACCGAGCTCGCCGACGAGCTCGGCTTCCTCACGCCACTCGAGCAGGCGTCGGAGCAGCAGAGCCGCCTGCGCATGCTGGCGCGGGCCATCGTGGACATCTCGCTGCATACGGAGCGTATGACCTTCGACGACGCCGTGGAGTTTTACGAAGCCGAAGTCGGGATGCCGCACGGCGCCGCCACGGCAGAGGCGGTGAAGAACTCCATGTTTCCCGGCACCGCGGTGATGTACTGGCTGGGCACCCAGGGCATTCTCGACCTGCGTGAGGCCGTGCGCGCGCGCGACGGCGCCGCGTTCTCGTACCGCGCCTTTCACGACGCGCTACTGAGCCGTGGCTCGATTCCCGTCCTGCTGGCGGCGCGGCTGCTGCTGGCGGAGGACTGACCCCATGCCCATGCCCATGCGCCGGTGGTTGTGGTCTGCGTGCACCGCGCTGACGGTGACGGCCTGCGGCGGCAGCGACGCCCCTCGCGGGACCGGCGCCAGCAACGACCTGCTCGTGATCGGCTACGACCGCGAGCCGGATACGATGAACCGCTATGCCACCCACATCCTCGAGGACATCGAGTCGTGCGTGGTGGAAGGACTGGTCACCAACGACGAGCAGATGCGCATCGTGCCGCTGCTCGCCGCCGGGATTCCGACCGTGGAGAATGGCGGTGTGACGCTCCGTCCCGACGGCGGCATGGACGTGACCTGGAAGCTGCGGCCGGGCGTGACGTGGCACGACGGCGTGCCGCATACCTCGGCCGACGTGCAGTTCACGGTGGACGCCATCAACAAGGGAGACTGGAAGCCGGAGAGCGTAGACGGCTTCGATCGCATCACCGGCGTGGACACTCCCGATTCCCTCACGGCCGTGGTGCACTACCGCGAGCGGTACGCCCCCTACCAGCTGCAGTTCGTGCGCGGGACGCTGCCCCGCCATGTGCTGGCCGGGCGTGATCTCAACACCGCCAACGACTACAACCGGGCACCGTTGGGGACCGGACCCTACCGCGTGAAGGAATGGAAGACCGGCGAATACGTGCTGCTCGAGGCGGTGCCGCGCTACTGGCGCACCGGCCGCGCACCGAAGATTCGCCAACTGCTGTTCCGGTTTCTCACCAACACCACCACGCGCATCAACCTGCTCAAGTCCGGCGAGGTGCACATGGTGGCGCTGGTGCCGTGGGATCAGGTGCGGGGCCTGCGCACCGTGCCGGGGCTCCGGCTCAACACCGTGGTGGGGAACGGCTATGAACACGTGACGCTCAACCAGCGGCAGGTTCCGGCCTTTGCGGATGTGCGAGTGCGACGGGCGCTGGCGCACGCCGTGGACCGGCCGCTGCTGGTGAAGACGATTCTCGATGGGCAGGTGGAGATCGTGAACGGTCCCATTCAGCCGCTCAATCCCGCCTACGAACCAAACGTGGCGCGGTACGACTACGATACGGCAACCGCCAACCGCTTGCTCGACGAGGCGGGGTGGCGTCGCGGCGCCAGCGGCCTTCGTGCGAAGGCGGGCACCCCGCTCGCCTTCACGCTCATTACGCAGTCGGGGTTCGCGATTCGCGAGAATGTGTCGCAGTCGCTGCAGCAGGCCTTCCGTGCCATCGGGGTGGACATGCAGATCCGGCTCATCGACGGTACCGCGATCAGCAGCCTGTGGTTCAAGGGCGAGTTCGACGCCATGCTGCACTGGTGGCAGATGGGCGCCGACCCGGAGCTGACGCTGTTCTTTGCGCATGATCGAACACCGCCGGCAGGGCGCAACATCAACTTCGTGAACGACACGGCGTTGTCCGGGCTGCTCTACGCCAGTGATCGTGCCATCGAGACGACGACGCGGCATGACCTGCTGCGCCGCGCGCAGCGTCGCATTGCCGAACTGGCCCCCGAGATCGTGCTCTACAACACCGCCAAGGTGGACGCCGTCCCAGTCACGCTGAACGGCTTTACGGGAAACCCCACCAACGCGGGCCCCTTCTGGAACGTTCACGCGTGGGAGATCGTCGCCCGGTGAGGATACGGGCCACGGTGCCGGTGCCAGTGGCGGAGCGCTGCCGGTGATGCGCCTCGTGTGGCGGCGCCTGATACAGAGCGTGCCGTTGCTGCTGGTGATTTCGGCGCTCGTGTTCTTTCTCATGCGGGCCGTGCCCGGTGGGCCACTCGCGGCCTATCTCGAAAACCCGAACGTCCGCCCCGAGGACCTCGAGCGTCTGCGCGTGGCGATGGGGCTCGACGCGCCACTGGGTGTGCAGTATCTGCGCTGGCTTGCCGCCTTCGTGCGCGGCGACTGGGGGTACAGCTTCGCCGACGGCCGACCCGTGCTGGATCGTATTGTCGAGCGCGTCCCGGCGACGCTGGAGCTGGTGTTGAGCTCCACGGTGCTGGCGCTGTGCCTGGCGCTTCCCGCCGGCATGCTGGCCGCCACGCGCGGGCGTGCCGACCGGTTCACGCGCTTGCTCACCACCGCCGGCGTCTCGCTGCCCGTGTTCTGGTTGGGGCTGGTGCTGCAGCTGGTGCTGTCCATCCAGCTGGGGTGGTTGCCCTCGTCGGGGCGGCAGTCGTTCGGGAGCAACAGCGTGGGAGACCGTGTGACGCACCTGGTCCTGCCGGCGCTGGTGCTGGCCGCCGTACAGGGCGCAGCGTGGACGCGGTATCTGCGCCGCGCCCTGCGCGACACGCTGGCCCTGCCCTTCCTGCGCGCGGCCCGACTGCGCGGCCTGTCGGAGTCCCGTGTGATGTGGCGCCATGCGCTGCCGAACGCGGTCGGTCCCTTCGTGACCGTGGTGCTCCTCGATGCGGCCATGCTGGCGTCGGGGGCCGTGGTCACGGAAAGCGTCTTCGCCTGGCCGGGCGTGGGCAGCCTCTTCACCGAGGCACTCGTGAAGCGTGACTACCCCGTGCTCATGGCCTTTCTCATGCTGGCCGCGGCCGCCGTGGTGGTGCTCAACCTGCTGGCCGACATGCTCGTGCAGCGCCTCGACCCGCGTACGCGAGAGCGCACGTGGGAGCGCACGTGACCGTGCACGCCCCGGCAGTCTGGCCCGGGCGGTGGTCGCCTGCGCTGCTCGTGCTGGCGGCGCTCGTGCTGTGTGCCGTCGCCGCGCCGCTCATTGCCCCGTACGCCCCCGACGCGCTGGATCTGGCCAACCGTCGGGCCGCGCCGTCGGCCGCGCACTGGTTCGGCACGGACGAACTGGGGCGCGACGTGCTCACCCGCGTATTGAGCGGGGCACGCGTGTCGCTGGCCATTGGCCTGCTCTCGGCGCTCGTGAGCGCCGGGCTGGGGACGGTGATTGGCAGCGCGGCGGGCATGCTGGGGCATTGGGCTGACGACGTGCTGATGCGCGTCACCGACGCCATGCTCTCCATGCCGCGGCTGCCGTTGCTCATGCTCGCCGCGGCGATCGTACAACCCACGGTGCCGATGCTCATCGGGCTGGTGGCCCTCAGCGGCTGGATGGAAACGGCGCGCGTGGTGCGGGCGGATGTGCGGTCACTGGCAACGCGCGACTTCGTGCAGGCGGCACGAGCGGTCGGTGCCGCCCCGTTTCGTGTGTGGCGCCGCCATCTGCTGCCGGCCGTCGTGCCCACCCTGTCCGTGGCGACCACACTGGCCATCGGACGCGCGATCCTGCTCGAAAGCACGCTGAGCTTCTTCGGCGTGGGCGTACAGCCCCCGACCGCCAGCTGGGGCAACATGCTCTATCAGGCGCAGAGTACGATGAGCTCCGAGCCCTGGCTCGCCATCTTCCCCGGGCTTTTCATCTTCATCACCGTGCTGGCGTGCAATACCGTAGGCGATGCCCTCGGCGAGACGCCACGTCGCTCCAGCCCCTGAGACACCATGACTGCCACGCCAGCACCCGCCGGCCTCTCGCTCTCGCTTCCATTCGTACCTCGGCGCGTGGTCATTGGCGCCAGTGCACACGCCGACATCGCGGCAATGATTCGCGCGGCGCGCCCGGAGCTCGAGGTGCGCGGTGCGCCGTTCACGGAGATCACGGCCGCCGATCTCGCCTGGGCCGACACGTACATCGGCTTTCGCCGGCCACCGGCTGCCCACGACATGGGGGCGGTCCAGTGGGTCCACAGCACCGGCGCGGGGGTCGACGGCTGGTTGGGTCAGGGGCTCGATACGGGCATCCTGCTCACACGCTCGCCGGAATCGTTCGGGCCAATGATTGCCGAGTGGGCCGTCGCGCGCGTGTTTGCGGTGCAGCAGCAGCTGGTATCGCTCATGGACGCACAGCGTGAGCAGCGGTGGGCGCCGCGGGACATCGCCCGTGTGGCGGGTACCCGCGCGGTGCTGGTGGGCACTGGTGACATCGGCACGCACATCGCGGCAGCGTTTGCCGCCCTCGGCATCACGGTGACCGGTGTCTCGCGCACCGGGCAGGCCTCACACCCGGCATTCAGGGCCGTGCACACGGTGGACAGGCTGGCTGACCTCGTGGCCGACGCGGATTGGCTTGTGCTGTCGGTGCCGGACACTCCGGCGTCGCGCGGGCTGGTGTCGCGCGCGGTGCTCGAGCGCTGCCGTGGTGCGGTGCTGCTGAATGCCGGACGTGGCGCGGTCGTGGACGAAGCCGCGCTTCCCGACGCCCTCGACAACGGCTGGCTGCGGGCGGCGGCCCTCGATGTGTTCGTGACCGAGCCCCTGCCGTCCACGTCGCCGCTCTGGGGACATCCACGCGTTCTGGTTTCGCCGCACATTTCGGGACTCACCACGGTGGCCGGCGCCGCCGAGGGGTTTCTGGCATGCGCAGAGAGCCTCGGGCGCGGCGTGTGGCCCACCTGGGTGGTGGACCGCGCCCGAGGCTACTGACCGCCGGGGCTCAGCGCCTGAGCGTGGCGCCGCCGGGAAGTCGGGCCAGCTCGACTTCGGCGGCAATGGTGCCGAACGCGCCCCACTGCCCTCCCGCCACGATGCGCCGCCAGAGGGCTTCGGCCTCGACGCGCCGTCCGTTGTACCAGTGCCAGTTGGCCACGCCGTAAGCTGCCGAGGCATCCTGCACCGACAGTTCGCCGGTGGGCGACGCCGTGAGTACGGAGTCGGGGGGGAGCAGCCCCTTGTAGAGCAGCATGAGCTTGTGATACGCCTGATTCTCGATGATGCGCATGTCACGGCGCATGGGCTGCAGCACCCGGGCCGCTTCCGCGTTCCGCCCCGCGCGCCGCAATGACATGTAGAGCCAATGCGCCATGGACACCCGACGATCGTCGTTGGTGGCCGCGTTCACTTCACGCTGCGCCACCGTGGCGGCTTCTCCCCAGCTGCCGTTGAGGTAGTAGGCGAGCGCCAGATGGTAGCCGATGTTGGACTTGAGCGTGCCGATGGGCGTATTGGCCGCATTCGGCTGTCCATCGGGTTCGACTTCGTCGGGCTTGTCACGCGTGAGGTCGTCGGCCCGCTTGAGGTCCCGAATGGCGGCGTCGAAATCCCGTACGGAAATCCAGCGGTGTCCGCGATGACGCAGCAGCCACGGATTGTCGGGATAGCGCGCGAGCCCGCGCGTGTAGATCTCGATCGACTGCCGCAGCTGGCCAAGGTAACCGAGGCGTCGTGCGTACCAGATGATGGAGTCGAGGTTGGTGGGCGCTGCCACGTACGCGCGCCGTGCCTCCGCCAGCTGGCGCTCGTAACGCGCCCGCACGTTTGGGGCGAGCGGAAAGTCGCGCAGCGTATCGCCGAGTTGGGAGATGGCCTGAAACCGTGGAGAGGCGGGAGGGCGGCTGTCGGCGGTTGCGGGTGCCGGCCGGCCTCCCGGGCCAGCCTGAGCGCAGAGTGTCCCCGCGGGAATCACCACCAACGAGGTTCCCACCAGCGCGCCGGCAACCACCACGGCACGGCGCGCGCTCCGACCTACAGAGAATGAGGTTGTCATGCGCTGAAAGTGCCGCCTGACCCGTCATCCGGCAAAGGTTACGTCGTGCCGTCGGACCTGAGGCGCCTCAGCGGCGCCGAGCGAAGAACTCCTGCAGCAAGGCGGCGCTTTCCTGCTCCAGCACGCCGCCTCGGACCTGGGGCCGATGATTGAGGCGCGGGTGGCGGACCAGATCACCCACGCTTCCGCACATCCCCGCCTTCTCGTCCCAGGCGCCAAAGACCAGCGCGCCCACACGCGCCAGTACGATCGCCCCCGCACACATGGCGCAGGGTTCCAGCGTCACCACCAGGGTACAGTCTCCAAGCGCGCGATCGCCCAGCGCACGGGCCGCATCGCGCAAGGCGAGCAGTTCGGCGTGCGACGTGGCATCGGCGTCGCGGCGCATGCGATTCTGGGCGCGGCTGAGGACGTTGCCGGTGGCCGTGTCCAGCACCACCGCTCCGACCGGCACCTCATCGGCCGCGGCCGCGGCGCGCGCTTCCTGCAGCGCCTCGTGCATGGCCGCCTGCAGCACCGGGGAGACGGGGACCGACGGATTCACCGTCGCGGCACCCATCCGTAGTGCCGTTCCAGATAGACGAGCAGCGCATCGACGAGCGATCGGGCAAAGGCCCCGCGACTGGCGGCGGTGTCGCGAATACCGGGGAAATGACATTCGATCTGAATGGCGTCCACGGCGGAGCCGTTGCGGGACCCGTGGCGTCCGGTATTGTAGCCGCCGTCGAAGAACTCCTGCCCAACCAGCGGCGCGGGATCGTTTGGAGAGGGCACCGAAGGGACACCGCGCGTGCCCAGCAGTCCGCCCAGACTGAACGGCCCGCGCAGCAAGGCCACCCCGCGATCTGACAGGCTTCGGGTACCGGACGCGGCGCGCGCGATGCTGCTGGTGTTCATGGTACCGGCCGCCTGCAGCGCGGCATCACTCTGTCGCAAGGTGGCGGCGGAGAGCAGGTACCCCAGTTCCAGTCTCGGTACGGTATGGCCATGGCCGTGCAGGTCGATGAGCAGGCCGTGGCCGCCGTTCGCGGCGACCCGCTGCCGCGCGGAGTCGATGGCCGAATGCAACCACAGCCAGGTAGTATCGAGGGCGCGTGTGCCACCCGTGGCCTCATCGCGATCACGATTGGCGTCGAACTTCCGCCGATGCAGTCGATTGACCACCAAATGCAGCCGGGCACCGGTACGCACCTGAAACGTGTCGGCGATCGCGCGCGCGAGTTCCTGGGTGTTGGCATCGGTGACGGTGACGCACCCGCTGCAGCTGCGATCGGGAATGCCGGCGGGCTGCAGGGCCCCACCGTGCGGCGCCACCAGCACGAGCGGCGCATCTCCCGGGGTGTACTCCACGAACTCCGACCGGTCGGTGTATGTCTGCCCGACCACCAGCGGCCCCACCGGCCCCGTGGGCTGCGCCGGGGTCAGCGGTGGCGTGGGGCCGGGACCCGTGGGTGTGGGCGCGCCTGCCGGCGATGGCGCCGACTCGCCGCCGCACGCGGCCAGCAGGAGGCACAGCGCCGCCGCAAGGCGGCGCCGGCCAGTCCGTGCCACGGAACGCCAGCACACATCATGGGCACTCGTCATGCCCTGCAAACTACGCCGTGGGCTCGCCGGCGTCACCGTGCGTGAAGTCGAGCGTGTCGGCGTCGGGGCGCACATCGGCCACGATCGCATCACCCTCCTTGAACCGTCCCTCGAGCACCGCGAGCGCCAACGGGTTCTGCAGCAAGCGCTGCACGGCGCGCTTGAGCGGACGGGCGCCGAAGACGGGGTCGTAGCCTTCGTCGGCCAGCTTCTGCCGCGCCGCCTCGGTGAGCCGCAATGTGAGCTTGCGGTCGGCGAGCAGCTTGCGCAGGTGCCCGAGCTGCAGGTCGACGATGAAGTCCAGCTGTTCGCGGCCCAGTGGATGGAACACCACCACATCGTCGATGCGGTTGAGGAACTCGGGCTTGAAGACACCGCGCAGGGCGGTGAGCACCTCCTGCTCCGTGCGCTTCCAATTCTCCGCGCCCCCGCTCTGCCCGCGCTCCAGAATGAGGTGGCTGCCCACGTTGGAGGTCATGATGACCACCGCATTGCGGAAGTCGACCGTGCGCCCCTGCGAGTCGGTCAGGCGACCGTCATCGAGCAGCTGCAGCAGGATGTTGAAGACATCCGGGTGCGCCTTTTCGATTTCGTCGAAGAGGATGACGCTGTACGGGCGCCGGCGCACCGCTTCGGTGAGCTGCCCCCCCTCCTCGTAGCCCACGTACCCTGGCGGGGCGCCAATGAGGCGCGCCACCGCGTGCTTCTCCATGTACTCCGACATGTCGATGCGCACCATGGCGTGTTCGTCGTCGAACAGGAACTCGGCGAGTGCCTTGGCCGTCTCCGTCTTGCCCACGCCGGTGGGGCCGAGGAAGATGAAGGAGCCGATGGGACGGTTGGGATCCTGCAGCCCCGCCCGCGAGCGACGCACGGCATTGGAGACCGCCTTCACCGCCTCCTGCTGTCCGATCACGCGCGTCCCCAGTACCTCCTCGAGCCTGGTGAGGCGTTCCCGCTCGGACTCCAGCATGCGGGTCACGGGGATGCCGGTCCAGCGCGCCACCACCTCCGCCACGTCGTCGGCGGCCACCTCTTCCTTGAGGAACTGCGGGCGACCACCGTGGCTTGCCAGCTTCGACTCCGCGTCCTTCATGTCACGCTCGAGCTGCGGAATGCGCCCGTAGGTGATTTCGGCCGCCTTGCTGAGATCCCCCGCGCGGGTGGTCTGCTCCGCCTCGAACTTGGCCTGTTCAATGGCCTGCTTGATGCGCCCCACGGCGCCCAGCGTGTCCTTCTCCTGCTGCCACTGCGCGCGCATGCCGGCCGCCTGTTCCTTCTTGTCGGCCAATTCCCGTTCGAGATTCTGTCGGCGCTCGAGCGACGCGGCGTCGGTTTCCTTCTGCAGGGCCGCCTTCTCGATCTCGAGCTGCACGATGCGGCGCTCCACCTCGTCGATTTCCTGCGGGACCGAATCGATCTCGATGCGCAGGCGTGACGCGGCCTCGTCGATGAGGTCGATGGCCTTGTCGGGGAGGAAGCGATCACCGATGTAGCGGTTGGAGAGCGTGGCGGCGGCTACGACGGCGCCATCGGTAATGCGCACCCCGTGGTGCGCCTCGTAGCGTTCCTTGAGGCCGCGCAGGATGGCGATGGTGCTCTCCACACTCGGTTCGCCCACGAAGACGGGCTGGAAGCGCCGCTCGAGGGCGGCGTCCTTCTCCACGTGCAGGCGGTACTCGTCGAGGGTGGTGGCGCCCACCACGCGCAGCTCGCCACGGGCAAGCATGGGCTTGAGCATGTTCCCCGCGTCCATGCTGCCTTCGGCCTTGCCCGCCCCCACGAGCGTGTGCAGTTCGTCGATGAAGACGATGTAGAGCCCTTCGGCGCTGGTGATTTCCTTGAGCACCGCCTTGAGGCGCTCCTCGAACTCGCCGCGGAACTTGGCGCCAGCAATGAGGGCGCCGAGGTCGAGCGACACGAGCTTCTTGTTCTTGAGACCCTCGGGCACGTCGCCGCTCACGATGCGCTGGGCGAGCCCCTCGGCGATGGCGGTCTTGCCCACGCCGGGTTCGCCAATGAGCACGGGGTTGTTCTTGGTGCGACGGGACAGCACCTGGATGACGCGACGGATTTCCTCGTCGCGACCAATGACCGGATCGAGCTTGCCCTTGCGGGCGCTTTCGGTGAGATCGCGCGTGAACTTCTGCAGCGCCTGATACTGCTGCTCGGGGCTCTGGTCGGTGACCTTGTGCGCGCCGCGCACCAGCTTGAGGGCGTCGAGCAGCGCCTGACGATGGGCACCGACGCTGGTGAGCACGCGCGTGCTGTCGGTGCCCTTGGCATCGGCGAGCGCCAGCAGCAGATGCTCGGTGCTCACGTACTCGTCGCCGAGCGCCTTGGCTTCACGCTCGGCGGCATCGACGACCTGCGTGAGTTCACGGCTGAACGTGGGCTGGGCGTCGCTCTGCCTGGCGTAGCGCGCCGCCTCCTGCTCGGCCGCCGTGCGGACGGCCGTGACATTGGCTCCCACACGCTGCAGCACCGGGACGACGATGCCTTCGTCCTGCGCCAGCAGGGCCAGCAGCAGATGCAGATCGTAGACGAGTGGGTTGCCGTTCTTGCGGGCCAACGCCACGGCGTCGTTGAGCGCCTCGGCGCTCTTCACGGTGAGACGGTCGGGATTGATCATGCCGTCACTAGAGGCAATGAGGATGCCGGTTGCGGACTGCCTTATCTGCAGGGAGCAGGAGGCAGGAAGCCGGAAGCAGGGAACCGGCGTGTGACAATACTGCAGCCTGATGGCAATGTGGCGGAATCGCACCGCGAACGGCGACAAAAAAGAGCGCCCCGGGTCCGCTCACCCGGGGCGCTTCTTCACCTGGTACATCGGGTCTCGTGGTGCTCGACCAGCAACTGCTTACTTCACCACGATCATCTTCTTCACCAGCGGCACGCCATCCACCTCGAGGCGATACAGATACACGCCTGAGGCGGCCTCCCGCCCGGTTGCTTGGACTTTGCCATCCCAGTAGGCGACGTAATCACCGCATGGGACCGCGATTTTTTCCAGCGGTTGACCACCGGCCACTCCGCTTGTTCCGCCCTGCAACACCGGGGTTGCCACCACGTCCGACAGGACGTTGTAAATCTTGAGGCTGACCCGGTACTGCCTTCCAGGCTGCGAACAGGTGGGCGCATCGCCCACGCTGAACGGAATGCGAGTTTCCGGATTGAAGGGATTCGGGTAGTTCTGCCCGAGGCTCGCTCCGGCGCGGCGCTCTCTCCCGTCTTGCGACGGTTGAGCCTCCGCGACTCGTGGCATGAACACGCTGAGAGCGAGCACCAGACCCAGTGCTCCCCACAAACGTTTCATGGTGCTTCTCCGACTGACGAATCAGGTTCTGAGTCGACGTCTCCTTTAAGGGTGAGAAACATGGATTCGCGAATCGAATCCACTGTGAAGCTTAGGACGCACACCCCTGCCCGTCAAGCAACATTCCGGGCAGCGCGTCGCTCGCAAACCGCCCCAATCACGGCGAAAAACCTACAAGAAATACGACATCAAGCAGTTAGCAAACGGACCTCATGTACTACTTGAGGTTGGTCTCCCATTGTCCCTGTTCCCAGACCTGATAGGCCTTGAGCGGCCGCCGCTCCGGCAGATGCTCCAGGAGAAACTCCCGCAGCAGGCGCTGGTGCGCCCGTGCGGCACTGGCGTCGAGGGGCACCGGGTGCCCGCCGAGCCACGCCTCGAGCGCCGCCCGGGCGTCGGGGGGAAGCAACCGTCCCCCCGGTGTGCGCCGCGCGCAGGCGGCACACACCGTGCCCCCGGCCATTACCGAAAACCGCGCCGTCAGCTGGGCCTCTACCGGAGCGTGGCATTCCGCGCAGTGCCCCACGCTGGGGCGAAAGCCCACTTCGGCCACGAGCCGCCAGAGCACACCCACGGTGACGGTGACGGTATCGTGAGGGGCAGCCGTTGCGAGCTGATCGAGCCCCTCCACGAGCGTTCCGTACGCAACCGGCGCCGCCTCGTCATGCACCAGCCGCAGGGCGCACTCGGCGATGGCGCTGGCCGCCGTGAAGCGACCGAGGTCGAGCGCCAGCGCCGGTCGCGCCGTCGTCACGTCGAAGCCCTGAAGGGCGTGCAGGTCGCGCCCCGGCTTCGTCTGGATCTGCGCCTGCCCTTCGGCGAACAGGTCGACGGCGCTCCCGAACCGTTTCCGCGAGGAGCGCGCCCCGCGCGCCACCACCGACTGCACCCCGGCCTCCCGGGTTACCAGCCTCAGGATGCGGCTGGACTCCAGGTAATCGGCCACGTGCAGCACGATGGCGTCGGTTTGCAGCAGGGACATGCAGCAACGTTAGCCACACGGTGGAGCAATGGGCAGAACGACGTGCCGGTTCAGCGCAGGGCGAGATCCACGCCGCCCTGCCCGGCCGGTACGCGCCGGGTCTCCACCAGCGCGGGAGAAAAGACGATGAGCGAGGTGGCGGAGCCGGCGCCATTGACGATGCAGTGCAATCTGCCGAGTGCGTCTGCCTGTCCGCTGCCACAGGTCACCGGGGCGCCCGCGGCGGTACGCAGGTCCAGCCATGGGGTGGTGCCCGTGGTCACGACGGAGAGGTCGTCAGCGCGCAGCTTGAGGATGCGGCTGGTGAAGGTGGAGAGGTTCTCCGAGAGACTCACGTACAGGAAGCCGTCGAGTCCGCGCCTGGTGCCGGCGCCGAAGGTCCCGGCCGGCATGGGGCGAATCGTCTGCACGCGGCGCGCGGCCAAATCCACCTTGGCCACGGCGCCCGAAGCGATGAGCGAGAACGGGAAGCTGGCAAAGTTGGCTTCCCCGCCGGCGCTCACATACGCCACCTGCCCGACAATGACCGCCGACGCCCCCGACCCACGTACTCCTGGAAGCCTGATGGTATCCCGGGTGCCGCCGCTCGCGGGTATACGAATGAGCCGCACGTCGCCCTGCACCGCGTAATTCGTGCGACAGTTGCTGTTCGCATCCACCACCCACGTGGCATTGTCGTACTGGAACATGTCGGTGGGACAGAGCCCCGCATTGGCGATGCGCGCAATGGTGGGAGCGGCCGTACCGGCCACCGACACCAGGGCGATGGCACTGGAGTCACGCAGCGCCGCGGCAATGAGGGCCTGCCCGTTGCTGCCGCGGAAGAGGCGCGCCCGCGAGGGATTGCTGCGCGGCGGCAGCTGGACGCGTCGGGCACTCAGGGCGCCGATATCGACGATGTACAGCAGGTCGCCAGCGCCGCGGCTCGAGACCGTGAGGACCGTATCGCGTTCGAGCGTGAAGCCACCAGCGTCGAGTTCCGTTGGTGGGGCGAGCGGCAGCCGCGACGTGACCTGTCCGGTGTCACCGAGGAAGGTGAGACCGGGCTGAATGAAGCCGTCGAGCACGACGATACCGCGCGGGGGCTGCGGCGGAACGGCGATGGGCGTGGACTCCCCGCAGGCGGCTACGCCGAGCAGGGCGCTCAGGAGCGCGAGTTCACGCACGTGACGGGAAAGAGATGGGGCTTGAGGCCTGCGTGGCGGATGGACCGGGCGCGCATTACGCGGAGCGACAGAGAATTGGGTAGGCACAAGAGTGGCTCGGGGGGAGTGAACGGATCGGTCCTACTGGCCAGTCGCGGTGTGCGTAACCACCCCGCGAACGTCGCCGCGCGTTACGTTCGCGGCTGCAGCGTGAGCGCGGCGGACCAGCCGCGTCCTGGCATGGGGAACCCACGTACCGACTGCCACCGCACCCCGGTGACGTTGTCGATGGTGAGGGAGACGAGCGCCTCGACCTGCGCCACGCGCTGTCGCCGAGCCCAGGCGACATCGGTGAGCGTGACCGATGGCAATTCGAAGCGTGGATCACGAGGGCCGGCCGTGAAGGGCCGACGCCCCTGATGCCGCACATTGGCACTGAGCGTGTGGGCACCGAAGCGCCAGAGCGCCTGGACCGCGCCGCTGTGCAGCGGCACGTAGGGCGTGGGAATGGTGAGGAGCCCGCTGCGCAGCGTGGACGCGTACCGCGTATGCCAGGCCGACAGGGTGATGGCGGGCGTGGTGAGCTCGACGCGCGACTCGGTCCCGCGCAGCCGCTCACGCCCCACGTTGGCCGGACTCCAGCCGAAGTTGCCGGGGAACCACACGATGGCGTCGCGCGTGTCGCGCGCCACGAGCAGCAGCTCGCCGGTGAGCCGACGATCTCCACGCTGCCACGCGCCCTGCGCCCCAGCATTGGCGTCGAGGGTGACCCGTTCGGCGCGCAAGGCGCGCACGAAGAGTCGTTGCGGCGAGGAGAAGTACAGATCGTAGAGGGTGGGCACGCGCACGGCCTGTGCCCCACGCGCCAGCAGCACCACGGAGGACCCACCCTGTGCGCCCCGCGCACGCCAAGCGAGGCCGGCGTTGGCCGTGGGCTGCACCCCGTTGCGTTCCACCGCATCGGCCCGCACGCCGATATCAAGATCGAGTCGCGGGACCCGCCCCGCGGTGCCGCTGGTGGCACGCTGCCACCCCCACGCGGCAAAGCCACGAGCGCGGCGCTGCGACAGGGCGCCCGTTCCGGTCAGCCCGTCGGCGCCGGTACCCACGCGCCACATGCCGTGCCAGGCCGCACCGCGCCACTCCACATCGCCCGCCCACGCGCGGGCCTGGGCATCGAGGGCGGGGCGCGCGGGATCGCGGTAGCGCAGGGCAAAGTGCCGCACGCCGGAGGTCAGCACGGTCGTGCCCCATGTGGTCTGTCCACGCAGCATCGTGCGTGTCGTCATCGACCGATCGTTGTCGAATGCCCGCACGTTGGCCGGTCCCACCATGCCGCGCTCACCGGTGGAGACCAGCAGGTTCCACTGCGTGCGTGCGGCAATCAGCCCGCCACTGATGACCGCGCGGCGCTCGTCGTTGTTGATCCGCTGCTCCCGCACGGGTGCGGCGCCGGCCTCGTTCGTGAACGCGAAGTCGTTGGCCGCCTGCTGGAATGCCGCCGTGGCGTTCCACCGCACGCCCATGGCGCTGGCGGCCCACGCGGCTTCGGTGGCCACGTGACCGAAGGCACCGGTGCGCACGCTGACGGCCCGCTGCGAGGCGCTGGAGAGCGCCAACACGCCGCCCGCCGCGCCGCTGCCCGTCCCGACCGGGTCGGCGCCAGGACGCACGGTAGCCGACTGCACGGCCACCAATGGCAAGTCGGCCACGTCTGCCAATCCGGTGGCCGGGTCGTTGAGTGGCAAACCATCGAGCGTGATCACGACCTGTTCGCGCCGTGCACCGCGCAGCGACAGTCCCGACTCACCGCGCGCCGACCGGATGCTGGTATACGGCAGCAACGTCACCACGCCGTTCATGCTCACCACACCGCGCTCGCGCGCCGACGTGGCGGTGATGGTGGCGGTGGTGGCTCCGGCGGGCGCCGTGGGCGCGCGCGCGATGATGCGTTGCGTCTCGAGCACCGCCACGGTGTCGGCGGCCGCTCCCGCGTCGAGGCGGCCGCGGGAGGGCTGCAGATACAGCCGCAGCGTGTCGATGGTGGCGCCGGCCCGCCCGGTGTTACGTGCTGCGGTCGCGGACGGTGGCACGACGACACGCTGCGGCTCGTAGCCAATGCGCGCCACCCGCACCACGCCGGCGATGGATACCCGCCCGCAGCTGCTGGTGAGAACGCGGGAGGCCGCGCGTTCTTCGCGCACCGTGACTCCCACCACCGGGGCTTGCGTGACGGCATCGCGGAAACAGAGCGCCACACTGTCCGAAACCGCCAACGCCGGTGTCATGGGCGCCTGCAGCAGCCACCATGCGGCGGCGCTCGTGGGGCTCATCATGACGCTCATCATGACGCCCATCATCGCGTGCGCCCCCGCCCCCGCAGCGGCAACAGCGCGGGCGCCCCCACCGCGGGGTCGCGTGTCACGACGAGTGGCCAGTCGTACACCGCCTCGAGAATCTCCCCGCGCATGACCGCGTCGGCATCGCCGGCGGCGGCCACGCGGCCCCGATGGAGCAGCACGATGGCGTCGGCGAAGCGCGCCACGAGGTTGAGCTGGTGACTCACCAGCAGCACCGTGCGCCCCTCGCGCGCGAGGGCGTCCACGAGTTCGAAGACCGCCATTTCGTGCGCGATGTCGAGGAACGTGGTGGGTTCGTCGAGCACCAGCACCGGCGTGTCCTGGGCGAGGGCCCGGGCAATGCGGACACGCTGCCATTCGCCGCCGGAGAGCGAGTCGGTGGTGCGGTCGATGGCATCGGCAATGCCGGCCCGCTCGACCGCCTGCTCCACCTGACTTCGGTCCTCGCGGGACGCGCCGCCGAAGGCACCTCGATGCGGGTGCCTGCCCAGCATGACGAACTCGCGCACCGAAAGCGGCATGCCTGGCTCCTCGCGCTGCGGCACCACGGCCACCTGCTGCGCCATGGCGCGTGACTCCATGGCCGCGATGGGTTCGCCTGCCAGCAAGATGCGCCCCGATGCCAGGGGCACGCGCCGCAGCAGCGCCCGCACCAGGCTGCTCTTGCCGCTGCCATTGGGCCCCACCACCGCCGTCACCAGCCCCGGCTGCGCAACAAAGGACACATCCTGCAGCGCCGGCTGCGGGCGCCCCGGGTAGTGCACGCCCAGCGACTCGAAGGCCAGCGTGGCCCCCTGCCCCGACATCGTGGCGGTCACGGGGTCACCTTGCGCAACTGCGACAGGAAGAACGGCACCCCGACGAGCGCGGTCACGGCCCCCAGCGGCAGTTCGGCCGGTGCGCGCAGCGTGCGCGCCAGCAGGTCGGCGGCCACGAGCAGCACCGCACCATACAGGGCCGACAAGAGCAGCATGGGGCGATGCCGGCGTGCGCCCAGCGCTCGCGCGAGATTGGGCACCACCAGACCCACGAACCCAACCAGCCCGGCAGCGGCAACGGTGGCCGCCGCGAGCCAACTGGCCACCAGAAACAGCGTGCGCGATGCGCGCTCCACATTCACCCCCAGTGCAGCGGCCGGTTCGCCCCCAAGCGCGAGCACGTCGAGATCGCGCGCGCGCCAGACGAGCACGCTGCCCAGCAGCGCCAGTGCCACGGCACTGCGCCCCACGGCGCTCCACGATGCATCGGCCGCGCTGCCCATCATCCACCAGAGCGCCCCGCGCAACCGTTCCGGCGGCGCATCGGCGAGCGCCACGAGGATGGCGGCATTGGCAAAGGCCCCCACGACCACTCCGGCCATGAGCAGCAGGCGGGTATCACCGCTCCCTCCCACCACGCGGGCGAGCGCCGTCACGAGCAGCGTCGCCGCCGCGGCGCCGGCAAAAGCGCACCCGGTGATGAGCGCCGGTGCGTCGACGCCCAGCGCCATGGCGGTCACCGCCCCCACGGCGGCCCCGCCGGATACCCCCAGCAGATACGGCTCAGCCAGCGGATTGCGCATGGTCCCCTGCAGCGCGCCGCCACTCATGGCGAGCCCGGCGCCCACCAGCGCGGCCAGGAGCACCCGCGGCAACCGCAGCTCCCGCACGATGGACACACTGGCCGCATCACCCGATCCACGCAGGGCATTGATCACGGTGTCGAACGGCAGCGACACAGCACCCAGGGCGATCGCCAACAGCGACACGATCACGAGCAACACGACCCCAAGCACCCACGGCCAGGCCCCGCGGCCGGCCGCTGTGTGGGGGCTCACCTCGGTCCGTGTCATGGGAGCGAATCGGCGAGCGTGGGGTGCAGCGCACGGGCGAGCTGCACGGCGGCCATGCCGAGCACCACCGAGGGGCGTCCGGTCACGGCCGGATCATGACGCACGAACTGCTGCGCCCGCACGGCGGGGAGCGCCCGCCACGTATCGTCACGGCCCAGCGACGCCATTTGCGTGTCGCTCGCCATCACGTACTGCGGCGCCCGCGCGATGATCTCTTCCATGCTCACGCTTGGCGATGGCTGGGGGGCGTCGTGGAAGACGTTGCGCGCTCCGGCGATTTCGAGCAGCTCGTCCATGTAGCTGCCGCCACCGATCACCATGGGGGGCGTGCTCCACACCGGCCATACCACGGCCGGCCGGCCGGCCAGTCTCGCTGTCTGCGCACGCACGCGATCGAGGGTGCGCTGCACGGAGTCACTCACCACTGCAGCCCGCGACGACGCCCCGAGCGCCACGCCCAGTACGCGCAGCTGCCGGTGGAAGTGCGCGATGCGATCCACGCGCAGCGCGATGGTGCGCACACCGGCCCGCGTGAGCGCGTCGGCCACGGCACGGTTCTCGGCCGTGGCGTAGAGCACCACCAGCGTGGGGCGTGCGGCCAGCACCGCCTCCAGCGACGGGCGGAGGCCATCGGCAATGGCCGGCACGCGCGCCACCGCGGCGGGATAGCGATCCCATCGGGAGCGACCAACGAGTACGGAGTCGGCACCGATCGCAAACACCGCCTCGGTGGCCGCCGGATTGAGCGACACGACCCGCCGCGCGTAGCGCGCGTCGATGGGCAGCGCCACACCGAAATCGTCGGTATCGGCCGGTGCGATGGCACGTACGCCATGCGCCACCGCGGACGGCACGCGCGAGGCTTCGGCAGCGCCGGCCGCGGACGACGAACGGCTGGAATCGCCGCACGCCGCAACGACGATGCCCGGAACGAGCACCAGCCATCGACGTGCGCGGCGTACCAATCGTGGGTGAGGAAACACGAACGGGCATCCTCTCCCACGAGAAGACGCCCGAGCACCCATGACCCACGCCACGCCAACGACGTTGTCACGTTTGCACGAGCCCCCCCTCGAGGGTCTTCGTCAAAGAATGAGCGCGGGTCGTCTCCTGGCTCCGGGCCACGACACTCACCTTCCCGATCGAACCGATCAGTGGTGTATGGAGTGCCGCTGCTGCAGCGCCTATCGCGATGCAGAGCCCGTTACAGTGGCGGGGCCGCGCCGGTGTTGCACCGGCTTCCGTGTCCCGCGCTCGAAATCAGTTGTGCGTCACGCCCTGTGCGTGACAGTCCGAACCTACCGTCCAGCCGGCGCTTCGGCAAGCGCCTGCGCCAGCGCCGCCTTGAGCTCGGCACGCCGAGCTTCGTAGGCGGCGGTGACCGCGTCACTTGGTGATTCCTGCCGCGCGTAGATGGCATCGAGTGCCGCGATTTCCTGCGCCAACCGATCAGCAAGCGGCACGGTGGGCTCCGCGGGGCGCAGGGAGGGCGCTACGACACCGCGCTTCGCCGCCGCGCGCTGCATGCTGCGCGTGAGCGCCAGCATCATGAGCAATCCCACCGCGACGAGCAGCCCGGCGATATAGAGATTGCGCCCGGGGGTCGCGCCGGCGGGGACCTCCACCACGAGCTCCGCATCGGCCTTGAGATCCTGGGCGAGGAAGCGGCGGAAGTTGCGTCCTTCGAGCGCGACCGGATCGACCGCCGTGAAGCCCTGCCCCCGCACGAACGACTGGGGTTCCTCCACGAGCACCTCGAACACCACCACGGGTGACTCGGAGCGGACGCGCAGCGGGAAGCTGCTGGCGGGCAGCTTGTACGAAAACGCCACCTGCTTGACCCCGGGGGCGATAGGCGCAAACACCGACACGCGCCCGTTCTGGGCCGCGAAGGCGTCGGGTGATATCTCGCCTTCATTGGCACGCACATCGACCGCGGCTGCAGGGATCGCCACGCTCCATGTGGGCGCCGCCCCCGTGGCTTCGCTGGCCACGAGCGTACGCACGCTGTCGTTCGACAGTTCGAATACCTCCACGACCGTACGCATCTCGTTGCTGTCGGCCTTGCTGACAATGAAGTGCCGTCCCTTCACCGACAGGGGAAAGGTCCGGGACGTGGTGTCGAACACGGTGATTTCCGTATCGGCGCCGCTGGCCGCCGCCACGCGCAGCGGGGCCGTGAAGTACGCAATCCCGCTGTAGGTGGTGGATGCGAAGTACACCGCCTCACCGGCACCGAACGGCGTGTAGCGAAACCGGTACCGTCCGCCGGCATCGCTGCGCACCGAGTCTATTGGCCCGGCCGAATCCTTTCCCACGCGATGCAGCGTGACCCACACGTTGGCCGCGGCCCCCATGCCCGTGGAGTCGCCACCCCTCGACACCGGGATGCGCACCCGACCATCCACAGTGCGGGCTGGGCTCCCCGCGCCACCTGCTGACGTGGCGGCGGCGCTCTGGGCGCTGGCGTCGGCGGCGACCAGGAGCGTGGCACCGGCCAGGAGGGCCAGCGGCCGCCGAATGAACTCGAACCAACGGGCGCGATGCATGGAGGGGGAGAGAGAGGGGCGTGGACTCACGGATTGAACTTACCGAAGTCTTCCGGGCGAAGGGTCTCGAGATAGGCCTGCAGCTGTTCGGGGGTCAGTTCCTGCCCCGAGGTCGAATCGGCGGCGAGCGCACGGTCACTGCCTTCTTCGTCTTCCAGGTCCATCGCGGTAAGCAGTGCCTCGGGGGCAAAGATGGGAGACGCCAGCCGCAGGGCAATGGCAATGCTGTCGGACGGTCGGGCGTCGAGCGTCACGAGGCCATTGGCCCCATCGAGAAGCAGCTCGGCGAAGTAGGTGTTCTTCTCCACGCGCGCAATGGTGACGCGACGCAGCGCTCCGCCAAGGGCGGTGATGAGTGACTTGCACAGGTCGTGCGTCAGTGGCCGCTCACGCTTGAGCTGGTTCATCTGCATGAGAATGGACTCGGCCTCGGGCTTGCCGATCCAGATGGGCAGCACGCGGGTTCCGGCCTTCTCGCGCAGGATGACCACGTACGAGTTCGTCGCACTGTCGAGGCCGAGGCGGGATACCGAGAGTTCCACCATGTGTTTCCTCCGGGTGGGGGCGACGATCGGATATGCCTCCCGAATCGTGAAGACTCGGGTTCATATACACCAAACCGACCGCCGGTGGGCCATGCTGCACGGACGATGCAGCGCCACGCCGGCGGTCGGTTGGCCCCACATGGTTCCCTTACTTGACGGCCTTGCGCAGGGCGGCCACGCGGTCGGTCCGCTCCCACGTGAACGTGGTGCGCGCCGAGGCGCCGCGTCCGTGGGTTTCCGGGGTGCGGCCAAAGTGCCCGTAGGCCGCGGTCGCCTGATAGATGGGCTTGCGGAGATCGAGCGCCTTGGAGATGCCGCGCGGGGTGAGGTCGAACACCTCGTTCACCGCCGCCTCGATGGCCCGGTCGGACACGGCACCGGTTCCGAAGGTCTGTACGTACACCGACACCGGCTCGGCCACGCCGATGGCGTAGGCCACCTGCACTTCGCAGCGACGCGCGAGCTTTGCGGCTACGATGTTCTTGGCCACCCAGCGCGCGGCATAGCACGCCGAGCGGTCCACCTTGGACGGATCCTTGCCGCTGAACGCGCCGCCACCATGTCGGCCCATGCCACCATAGGTGTCGACGATGATCTTGCGCCCCGTGAGTCCGGCATCACCCTGGGGGCCGCCAATGACGAAGCGTCCCGTGGGGTTGATGTGTGTCTTCATGCGGCGGCCAATGAACTCTTCCGGGATGACCGCGTGGATGACGTCGTCGAGGATGGCCCGACGCAGTTTGGTGTTGGAGATCTTCTCGTCGTGCTGCGTGGAGATGACGACGGTGTCCACCGCCACGGGGCGGTCGTCCTCGTACACCACGCTCACCTGGGCCTTGCCATCGGGGCGCAACCAGGGATAGGTGCCGTCCTTGCGCAGCACGGCCAGCTGGTGCGTGAGCGCGTGCGCCAGCTGGATGGGCATGGGCATGAGCTCGGGCGTTTCGTCGGTGGCAAAGCCGAACATCATGCCCTGATCCCCGGCGCCGCCGGTGTCCACCCCCTGCGCGATGTCGGGGGACTGGCGGTCAATGGTGCTCATGACGGCGCAGGTCTTGGCATCGAAGCCGAAGTTGGCGTCGGTGTAGCCGATTCCCTCGATCGTCTGTCGCACGATATCGGGAAGATGCACATACGCCGACGTGGTGATCTCGCCGGCGATGACGGCGAGTCCCGTGGTCACCAGCGTCTCGCAGGCCACACGCGCCGCCGCGTCCTCCCGCAGGATGGCATCGAGCACGGCGTCGGAGATCTGGTCGGCGATCTTGTCCGGGTGCCCCTCGGTGACGGATTCCGAAGTGAAGAGATGACGATCGGCCACGGTGCGCAGCGCTCGCGTTGATTGAGGGAGAAAAACAGTCAGCGTACACTAGTCCGGCGAAGCAGCCGGGACAACTGGACGCCCCCCGCCCCGCCGCCGACCCGCTGTGGCGGCGCCCTGTTCAGCCCAATTCGGCGCGGAGACGGCGTCGCAGCAGCACCTCGGCCTCGCGGGCGGTGCTGCAGGCCATCGCCGCCATGGCCGCGTCGGCGGCAACGTCGGCGCGTACGCCACGAATGATGCGTTTCACGTCGGCCACGGCCCGCGGGGCGACGCTGAGTTGACGCAGCCCGAGCCCCAGCAGGGCAAAGACGGCGAGCGGCTGTGACGCCATCTCCCCACACACACAGACGTCGATGCCATGAGCCGCCCCGGTAGCCTGGACCTGCGCCATGAGGCGCAGCACCGCCGGGTGAAAGGGCGTGTAGCGGGGCGCCAGGTTGGCGTTCCCCCGGTCGACGGCGAGCATGTACTGCACCAGGTCATTCGACCCGATGCTGAAGAAGTCCACGTCGCGGACCAGGGTGTCGCAGGCCACGGCGGCGGCCGGCGTCTCGATCATTACCCCCAGCGGCACATCATCGCGAAACGGGACGCGGCGCGCCGCCAGCTCCTCGACGCATTCGCTGATGAGCTGCCGTGTTTCCCGCACTTCGTCCACGGTGACGACCAGCGGCAGCATGATGCGCAGGTCGCCGTGCACGGCGGCTCGCAGGAGTGCCCGCAGCTGCACCTTGAACAGCTCACTCTCGTCGAGGCACATCCGGATGGCGCGCCAGCCAAGAAACGGATTGGCCTCATGCGGAAAGCCACCCACCGGCAACTTGTCGCCGCCCACGTCGTAGGTGCGAATGACGGTGGTGCCTCCGCCGAACGCGAGCACGACCTTCCGGTAGGCGCGGTACTGTTCCTCCTCGTCGGGCATGCTGGCACGCCCCACCACCAGGAACTCGGTGCGCATGAGTCCCACCCCCTCGGCACCGCTGTCGGCTCCGGCCTCGGCCTCCTCGGGGATATCGACATTGGCGCGCACGACGAGGCGCACGCCGTCACGCGTGACCGGCTCGCTCATGGCGAGTTCGCGCAGGACGTCGGCGCGCCCCTCCTCTTCGGCCACGCGCTGCCGCGCCTCCTCCACTTCATGGTCGGTGGGGGCGATGACCAGCGTCCCCTCCGTGCCATCGAGGATGGCCACCTCACCGCCCTGGAGGACGGACAGCGCCTGTCGCAACCCGACCACGGCGGGCAGGCCGAGCGACCGCGCGAGGATGGCCACGTGCGCGGTGGCGGTACCGGCCTCGGTGGCAATGGCCACGATGCACTCCCGATCGAGCTGCATCGTGAGGGATGGCGTGAGGTCGTGCGTGACGAGGATGGTGTTGCTGCCGCGCGGCACATCGACCGGGTCGTGGTCGGGCAGATCGAGCAGCAGCGACAGCACCCGGATGTGCACGTCGGTCAAGTCGCCCACCTTCTCGCGCAGCATGGGCGCGCTCGAGCGCGCGAAATGCTGCCGCCATTCGAGGAGGACGATATCGAACGCCTTCTCCGCGCCGAGATTCTGACGGATGAGCGCGATCGTGCTCCTGATCAGCTCCCCATCGTCGAGAATGGAGAGTTGCACATCGAAGATGGCGGCCTCCTCCGGCCCCGCCTGGGCTTCGGTGCGGGCGCGCAGGTGACGCAGGCGCTCACGCGCCCGCTCGACGGCCGCGTGGAAGCGGGCGATCTCCTGGTCGATATCGCCGTCCTCGATGACCCGATGACGAACCTCCGGGACCTCCCAGCGCAGCAGGTGCACCGGACCCACGACGATCCCCGGCGACGCGGGGATGCCGCGGAGGACCGAGAGCATTCAGCTCTCTCCGAACCGGGCGGCGACCAGCGCCGACAGGGCGTCGAGGGCGTCGTCGGCGTCGGGGCCGGTCGCCTTGAGCGTAATGGTGGCACCATACTCGGCGGCCAGCATCATGACCCCCATGATACTCTTGCCGTTCACCTCGAGGTCATCACGCGAAATGGTGATGTCGCACTTGAACTTCGAGGCCGCCTTCACCATTTCGGCCGCGGGGCGCGCGTGCAACCCATGCTTGTTCACGATTTGGACAGATCGTTCAGCCATCAACGGACCACCGAGTAAAGGACGAAGGCCGCGAGCAGGAGCAGGACAACGCGCCACCCCTCGGCACGGCCCTGCAGTCGCACGAGGAGTACGGCCAGCACGGGAGTGGCCACCGCCACCCCCATTGGAATGGGCGACAGTGGTTCCTGACCACCGATGGCCCGATGCACCGCCAGGGGCAGCGCCATACCGCCGAGCACTGCGGATACCCGTCCAATGTAGCGTGGTCCGTGCTGGAGCACCGGGTGCCCCATGGCGGTAGCCACGCGCAGGCCGTGTTTCCAGCCTGCACGCAGCCCCCAATCACGTAGTCCCAGGTGCCCGACGTTGTACAGCACAAGGAAACCGAGGATGACGGCCGGCGGGGACCAACCGAACCCGAAGAGCAGGAGCGCCACGAGGGAACAGGCGGGCAGCCATGCCGCCCACACGAGGCGGTCACCGAGGCTGCCCAGCGGGCCGCACAGCGCGGTACGGAAACGTTCGATGCGGGCGGGCGGTACCTGCTCGAGTTCGGCACGCGCCAGTGCGCCCACGGCCAGGGAGGCGAGGTACGGATGCGCGTTGAAGTACACGGCTTGGCGAGCGAGCGCCTCGCGGTAGGGCCGCCCGTCGATCCCGCCGGGCAGCCGGCGCAGCGCCGGCTCCACGCAGAATCCCATGCCGTTCCCCACGAGGATTTCGTAGTTCCACGACCCCTGGATGGCCAGGCAGCGCAGCAGCATGGAGGCCCGGAGCGATGCCGGCAACTCCGCGAGCGGCTGCGTGGCAGGGACGGGCATGCTCACCGTGTCGGTACGCAGCGCGGGGTTGTCGAGTCCTGTCTCAGGCACGGGCCACCACCAGGAGCGTGCCCACCGCCAGCGAGGCCACGAAGAGACGCCGAGTGCCGGAAATGGCGTGGAAGTCCTTCCATACCGCGGCCGCGGCCACCGCAGCCACGGCGGTGACCACGATGGCGCGGGACACGTCCTCACCGACCGTCCAGCGGGCGTTCACCAGCACGGCCAGTGGCCGCGCGGCGAGGAACATGAGCGCCCCCAGCAGGGCCCCACGGGCGAGATCGACGGTCATGCCGAAGACCTGCAGCCCCACCACGGTCTTGCGGGACCCGCTGGCCAGCTGATCGAGACGGGGCCGGGCGAATGCGGCAATGAGCTGGCGCTGCTTCACCATGCTCCAGCCGCCTACCCAGCCGGCCACGATGCCCACGAGCACGGCCACCGCGAAGGCGCCCACGTCGGGGAAGGAGGAACGCGTGGCGCCCACCGAGGCCACGGCACCGGCCACCACCGAGGCCGTGCCCCATTCGGGGTACCGCGAGGCGCCGACCGGAAGCGACTCGAGTGCCAGGCACTCGAGCGCCGTGCCGCACACGAGTCCCGCCTCGGGCGCCCCCAGAAACGCGCCGCCCAGCGTGGCCCCCACAATGGGCCGGGAGATCATCGCCTGCGGAAAGCTGACCACGTCGAGTCCCACCACGGCGGCCAGCAGGGCGAGTGGGATGACATCGATCAGGACGGCGAACCACTCCATCAGGCGCCGGCGGTGGAGGTCAGCAACTCGGCGAGTGGCACGGGGCGAGCCGACGGTACATCCTGGGCGGTGACGTCGACGCCCTGCGCCTCGATGGCCCGCAGTCCCTGCTCCTCGGCCGCGGTAAGAAAAACATAGCGCAGCCGTCCGGTGCGACCGGGCGAGTGATGCACGCCCCCCACGTTCACTGCCCGGATGGCGCCACGCGCCGCGGCGACCAGACGCTCCATGGTGCCGATATCGCCCACCAGCAGCACGCCGGGCTCGCTCCGTTGGGCATAGGTGGCGAGCTGCGCCGCCGCCTCATCGACGCCGTGAAAGAAGACCTGCATTTCCGGTGGAACGCCCATGCGGTAGAGCTCCTGCTCCCACTCGCTCGCCGCCACATCGTCGTCCACGAGCACGATGAAGCGCAGTTCCAGCGGTTGTCCCCACCCCACGACCACCTGGCCGTGGATGAGACGATCGTCGATACGATAAAGCGCGATGGGCATGCGATGGGGAAAACGGGGGCGCCGTCAGGCGCCGTGCACTGGTACGCCGTGCGCGGTCATGGACGCGCGCCCGCGATCGAGCGCCCCCTGCACCGCCTGGAGCGGATCGGCCTCATCCTGCATGGCGAAATCGAGGAGCAGCGAGAGGTTGATGCCGGTGACCAGCAGCACTCCGGGGCGCTCGCGAATCATGCGGCGCACGGCCATGGTGCAGCTGCCGGCCGGCAGGTCGGTGAAGATCACGCGCGCCCCCGTCTCGTCCAGGGCACGCGCCAGCGCGCCCTGAATGTCATCGAGGCAGAGGCCAGTGTTGGAGATCGCCAAGAACTGTCCGCCGCGCCCGGTGATCTGATCGACCGCCGAGATGATGCCGCTGGCAAAGGTGCCATGCCCGGCCACCACCCCCCGCACGGGGACGGTCCGCTGCGTATCCGTCACTACTCGTCATCCTCCTGCAAGTATCGCTGCACGTCCGACTGTCGGCGCATCTGGCCGATGAGGCGTTCGTTGAAGGCGGTCGCGGTGTCGTATCCGCGATAATAGCGCAGGAGATGGTTCATGGCGATCACCTCGGCAATCACCGTGATGTTCTTCCCCGGGTTGAGGTGCACGGTGATCTTGGGGATCTCCACGCCGAGGATGTCGATCGTCTGCACGTCGAGCCCGGTGCGATCCACCTGGGCGTCGGCGTCCCATTCCTCGAGGACGACGACGACCTCGAGGCGCTTCTGCTGGCGAACGGCGTGAATGCCGAAGATGGCGGGAATGTCGAGCAGCCCCACGCCGCGGATTTCCATGAAGTGCCGCTGCAGCTCGTGTCCCTTGCCGATGAGCACGTCGTTGCCTCGGCGCGAGACGAACACGAGGTCGTCGGCCACGAGCCGGTGGCCCCGTTCGACGAGATCGAGCACGCACTCCGACTTGCCGATGCCACTCTTGCCGGTGAAGAAGAGCCCCACGCCGTACACGTCGGCGAGTGACCCGTGCATGGTGGTGGTGGGCGCGAACTGGTCGGCGAGGAACGGCTTGATGAGCCGATAGAACTCGGCCGTCTTGAGGCGCGAGCGCAGCATCGTCACACCGGCCTCGTCGGCCAGCCGCATGAGCGGCTCGGGCGGCTCGAGGGCCTTCGTGATGAAGGCGCACGGGATGGGGAACCCGAAGAACTGTTCGAGATTGACGGCGCGCTGGGCGGCGTCGATCGACTGCAGGTAGGTGATCTCGGTTTCGCCGAGCACCTGGATGCGCTGGTACGGAAACCGGTTGATGTATCCGGCGAGGACGAGCCCCGGGCTGGACGCCTCGGGGCTCGTGATCTCACGATCGAGACCGGTGGCCGGGCCGAGCAGCTCCAGTTCGAGCACATCCTTCATGCGCTCGTAGAGCGTGCCGACGGTCAGGCGTCGTGTCACCCGGTACGATCCCCGTCGCGGGGCACGCGGCGCGAGCGCCGGACGCGGGCCACCTGGCTCTCGAGTCGATGGACGGCGGTGGAGAGTGCCGGTGCAAAGGCATGCGCATCGGCGACGGCGAAGAGTTCTCGATGTCGGGATCCGCGGAGCACGATTTCGACGCGACGCGTGGGCCCATCGCCCACGAATCGCACGATGGCGTTGGCGACATTGTGCAGTCGCGTCGCAATGCGGCGGATGGCCGTTTCGGCCTGGGTGCGAAGTGTCTCGGACACTTCGGCATGGTGCGCGTGCAGGATGATCTCCATCAGCGACCTTCCTCCCTTCCCACCACCTCGCGGAGGTGGGCTTCGGTCTCCTTCGCGGCGTTCGCCCAGGTGAACCCCTCGGCGAAGCGTCGTGCATTGGCCCCCAGGCGTTCGACGAGCGTCCGCTCGCCGCTGAGGCGCCGCATGCAGGCAGCCATCGCGGTCACGTCGCCGTGGGGCACGAGAAATCCGGTCTCGTCGTGCTTCACGGACTCGCGGATGCCCGGGGAGTTCGACGCAATCACCGGGGTGCCGCTCGCAGCCGCTTCCAGGTTCGTGATTCCCCATCCCTCCTTTGGTGAAGCGAAAACGGTGGCCCACGCCCGTCGCAGCAGGGCACACTTCTCAGTCTCGTCAATCCGGCCAAGAAACCGTACCCGTGACGCCACGCCCAAGGTCCCCGCCATGCGCTCGAGTTCCGGGCGGAATTCGCCGGCGCCAGCCACTTCGAGGGTGGCATCGGGCACGCCACACGCGGCGAAGGCCCGCAACACGAGATCTACGCCCTTATACTTCTTCAGGCGACCCAGATACGCAAATACGGGCTGAGCCGCTCGACAGGAGGGATCGGGCGTGTAATGGACGCTATCGATCCCCGGAAAAATGACGCGAATGCGCTCGGCGGCGATACCGCGCTGCACGAGGTCATCCTTGGTGCTCTGGCTGATGGCCTCGAAATCGCGTCCCCGGTAGAACCACGGGAGCGGCTTCTCGGAGAGCCAGACGGCGGTCGCCAACGGCGCCGACAGTTCCTGGAAGGCGGTGCCACCAAAGAGATGCGGCACGAGGGCGACCAGCCGCGGAACCCGCCAGGTGGGGGTAAACAGCGGCACCTTGTTGATGTCTTCCACCAGGACATCGAAGCCGCGGTCGGCGAGGTGCGTATGCCAGTGCCGCCGCGCCAGAAAGGGGAACGTCTGTCGCGTTCCCACGCGGTGCACCTCGATGCCATCAAGCGTGGCGCGTGGCGGACAACCGGGCCAGCCACCGCAGAGCAACACCACCTCATGGCCCCACTCGGCCAGCCGTCCGAAGATCTCGTGCAGATGAATCTCCGCCCCACCAGCGAGCGGATTGTCGCGACACTGCCAGTTCACGACGGCAATGCGCAGGCGTTCCGACCCACCGGGGTTGCTGCCAGCGCTCACAGCTTGCCGAGCTTGCGCGCGTACGCGTCGAGCACGCCGTTCACGAAGCGGGCGCTGCGTTCGGTGCCATAGCGTTCCGCCAGATGCACCGCTTCCTGCAGCACGACCTTCACCGGCGCCTCATCGCGCGCCAGCTCGGCGGCGGCGAGCCGCAACACCGCCCGTTCGATGGCGCCCAACCGTTCCAGCCGCCAGTTGTTGGTGACCTCACCGAGGGCGACGTCGAGTTGCTCGCCGCGGTCGGCCACCGTGGCCACCAGGCGCGAGGCAAACGCGCGTTCGTCGGGGGCCACGGCGAGGTCATCGAAGACCGTCGTGGCGATGCGCCGCAGTTGCGTCTGGTCGCGCAGGTCGGCCGCGTACAGCGCCTGCAGCGCCCGCGCCCGTCCCCGGGTCTCCACCCGTTCGGTCTTGCTGGTGGCCTTTCCGCGAGCGCGCCGCCCCTTCGCGGGGAGCAACGGTTCCTGCGTTGGTCCATCCCAGAACTCATCGTCGCGGAGCGTGCTCATGCGTCCTCCTCACCGAACGACTCGTCGGGGAACGCCCGGTCGAACAGGTCGAGCACTTCGAGTGCGGCCAGCGCCGCATCTTCCCCCTTGTTGCCATGGGCGCCACCGGCCCGGGCCTCGGCCTGTGCCATGGTGTCGGTGGTGAGCAGTCCGAGGGTGACCGGCACCTCGAAGTCGCGAGATGCGTCCATGAGGCCGCGCGACGCTTCCCCCGCCACGAAGTCGAAGTGCGGGGTGTCGCCGCGCACCACGGCGCCAACGACCACGGCCGCATCGTACTTTCCGGTGGCGAGTGCGCGCCGTACGGCCGTGGGCAGCTCCCACGCCCCCGGCACCCAGAGCACGTCGATATCGTCGAAGGCGACGCCACGTGCGGCAAGAGTGCTCACGGCCCCCTCGGCAAGGGGTACCGTGATGCTTTCGTTGAAGCGACTGGCAACGACCACGATGCGCCGTCCTTCGCCGCGCGGCTCTCCGGTGAATTCAGCCACGGTGATCTCAGACGGCGAAGAGGTGTCCAAGCTTGGTTCGCTTGGTTTCAAGATAGGAAGCGTTCTCACTCGTGGACGGGGCCTCGATGCGCACCCGGTCCTTCAGCACGAGGCCATAGCCATCGAGCCCGACGAGCTTGCGCGGATTGTTGGTGAGGATGCGGATGGAGCGCACGCCAAGATCCAGCAGGATCTGTGCGCCAATGCCGTAGTTGCGCAGGTCGGGCGCGAAGCCGAGGCGCTCGTTGGCCTCGACCGTATCGGCGCCGGTGTCCTGCAACTCGTACGCCTTGAGCTTGTTGAGCAAGCCAATGCCTCGGCCTTCCTGGTCGAGATACACGATGACCCCGCGCCCTTCGGTCTGGATCATCTGCATGGCTGTTTCCAGCTGCCAGCCGCAATCGCAGCGCCGCGAGTGGAACACGTCGCCGGTGAGGCACTTGCTGTGCATGCGCACGAGGATGTCCTCCCCGTGGGTGACGTCACCGTAGGCAATGGCGATGTGCTCCCGGTTGTCGACGTCGTTGCGATAGCCCACGATGCGCCAATCCCCGTAGTCGGTGGGGAGACGGGCATCGGCCATGCGATGCACGAGCCGTTCGTGGCGGAGCCGATACGCCACCAGCTGGGCGATGGTGATGAACGTGAGGCCGTGCTCCCTGGCGTACACCTCGAGCTGCGGGCGACGCGCGGTGGTGCCGTCCTTGTTCAGGATCTCGCAAATGACGCCAGCGGGACGCAGCCCGGCCAGCCGGGCGATATCCACGGCGGCCTCGGTGTGCCCCACGCGCTGCAGCACACCGCCGTTGCGCGCACGCAGCGGATGAATGTGTCCCGGCACGCGCAGGTCGGCACGGGTGGCACTGGGGTCCACCGCCACCCGGATGGTGGTTGCCCGGTCACTGGCGCTGATGCCGGTGCTCACGCCGTACTTCGCCGCGGCGTCGATGCTGACGGTGAAGGCGGTGCTCATGGCCTCGGTGTTGTGATCCACCTGCATCTCGAGGCCAAGGCGGTCGGCCCACTCATTGGTCATGGCGAGACAGATCATGCCCTTGGCTTCGAGCATGAAGTTCACCATCTCCGGCGTGACCAGCTGGGCCGCGCAGACGAGATCTCCCTCGTTTTCGCGATCCTCGTCGTCGGCCACGACCACGAACTTGCCGGCAGCAATGTCGGCCAGGGCCTGTTCGACCGTCCCGAACACCGGCTCGGCGTGGTCGGTGTTCGCTGTTTCCGTATCCTGCATCATGACTGCAACTCCGTGAGAGCGGTCGCCAGCGTGTGGGCACCAGGGGAGCGCAGCCACGGCGACAACAGACGTTCGACGTGCTTGGCCAGCACATCGGCTTCCACATGCGCCGCCATGCCCGGCACCAGCGTGCCGAGGGTGGTGTGGCGGCGCGTGTATTCGATAATGGACAGCTGCACCCCGGTGGGGAGCAGTTCGTTCACGGTGAGGCTCACGCCGTTCACCGTCACTGACCCCTTGTCGACCATGAGCCGCTGCATGGACGGGGGCAATTCCAGATCGACGAGCCAGGCATCGCCGGCGTCCCGGGTGGCGAGCACCCGCCCGAGCCCGTCGACGTGGCCGAGCACCAGGTGCCCGCCCAGCCGATCGCCGAGCGCCATGGCGCGCTCGAGGTTGACGCGGTCACCGGCACACCAGCCGCCAATGGTGGTGCGGTCGATGGTCGTGACCACCGCGGCAACGGTGAACCAGCCGTGTCCGGGCGATGTGACCCCATGCTCGCGGACGGTGAGACAGGCGCCGTTCACGGCGATACTCTCGCCGTCGGTGAGGTCGGTGTAGCGGCTTGCGATGCGCAATTCGCGCCCGGCCGGCGTATCGGCGACGTGCTCAATGAGCCCCACGTCGTCCACGAGCCCCGTGAACATCCTGTCCTCAGTCTCCGGAAACAGCGTAACGGGTCATCAGGTCGGCGCCGTACACACGGCGCTCGAGCACGGTGAGGCGCGGGGCCTCGTTGGCCTCGCGCCCTGGCAGTGCGGCGAAGGCCGGCATGGCCCCCGCCCCCAGAATGACCGGAGCCTGAAAGATAATCAGGTGATGGACGAGACCGGCGGCCAACAGGGCAGAAGCGAGGGTGGCGCCCCCCTCCACGAAAAGGTGCGAGATACCGTTGGGCTTTCGCAGACGGCACAGGGCGGCGGTGAGATTCGTGGCGTCATGCAGGATCACGCCGGCGGCCTCCAGGGCGCGTAGCCGGTCCAACGGGGCGGCGCCCGGGGCCGTGATGGCGTACACCGGTACCTCCCGGGCCGTGCGCACGAGGCGGCTGTCGAGAGGCAGTCGGGCAGTTCGATCGAATACCACCCGAGCGGGCATGACCCGCGGTGCCGGCCCGACGCGCACGGTCAGATCGGGATCGTCAGCGACCGCCGTGCCAATGCCCACCGCCACGGCGTCGGCCTCGGCGCGCAGAGCGTGCACCGCGGCCTGGCTTTCCGGCCCGGTGAGCCAGGCCCGCTTGCGGGAAGGGCCCGCGATGGCGCCATCGACGGACACCGCCAGCTTGAGGGTCACGAAGGGCAGCGGGCCTCCGCGCGCCACATGCAGGAACGGGGCGTTCTGCACCCGTGCGTCGGCCTCGCACACTCCCGATTCGACACGGACGCCGTCGGCGGCGAGACGCTCGAGCCCACCGGCCGCCGCGGCATTGGGGTCGCGGGTGGCGCAGACCACGCGGGCCACACCGGCGGCGAGCAGCGCCTCCGTGCAGGGACCCGTCTTGCCATGGTGGTTGCACGGCTCGAGGGTCACGTAGGCCGTCGCGCCGCGGGCCCGTACGCCGGCGGCGGCCAGCGCGTGCACTTCAGCGTGCGGCCCGCCGTACTCCTGATGCCACCCCTCACCCACGATCTCGCCGTCCTGCACGAGCACGCAGCCCACCTTGGGATTGGGCCACACTTGCCCCGCTCCGCGCTGGGCGAGTTCGAGGGCCCGACGCATGAAGCGCACGTCGTCGGGTATGGCTCCCGGCACGTGCGCTTTCTGGCCGGCGGCCGGCCCGATATCAGAACCGGACCGTGAGCCCAAGCGACCCGAAACGATAGCCTTCGTTGGCGGCGCGGCCGCCGAAGGTGTTGGTAGTCGGATCGGCGTTGCCGGCACCGGACCAGCCAAATTCGGCCACCAGCCGCGCCAGCCCGAGCCCCAGCGACACATTCGCGAAGGCGCTGTTGCGCGTGACCGCGTTGCGCAGCCCGAAAAGGGAGACCAACGCGCGTGTTTGCTGATTGAGCACCGTTTCGTTCACCACCGCCTCCACGCCCGCGGTGTTTTCGATCTGGTCACGCCCCACACCGGCGGCAAATCCGAAGATCGCCACGCGTTTGCTGGCGACCACCCGCAGGCTGTTCGACGTTGCCGCGAGATTGCGCACGCTGATGGAGTCGTTGCCCGCCGTGTATCCCAACGCGGTGGTGGGCAACCGGCGTCGCATGTAGCTGACGCTCACCCCCGGCACGAGCCACGACTCCTGCAGGGCGCCAACGCGTATGCCATACGACAAGGCCACGCTGGACGTCTGCGGGGCCACCGAGAAGCCGTTCTCGGTCACGTCGGGCAGATAGGTGGCGCCGAGCAGCACGTCCACCCCGCCAATGTTGGTGAGACCGGCGGGGAGGCCGGCGAAGAGACCAATCGCCGCATCGACCGAAGGTACCGGCACCGGTACCCGACTCGCCCCGAGGTTGGAACGTGCCGCCCCTGTGAGGCGGATGGGCACCGCGTTGGCCGGCACGCGACCATCGACGGCCGTGACGCGCAGGGAAAGCGCGCGCTTCCCCCATCCACCAAGGGTGCCGCCCTCCCCAAGCACGGGGTTGCCGCCGGACAACGCCACCCCGACCTGCGGCATGACGAAGGCGAAGATGTCGCGCGCCTTGACGCACGCGTCCTCCCCGCTGAATCCGCCGATATTGGCTGTGGCGCAGGTACCGGCGGTGGTCTGCGCCCCGAGTTCACGCACGCCTGCGGGCGTTGCCGACACCAGCACCAGCGCGGCCACCGCAGCCCTGCGCGCGCCCCGCATCAGGTGACCTGCCCATCGAGCCGTACGCGGCCGGTGCCGGGCACGACGGCACCCAGTTCCCAGGCCGCCATGCCACACGCCGCGGCACGCGACGTAATGTGCGACACGTTGTCGGCGGCGGTGATGACGACCATGCCCACCCCCATGTTGAAGGCCCGGAACATCTCGAGCGAGGCCACCTGCCCCGCCTCTGCGAGTACCCGGAACTCGCTGGGGACGGTCCACGTGGACGTATCCACGTCGGCATCGAGTGTTTCGGGGAGGGCCCGGTTGAGATTGCCCGGCAGGCCACCACCGGTGATGTGCGCCATGGCGTGGATGTGCCCGAGCACGGGCCGGAGGCACTGCAGGTACGAGCGGTGCACCTTGAGCATCACGTCGGCGACCGTGGCGCCGTTCGCGTCGGGGAAGACGTCGTGCACGCCCAGCTGCAGGCGCTCGCTGATGATGCGACGCGCCAGCGAATAGCCGTTGGTGTGCAGCCCGTTGCCGCCGAGCGCCACCAGCACATCGCCCTGCTGCACGCGGGCGCTCCCCAGCACCGCCTCCTCTTCCACGATGCCGGTAATGAAGCCGGCCAGGTCGTAATCGGGGGGCGTGTACACCCCGGGCATCTCGGCCGTCTCCCCGCCGATGAGCGCACAGGCGTTCTCGCGGCACCCCGCGGCAACGCCAGCCACGACCCCTTCCACCACGGGCGGCTCGAGCTTGCCGAAGGCCACGTAGTCGAGGAAGTAGAGCGGCACCGCCCCCTGCACGAGAATGTCGTTGGTGCAATGGTTCACCAGACAGTGCCCAATGGTATCGTGGCGACCGGCTTCGATGGCGATCTTGATCTTGGTGCCCACGCCATCGGCGCTGGCCACGAGCAGCGGCGCCTTGTACCCCTCGGGCACCCGGAACATGCCACCGAAGCCGCCAAACGCGCCGCGCGCCCCGGCGGTCATGGTGCTCTGCACCAGGGTGGCCAGGCGATGCTTGGCATCGTCCGCGGCCTCGATGTCGACGCCGGCACTGCGGTAGTCGAGCGGCATATGCCTCGGTGCCTGGCTCATGCGCCAAGCTCCGTGTCGAAGGCCACCAGCTGACGGAACTCCTGCACGCGCGCGTCGATGTCGGCGCGCGTGATCTCGAGCAGGCGCGCATTCGAGAACTTCTCGACGGCGAAGGACCCCATGGCGGAGCCCACCACGACAGCGCGCCGCATGTTCTGGTCGCTCAGGTCTCCGGTGGCGGCGAGATAGCCGATGAAGCCTCCGGCAAACGAGTCGCCGGCGCCCGTGGGATCGAACACGCTCTCCAGCGGGTACGCGGGCGCGAAGAAGATGCTCTCACGCGTGAACATGAAGGCCCCGTGCTCGCCCTTTTTGATGAGCACGTGCGTGGGGCCCTTGTCCATGATCCAGCGCGCGGCCTGCACGAGATTGGTGTGCTCCGTGAGCTGGCGCGCCTCGGCGTCGTTGAGGGTGATGAGATCCACGTGGCCAAGCAGCTCCACGAGCTCGGGGCGGCGGGATTCGATCCAGAAGTTCATGGTGTCGCAGGCCACCAGGCGCGGCTTCTCCACCTGCTCGAGCACCTGCAACTGCAGGCGCGGATCGATGTTGGCGAGGAAGACGAACGGCGAGCGCTTGAACTGATCGGGGATCTTGGGGCGGAAGTGCGAGAACACCCCCAGATGCGTTTCCAGCGTTTCGGCCGCATTGAGATCGTGCCGATACCGGCCCCGCCAGCGGAAGCTGGTACCGGCGGCCTTCTCGAGACCCGCGAGATCCACGCCACGCGCGGCCAGCGGGTCGAGCTTGGCCACGGGGTAGTCGTCACCCACGACCCCCACGAGCTGCACCGGCGTGAAGTGCGACGCCGACGACGAGAAGTACGTGCCGGACCCACCAAGCACCTCGTCCGCCTTGCCGAACGGGGTCTCGACCGAATCGAGGGCCACCGACCCCACCACGAGTACGGGGTTCTTGATGCTGGTTGCAGCCACGCTCACATGCGCTCCGGCGCCGACAGTCCGAGAATGCGCAGCCCGGCGGCAATGCCGAGCTGCGAGGCGCGCGCCAGCACGAGCCGCGCGTTGGTGATGGCCTCGGGCTCACCGAGGACATGATGCTTGTGGTACCAGGTGTGCGCGGCGCGTGCCGTTTCGAGCAGCCACCCGGCAATGCGGTGCGGTTCGAGGTTGTCTGCCGCGCCCTTCACCATGGCGGGAAAATCGAGCAGCTGCTTCACGAGCTCCTGCTCGGCCGGCTCCTTGAGCACGCCCAGATCCACACCATCGCCGGTGACGGTCGCGGCCTGGATTTCGCCCACGCGGAAGATGCCGCACATGCGGGCGTGCGCCATCTGGATGTAGTACACCGGGTTCTCTTCCGACTGGCTGCGCGCGAGGTCCACGTCGAACACGAGCTGGGAGTCGCCCTTGCGCATGAGGTAGAAGTAGCGCACGGCATCGCGTCCCACCTCGTCGATGAGATCGCGCACGGTGACGTACGACCCGGCGCGCTTGGAGATCTTCACCTCCTCGCCGCCCTTCATGACCGTCACCATCTGGTGCAGCACGTAGTCGGGGTATCCCTGCGGAATGCCAATGCCCAGCGCCTGCAGCCCGGCGCGTACCCGGGTGGTGGTGCTGTGATGGTCGGCCCCCTGCACATTGATGGCGCGGGTGTACCCACGCTCCCACTTGGTCACATGGTACGCCACGTCGGGGACGAAGTACGTGTAATCGCCCCCCTTGGCCGCGCTCTTCTTCATCACGCGGTCCTTGTCGTCCCCGAAGGTGGTGGTGCGCAGGAACAGCGCGCCGTCTTCCTCGAACGTGTGGCCGCTGGCCTTGAGCGCCTCGACGGTCTGCTCCACGCGCCCGTCGGTGTAGAGCGAACTTTCGAGGTAGTACGTGTCGAACTTCACGCCGAACGCCTGCAGGTCGAGGTCCTGCTCGTGACGCAGCGCCGCCACCGCGAACTGCCGCAGCGCATCGAGGTCGTTGCCGTCACGGTCGTCGGGGTGCTGCTGCACGTAGCGCTCGGCGATCTCGGCGATGTACGCGCCGTGATACCCGCCCTCGGGAATCGCGAGCGGGTGTCCGGCGAGCTCCCGTACGCGGGCCTGCGTGCTCTTCGCCAGATTGGCGATCTGCGCGCCGGCATCGTTGTAGTAGAACTCGCGATCGACCTTCCAGCCCGTCCACTCGAGCAGCGTGCTGATGGCGTCGCCGAGAGCGGCCTGCCGGCCGTGGCCCACGTGGAGCGGCCCGGTGGGATTGGCCGACACGAATTCCACGCACACCCGCCGCTGGTGGCCGATGTCGAGGCGGCCCCACTGCTCCGGCGCCGCCAGGATCTGCAGGAGCCCGCGCGCCTGATAGCCGGGATCGAGACGGCTGTTGATGAACCCCGGGCCGGCAATCTCCGCCGACACGATGCCCACACGTGGCCGATCGAGCGCCGCGATGAGGGCCTCGGCAATGTCGCGCGGCTTCTTGCCGAGCGGCTTGGCCAGGGTCATGGCCAAGGTGGTGGCCCAGTCGCCGAACGCCGGATCACGCGGCCGCTCGAGGATGGGGGAAACGTCGTCGGGCGCACCGAGAGTGCGCGCCGCGCGCGCGAGTTCGGCGCGCAGGGCGTCGGCGTGGGTCACGTGGTGGTCAGAAGGAGAAAAACGGCACACGGCCGCCGTGCACGGTCCGGTGCACGACCGCCGTGATCAGTCGGCCTTGGGCGCCGAGGGGGCCGAGGGCGCCGCCGGCTTGGCGTCGCTCTTGGACTCGCTCTTGGTGTCGCTCTTGGTCTCACTGGACGACGCGGGACGCTGATCCTTCTTGCCGTCCTTGCCGTAGTCGGTGATGTAGAACCCGGATCCCTTGAACAGCAGCCCGGCACCACCCGAGATGATGCGCGTGGCCACGCTGCCGTCCTCGAGGGTGACGGCATCAGGGACTTCGCTGATCTTGTAGATCCGCTCGATGACGGAACCGTCGGGCGCGCGAAATTCGTAAGTTGGCATGGCTACGAAAGTTGGCTGAGGTCAAACAGCCTCTAAAGGTAGCCAGTTCGGGGAACGGGTTCAACGGCTGGCGGCGTCAGGATACGAGCAGTGTGGAGGCCCCGGGTGTGTAGGTAACCGTGAGGCGGGTGAGGTTGCTCGTACGCTGGGGCGACGACGGGAGATTGTTGCCCGCGCTGTCGAACAGCGCCCCGTGGTTGGGGCACCGGAAACTGGCGCCGTTGACCACGTTGATGCGTGTTCCGGCATGCGGACAGATCATCGAGAAGGCCGAGAAGCTGGTGGCACTCGTGCGGACGACGGCCACGGGCGTGGTGTTGAGAGTGCCCACGCTCCCCGCCACCCCGCCCACATTGGCCAGCGCCGGCCATGCGCTCAGGGTGACCACCAGCCCGAGCGGGGTGATGGTGAGGCTGACAGTCAGGGTGCGTGACGACACACCAGTCGCGGAAATGGTCACCTGGGCCGTGTACGTGCCGGCAGCGAGGCCGGTGGCCGTGCCACGCAACGTGACCACGGCCGGGGTCGTCGTGGCACTCAGCGCCACGGTCAGCCAGCCAGTGGCACTACCCGGACCGTACGCGATCTGGGCGCTGAGTCCGGTGAGGGCGCCCCCCCCGGCCGTACTGACCTGGACGACCTGCAGATCGCTTTGGCTGCCCACTGGCAGGGAGAGCGCGACCGTGGCGGCCGACAGCACCAGACTGGCCGGGCTTCCCGCGCTCTGAACCACCAGCACCACGGCCACCGATCGCGCACCGCTACTGTTCCCCGGGGCATTCAGCGTGACGCTGGCGCTGTAGGTGCCTGCGGGCAGGGTGCCTCGGCGCGCGGACAGCGTGAGGGTGGCGGGCGCAGTCGCAGCCGAGAGCTGTACGGTGAGCCAGCCGGTGGGCTGGTTGGCGGCATAGGCGACATCGGCCGTGAGCGAGGTCAGGACGCCCCCGCCGGTGTTGCTGATGGTCACCGTCTGCGCGGCGGGATCGGCCGCAGCCGTGGTGGTGGTCGTGAACGCGAGCGAGGCGGCGCTGACCGTGAGCGCCGGAGGCAGCGGAGCCCCTCCCACCAGGAGAGTGCCGTCGGCGTTGAGCCGGACGCCCACGGCGGCGAGGTCGGCCGTGCCCTGGCCGGATAGCCACACGCCGTCCGCGTCGAACACCGCCCCGTGGTTGGGACAGCGGAAGCCGCCCGGTTCGACGGTCACGATGGTGCCGCGGTGCGGACAGCTCAGGGACCAGGCGCGATACTGCGCGGTCGCCCTCCGCTCCACCAGCACGGGTGCCGAGAGGCCCCGCTGCACCACCGTGCGTCCGCCCACCGTCTGGAGGGCCGTGACCTGCCGCGGGTCGACGATGAACGGCTCGTCCGGGAACGGGGGAATCGTTTCCGGTCCGCCAATCACACCGTCGCCGCACGCCGTGACCAGGGCGCCCAGCGACAGGACCGAGGCTGACGCCAGGAACTGCCGACGGTCGACCCTGCCGCAGCCGGCGCAGCCACCGACCGGGGAATCCGACGTGTCCAACAGAAGCGATGCGCGGTCGTGCGGCAGCGTCATGGGAGCACCGGGTTGAATCGTGGCGGCAAAGCGGTGACGGGGGTGGAATGATGTCCCCATCTCCTCCCGACGCCTACGGCGGCACACCGCGGAACGTGCCCCACCTTGGCGAGGGGCCCCCGATCGTGCGCGCCACGGCTCGCGTGGTGACGCGTGGCCCGCTCGATCCGGTCGGATGGGGCAAGATACCACCAGGGCGTGTGGCCGGCTTGCCGCACCCAGGGCATCCCACGGTGCCGGCGTGGGGGTCGGGTTGCGGGTCGCGCGGACGCCACGGTCATGCGCTGCGGTTTCCGGCGGGCCCTGCCCCGGCGCCCCCGTCCGCCCTCAGGCGGGCGGCGGTCCGAGTTGCCCGCGAATCTCGCCCGCGGGGAACTGCGACGAGTGCACGTTCACGTAGCCCTGACCGTTGCGGAGCAACGACGACAGGGAGTCGAGGGAGATGGGCGGCTGACCGCCCACCCCGCGAATGTCCGCCGCCGTGAATGATCCCGTCAGGACACCACTCGTGCCGGTCAGCGGCGTCCGCATGAGGTCAACCAGAATGCCCGCGTTGTTGTTGGGGCCGGCGGGTCCGTGGATGTGCATGCCGGTCGGGTTGCTGGCGATACCCTGGTAGGTCACCACGTAGTTCATGCTCGCACCGCTCCGCGTGAAGACCGCGGCCCCATTGGCGGAGCTGCTCACCGGGTTCGGGCGCTCATTGGCGCCGTTCATCTGCGTGAAGAGCGCGCTGGCGATCACATTGACCGTGCCCGTCATTCCGGCGTGCAAGGTGCAGGCGTACGGATACGTCCCGAGTGTTTCGAACACGCGCTGCGCCGATGTGCCCGAGGTCACGCCGATATTGCCCGGGGCGCCGGTCGCCTGGAAGATCACGTTGTGGCTGATGCCGCCGAACGTCCACGTGACGGTGCCCCCCTGCGCCACATTGATGGTGGGCGGCGTGAACAGGTTGGCATCCGTGGCCTGCACCGTCGCGGCAGATGCCGCAGCCACCGGTGCCGTGACGGTCACGTTGGTCGCGGCGGTTGCCGTGACCCCATCGCGCGTGAGTGACGTGGAGATCACCGCCGCCCCGGGTGCCACGGCGGTGAGCGACCCGCTCGCGTCCACCAGCACCTTCGTGCGATCACTCGTGGAGAACGTGGCGCCCGTCGTACCGGCCATGGGATTCCCGCGACCATCACGCGCCGTGACCGTGAGGGGACTCGTGGCCCCGATCGCCATGCTGGCAGCGCCGACCGTGGCGGTGACGCGTGCAAACCGTTGGGCCACGTCGATCGCCACCGTGCCGCGGGCGCTGCCGCTGGTCGCGGTGATGGTGGCGCTGCCGTTACCGGTCGCCGTGACCGTGGCCGTCGTGCCGCTGCCGGCCACGGTCGCGACGCTCGCATCACTGGTGGTCCACGCGACCGTCGCCCCCGCGATGCTCGCGCCCTTCGTGTCGGCCACAGCGGCGGTGAGCCCGCGCGTGTCTCCCACGCTCACCATGGGGCCGCTGGAGGCGGCGGTAACGCTCACGGTTGCCAGCACGGGCGCCGACGTGGTGGTTCCCTCACCGCCGCCGCCGCACGCCGCGGCGAGGCCGGTGAGGACGACGGCGCACGAGCGCGCGGCCTGCGAAACTGGTGACGGCATCCCGACCTCTCCGGTTGAGTGGAAGCGTGACGCATCATGCGTCGAGCCGGCGTACAGACCGGATGACCGGGCGGACTATTCCCGATCAGCGGCGATCACCGGATGACGGCCGAGAGGCGCCCGACCCGTACCCAGGCCTCGAGCGCCTCGAGCGCCGTCCCGAACCGCCGCTCGGGATCGGGGTGCATCATGCGCTCCACGAGCGCCAGCAACTCGGCGTGCCTCGGCGACGCCCCCGGGCGTCGCGGGACCGGGGGCGGCGCCGCGTGCCCGTGCTGGTGGACGGGCGTATCGACGCTGACGCCGTCGGCGAACCCCGACGACGACGGCGAACCCGCCAGCTTGCTGCCCAGCAGCTCGAGGGGAGACTGCGACGCGAAGGGCGTGTGTCCGGTGAGGCATTCGAACAGCACCACCCCGGTCGCGTAGAGGTCCGACGCGGGGCCGGGCGCTCCGCCGATGAGCAGCTCGGGCGCCATGTACTCCGGGGCGCCCGTGCGGGCACCGCCAATGGCCCGGTGCGGCGCGTCGGCGGTGTCCGCCCGGTGCACCCGTCGAGCGCCGTATCCCGCACCCGTAATGTCAAGCTTCACGACGCCGGCGCGTGACACCAGCACCCGGCGCGACGTGATGCCGCCGTGCGTCACCGGGGCCGCGTGCAACGCGGCCAGGCCGCGCAACAGCTGTCGGGCAAGAGCCGCGACATTCGCAGCCTCCAGCGCGCCGTGCCGAGCCAGCAATTGCCCCAGCGAGACGCCGTCCACGAACTCGAGACTGACGAAACGGGTCCCCTCCGCCTCGCCGATGTCGACAACGCGAACGACATGCCGATGCGCCACCCGCGGAAACCCGCGCGCCTCCGCCACGTCGGCGCCCCCCGAGCCGTCGCTGCGGTCGTGCGCGTCGAACCCGCCGGAGCGCAGGAGACGCAGCGCCACGACGTCCCCACGCGCGATGTCCCGGGCGCGAAAGAGGACGCCCGCCTCTCCGCGCCCGAGTTCCTCGTCGAGCCGATACCGCTGCGCAACGTGCATCCCCGGTCGCCACATGGTGCCGCGCGTTGCCGCGTGGCGAAAGGCCAGCGTGCGCGCCCCCGTCGTAGGGCGGAGCGGCATGTCGGTGCCGCCCACCGGAAGCGCGGCAAGCATCGTGCGCAGCACGTCCTGATCATTGGCTTCGATGACGAGGGCGTCGATGGCAGCCGACAGGGCCTCCACCTCGGCAGAGGCATACGGCGCTCTCAGGCGTTCCGGCTCGGCCATGCCGTCCGAGGCGCCGCCCTGCTCCACCACGTGCCGCACCTGCGCCGTCATCGCCGACACGGGATGGGCCACCGCGCGCGACGTGAGCCACGCCGCACCGAACGCCCCCAGCAGCCCGATCACGGCCGCCAGGAGCAGCGATTCCCGAACCGGTCCCAGGCTCGCGAGGGCCTCTTCGGTCGCCTGCAGCACCACGTACCCGCCAACGGGAGTTCCGCCGGCCGTGGCGAGGATGCTGCGATGCAGCATCCAGGTCTGCCGGGCGTGCACCACCTCCTGGTGGGCGCGCGTGCCCGCGGCCGGGGCGGCGGAGACCGCGCGCACCACGGCGCCGCGAAGCGCCGTGTCGCCAGCCAGACTGGTGGCAGCCACGCGCGCGCGCCCCTCGCCGTCGAGCACGAAGAACATCAGCGCCTGATTGGTGGCGAGCGCAATGTCGGCCGCCGTCAGGCTGTCGAGCACCCGGGTCGCGACCAGTACGCCAAAGGGCCGACCTCCCGGAGCAGCAATGGGAACGGCCGTGGCCTGAAAGAGCAACGAGTCCCCCGACCCGCCGAAGCCGGTGGTGATCTGCCCGCGGAGTGCCGCCGATACGAGGGGAACGCGCGCCATGGGCTCGCCAAACGCCGAGGGCTCGTCCGACTTGGCGATGAGATTGCCGGTGTCGTCGGTAATGAACACCCACGACGCCTCGAGCTGCTCGGCGGCTTCGAACGTCTGATCGAGAATGTCATCGCGTCGGCGTTCGGCGACGAGTGTGCGGAAGTACGGGCCCTGCACGAACACCCGCGCCCCGCCGCCGAGACTGCGGCCGCGGCCGGCAAGCAGCTGGGCAACCAGATCGGCCGACTGCTCGAGCGACTGGCGCGCCGAGTTCCGCGCGGCGCGTCGCGCACCCGCGGTGGCCACGCCAAGCACGATCGCGAGCAGGACCACCACCAACCCGGCGGTACCGGTGAACACACGCCACGACAAGCGGTGCCATGGCAGGGACACGACACGACGCGCGACCACGACTCAGTACCGGTCGGCCCGGGTTGCCGTATAGGGCTGACCGAACTTGTTGCCGTGGGCCTTGGCCACGTACCCGCGCGCATCGAGGGCCACCGTGAGCACGACGCCGTCGCCGGTGACGCGCACCGTCTCGACATGCTCGGCCGCGCGCTCGTGCCACACGCGCAGCATCCACGTACCCGGCGGCACGTCGCCAATCTCGAACGACCCGTTGGCACGGGCACGCGTCACATAGGGCGTGCGAACGGCGACCACGTAATTCACCATGCGCGCGTGGATGTTGCAGTACACCGCATACACGCCCGGCGCGTTGAAGGTGGCGGACCGCGTCTTGCCGGACCGGTACAGGCCGAGGTCGAAGGCCCCCAGCGCGGAGTTGGAGAAGACGTTGTGACTGAACGGATCCTGATTGGGATACGCCACGCTGCCGCCGACGCCGATGAGCTGCACGTGCGGCTCGAACTCGCGCCGTCGCATGCCCACCGTGGCCCTGTCCATCCACGTCGGGCGTTTCGCCGTGGCCGCCTCGCCTTCCAGTGCGACGATCACGTCGGTCAGGTCGGCCGACGGGGCACCAGCGCGCTCGATGAGCCGCACCTGGCCCCGCACCGAGGCCTGCGCACCCAGCGGCGCGTGGGCGGCGGCACCCGCCCATGCGCCCACGACGACCAGCGACAGGCGACCTGACCACCGCACGATGACGCGACGCATCAAAGGTCCACTCCGAAGGCGAGATTCCAATGCTGCGCGCGCCAGAGCCCATCGGCGTAGCGCGTGCGAAGGCGCCGGTACTCGAGACTCACGAACAGCGGCATGGCCGGGCGCCAGGTGGTGTGCAGGGCGCAGACGCCGTTACGTCGGCGGTCCGCGCCGGCACCGTGGACCCGATCCGTGCCGCACCCCATTCCGTGCACCAGCGAGGGGTGCCATTGGCCGTTGAGCTGCAGCCATCCGGCCGTGCCGGTGAGCGGGGGGCCGGTCCCTCCTGCCGGCACCCCCAGGGTCCCGAAGTTCTGACCGATGCCGCCACCGCCGAGCCCGCGCACCAGCGCCCCGCGGTACGCCTCGCCGCGCACCTCCACCCCGTGGCCGAGAGCGGCGTGCACGTCGGCCGCGATGGCCCAACTCCGCAGCGTGTTTGCTGGCGCGGTGCGCAGCCATGCCGCATGTGCCCCCACGCCGATTTCCATGCCCGAGGTCCACACGGCCTGGGCAGCGCGCTCGTCGAGGTCGGTGCCGTGCCGCAGGCGGACTCGAGATTGGAGAGCCGGACGGCCGCTCGCCTGGCCGAGGTCCGCGCCACCGCTCGTGGCGCCCAGCGGGCGTTCCGACGCGTTGGGTGACAGGACCGCCCCCTGTGCCGCCATGGCCCACTCACCGCGCGTGGCGAGCGTGCGGGTGACCCGGAGCTGGGGCAACCAGTTCCAGAGATTTCCCGCGGCAGCGAACAGGGGAATTGCCACGCCGGCGGTACTCACGGGGTTGAGGTCAGCAATGAGCGGGGTCTCCATGCCAAGGAGCACCTCCGTCCGCGGCCACACGAGGAAGACCCGCGCCGTCCGCAACCGAGGCTCCGGAAAGAGCGGCGGCGACGCATCGAGCGCGCGGGCGAAGAAGTCCAGCTCGAAGTCGGCGAGCAACGTGGCCCCGGCCACGCTGTCCATGCTCGCACTGCCCCCGAGTAACGCCTGTCGCATGGACATGCCGAACACCTGCGGCCGCGCGTTGCCGCCACCGGCAGCCCGTGCCGGCGTCGCGAACACCGGGATCTCGGCGGCGGATACCCCTCCGCGGGTTCCCGAGGCATGGACCACGAGCCGCGCGGACAGATCGAGTTGGAGCCGCGAGCGCAGCCGCACGCCGCTGGCCGCCTCGGTCGCGACCTGCTGCTGGAGCAGCGTCAGCGCCGAATCGGTCCGTGCCAATCGGGCCGCAAGCGAATCGAGGGTCCGCTGCCACCGGTCGTGGGCGGTGCTGTCCCGCTGTTGCGCGGACGTCACCGACGGCCACGCCCCGGACAGCGCGAGCACGACCAGCCGCGATATCCAGACGGCCCGGGATGCGGTCGTCACCAAGCGGCCGGCGCCGGCGCGCATCGTCCCGGCGCGACACGCGCGCGGAGTCGTCGGGGGGGCAAACACGCCACCAATAGGCACGCCGCATGGCCGCTTGGCAATGCGGGCCACGCGCCGCGGGACGCATGGCCGATGGGCTCATGGCTGACGGGACGTCCCCACACGATCGGTGGGCGTCGGTGACCGCTGCCACGCGCGCAACTGTTCGAAGGTGGCCGGCCCCATGAGCACGGACGCCCCGCCCGGGATGCGCCACGCCACCAAGCGGAGGGAATCGGCCCGTGTGCCCACCACCACCCCGTCGAGGTCGCGGAGCACCCCGGGTGCATGGAGAAGGACCCCATCCGGCACCGCGAACTGGACCAGCAGCCGCCCCTCATGGCGATACGCCAGCGCGCCGACCAGCTCCCCCCACGCGGAGGTGGTCCACACGGCCTCAAGATCGAGGGCGGGGTGCGCGATGGGCACGACGGCCATCCCGAGGGCGCGACGTACGGCGTCAAGGTCGCGGTCGCGCCCTGGTAGCGGGTCGGTGAGCGCGTGCCAGCGCACCGCCAGCGAGTCGAGGAGCGGAGCCTCGCCGAGTGCCACCGGTGCCGCCACGCCGCCGGCCGCCGTGTCGGTAGGCAACGCCGGCGTGGGTTCGCGCCGCATCAGGCCCGCCCAGCACAGCAGCAGGAGCCCCCCCGCTGGCGCGACCCACCGCCAGCGCGCGCCGAGCCAGGCGGCCACCGACCAGACCGGTGGCGCGACCGCCGATGCAGGGACAGGGGCGTTGGCGATGGACTGCCTGATGCGCGTGTGCAACGCCGCTGACGCGACGGGTCCACCCATCTGCCCAAGACTTGCCGCCAGCTGCCGCTGCAGCGCAACCTCGCGGGCACAACGGCGGCACACGGCCAGATGCGCCTCCACCTGCGCCGCCGTTTCCGGGGGCAGTTCGCCGTCCAGGAAGGCGGCCAGCAGCGTCGCCAGCACGTCGTGCTGCTCGGCCACACGGTGCGGTTCGTACGGCACCCGGTTGGGTGCCGCCCCCTGCGCATGCTCGCTCATGATGACCTCGGCATGCGGCGGCTGCCGCGAGCCGCCTGCGCCCCCAACGCCCACTCGCGACCGCGTTCGGCAATCACCGCCGCGAGCAAACGTCGGCCGCGGGACATCCGACTCATGATGGTGCCGATCGGGGCACCCACCGTGTCGGCAATCTCGGCGTAGGTGAAGCCTTCGATGTCGTGCAACTCGACGGCGATGGCGAAGTCGTCCGGGATGGCCCCAAGGGCCGCCCGCAGCACCTCGCGATCGAGGCGCGTGATCAGCTCGTCGAACACGGACTCGCCGCTGCTGGCCACCAGCGACTCGTGGACATCGTCGAGTCGCGAGATGGGCAACAGGCGGGCACGGCGGGTCTGGCGCTCGGCCGATTCACTCAGCACCGAACGCAGGATGCGATAGAGCCAGGCGCGCACACTGCCGGGATCCCGCAATTCGTCGAACGCGGCCCACGCCTTCACGCAGGTGTCCTGCACCGCGTCCTCGGCATCCACCAGCGTGGCAGTGCGACGCGCCGCAAAGCCCAACAAACGGTCGAGGTGCGGGAGGACGAGGGCCTCGTACGCCCGCTGGCGGTCGTCGATCGTGACGTGGAGTGGCGTGGGCATGCCGTGGGAGAGGGACCGAGGGGCAAAAGTATTCCTGGCGTCCTCCCGTGGCGAGGATACGCGCTTTACACCGGCCGACCGGGGGCCGCAGTTTGGGCCCATGACCGTCATCCTGCGCTTCCTCGCCGCCGCCCTCGCCGGGGCCCTGCTCGCCCCTGCAGTTCGCGCCCAGTCCCACCCCGGCGGTGCCCTCACCGGCCCGGGCGTATCGGTCAGGTTGGCCGAACAGCGCCGTGCGCTGCTTCGCGATGTCCGCTACGATCTCCGGTTGACGGTCAGCGATGGGGACACGGCGTCCGGCCGGGTCACGGTCCACTTCACGACGCGTCGGCGAGGGGCGGTCATCCTCGATTTCCGCGGCCTGAGCCTCGGCGACGCCCAGGTGAACGGCGCCGTCTGGCGCGACGCGCCCCTGGCATGGAACCGGCACCATCTCACGGTACCCGCGTCGCTGGTGCGGCTGGGACGCAACACGGTGGCACTTTCTTTTTCCACCCCCGTCGCCAGTGCCGGTGCGGCCATCATCCGCACGCGCGATGCGTCGGACAGCAGCACCTATCTGTACACGCTGCTCGTGCCCTCCGACGCGCACCTGCTCTTCCCCAGCTTCGACCAGCCCGACCTCAAGGCACGGCTCACCCTGCAGCTCACCACGCCGGCGGCGTGGACGGCGCTGGCCAATGGCGCGCTGGTGCGCCGGGACCGTGGGGCCACGGGCGTGACCCATGTCTTTGCCCCCACGCAGCCGCTGAGCACGTACCTCATGGCGTTTGCCGCCGGCCCCTGGCAGCGCTTCACCCGAACCGAGGTCATTGCGCCGGGGGCCGCAGCAGTGCCGACGTCGCTGTACGTGCGTCGCTCACGGGCGGCCGAGGCGGAAGCGGACACCCTGCTGGCCATGAATGCGCGTGCGCTGCGTTGGCTGGGACAGTACTTCGGGGTGCCCTATGCCTTCGACAAGTACGACGCCCTGCTGGCCCCGGCGTTTCCGTTCGGCGGCATGGAGCATCCCGGGGCCGTGTTCTACAACGAGGAGAGCTTCATCTACCGGGAGCGTCCCACCACGTCGCAGCTGTTGGGGCGGCAGGCCACGACGTTTCACGAAGTGGCCCACCAGTGGTTCGGCGACTACGTGACGATGCGCTGGTTCGATGACCTCTGGCTCAAGGAGGGGTTTGCCACGTTCATGGCCGCGCGCATGCAGGCCGACCTGGAACCGACGTCGAACGCGTGGAAGACGTTCTACCTGCGCAACAAGCCGACCGCGTACGGCACCGACGCCACGGCGGGGACGACGCCGGTGTGGCAGGCGCTGGGCAACCTGGATCAGGCCAAGAGCAACTACGGGCCCATCGTGTACAACAAGGCGCCGGCGGTGCTGCGGCAGCTCGAGTACCTGGTGGGCGAACGGGCCTTTCAGCGCGGCGTGCAGCAGTTCCTGCGCCGCCACGCCTACGGGAATGCGACGTGGCCGGCGTTGCTGCAGGCCATTGGCGGCGCCGCCGGGCGTGACCTGGGTGAGTGGGGGCGGCAGTGGATGCTGCGTCCCGGCATGCCGGTCATCACGCAGCAGCTCGAGGTGCGCGGCGGCCGGATCACGCGCTTGCGGCTGGTGCAGCGCGCAGCGCAACCGGCGCTGAGTGGTCCCGGTGGCTGGCCACTCAAGGTGCAGGTTCGCCTGCATTACGCCGATGCGCCGGCGGTGCACCTGCCGGTGGAGTTGCGCGGCGCGAGCACCGAGGTGACGGCGGCGATCGGGCGCCCGGCCCCGGCGTTCGTGTTCGCGAATGAGGGCGATTACGGGTACGCCATCGTGCTCCCCGACAGCGCGAGCGTGACGTGGATGGAACAGCATATCGCGGACGTGTCCGACGATTTCCTGCGCGCCATGCTGTGGGGGGCGTTGTGGGACCTCGTGCGGGAAGGCGAGCTCTCCCCGGAGCGTTTTGCGCGCCTGGCCATGCGGGCCCTGCCGGGGGAACGCGACGAACAGCTCGCGGGGTCGCTCGTGGGACGTCTTGTCACCAGTGTGACGCGGTATGCGGCGCCCTCGCTCCGGGCCTCGCTCCAGCCGGCGGTGGAGCGGCAGCTGCTGGCGGGGGCGCTCGACACCGGCCGCAGCTATGGCACGCGCAAGAGTCATCTGGATGCCTTTATCGGCATGGCGCAGCGGGACGGTGCGCTGCAGCAGCTGCGCCAGTGGTTGGCGAGCGACAGCGCGGCGGGGCTGGTGCTGCGCGCCCCGACGCGATGGGCCATGGTGACGCGATTGGTCGCGAGTGGCAGCCCGGACGCCGATTCGCTGCTCGCGGCGGAACGGGGGCGCGATGGCACCACCGAAGGGCAGCGGCTGGCGTTCGTGGCGGGCGCCGCGGCCCCGGACAGCGCGACCAAGCAGCAGTACTTCGACCGCTGGTTCCGGGACGGGTCGCTGAACGAGGAGTGGGTGACCTCGAGCCTGCGCGCCTTTCACGAGGGGGAGCAGCAGCGGCTCACCCGGCGCTACCTGGTGCCGGCGCTGGATACGCTGCGGTGGATCCAGGGGAATCGCCGCATCTTTTTTTTGGGAAGCTGGCTCGCGTCCACTCTGGGCGGGCAGAGCGAGCGGGAGGCGCTGGCGATCGTGGACGGCTGGCTGGCGCGGGCCCCCGGGCTGCCGACCGACCTGCGCCAGAAGGTGCTGCAGGCGCGTGACGAGCTGGAGCGTACGGTGCGCATCCGCGGGCGGTACGGCGACGCGGGGTAACGGGGCACCGCTGACGGCCCGAAAAGTCGGATAACCTGGTCGTATCCGGAGGTGGCCGTTGGTTGTGAAACGGCTCCGTCACATCTGGCGGGATTCGTTTTGGGCGGTAGCTTCGCGATGTCCCATTCCCCAACCGTCCAATCACCCCGCGATGCCTTTCGTCTGCCGCAGGTCCGTGATCGCTGGTCACGACATTCCCCGAGCCGTCCGTCCGTGTCTGGTCGGACGTTCGCGTTCCGTCCGATTCCCCTCCATCGGAGGCCGTTCATGAGCAGGTTGCAGAGACTCCTGGCGGCGGTGGCACTCGTTGCCGCCGTGCCCTTCAGCGCCCACGCGCAAACCCGTGACGTGACCGGCAAGGTCACCATGACGGGGACCGGTACCCCCCTGCCCGATATCACGGTTGGCATCGTCGGCCAACAGGTGGGTGTGCGCACGAACGAACGCGGCGAATACCGGATTCGTGTGGCGCAGGGTGAGGTCAGCCTGCTGGCGCGTGGCCTCGGCTACAAGCGTCAGACCATTCGTCTGGCTGCCAACGAGAATACGGCAAACTTCACGCTCGAGAAGGACGTCCTCCAACTGGAAGGTGTGACGGTCACGGGTGCGGCCACCACGACCGATCGGCGCGTGGCGGCCACGGCGGTGGCCACGGTGAACGCGGCCGAACTGAACCGGGTGCCCGCCCGCTCGCTTGAAGGCAACCTGGCCGGCAAGGTGGCCGGCGCCCGCATCTCCGACAACAGCGGCGCGCCGGGTGGTGGTGCGCAGATCCAGATCCGCGGCGCCACGTCGGTGCTCGGGCAGGGTGACCCGCTGTACGTGGTGGACGGTGTGATCATCTCGAACGCCGGCATTTCGTCGGGCGCCTCGGCGATCACGCGCGCGGGTGGCACGACGGGGTCGAATCAGGACCAGGTGGTGAACCGTCTGGCCGATCTCAATCCGAACGACATCGAGAACATCGAAGTGCTGAAGTCGGCGGCGGCGACGGCCATTTATGGCTCGCGCGCCACGAACGGCGTGGTGGTGATCACCACCAAGAAGGGTGCCTCCGGGCAGACCCGCTGGAACGTGACCCAGCGTGTGGGTACGCAGCAGCTGATGCGCTCCCTCGGCCATCGTCAGTATGCGACGCTCAACGATGTGCTGCCGTGGGTGGACGGCCCGGTGGGCGCAGCCGCGGCGCGCGAAGTGTGCACGCCGAACTGCACCAACTACGACTGGCAGGGTGAGCTGTACGGCCGTACCGATCCGTCGTACGAAACGCTGCTGTCGGCCTCGGGCGGCGCGGGGAACACGCGTTACTTCGCGTCGCTGAACGATCGTCAGGAGTCGGGCATCATGATCAACACCGGCGCGCGCCGCACCGGTGGTCGCATCAACCTCGACCAGACGATCAACAGCAAGCTGACCGCCAGCATGGGGCTCGACGTCACGCGCAACTTCCTGCAGCGCGGCATCGGCAACAACAACAACGCGGGCGTGAGCCCCACGTACACGTTCGGCTACACGCCGGCGATCGTGGACCTCAATCGCCGCCTCGAGAACGGCCGCTACCCGATCATGCCGTTCGACGGTGGTGGGGCGGGCACGGCGAACCCGTTCGAGGTGCTGCGGGCGATCCAGAGTGACGAAACGGTCTTCCGTCAGGCGGGCAACCTGCGCCTCAACTACTCGGCGCTCTCGACGGCCCGTCACAGTGTGCAGATCACGTCGCTCATGGGCTTCGACCGCTTCCAGCAGGAAGGCGTGCAATACTCGCCGAACTTCCTGCAGTTCGAGCCGGCCGACGGTTTCCTCGGCACGGCCGGCCAGAACAACGTGTCCAGCCTCCAGACCAACTCGGGGCTCAACGCCGTGTGGACGTGGACGCCGGGGTCGAGCTGGCTGACGTCGCTCACGACCTCGGTGGGTGGTACGTACGAGCGCCAGAAGCAGGAAGTCTACCGCATTCGCGGCCGCGGCCTGCTGCCCACGCGCCGCACGGCGGCGGGCGCGCAGGACATCGCGACGGAAGACACGCGCACGGAGTTCCGCGACCAGTCGTACTACATCAACGAACAGGCGCTCTTCTTCGACGAAAAGCTGGCGCTCAATGCCGGCTTCCGCGCCGACCGTTCCAGCGCGAACGGCGACCGGGAGCGGTACTACATTTTCCCGAAGTACTCCGGTTCATACCGGTTCGTGAATCCGATCACCGACAAGATCGACGAGATCAAGCTGCGCGGCGCCTGGGGTCAGTCGGGGAACCGCCCCCGCTACGGCGATCGTGACCTGCTGTATGCCGACGGTGGCCTCATTGGCGGGCAGGGCTCGCTGGTGTCGGCGGGTCTGATCGGCAACACGGCCATCCGTCCGGAAGTGATGAACGAGCTGGAGTTCGGTTTCGACGCTTCGTTCCTCAAGTCGCGCCTGGCCTTCGAGTTCACGCGCTACCAGCGCAAGATCACCGACCTGCTGCTCACCTTCCCGCTCGCGCCGTCGTCGGGCCTCGGGAACCAGATCATCAACGGCGGCCAGCTGTCCGTGCTCGGCAACGAAGCGGTGGTGTCACTCATTCCGATCCGCAAGGGCAAGTTCGAGTGGGCGAGCCGCATCATCTACAACGCCAACGTGCAGTACACGAACGACATTCCAGTGCCGGCCTTCCCGGTGCCGGGTTCGTTCGGCGCGGCCTACGGCCGCAACCGCATCACGGCGAACACCCGCTCCACGTACATCTGGTCGAACGCGCCGCTCCGCCTCAACCCCACGACGGGGGCGCGGACCGTGGCCGACACGATCACGTACGACAGCAATCCGATCCACATCACCACGTTCAACAACGACTTCACGTTCGGCCGCTTCACGGTGTCAGCGCTGCTCGACTGGCGTGCCGGCGGTGCGGTGTCGAACATGACGAACAACTTGTGGGACGAAGGCGGCAACTCCCGTGACTTCGACGCCCCGGCCCCGGCCCGCATCATCGAGGCCACGGCCAACCAGCCCGGGTCGGCCGATTGCGGGACGCGCACGCTTGGTGCCTGCCGGGCCTTCACGTTCAACGGCGGCGATACGCGGCCGTACATGCAGAACGGGTCGTACGTGAAGCTTCGCGAAATCACGCTCAATTACGACGCGCCGGAGTCGTGGGCCAAGAAGGTGCCGGGTGCCCGCTCGCTGCGCTTCAACGTGAGCGGCCGCAACCTCATGATGTGGACCGACTACTGGGGCTTCGACCCCGAGTTCAACAACTTCGGCAACGTGAACTTCAACCGGTTCATCGACCTGGCGCCGTTCCCGCCCAGCCGGCAGTTCTTCCTCAGCGTCGATCTGGGGTTCTAAGCCATGTCGACTTCATTCACCAAGAGCGCATCGCGCATGAGCACCACTTCCCTGCGCGCCGTGGGCGCGCTGTCGCTGGCTTCCCTCACGCTGACCGCGTGCAGCCGGGACACGCTGGAAATCACGAACCCGAATACCCCGTCCATCGCTGGTGCCAGCGCCGACCCGCAGGCGCTGCAGTTGCTGGCCACCGGCCTGCTGCGGCAGAACCGCAACAGCCGCGGCGGGTTCATCACCGAGACGGGGCGCTTCGGACGCGAGGCGTACGTGTACACGCCGCAGGAAGGGCGCAACACGTCGGCCTACCTCATCGGCATCTCGGGGCAGAACCGCCTCGACCCGGCCGGCTTCGCGGTAGGGAGCTGGGGCGGCCCCTACGGCAACCTGCGTGACATCTTCAACTTCAAGAACACGGTCACGGCCTCCACGCTGTCTGAGACCGAGAAGCGCGCCGCGTTGGGCTTTGCCCGGACCATGGAGGCGATGGAACTGCTCACGGTCATCTCTACCCGTGACACCATCGGCGCCGTGGTACAGATCAACGCAGACGCTGCGGTGCTGGCGCCGTTCGTCTCGCGTGATTCCACGTACCGCTACATCCTGAACACGTTCGACGCCGCGGTGACCGACCTCACGGCGGGTGGGAACGCCTTCCCGTTCGCCCTGCACTCGGGCTACGCGGGCTTCAACACGCCGGCCACGTTCGTGCGTTTCAACCGGGCCATGGCTGCTCGCGCGGCCGCGTACCACGCCACCTCGGGCGGCGGCACGGCAGCGTGGACGCGCGCTCGACAGGCGCTCGATGCGTCGTTCATCAACATCACGGCCAACAACGCGGCCGCGTACAACGTGGGGGTCTCTCTCCCCTACTCCGCCGCGCCGGACGTGACCAACCCGCTTGCGGCGGCAACGAACACGGACTTGTACGCGCACATGTCCATCGATGCCGACGCGCCGCTCAAGCCCGACGGCACGAAGGACAACCGTTTCCTGGCCAAGATCGGTCCGCGTCCGCCGCGCGGTGCCCCGGCAGGACTGGGCATTTCGTCGTCGCTCGGCTTCCAGATCTATCCCGCGATCAACAGCTCGATTCCGATCATCCGCAACGAGGAGCTCATTCTCCTGCGGGCCGAAATCCTGCTGGCGACTGGTGACAAGGCGGGGGCGATCGCGATGATCAACAACATCCGCGTGAACTCGGGCGGCCTGGCGCCGACGACGCTGACGGCGAGCTCGCCGGATGCCGACATCATCACCGAGATCCTCGTGCAGAAGCGCTACTCGCTGCTGCTCGAGGGGCACCGCTGGATCGACATGCGCCGGTACGGGCGTCTGGACCAGCTGCCGCGTGACATTACGACCGGCGTAAACGCGCACTTCGTGGCGCGTGTGCAGCCGCTGCCGCAGGCCGAGTGCCTGCAGCGTATTGGTCAGACGGGTCCGCTCGCTGGCCCCGGGTGCTGACCATCGCCCGCCGCTGGTGAACAAGACAACGGCCCCGCACACCATGTGTGCGGGGCCGTTGTGCGTTGCGCGGTTCGCGTAATGCGGCGCGGCGGGGAACGGCACCACGGACATCACCAGCGGGATCGCAGAGCGCACGCGCCTGTGCCTACCAGCAGCCTCCCCGATAGCCCCCGATGGCGGTCAGTACCCGTCGCGCGTCCACACGGCCACAACGCCACAGCGACGGTCAACGCCGCTGAACTGCGGGGGCACGGTGGCAGCGCCGGCATACACCTCGATTCCGGCGATCTGCTTGGGTGGCGGGAGCAGATCGAGATTGAAGTACCGCGGCAAGATGATGCCGTCGAGCAGCACCTGCATGGGGCAGTACTGCTGCTGCTGGTTGCCATCGAACCCACCGCCTTCGCGGCGTGAGTACACCTGGGTGCCTCCGAAGGCCTGCGTGGTGTTCACCGACACTTCCACCCCCCGCATGTAGCGGAGGAAGTCGGACGTTTGCAGCGAAGCGCGGCGCTCGATTTCGGCCTGCGTGATGAACTGCCCCTGCGCCTGCTGTCGTCGACGGTCGAAGTCGACCATGCGCATGGTCAGTCGCTCGCCGCGTACGCGCACCGTGTCGAGCATGCGATTCGAGCGGGTAAGCGTATATGCGAGGCGCAGCGTGTCGTTCGACGGCACGTCGATGACGCCGGAGGTAGGCGCGTACCCGATGCGACGCACGACCAGCAGGTACTGGCCGGGTGTGACCTGCACCATGCGGAAACGGCCGTTGGCACCGGTCACGACCCGCGCGCCGGTCCCGACGATCGTCACATCGGCCGCGTTGAGGGGCACCAGCAACGTGTCCGTCACCGTGCCGTCGATGACGCCGAGCTGGGCGACAGGACCGGCCGCATTGCGATCGGCCGCCTCACGACGGGCGCGGTCGAGTACGGTCTGCTTTTCCTGAGCGGTGAGCGGGGCTGCAAGGCTCACCGCGCACAGGACGGCAGCCAGTGCCAGCGGACGGACACGCGCGGCACGGCGCGCCGGAATCGGCGAGGGGAAAGCGGTCAGCATACCGGAAAACTACTGGCGCTCCCCGTCGAGGGGGATGGCGCAGCCACGACGGAACAGCGCCAGGTCAGCGCTTGGTCAGATCCCCGCAGGCCACGATGACTCCCATGGCGGCGGCAGCGTCGTGAATGTTCACGTAGTACGACGCGCTGTCGGCCAGGGGAACGGGAATGGTCGCCGTCCCGCTGGCCTGCCCTTTGGCATCCACCGCGAGCGGCGTGTAGGCCCGCCCCCCTCCCACCACGCCTCCCGATTGCCGGCAACTGCCGGTGTGCACGTGCCACGGCCGCGTGGCCCCGGGAGTGTCGCCGTCGAGCGTCACCGTGACCAGCGTGCCGGTTCCGTCGGCGGTGGGCTTGGCCGTGGCGGCGCCGGTGACCTTGCGCCCCTCACGCCCCGTGAGGCGAGCCGCCCACTCCGTGCGGGTGCGCTCCCACCGGTCGGCCCGTCGCGCGGACCCGCGCGATACCGTGGCGGCCTCGAGCATGGACGAGGTGGCCACAGCCACGAGTGCCAGGGTGCCGGCGGCGGAGAGTACGCGCATGAGGGGCTCGCGAAGTGTGAAACGTGAAACAGTCAGGGACGACGGCGGGTCCAGTGCGGCTGCGTAGACGACGGCGGTGCCCGGCGCGGCTTGGGCGGCGGGAGGGGACGCCCCCGGCCCGTATAGTTGGTGGAGCGCGCGTCGAGCACGAAAATGAGCGCCACGGCAAACAGCGCCACGGCAAAGCCCAGCACCAGCAAGCGGGTACGGAATTGCCGATCGTCGATGTACAGCGAGCCCACCAGCAGGGGCATGGCCACCAGAAACAGGCGGATCATGCGCCGATCGAAATCACTGGGGACGATCTTGGTGCCACGGGGCGCCAGCTTGAGCCGGTATTCGGCCTCCGCCGCGAGCGCAAAGAAGCCGTCTTCGAGGCGGCGAAACCACACCAGCGGGTTGAGGGAGCGTCGCACCGGACGAGACGTCATGACAGGTGAACGACGATCCGGCCTTGCCGGATCCCGCCGCGTTGCGGGGCGTGCACGGTGCCGGACTCGTCAGCTGCGCTCGACAATGCGATCGATGAGGAAGCTCGACTGGACCAGCGCCTCGGCGGTGAAATCGCCGAAGAAGGCGCGGACCTCACCGAATAGCTGGCTGAAGCGTTCCTGGTCGCCCCCGGCGAGCACCTCGGCAAGCTCGGCCACGGCCCGGCCGTAGGCGGCGGTGATCCCGGTAGTGGCCGGGTTCCGCATTTCGATGGGACCGTACAACGCGGGATCCTGCGCGAAGTGCCGCGCCGCCACGTACAGCTCGAGCAGATAGGCCGGTGAGGTGAACGGCAGCGTTTCGCTGAGCGGCAGCCCGAGTCGGGCCAGCGTGAGCCCCTGGACCTGGGTCTGGAAGTGGGTCAGCACCTGCACCACCGACATGATGCGGTCGTGGTGCTCGGCGGTGGTTTCCGTAATCACCAGGCCCCGGGCGGCGAGCATGGAGGCGAGCCAATCGGCCCAGGCGTCGCCGCGGCCGCGACAGAGCACGACGCGCTGCCCCTGCAGCGTGTGCACGTTGGGACCGAACATGGGGTGCGTGCCCACCACGCTCGCCGCGGTGCTCTCCAGCATGGCCTGCATGGGCGCCGCCTTGATGCTGGTCACATCCATGAGCAGCCCCGTGGCCGGGACGTGCGGTCCCACCGCCCGCACCACGGCCTCGGTCTGGTCAATGGGGACGCTGATCACGGTCACCTCGGCGGCCGCCGCGGCTTCCTCGGCCCGCAGTACCGTATCCCGGTCAACGACCAGCGGCTGGTGACCGAGATCGCCAAAGAGGCGCACCAGCACCCGTCCGATCTTGCCGTGCCCCCCGATGACCGCCACCGTGCGCGGGGCCGCCCCCGACGGCACCTCGGCGCGCAGTGCCGCCTGCTGATCACGGCTGGAACGCAGGAGCACACGAAAGATCGACTCGATCTCACCGGGCGGGAGCCCCAACTCCACCGCCCGATCGTGCCGATCCTGCAGCACCTCCTGCTCCCGCAGCGGATCCCGAATGCGAATACCGTGCTGCCGCTTCCAGGCCGCCACTTCTCCCACGAGCGCCATGCGTCGGGCGAGGATCTGGAGCAGGTCGCGATCGAGCGCGTCGATCATGGCCCGCACCACGGCCAACGGGCGCGGCGGCGCCGCGTCGCCCTGCGCGGCGCCGTGGCGCTCCCCGCCGGTTTCGCCGTGGTGTGACACGGTCAATGCGCCGACGGCTGGTAGCGGCCCCACGCCGTCTCCAGCGTGTCGGCAATCTCTCCCACCGATGCGCGCACGCGCACGGCGTCGATGATGCGCGGCATGAGTTCGGCGCGGGTACCGACGTGATCGGGCAGGTACTGCGGGGCCGCCTCGGCGATGCGGGCGAGTGCCTGCTGCACGGCACCGTTGTCTCGTACCGCCCGAACCGCCGCCAGGCGCGCCACCTGATCACGCTCGAGGGCACTGAAATCCGGCGCGGGAATGATGGGCGGCTCCTGTCCGTCCCCGTACTTGTTGACCCCGACCACGACGGTCTCGCCCGCCTCGACGCGCAGCTGATACTCGTACGCACTGCGGCCGATCTCTTCCTGGAAGAAGCCGGCGCGAATGGCCTCGGCGGCACCGCCGAGCTCGTGCACCCGCTCCAGCAGCGCCACGGCGAGCTCTTCGATGCTGTTGGTGAGCTGCTCCACGTACCAGCTGCCCGCCAGCGGATCCACCGTTTGCGCCACTCCCGACTCGTAGCCGACGATCTGCTGGGTGCGCAGCGCCAGCGTGGCGGCTTCCGCCGTGGGGAGCGCCAGCGCCTCATCGTAGCCGTTGGTGTGCAGCGACTGCGTGCCGCCAAGTGTCGCCGCCAGCGCCTGGATGGTGACGCGCACGATGTTGTTGTGCGGCTGCTGCGCCTGCAGCGTCACGCCGCCCGTTTGCGTGTGGAAACGCAGGCGGCAGCTCGCGTCGTTGGCACCGAATCGATCGCGCATGAGGCGCGCCCAGAGCCGGCGCGCGGCGCGGAACTTGGCGACTTCCTCGAACAGGTCGTTGTGCGCGGCGAAGAAGAACGACAGACGCGGCGCGAACGAGTCGACCGCGAGTCCGGCCTCCACGGCCTGCTGCACGTAGGCCAGGGCGTCGGCGAAGGTGAACGCCACTTCCTGCACCGCCGTGGCGCCCGCTTCGCGGATGTGATAGCCGCTGATGGAGATGGGATTCCACTGCGGCACTTCGGCGGCGCAGAACCGGAACATCTCCGCCGTGAGCGCGAGCGACGGCGCCGGCGGATAGATGTACGTGCCGCGCGCGATGTACTCCTTGAGGATGTCGTTCTGCACCGTACCCGAAAGCTGGTCACGGCGGATGCCGCGCTCCTCCGCGACGACGATGTACATGGCCAGCAGCGTGGACGCCGTGGCGTTGATCGTCATGCTCGTGGAGACCTTGTCGAGCGGAATGCCGTCGAGCAGCACGTGCATGTCTTCGACGGTGTCGATGGCCACACCGACACGCCCCACCTCACCCATCGCCCGCGGCGTGCCGGAGTCGATGCCCATCTGGGTGGGAAGGTCGAAGGCCACCGACAAACCGGTCTGACCGGCATCGAGGAGCAGCCGGAACCGTTCGTTGGTGGCCTTGGCGGTCCCGAACCCGGCATACTGCCGCATGGTCCAGAGCCGACCGCGGTACATGGTGGGTTGAACGCCACGGGTGAACGGGAACTGGCCCGGGTCACCCAGGTCGCGCGCGTAGTCGAGATTGACGGTGTCCGGTCGGACAACCGCCGGAATGGGGATACCGGATGGGGAGAGACGTTCGGTCATCTCCCCAATCTATCAGCCCGCCGAGACCGGGGAGGGTGCGGGGCGCGACGCCCCGCGGCGCTCCGGAATGCCGGGAGCCACGTACTTGGGAAGCGGGAATTCGCTGACCATCTCCACCTCCGCCTTGCTGCCGATATAGAGCGGCGAGCGCTGATGCAACTCGGTGGGCTCGATATCGAGGATGCTGCCGTAGCCGTCGGTCGCGAGTCCTCCCGCCTGCTCGGCAATGAAGGCCAGGGGGTTGGCTTCGTACAGCAGACGGAGCTTGCCGCGCGTGGCCTTCTCGTTGGCGGGATAGCAGAATACGCCACCACCGAGCAGGTTGCGATGGAAGTCGGCCACGAGCGAACCCACGTAGCGCACGTTCAGCGCCTTCTTCTGCCCGTCGAGGCCGCGATAGCGCCGCATGAGCGCGCGGGTGGGCTCCGGCCAATCCTGCTCGTACGCGTCGTTCACCGACAGGTATCGCGCCCGCTCGGGGATGCGGATGTTGGGATGCGACAGCAGGAACTCGCCAATGGACGGATCGAGCGTGAAGCCGTGCGCCCCCTGCCCCGTGGTGTACACCATCATCGTGCTCGAGCCGTAGAGGATGTAGCCGGCCGCCACCTGACGGCGCCCCGGCTGCAGCATGTCCTCCATCTCGCCACGCGTGCCGCGCGTGATCTTGCGGAACACGGAGAAGATCGTACCCACGGGCACATTCACGTCGATGTTCGACGAGCCGTCGAGCGGATCGAAGAGCAGCACGTACTTGCCGTGGCGGAAGCCTTCGGGGATCTGGATGATGTCGGGCTCTTCCTCCGACGCCATGGCGCACAGCCGCCCGCCGTGATCGAACGCCTTGACGATGATTTCGTTGGCGATGACGTCGAGCTTCTGCTGCACTTCGCCCTGCACATTCTCGCTCATCGTCGCGCCGAGGATATCGGCGAGGCCGGCGCTGCGCACCTTGTTGGCGATCATCTTGCCGGCGAGCGCCATGTCGTAGAGGATGCCGGACAGTTCACCCGTCGCCTCCGGGAACATGCGCTCCTGCTCGATGATGAAGCGCTCGATGGTGACGACCGACGTCGCAGTATGCTTGACCACGGTAGGATCCCCGGAGGGTGAACGCGAATCGCCGACTGAGCCCCAGTCCGGCTTGTGCGCTGAGCGGAAAGCTGGCGCACCCGGGCAAGCTCGTGCAAGAGCAGCGCCGCGGTTTTCGGAAGGACGGATGCGGTGAAACGGATGTAACAGGCGCGACCCGTCCCGCGGGTCATGGCACCCGATCTTCCTGGGGTATCTGCCACTGCTCGCCGCCCGCCATGACTTGCAGCGTGCGTCCATCGGTCTGCACGATCACGGTGCCATCGGTATCGGTGCGGAACACGGGAACGCCGCGAGCCATGAGCGCGGCCAGCGTCTCGGGCGAGGGATGTCCGTAGCGGTTTCCCGCCCCCACCGAGGCGATGGCCAGACGTGGTGTGGCCGCATCGAGGAGCGTGGCGGTCGAGCTCGTCCGGCTGCCGTGATGCCCCAACTTGAGGACATCGACATCGAGCGCACCGACGCCCTGTTGCGCCACCAGCCACGCCTCTTCCTCTGCCTCGGCGTCGCCGGTCAACAACAGACGATGACGTCCGTAATCCACGCGCAGCACGACCGATGTTTCGTTGGCATCCCGCTGTGACGCGGTCCACGAGGAGTCGGGAGCCAGCACAGTCAGCTGCACACCATCCAGCCTGAAGGTGCGCCCCGGTCGTACACGCTCCCACGGCGTCTTCGTTTCCCGCAGGGCGTCGAGCGCCTCGCGGTACCCTGGGCTGGGGAGCACGAAGGCCGGCTCCCACCAGCGCGCCGGACGCAGCGCCCGCACCACACTTGCCGCGCCCCCGGCGTGATCGTCGTGCGGGTGAGTGAGCACGAACAGCGCCACCTGTCCGCCACGCCGTCGCACATACGGCACCACGACGCGGCGCCCCGCATCGCCGCCCTGCCAGCGCCGGCCGGCATCCACGAGAATCCAGCGTCCGCGTGGCGTACGCAGCGCCAGGGCATCCCCCTGCCCGACGTCCAGCACATGCAGCTCCAGGTGCCCGTTTCCCGGCACCATGGCCGATTGCCAGAGGGTGGCGGTGAGCACGGCGGCCGCTCCCACCACCCAACGGCCGCGCCGACGGTCGGCCGTACTGCGTACGAGCAGCGCCACCGCCGTGCCGGTCCCCAGGGCGGTAGCGAAGGTGGGGGCTACGCCAAGAACGGCACCGGGCACCGCGGCCGCACCCTGGGCCACGTGATCGAGCAGTGCCATGAGTGGCTGCGTGGCGTCTGCAAGCCACTGGTGCGGGCCCGCGGGCAGCAGCAGTGCGGCGAGCAGGGCGAGAAACAGCGCGGGCTGGAGCACGCCAATCAACGGCGCCGCCACGACATTGGACAACGGCGCCACCAGGCTGACGCGACCGAAGGTCCAGGCCACGAGCGGCGCCATGACCAGCGTGGCGATGAGGCCAGTGGAGATCTCGCCGAGGAGCCAGCCGGCGGCCCCCCGTTGCCGATGCCACCAGCGCAGCATCCTCGCCAGGTGGGCGGTTGTTGGCAGCGGGTGATGGTCCCGTTTCCAGCGTCGGTGCAGCGACCGGGCCGCCACCAGCGCCGCCATGCCGCCCACACTGAGTTGCCAGCCGAGATCGTGCACGATGGCGGGCTCGATGGTGGGGACCACCGCCCCGAGGGCGAGTGCCGTCCATTCGTGCACCGGGCGCTGCCAGCGCCGACTGAGCATCGTGACCATGAGCATGATGGCGCTGCGCACCGCGGGCGCCGGGAATCCAAGGAGTGCCACGTAGGCCACCACCACGCACACACACGCCGGTTCGAGCCAGCGACGGGTGAGGCGCAGGGCGCCGCCAAACGTGAGCAATGCCGTGGCGATGATCGCGACATGCATGCCGCTGACCGACAGCAGGTGCACAAGACCGGCATCGGCGTAGCGATCGCGCACCTCAGGGTCGATGCTGCGCTGATCGGCAATGAGCAGCGCGCGCACGAGCGGCGCACGCCCGCGAAAGGCGCCGTCGATGACCGTCCCCACATGGGCGCGCCACGCCACGAGTGGATGGCGCGGGCCGTACGCGGCTCCAACCCGGGCGCGCTCGAGTCGCAGGACCGTGCCCGTTGGCAGCGGAGAGGCCCACACCGGCACGCGCATGCCCGGCCGGGGCGTCGGCGCAACGGTGCGTGCGCTGTCCTGCGGTGCGAGGTGGACCGCCACCGGCACGTGGCAACGTGGCCAGCGTGCGCGCTCCGACGCCTGCCCGCGCAGCTGCGCCGGGCGACGGCCTCGTGGTGGCACATGATCCGCCACGTGCACCCATGCCGCGCCACCGTCGGCCAGCTGCTGCTGCAGCCGGCGGGCACAGAGCCGGTTCTCGCGCGCGTCTCCCCACGAGGCCAGCATCCCGGCCACCACGAGCAGCGGCTCCACCCGACCACGGCGCCAGACTACGACGCCGGCCGCCAGGAGCAGCGCGGGCGGCAGCGGCGTGTGCCACCACGCCCCCGCCATGAGCCCCGCCAGCCACCACGCAACCGCATGAATGAGCAACGGCATGGCACAACCTGTGTGCGCCATGCCGCCGTGGCATTACCGTTTTTGCGGCCGACCCATCATGACCACGCGGCCGGCCCCGCCCGCCGCGATACGCCGTTACGCGCCCATCATGGGCAACGGGGCGCGTTCGCGCCGCTCGGTCACCGGCGTGCCGGTAAACGTGGCGCCAGTGGTGCCGGTAAGGGTCACCGTGAGGTACTCGCCGATGCGGGCCGCATCGGCGGGCACCATGACCGTCTTGAAATCACGCGAGCGGCCCTGCAGCAGTTCGCCGTCGCGCGCCACCTTCTCGATGAGCAGCTCCATAGTCTCGCCGAGTCGCCCGAGATTGTTCTCGCGCGAGATGCCGCGCACCGTACGCACGAGGCGGTCGAAGCGGGTGGCCACCACATCGTCGGGGATCGTCCATTCGGGCGGCATGCGCGTGGCCGGCGTGCCCTCACGAGCGGAAAACTTGAACATGAAGGCGTCGTCGAAGCGCACCTCGCGGCACAGCGACAGCGTATCCTCGAACTCCTCGTCGGTTTCGCCCGGGAACCCCACGATGATGTCGGTCGTGAGGGCGAGCCCCGGAATGGCGGCGCGCATGCGGGCAACGCACTCGAGGTAGTCCTCACGGGAGTAGCGTCGCAGCATGCGCTTGAGCATGCTCGTGCTGCCGCTCTGCATGGGCAGATGCACATGCTCGCAAACGGTGGGCGTGGTGGCCATCGCCTCGATGACCCGGTCGCTGAAATCGTTGGGATGCGGGCTCGTGTAGCGCACGCGACGGATGCCGTCGACGGTACCCACCGCGCGCAGCAGGTCGGCGAAGTCGTGCGCGCCGTCGTGGTACGAATTGACGGTCTGCCCCAAGAGCACCACTTCGGAGAGCCCCTGCTCCACCACCTGCTGCACCTCGCGCACCACGTCGGCGAGTTTGCGACTGCGCTCGGGGCCCCGCGTGAACGGCACGATGCAGTAGGTGCAGCGATAGTCGCAGCCACGCTGCACCGGAATCCACGCTTTCACCCCTTCGAAGCGCCGCGCCACCACGTCCTCGTAGTGCTCCTCGAGGTCGAAATCGGTGGCGGTGAACTTCTCGCCGCGACGCGCCCCGTCGAGCAACGCCGGGAGCGCCCGGTAGCCATCGGGACCCACGACGAGCGAGACGTGCCTGGCCTGGTCGAGCACGCGGGCGCCGAGGCGCTGCGCCATGCAGCCGGTCACCCCGACAATGGTGTCGGGCTTCATGAAGCGGCGCAGTTCGCCGAGGCGGCCAATGACGCGCGTTTCGGCATTCTCGCGAATGGCGCAGGTGTTCACGAGGATGACGTCAGCCCCGTCGGGCGCATCGACCGGCGCGTACCCATGCGCCACCAACTTGCCGTACATGAGTTCGGAGTCGGCCACGTTCATCTGGCAGCCGTACGTCTCGATGTACACGGTGGGTTTGGGCGTTGCCGTGACGACGTCCGGCAGCTCGGGAAGCGAACGCAGCGCACTCATGGTCAGGGGCGCACCTGAATGCCGACGCCGAGGAGCCACGCCGACTCGCGGGCCGCGGACCCGGCGAGCGAGCGGGTGGCACGTTGGAGGGAGAAGTCGATGGCCGCCGCGTCGCGCGCGACGGGGAAGCCGAGACCGCCGCTGAGGCGGATCTCACGCACCGGCGAGGAGGTCGTGCTGAAGGGCAAATCGGTGCGGGCGTATCCGGCGCGCAGCAGCAGCGGCACGCCGCGCAGGCGCGGACCCGCCACCTCGGCCCCGCCAAACAGGTTGAGCGCGTCATGGGCGCGCGTGCGCGCCGATGCCATGGACTGCATGTCCGACCAGTTCACCTGTTCGAACCCCACGGCAAACGACGACCCGGGAATGCCGTCGTAGCGCAGCGTCCCCCCCAGGCGGGCCGGCACGTTGCCCGCGGCGCGGGTGGTGTCGCGGATGCGGGCCTCGAAGCGATTGCCCGCCCGGTAACTGGCGGCCGCGGCCAGCCCCTTGAACAGGCGAACCTCGCCACCGATGGACACGGCTGTCCCGATGTACGTGACGCGCGACGAGTCGAGGGTGCTGCCGAAGCGCAACGTGTCGGCGAAGGTGCGTTCGCGCACGCCGGTGTTCTCCCCGGTGAAGATGTGCCCGCCAAGCCCCACGCGCGCCCAGTTGCCGATCTGCCACCCCACCGCACCGCGGATGTCACCGATGGCGCCGCGCATGGTGAGCTGTTCGTTGGTGGGGAGCGAGGCGCCGTCCACGTCGGCCGTGCCCGTGGTGGTGGTGGTGTACGACCGATCGAGGAAGCCGCGGGCACTGAAGCCGACGGCCACGCCACGGCGCGCGGGGAAGATGACCGCGAGCAGCGGAATCCGCTGCGACGATGTGCGCTCGGTGACGCCGCCCACCGTCAGCCGGCGGTATTCGGGCTCGGTCTGCGCACTGAGCACGGTGCGCGCAATGCCACCGAGGGCCGCCGGGTTGATGGGCGACAACGGGTCGATGTCGCCGAAGGCACCGGCCGTACCGGATGCGCGGATGCTCATGCCGTTTACCGGGTAGCCGAACCCCAGCGCGCCCAGAGAGCCCTGCGCACCCGCGAGGCCCGGCATCGCGAGACTGGCCACGAGGAGCAACGTGGCCGCCGCGCCGGCGCGGGGGCGGTGGTTCGTCAGCAGCATTGCGCGATTCATGGCAGGACGAACTCCGACTTCGGCAGGTAGGTAATGCGCAGCTTGGGGCGGAGCGCGGGGGCCGCGGTGCGGCTGAAGAAGCGCAGTTCCGCGGGCTGCGCCCCCTCGAGGGCGATGCGCAGCGCCAGTCCGCGAGGTACGGTGGGCGCCTGCAACCGCCACGAGCGCGCCAGCCCCAGGACGTTGAGTGAGCGCACCCCGCTGTCGCCCGGCACGAAGCGTGTGGTGTCGACCCCCAGCAGCGTCCCTTCGGCGGTCAGGTCGAGAATGCGCCGCAGGTCCGACACATCGGCGGTGGCGGTGGGCACGAGCGGGAACACCGCCACGGAATCGCGCACGTTGCCGAAACGGCTGCGCTGCTGGGTGAGCAGCAGGTCGGCGCGCACGATGGTGCTGGAGTCGGAGATGCGGCGCGGCACGTTGAAGCGCATGTACGTGCGATACGCCGGATAGCCGCCCACGACGAGCGTGTTGGGGCCGGGCGGAGGCGAGCCGATGTCGGTGAGCGCGTACAGACTGTACGCGAGATTCACCTCATTCTCGGCCCCTGACAGCGTGGTCTGTGTGGTCAGGGTGATGGGCCGGTAGGTGGTATCCGACGCCGGATCGAACTGCAGCGTGGGCGCCCCGAAGCCGAGCGTGAAGGCACGCAGGCGCAACTGCCCGGAGCTGCCGGTGAGACGCAGGCCGACCCGCACGCGCGACTTTGCGGCGATTCTGGCCTGCATGAAGGTGCGGCTGAGCGGCACCCGAATGGTGTCGCCGGTGCTCGACGGCGTGAGCGTGAGCGTGCCGATACGACGGTCGGGGCGGAAGAGCGAACGCAGCACCGCCGGCACGGTGTCGCTGGCCGTGGTGTCGACATCGTACGCTTCGAGGGTGACCGGGTTGCCCCCCCGCCGACCGGTGCTGTCGAGCGGCAACTTGAGGAAGACCGAGTCGACCGTGGTGATGGAGTCGAGTGTGCCGGTGCCGTTGGGGAGGAACGACGTCGTGAGCACATCGAAGCGCAGGATGGCGCGCGTGACCAGCGTATCGGGTCGATTGGCGAGCAACAGGTTGTTGGACAAGCCCAGTGCGGGATAGCCCGCCAGCGACGAGTCGATCTCCAGCGCTTCGAATGTGGTGTCGCGGAAGCGCTCGGACTCTTCCGGGCACAGCGACGGACAGCCGGCGCCCCCGTCGAGGTTTTCGGTGCAGGCCGCGGCGGCAACCGAAGTCGCGCAGAGCGCCAGCACCAGCAACGGAGCGCGCATGCGCGCCCAGGACCAACGACCGCCTTCAGACATTCTCGAGTGATGCAGGCGTGAACGGTGCCGGCAACAGCTCGGCCAGCGACCAGCGAGCCGCGCGCCCATCGGGCGTCACGGCGTAGACTTCCAGCGCGGGGGCGAATTCCACCAGCGCCTGACGACAGATCCCGCACGGTGGGGTAGGATCGTGCTGATTGGAGGTGATGACCACCCGCACGAACCCACGCGCCCCCGCGGCAATGGCCGTGCCCAACGCCACCCGTTCGGCACAGGTGCCTGCCGGGTACGAGGCATTCTCCACGTTGCAGCCGCCGAAGATGCGGCCGTCGGCGGCTTCCAGTGCGGCGCCCACGGGGAACTGCGAGTACGGCGCCCACGCATTGGCACGCGCCGCATCCGCCACGGCGCGCAGCCGCTCGAACTCGGGGGGCAGCGTACTCACGTGAACACGAGCTGGCGGAGGAACGAGGTCCCGCGGCCGCGCCACGATTGCCCGAACCAGTCGGCCACCGTGGCCCCGAGATCGGCGAACGTGTCCCGCGTTCCCAGCGGGCCTCCACGCACGCGCGCCCCCGCCACCAGCAACGGCACGCACTCGCGCGCGTGGTCCGTGGATGGCGTGGTGGGGTCGTTGCCGTGGTCAGCCGTGATGAACAGCAGGTCGTCCTCCCGCAGGGACGCAAGCAGTGACGGGAGTGCCCGATCGAACGCCTCGAGCGCTCCCTGAAAACCGCGAACATCGTTCCGATGCCCGAAGAGCTGGTCGAAATCTACCAAGTTGGCGAAGCAGAACCCACGCGGCGCGGTATCGAGCCACCGGCGAATGGCCTCGAGCCCCTCCGCATTGTCGGTCGTATGCTGCGACCGGATGGCTCGCCCGGCGAACAGGTCGTCCACCTTGCCCACCCCCGTCCGGGGCACCCCCGCGGCCTCGAGCACGTCGAGCAGGGTCACCCCGGGCGGCTGAATGGAATAGTCCCGCCGGTTCGCGGTCCGCTGCCACGCCCCTGGTGCTCCTACGAACGGGCGCGCAATGACCCGCGACACATCGTGTGGCGCCACCAGTTGCCGCCGGGCGACCTCGCAGGCCCGGTACAACTCGTCCAGCGGGATCCACTGCTCATGTGCCGCAATTTGGAAAACAGAGTCGGCGCTGGTGTACACGATCCACGCCCCGCTTTGCTGCTGCTTCTCGGCGAATTGCGCGATGACGGCCGTCCCGCTGGCCACGCAGTTGGCGACGACCGGTCGGCCGGTGGCAGCCACGAACGCGTCGATCACCGCCGGCGGGAAGCCGTTGGGGTAGGTGGGAAAGGGGCGCTCGAGATGCAGTCCGGCCAGCTCCCAGTGCCCGGTGGTGGAGTCCTTCCCGGCTGAGCGCGGCACCATGACCCCGTACGCGCCCACGGGATGCGCGACCGGCGGCACCCCGGCGATGTCGGCGACACTGCCGAGTCCGAGTCGCTGCAGGTTGGGCAACGTGAGCCCGCCAACGGCGCGGGCGATGTTGCCGATGGTATTGCTGCCGGTGTCGCCGTAGGCCGCCGTATCCGGAGCCTCGCCGCACCCCACGCCATCGAGCACGAGGAGCAGGGCGCGGCGCAGCGCCGGGTCGGCGTGCGGCATGTCGGTTGGTGGCGTGGCGGACATGCGACGGGGCGTATCAGGAGGGAAAAGCGACGGGAACGGGCAGCGCATCGTGGTACACCGGCGGTACCCGCTGCGAGAGACCGGTGAGCAACTCGTACGGTGACACCCCGCCGGCGTCCGCCACCATGCCCACCGTGAGGAGGTCGGCCCCGTCGCGGCCAATGAGCGTGGCCACCTGACCGCGTTCGCAGGGGACCCCCGTGACGTCGATCATGACCATGTCCATGGTGACCCGACCGACGACAGCGCAGCGCGTCCCGTTGATCAGTACCGTGCCGGCGTTGGAAAGATGCCGCCGGTACCCATCGGCGTAGCCGCAGGCCAGCGTGGCAATGCGCCGCAGGCTGGTGGCGCGCCAGGTGGCCCCGTACGAGACCGACTCCCCCGGATGCACATCCCGCAGGTCGATCACGCGCGCCCGCAGGTGCACCACCGGCCGCAGCCCCAGCTGCTGATCGAACATCCCGGCGTAGAGGGCAATCCCCGGGCGCGCGAGATGGCCCGGGGATCCCTGCACGCGGCTGGCGATGCCGCCGCTGTTGTCGCTGTGCCGCAGTACTCCCGGGGACAAGACATTGGCCAAGGTTGCCAGCGACGCGGCGAAGCGCTCGTCCTGTTCGTCGCGCGACGGCAGCGATTCGTCGGCGGAATGGAAGTGGGTGAAGACGCCCTCGGGAGGGGCAGCCGCCACCGCGTCGCGCAGGGCGGCGACACGGTCCCAGCGGACCCCGGCGCGCGCCATCCCGGTGTCGATGGACAGGTGATACGGGGCGCTGGTCATGGCGCGCCACACGGCAATGTCCGCGGCGCGGTGCAGCGACGGCGTGACGCCCAGCGCGGCCGCGCGAGGCAGTTCCGGGGGGAGCAGCGGCTGCAGACAGACGATCCGGCCCAGACAGTCGGCGCTGCGCAACGTCTCGGCTTCGTCGAGGCTGGCAATGCCGACCCCCCACGGCGCGTCCGCGCGCGGCGGCTGATCCCGGAACGCCACGCCGAGCGCCCGGCACACGGCGGTGGCGCCGATGCCGTAGCTGTCTGCCTTCACCATGGCCAGCAGCGGGGCCTTCGCGCGAGCACGCAGGACGGCCGCGTTGTGACGCACGGCGGCGAGGTCCACGTCGAGCCAGGCGCGGGCAGTGGGGTGGGCGGAGTGCGGCATAGCCCTTAAGAATAGCACACATTCCCGTCACGCCCCATCTCGCCCGCGCATCCATGTCCGCTGACGCCACACCCTTCGCTCCCGAGCCCGAGCTGCCGCCGGTGCCTGCGCCGCGCACGATGGACGACGCCCTCGCCCTCATGCGCGACCTGCGTGCCCGCTGCGAGTGGGATGCGGCGCAGACGCACCAGTCGCTGCGCCCCTACCTCATCGAAGAGGCGCACGAGGTGGACGACGCCATTGCCGGCGGTGAGGATGCCGTGCTGCGCGACGAACTGGGCGACCTCTTCCTGCAGGTGCTCTTCCACAGTGTGGTGGCCGAGGAGCGGGGCGCCTTCGGCATGGCCGACGTGGCCGGTGCGCTCGTCGCCAAGATGCACGCGCGGCATCCGCACCTGTACGGCGACGGCATCCGGCGCTCGTGGGAACGCATGAAGGCCGCGAAAACCCGGCGCAGCTCACTCGAGGAGGGGTTGCCCGCCGGGCTGCCGTCGCTGCATCGCGCCCACCGTTTGCAGAACCGGGCTGCCGGCGTGGGCTTCGACTGGGATGACGCTCTGGGGCCGCTCGCCAAGGTTCGCGAAGAGGTGGAGGAGGTCGCGGCGCTGATCGACCCGGCCACGGGGGCGGTGCGCGATCAGGACGCCTTGGAGGCCGAACTGGGCGACCTGCTGTTCGCGGTGGTGAATCTGTGCCGCAAGACCGGAGTGCACGCCGCGCTGGGGCTGGATCGAACCAATGCCAAGTTCGTGCGGCGGTACGCGACGATGGAACGCCTGGCGGCGGCAGACGGCCGGCGGCTCAGCGATCTGTCACTGGAGGAGCAGGACCGGTACTGGGACGCGGTAAAGCGGGAGGAGCGGGGGGAGTCATAGTCGCCACCCGCGACCCGGAACGCGAAACCCGAAACCCGAAACCCGAAACTCCCCCGGACATCGCGTGACGGCCGGGGGAGTTTCGAGTTTCGGGTACCGAGTGGCGTGTGTGGCTTACGGCTTGATCCGCCCCATCAGCCGCGGGAACGGGATCACCTCACGGATATGCTCGATGCCGCAGATCCACGCGATCGTGCGCTCCAGTCCCAGCCCGAAGCCCGAGTGGGTGAAGGTGCCGTACTTGCGCAGGTCGAGATACCAACCGTAGGCCTCCACGGGCAGCCCCTCGTGCGTGAGGCGCGCGAGGATCTTGTCGTAGTCGTCTTCGCGCTGTGAGCCGCCGATGATTTCGCCGCGACCTTCGGGGGCGAGCAGGTCGGCGCAGCGCACCGTGCGCGGATCGGCCGGGTTCTCCTTCATGTAGAACGCCTTGGCTTCCTTCGGGTAGTTCACCACGAAGACGGGGCGCTGGTACTCGTCCACGATCATCGCTTCGTCGGGGGCGCCCAGGTCGTCGCCCCAGGTGATGTCGGCCCCCTTGGACTGGGCCAGCTTCACCGCGTCGCCGTAATCGAGGCGTACGAACCGCTGCGACACGCAATCGAGCTTGCTGGTGTCACGCTCGAGGACCTTGAGTTCTTCCTGCCGCCGCTCGAGCACCCGCTCCACGAGATAGCGCACGAAGTCTTCCTGCAGGTCCATGTTGTCGTCCTGGTCGTACCACGCCATCTCCGGTTCGATCATCCAGAACTCGGTGAGGTGTCGGCGCGTCTTGCTCTTCTCGGCGCGGAAGGTGGGGCCGAAGGTATAGATGCGGCCGAGCGCCGCGGCGAGCGCCTCGCCATACAGCTGCCCCGTCTGGGCGAGGTAGGCCGTGCCCTCGTCGAAGTACTCGGTGCTGAAGAGCCCGGCCCGTTCGCCGATGGCCGCCGTGAGGATGGGCGTATCGCAGCGAATGAAATCGCGCGCGTAGAAGAAGTCGTGCACCGCCTGTTCGAGCTCGTGCCGGACCCGCATGATGGCCACCTGGCGCTGACTGCGCAGCCAGAAGGTGCGGTTGTCGAGCAGGAAGTCGATGCCGTGCTCCTTGGGCTGAATGGGGTAATCGAGCGGGCTGGTGCCGATGATTCCCAGCTCCTTCACACCCATCTCGAACCCGCCGGGCGCCCGCGCATCGGCGCGCACGTCGCCGGTGAGGAGCACGCTGCACTCCTGCGTGAGCTGCCCGAACTGCTCCCAGGCCGCCTCACTGACCTCGGCCTTCACCACCACTGCCTGCATGACCCCGGTGCCATCGCGCACGACGGCGAAGCCCAGCTTCCCCTTGGAGCGCAGATGGGTGACCCAGGCGCGCACGGTGACCGTGGCGCCGACATGGTGCGACAGATCGGCAATGCGGGTGGTAGACGTGTTCACGGAGACGGCGGATGACGGTTGAACGAGAGAATGCGCGGCGGCTGCGCCGCGTGAAGTATGCACCGCTACCCCACCCGGAAGTAGTCGAGGGCGCGGGCATACCCCACGGTGAGCTGGTGGCGAAGCGCCACATGGGCGGGGGCCTCGAGTTCCGGATCATCACGCAGCAGACGGTCGGCCACCAGCCTCGCCGTTTCGTTGAGGGCTTCATCCCGCAGCAGATCGGCCACGCGGAATGCCGGCAATCCGTGCTGCTTGGCCCCGAAGAGATCACCCATGCCGCGCAGCTTGAGGTCGGCGCGGGCAATCTCGAAACCGTCCTCGGTGGCGGCAAACAGACTCAGGCGCTCCGCGGCCTCGGTGCCCACGTCACCCAGCAGGACGCAGTACGACTGCTCGGCCCCGCGCCCCACCCGTCCCCGCAGCTGATGCAGCTGCGACAACCCGAACCGCTCGGGGTGTTCGATGATCATGACCGTCGCGTTCCCCACGTCGATCCCCACCTCGATCACGGTGGTTGCCACGAGCACGTCGAGCTCGCCGTCGCGAAAGCGGCGCATGATGAGGTCGCGCGCATCGGCGGCCAGGCGTCCGTGCAGCAGCGCGACCCGCCGTGTGCGGAAGGCGCCCGCCACGAGGGTGTCGTACATGACGGTCGCCGCCTTGAGATCGATCTTCTCACTCGTTTCGATCAGGGGATACACCACGTAGACCTGCCGCCCCGCATCGAGCTGGCTGTTGGCGAACTCGAACACCTTGGCGCGGCCGGTCTCCGGCCGCACCACCGTCGTGACCGGGTGCCGCCCCGGGGGCCGTTCGTCGAGCACGCTCACGTCGAGGTCACCGTACAGCGTCAGTGCCAGCGACCGTGGAATGGGCGTGGCGCTCATGAGCAGCACATCGGGGGCGTCGCCCTTGGCGCCGAGGACGGCGCGTTGCTCCACCCCGAACCGGTGCTGTTCGTCGATGATCACGAGCCCGAGGTTGGCAAAGGTCACGTCGTCCTGCAGCAGCGCGTGCGTGCCGATGGCGAGCACCGGCTCGTGGCTGGCCAGTCGCGTGAGCGCCGCGCGCCTCTCGCGCGCGCCCTGTCGGCCCGTCAGCAGCACCGGGGCAATGCCAAGGGGCGCCAGCAGTCGCTCGATGCTCCGAGCGTGCTGCTCCGCCAGCAGTTCCGTGGGAGCCATGAGCGCCACCTGGGCACCATTCTCCATGGCCAGCAGCGCGCTGAAGAGCGCCACCACGGTTTTCCCGGCTCCCACGTCGCCCTGCAGCAGGCGATGCATGCGACGCGGGCTCTCCATGTCGTGCACGATTTCGCGAATGGCGCGCACCTGCGCCTGCGTGAGGGTATACGGAAGCGCCTCCCGCAGCTTGGTGGTGAGGTCCCGGCGATTTTCGAATGCCCGACCGCTGCGCGCGGCCCGGGCCACCTGGTTGGCCTTGCGATGCAGCAACTGCACGCAGAGCAGCTCCTCGTAGGCCAGCCGGGCACGACCACGCACGGCCTCGGCCACGCTCGTAGGCCGGTGTACCATGCGCAGCGCCTGAGGCAGCGACGGGACCTGTGCCGCGTCGAGGATCCAGGCCGGCAGCGGCTCGGTGACGAGCGGCAGGAGCGCGTCGAGATGCTGCTGCACCATGGCGCGCAGCAATCGCACCGACAGCCCTTCGGTGCTGGGATACACCGCCAGCACCCGCCCCTCGCCGGTCCCTTCCTCCTCGGGACCGAGATTGACGAACTCCCGCGGTTGCAGGCGACGGCCGTGGAAGAACCGCACCGGGCCGGTGCACAGCAGCCAGTCGTTCGTGTTGATGGTGCGATCGAGAAAGGGCTGCCCCGGCCAGGCGATCTCCAGCATTCCCGTGGCATCCTGCACCACGGCCTGAAACACGCGCAGCCCCTTGCGCGTGGGGAGCACACCCTTCGCAATGACCTTGCCCAGTACGGTGACGTCCGCCCCCACCTCGGCCTGCGCGATAGGGGTGACGGTGGTGGCGTCTTCGTACCGGTGCGGCACATGGCGCAGCAGGTCGCCGGCCGTGATGATGCCGATGCGCGCCAGACTGGCGGCGCGCGCCGGTCCGACCCCTTTGAGGTAGGTGACCGGGGTGTCGAGCGTCAGGCGTGGTGCCGGACGCGCGGGCGGGCGTCGCCGACGCGCCTCCGCATCCGGGTCACCGCGTGACATCACGACTCGACGAGCTCCCGCGCGTACTCGCCGGCATCGAAGGGCTCGAGATCGCCGATCTGCTCGCCCAGCCCGACGTACTTGATGGGCACGTTGAGCGCCTCGTGCACGGCCACGACGATGCCGCCCTTGGCCGTCCCATCGAGCTTGGTGACGACCACGCCAGTGACCGGCACCGCCGCCGAGAAGGTGCGCGCCTGCGACAGCGCGTTCTGACCGATGGTGCCATCGAGCACGAGCAGGATCTCGTGCGGCGCGTCGGGGAGCCGTTTGCCGATCACCCGGTGAATCTTGCGCAGCTCCGTCATCAGGTCGTCACTCGTGTGCAGGCGCCCTGCCGTATCCACGATGATCAGGTCCACACCGCGGGTGATGCCGGCATCCACGGCGTCGTAGGCGACACTCGCCGGGTCGCTCCCCGGCGCGCCTCCCACGAAGTCCACCCCCGAGCGCTCGGCCCAGACGCGCAACTGGTCGATGGCGCCCGCGCGAAACGTATCGGCAGCCCCGAGCAACACCCGCTTTCCCTGCGCACGGAAGGCCGCCGAGAGCTTGCCGATGAAGGTGGTCTTGCCGGCCCCGTTCACCCCGATCACCAGCAGCACGGTGGGGCCGCCGGGGTTGAGACAGAGGGCCGGGTCGCTGTTTCCCTTGCGGAGCGCCGCTTCCACGCCGTCGGCCAGCGCCCGTCGGAACTCCTGCTCGGTCTTGACCTCGCCCCGCTTGTGGCGCCGTTCGACCTCGGCCACGAGCGCCAGCGACGTGGGGATACCGAAGTCACTCTCGATGAGCAGCGTTTCAAGCTGCTCGAGCGAGCCTTCGTCCACCCCCCGGAAGAGCACGGACATGTCGGTGGTGACGACATCCTTGAAGCGCTGCCACAACGAGCGCTTGGGCACATCGTCCTTACGGCGGAACAGTCGGGCCATCAGCTTCTATGCCTTCGTCGGTGTGTAAGTCGAAAGCCGGGAGTCAGCGCTGACCGGACGACCGGCGCGCAATCCACTCGGCACACAACAGGAGCAACGCCAGCACGAACGGCCAGCCGGCGTCGGCAAGCCGCGGCGTATCGGCCCCGGCCGCACCGGCGGTGAGCGGCCCGGCGGCCACGGCGGGAGCCTTGGGCAGCCACTCCCGTGCCGCGTTCACAATCAGCACGCTGCGCCCGCCCGCAGTTTCCACGTCGTACACCGCCGCCGGCAACGGGGGCGTGGCCGTTTCGGTTCGGGCACCGAAGCGCAACACGAGCGAGTCCGGCGCGGCGGGGAGGGGTGACACGCCGCGGGCGGTCAGCCGCACGACCACCACGGAATCGGCGCCGCCACGGCGCCACGATACGGGATCGCCGGCGCGGGTTGCCCCGGGCACCGGCCGCGCCGCCCGGATATCGCCGCGTCCCGCCGAGGCCCAATCGAAGATGGCCCCCCAGAGTGCCGTGAAGGCCTCGCGGCTGCGGCCACCGCGCAGTGCCCACCCGGCGTACCCCGAGCCGGAAACGACCACCGTGCGCCGGCCACCGGCCGACCGTGTGGCGATGGCCGGTTGCGCCTCACCTCGCTTGCTGAGGCGCATCGTGAGCACCGTGTCGTCTCCGCGCGCCGCCCCCGCGAGCGTCACCGGCGGAAGGGAGTCGAAGGGCAAGGCCGCCAACGCGGCCATGAGCGGAGAGGCCGGGGCCGCCGCCGCATACCACTCGGGGGTGCGTGTGAGTTCCCCGGCGCGCGCGACCTGAGTGGGGGGCGCGGGGAGCCACAGCACGCGTGAGGCCGTGGCGGCACCTGCGACGGGGCGCCAGGCGGTATCGCCGTGCACGATCAGCATCCCGGCGGTGGCTGCGCGCGCCTTGACCTCCGCCTCGGTAATGGGCGCCAGCGACCCCTCGACACGCCACACGTTGGGGGCCAACCGCAAATAGGCGCGGGTGGGTACGTCGAGTGCGCCGCGCAGCACGGTGAGCGCTTCGCGCACATCGATGTCGGGGGCCGTGGACACGAAGACGGCCGACGGCCGGTCGCCCACGTCCATGGCCACGGCGAGCGTGTCGTTACGCCCTTCCGCGTCACCCGGCGACTCGACGATTGCCTGCACGACGGCCACGCGATCGCCGCGTGCAACGACCAGCGGGACGGTCAGGCGCGTGCCGGCAAACGGAGCCAACGGCGGGACCGGGGATGACGCGGCCTCGCTGCCGTCGATGCGCAATCGCAATACCCCCTCGGCCGTGGCCACGCCGCCCGCGACCACCGTGACGGCCGCCGAGACGGTATCGCCACCCGTTGCCGAGTATGGTACGACGAGCTCTGCCACGGCCACATCGCGTCGCGGCGGCGTGGTGAGCCGTACCACCCGCGACCCCGGCGGAGCTTCGCGGAGAGCGTCGGCATCGTCGACTTCGCCATCGGTCACCAGGACGAGACTGCGCCCGAGCGACGCCGCCCGATCGACGGCCGGTCGCACGCGGGACGCGCCGTCACGCGGGGTCGTGGCGGCGACGTCGTCGAGGGTTGCGTCGCGGAGGGAGTCGCCCACCAGCACGAGGGCGGCGTCGGCCGGCTGGGCGCGCCGCGCGCTGTCGGCCACGCCCTGGCGCCATCCCTGCACGAAGGTGCTTTCGTCACCCACCGCACGTCGCCACGACGCGGACACGTCGAGGGCCACGAGCGGTGCCCGGGGTACGGCCCGCCCCATGGGGGCACCAACGAGCAGCGCCGCCACCAGCGCCACGGCCGCGGCGCGCAACGCGGCCAGCCCCCAGTGGCGCGCCGTACCGTGCGTGCTGCCGGCGCGAAGCGGCAGCCCGTACGCGAGCCAGGCCGCCAGCAGGCCAAGCGCAATGGCTACGACCCAGCGAATCACAAAACGAAGCTCATGGGGGAGTCAGGCGGGGCATGCGGCGAAGAATGGGCACGGGGCAGAAGAATCGCGATTCCTCTGCCCCGCATGCTGGCTCGGTCGTTCGGCGGCGCCGACGTGGTGCACGAGATACGCCGTGCCCCGTCGTTGTGCTCGGTGGTCAGTCGCCGTCGGGGCGCGTGGACATGGGACGCGCGGCCAGCCGCGGCGTTGGATTCTCCAGCTCGGCGAAAAGTCGCGCCTTGAGCTGCTCGAAGGCGCGCCGCTGTGCTGGCTTGAGCGGCTCGCCGCTCTGATTCTTGAGCGCGACACGCGGGTCGCGATGCACCCCATTGACCAGGACCTCGAAATGGAGATGCGGCGCGGTGGAGAGACCGGTGCTCCCCACCTGCCCGATGGTCTGGGAGATGCTGACCGACTGTCCGGCACGCACGTTGATGGCCCGCAGGTGACCGTACCGGGTAACGAACCCGTTGGTGTGCCGGATTTCGATGGTCTTGCCGTAGCCCCCCTTCCAGCCGGCGAATGCCACGCGGCCGTTGCCGAGCGCGCGCACGGGAGTTCCGGCGGCGGCGGCGTAGTCCATGCCCTGGTGTCGACGGAGCGTGCCAAGAATGGGATGACGCCGCAGGCCGAAGACGCTGGAGATGCGGCGGAAGGCCAACGGCGCGCGCAGGAACGCGGCGCGCATCGCCTTTCCGTCCCCGTCGAAATAGGCCGGGCGGTTTCCCTGCGTGAAGCGCATGGTTTCCACCGGTTTGCCGTCGACGGTAATGCGGGCCGCAATGATGTCTCCCGGCCGAACGAGCCCGTTCTCAGCGGTTTGTCGCTCGACGAGCACGCGGACGGAGTCGTTCTTCTGCAGGTCGCGGCTGAGATCGACGCGGTACTCGAGGATATCGGCCAAGGCGTAGGCCAACTCGGTGCGCTGGCGTTCCGGAAACGCCTGAGCGCCGTCGGCCAAGGCGCCGGTGAGCGTGGAGGTGACCACCCCACCTACCACGACGGTATCGGTCGTCCATTGGAGCGTTTCCTCGCGCTCCACCCAGGGCTGTCCGAAGAGCCGTGTGAAGCGGACGGCGCGATCGACGGCCAGCTGCAGGACCACCTCGGACGCCCCTGAATCGGGATCGACCTTGGTGGTGATCGTGGTGCCGGCGCGGACCTTGCGCGGGTCGAGTGCCGAGGCCACGCTGAGCGCCTCGGCCGCTTCCTGGGGGGCGAGACCGGCACGCTCGAGGGCCACGGTGAGCGGTTCACCGCGCCGAATGGTGTCGACCTTGAGCCGCCAGCGGGCGGCAACGGAAACACGAGGCCCCGCCGCCAGAACACTGGCCGCGGGGCGCTCCTGAACTGGACGTCCCAGCGCGATGACAGCCGCTCCGATGCCCAGGCAACCGGCGGCGACGAGCAGCGTTCGCGTGGTGGTCAATCCATCTGTCTCCGAATGAACGTCGGGATTTCCATATCGTCGAGATCTGCACTCGGCGATGCGGACGCAGGCGGGACCCGCGGTGGGCGAGGGACAGCCCCTTCCCACGCAGGACGCGCGGGGGGCACCGAAGGTCTCACCGGCGACCGGGTCCCGGAGGGGAACGGCAGAACGGAGGGAGCCTTGGCGGCAACGGGCTGCACCTCGGAATGTGCAGCGGCAGGCTGGCGAGCGGAAGGGCTGAACGCACTGCCCGCCGTGGCGGCCGGCTGGGTCCCCTGCAGGTACCGGTCAAAACCGGTCGCGATGACCGTGACCCGGATCTCCCCCATCATGGCGGGCTCATGCACGGCGCCGAAGATGATTTCGGCATCATCGCCCACCGCATCGTGCACGATGTCGTTGATCTGGTGCACTTCGCCGAGGGTGAGGTCTTCGCCGCCGGTGATGTTGACGAGGACGCCCGTGGCGCCGGAGATGGAGACGTTGTCGAGCAGTGGCGAGGCAATGGCCTGCTGGGCCGCCTCGACCGCACGGTTCTCGCCGCGACCAATGCCGGTCCCCATGAGCGCCGACCCGCCGTTCTGCATGACGGTGCGGACGTCGGCGAAGTCGACATTCACCATGCCCGTTTCGCTGATGAGCACCGAGATGCCCTGCGTGGCGTGCAGCAGCACTTCGTCGGCCTTCTTGAGCGCCTCGTGGAAGGGGATGCCCTTGCCCACGACGGCAAGCAGGCGCTCGTTGGGCACGATGATCATCGTGTCCACGTGCTTGCGCATTTCGGCGATCCCCTCTTCGGCCTGCCGCATGCGCTTGCGCCCTTCGAAGAGGAAGGGTCGGGTGACGATGCCGACGGTGAGCGCCCCGGCCTCACGGGCCAGCTGGCAGACCACCGGCGCCGCACCGGTGCCGGTACCGCCGCCCATGCCGCAGGTGATGAACACCAGGTCGGCGTTGCCGAGGACGCGCTTGCAGTCTTCGCGGTTTTCTTCGATGGCCTGCCGACCGATCTCCGGCCGCGCGCCCGCGCCCAGACCGCGCGTGAGCTTCTTGCCGATCTGAATCTTGACGTCGGCCTTGGAGTTCGTGAGCGCCTGCGCGTCGGTGTTGACCGAGATGAACTCGACACCCTCGAGGTGCTCCTCGATCATGCGGTTCACGGCGTTGCCGCCACCGCCTCCGACACCCACCACCTTCATGCGGGCGTTCTGGGAAGCGCTCTCTTCGAACTCGAAGGTCATGCGGGGGAGCTCCATACGGGGCTTGGCGGGCACGGGGTGGAGGTCGGGAACGAGCCGGCGGTGGGGAGCCGGGCGTTCGTCGGGTCGGGTGCGGCGAGCTCCACCGGCTTCGGTGGACCGCGCTTCCGACCCGTGTGCAAATGTGGACGAAGCGATTGGAGGTGCGACAACTCCCCTAGAATACACGTTCGATTCTGCCGCGCAAGCACTGGATTTTGTTGAAGTTGGCGCTTTTTGATCGCCCCCGTGCGTGTCACAAATCGGGCCGGCCTTTATCCACAACCACCAATACCAAGACGGTTCGTGACCTTTCGCCGAGGCCTCGCCGTGTGGGCTTCGCAGGCGCGTGATATCGCCGCTCTGGAATGGGCGAACAGCCAGAGGTGCGCCCCCCGGAACCGCAAAACCCGAACGCGCCCCCCGAACCTGTCCAGTTCCGGGGTCTGCGTTCGGGTTCCGAGTGACGGCGTCCCGAGACTCAGGGCTTCGGCGACTCGATCACGTCGTTCCAGTTGATCAGGCTGTTGAACACCATGTTGAACTCGCCGTGGTTCTGCCACCGGTAGATCGGGTTGTTCGCGAACAGGATGACACGCCCCCGCCCCTTCACGGCCTGCGGGATATCCACGGCGAACGGGCGGTTCCGTAACGAGTCGGCTCCGGTCATGAGCCCGGACAGGACCGCCTTGTCGCCGCCGACGTAGCGCGCCAGCACGTTCCCCTCGTCGGCAATGCCCACCGTGAACGGCGTTCCGCCCACGTACTTCACCGGAATGGTGGTCGTGCCGAACCCGTAGAACGCCGGATGTCCGGGGCGCGATATGGCGGCCTCCACCAGCGGGCGCTGCGCCGTCAGCCCCGGTACCGGACGCTTGTCCACGGTGCGCGCCCACCCGAACTCGATGGGCAGCCGCGCGCTCTCGCCGATGGCGATGAGCGTGCCGCCCGCCTCGAGGAACGCCGCGATAGCGTCGACGCCCGCCTGACCGAAGCCGCCGGTGATGTCGTCCGTTTCGCCATACATGCCGAGGAACGGGTACGTGGGATCCTTCTTGTACGGCACCGGACGCGTCGCGGGTCCCTGCATCACGGTGTTCTTCGACAGGTTCTGCTCGGCCACGAGCATCACGTCGTAGTCGCGGCGCAGATTGCCCTGACGCACCCGCTCCTTGTAGATGAGATCGAAGGGCACCTTGAACTCATCGAAGGTGAGCCGGTACCAGCCCAGGTTCTGCGTGCCACTCCACTGCGAGTAGATCGCCACGCGCGGCACATCGGCATCGTGCGTACGCACCGTTGGCGCCTGCGACAGATACGCGGCCGTGAGCCCGAGGGAGTCGACCAGCGCGCGCACCTTGCTGGCGTGCTTGGCATCGATGAGGAACGAGCCCGCGGGATAGGTCGTGTCGCCGGCGGCGAACGACGCCTCGGCCACCTTCATGGGAATGCGGCGCAGGAGGTACCGGAACGTGACCATGTGGTTGCTGCCGAGGTGCGCCACGGCAATGGTGTTGCCCCCGCTGCCGGAAAGGGTGCCCTTCGGGATGACCTTGTCGACGTTCGCGACCGGCGCGCTGAGGATGCCGGTGTCGGCCACCGCCACCACGTCCACGCCCATGGCGAAGCCCATGCTCCAGCCGCTGTCGTCGTAGGTGCTCAGTCGCGCGTCGGGGTAGTCCTGCCGCTCCAGCAGGTTCTTGGCAAGGCGCCCATACGGCTGGTCGCGCTTGATGATGTACGAACCGGCGGGATAGGTGGTATTCCCCACCTTCACCGGCGCGGTGGCTTGACCGACCTCGATGCGCTGCACGCGCAGCAGATTCACCATCTCGGCCACGCGCGTCATGTCGCGCTGCTTCGGAATGAGGAACGCGTGCGGTGCGCGCGCGCGGCCATCCGCAATGCTGTTGCGTGTCTTGGTGTAGAAGTTCTCGAGCACCGTTTGCGGGAACATGCTCGCGAGCTGCAGCGCGGAGATCACCCCCGTCTGCATGTAGTTGGCATTCGAGCGGCGCGTGAAGGTGGCCACGTCATTGAAGCCGATGGGAATGCCGCGATACCACTCGCGCTCCTGTCCGCCGCCACGACCGGTGGGTACCGGGCCCGTTCCGCGCCCCCCACCACCCGCCGCCGCCGCCGGTGTGTCCCCACGACGCGCGGCCGCCATGGCCGCACTGTCGAGGTCACGCCCCGACTGCGTCTCGTACATCTTCATGAGCCCATTGTGGTTGTATGCCACGGAGCCGAGATATCCGGGCGACCAGCCGTCCATGAAGGCATGGGTATACACGCCGGGCATGCCCCACTTCGTCATCTGCGCGAGCTCCCAGTTGCCGAACCATGGCAGCTCCGCGAAGAGAATGGGATCGAGATTGGGGTTCTGCGGCGGGCCACCCGTGTAGGTGTACAGCAGCGGCAACGACTCGTGCAGGTCGTGCATGATCGGCGGGAAGGCCGTGAAGTACCAATCCACGATCGCGCGCATCTGCACCAGCTTGATGTTGATGTCGCGATTGTTGTCGTGGTACACATACTTGCCCCAATACGGAAGCGGGCCACCGAAGGCAGCCGGCGCTCCGGTGGCGGGGCGCCGCGCGGAATCACCGGGCGCGGCCGCACCGGCCGCCGGCACCGATGCGACAGGCCGTGCCATGGACTGGTTGCGCAGGAACCAGTCCACGTTGCGATCGCGCCCGTCGGCATCGGCCGCCGGCGTGATCGACACGTACAGCTGTTCGCGAATCTGATTGATGACGGGCGAGCTTTCGGCCGTCAGCCGATACGCCAACTCCATGAGTGTTTCCGACGGGCCCGTCTCGCCCGAATGCAGACCACCCATGAGGTGATAGTGCGGCTTGGTCTGCGCCAGCAGCGTCTTCACCTGCGCGTCGGTCATGCCGCGCGGATCGGCGATGCGCGCGAGGTTCTTCCGGTTCTCGGCGAGCTGCCGCATGTTCGCGTCACTCGAGATCCAGACCACCACCAGCTCGCGTCCTTCGTCGGAGCGGCCGATGGTTTCGACCTTCACGCGCGGTGAGGCCTTCTCGAGGGCGCGGTAGTAGGCGAGCTGCTTCTCGTAGTGGGTGAGGATGCGCGGGGCACCCACGTGGTAGCCGAGTACGTCGCGCGGCGTGGGAATGCCCGGCGCCAGCGGGAGGTGGTCGACAAGGGGGCTCGAATGCCGCGGATTGGCGAGCCACTCCCGCAGGCTCTGCTCGTAGGTGGGGTCCTGCTTCTGGTTGGGATCGCGCGTATCGAGGGTTACCTGCTGAGCCTGGAGCCCGGCAGGGAGCGTCAGCGCCAGCGCGGTGGCGCAGCGGCGAAGCGAAGAGAAAAGCGTGGCCACGATGTCGGTAGGTGAAGGGGAGCGACGGTCATCGAAGTTACGCGGACGTACCGGGCGACGTTCGTTCGCGACCGTTGATCAGCGAGGCCGTCCCGTCTGCTGCTGCGCCCACCCGGTGAACACCTGCAGCTGCGACTCGCCGGTACGATCCTGCAGGACCGCGATTTCGGGCTTGGTGGGATGAACGTCCCACACGTCACCGATCTGGGTGACGGAGTCTCGCTGCACGATCGAGGCGCTGGCCCCGTTGAACGCGAGCGTAGCCCGCCACAGCGTGCCCCCGCTGCGGTAATAGAGCCGTTGCCCGTCGCCACCCCACGAGGCGCCGGATGCCCCCTGCACCGACACCTGCGTCACGGCACCGCCGGGGGCGAGCGCCTTGATGAAGAGATCGGCGCGCCCATTGCGCTGAGAGCGAAAGGCCACCCACTGCTCATTCGGCGACACCCGTGCGTCACGCGCGGACTCCCCCTCGGCAATCATCCGCGTTCGCGACGACGTGTCGTTCACCGGCATCGTGAACAACCCGTCGGGGCGTTCGATGAGCAGGACCGTGCCATTCGCAAGGATGGCCCGTGGTATCCCCAGACCCGCGATCACGCGGCGCGGCGGCGTGCTGCCGTCGACCGGCGCCAGATACACCCCGCGGGGCATGGTGCCCGTCGCGTTGCTCGTACGATACGCGAGCTGTCTTCCGTCGGGTGACCACACCGCATCGACACCATTGGTCACTTTCGTGGGCGCCCCCGATTGCGGATCGATGAGCCACAACTCGTCGGTGAAACTCTGCGACGTCGCGGCATTCAGTTCGGCAACGACGAAGCGACCGTCGGGCGACCAGCGGACGGACTGGTACTGCTTCCGCTCGGTCTCCACGGGTCGTGCGGTCCCGTCGAACGAGACGAACTGCACGTCCCCACCGACCGATCCTCGCAACACGGCCAACGTGCCGTTGGCGGCCATGACGGCATTGAGCCCGCCGGCACTCTTGGCGCTGATGCCCCCCATGACGCGCTCGGGCACCCCTGCGATTTCCCCGGTCGGGAGCGTGAAGCGCACCTTGTAGATCCAGCCGTCCAAGCGCCCGAAGAACAGATGCCCGTCGTGATACCCCACGACGTTCGACAACTCGAGATCGATCACCCGTACCGCACCACTGTCGATGGGCATGAGCACGAGCTTGTCGGCTTCGCCGACGTGAATCCGCGAACCGACGGTCCTGCCGTCGGGAAACGTGAACGGATTCGAGAAGTACGTCGCCTGAGGAACGTCGCGGATGTCGGCGATCACGCGCCCCTTCTGTTCCCCGATGCCGAGGCGCTGGATCGTGGAGGCGGGGGCAAAGACGAAGTAGTCGCCATGCGCCCACGAGGCCCCGAACAGCGAGCCGGGATAATCCAGCAGCGTCGTGGTCCCTCCGCCCTGGAGCGGAACGCGAAACACGGCCTTTTGGTCGCTCTCCGTACGCAGGAGCATGACGTTCTTGCCGTCCGGTGTGAACACCGGTCCAAAACCGTTCTCACTGCCAGCGATCGGCAGCGCGTCGAGACTGTCGAGATGCCGCACGTATACAACGGGATCACCGGCCTGCCCGATGCGTTCGGTCACCACCATCACCTGCCGCCCATCACGGGAGATTCCGAGGTTGAGTCCCACCGTAGAAGTGACCCGGACATCCGGCGGCAAGGCGACGGCGAATCGAACGGCGTCCGCTTCCGCGGACGGCGCGCTGCGCGCACCACCGAGATAGCCGCCGACAGCGGCGACCAGCACGAGCGCCGACGTCAGCCACAGCGCACGCGTGCGACGCGGCCCCGCCGTGCTGGTGGTGCCCGCTGCGACAATGGCGGCCGTTCGTGACGCATCCTGCAACGCGTCTGCCAACTCCTTCGTGGTCGCCCACCGATCCGCCGGGAGCTTCTCGAGCGCCTTGCGGATCGCCGCCTCCACGTGAGGGGGCACATTCCGGCGCGACGCACTGATCGCGCGCGGTTCCTCGGTCATCAGCCGCGCGATGATCGCTTGCGCGGTGGTGCCCGTGTGCGGCGGCTCGCCGGTGAGGCACCCGTAGAGGATCGCGCCGAGCGCGTACACGTCGCTGCGCGCATCGATCACGCGGTCGCCGGTGGCCTGCTCGGGGCTCATGTACTGCGGCGTACCGAGAGACAGTCCGGTTTGCGTAACGCGGGTCCCGCCGGCGTTGCTCACGGCCAGCGCAATGCCGAAATCGGCCACGAGCGGCTGGCCGTCCTGCAGCAGGATGTTTTCCGGCTTGAGATCGCGGTGAATGACACCGTTGCGGTGCGCATAGTCGAGCGCGCTCGCGATCGCCCCACCGAGCCGCATCGTCTCGCTCACCGACAGCTGCTTGTCCCGATCGAGCCGTGCCCGCAGTGTCTCGCCTTCCACGAACGGCATCACGTAGTACAGCAGCCCGTCCGCTTCTCCACTGTCGAACAGCGGCAGCAGGTTGGGATGCTGCAGCGTGGCCGTCACGCGTATCTCACTGAGGAACCGCTCGACCCCGAGCACCGCGCCAAGTTCGGGACTGAGCACCTTGACGGCCACCTTCCGGTCGTAGCGCACGTCGCGCGCGAGGAACACGGTGGCCATACCGCCGCGGCCCACCTCGCGCTCGAGCGCGTACGTGGCCGGAAACGACGACTGCAGTTGGTCGAGCAATGAGGTCATGGGGCGCAGGAAGGGGCGACCGACCGACACACTGGACAGCCTGCATATGCGAACGCCGATCACGGAGTGTGACCGGCGCCCACACCGCTACGATCAGAAGAAGTCCTGCAACCAGGTCTTCACCCGCGTGGCCAGCTTGTCCACGCCGCCACCACTGAGTGACGGCCGACGGGACACGACGCCACCCAGCGCGGCGCGATGCGCGCCGTAGAGCGCCAGTCCGGTCACGGTGGAAAAGCGGGGGTCCGCCACATTCTCCACGAGGCCGTCCAGCTTGGCCCCCGGCATCCCCACCCGTACCCCCAGGCCAAAGACATCGGCGGCCAGTTCCGTGATGCCCTCGAGCGACGATCCGCCTCCCGTGAGCACGATGCCGGCGTTGAGCTTGCCCTGATAGCCCGCCTGCTGCACCTCGCGCACGACCTTGTCGAAGATCTCGTCCATCCGCTGATGGATGATGTGCGTCATGAGCTCGCGCGAGATGTGCCGCTCGCCGTGCGTACCGGATGGCGGCATGGCGATGACTTGCGCGGGGTCGATGAGCGGCTCGTACGCGCAGCCGTACGCCTCCTTGAGCTGCTCGGCGTCGTGCTGCGTGATGCCGAGCCCCTGCACCAGGTCGCTGGTGACATTGTTGCCACCGTAGGGGATCGTGCCCAGATGCCGGATCTTGCCCTCGTGGAAGATGGCGAGATCGGTGGTGCCGGCGCCGAGCTCGACGAGCACGACGCCCAGCTCCTTCTCCTCTTCGGTGAGCACCGCCAACGCACTCGCGAGCGGTTCCAGCACGAGCTCGCGCGACTTGTATCCGGCCCGCTCGATGGCCTTGCGGAGGTTCATCGCCGGCGCGCTGCCGATGGTGACGAGATACATCTCGGTCTCGAGGCGCGTGCCGATCATGCCCACGGGATCGCGAATGCCGTCGGCCTTGTCCACCCGGTATTCCTGCGGAATGGCGTGCAGCAGCTCGCGGTCCTGCGGAATGGCCATGGCGCGCGCCACCTCGTTCACGCGGTCCACATCGGCGCGCGTGATTTCGTCGCCGCTGATGGCGACCACGCCCGTGGAGCACATGGCGCGCACGTGCTCTCCGGCAATGCCCACGTAGAGTCCGTCGGGCTGCACGCCCGCCACCCGTGACGCCTCTTCGACGGCGGCGCGGATGCTGCGGGTGGCCTCCTCGATATCACTGACCACTCCGCGGCGCAGCCCCATCGTGCGGGTGCTCCCCACTCCCAGCACCTTGAGCCGCGGCGCACGCGGCAGGTCGCCATGCACCGCCGCCACAATGGCGGTGGTGTGGGCGGTGCCAATATCGAGGGCGGCAACGATGGCTTCGGACGTCATGGCTGTCTTGCGATCACCTGGTTACGGAAGCGCAGGTCAAGCTCCACGGCGCGCAGGCGGTTGCGCGCGAGGTCGGCTTCCACCGGTAATATGTCCTTGAACCGGTCCACGGTCACCTCGGGGGTGGTCCGTACCGTCACCTCACCGAGCTTGACCCGGAATTCGTCGGGCGCTCCCCGCGTCTTGACCCGCTCGGCACGCTCCACCCGGCCATACAGCGCCGGTTCGGTGGCCCGGAGCCCGTCGAGCAGGTGCATGAGCGCACTGTCCGCGGTGGCCGAGAGCGGGACGTCCATGGGTACCCGGGCGGGGTCGATGGGGAGCCGATGGCCGGCGCCGTCGACGGGGTCGAGGCGTCCGTCCTTGCGCCGGACCAGTGCCACGGGCTCCCGCTCCACCACCTGCACGAGGATCGTGCCGGGCAGTTGACGCTCCACCTGCGCACTCGCCACCAACGGATGGGCTTCGAGCCGCTCGGCCAGCGGCGCGAGTTCCTGCCACACCGATTGCAGGGTGTCCACCTTGAGCAGCGCCAGCGCCTCGCCGCGCGGGGTGTAGCGCATCCCCTCGAACACCACGCGACGCACGTGGAAGAAGTCGAGACGGGCGAGCGCGCGCGGCCCCCACCACGGGCTGGCCAGGGTGGCTCCCACGGCGCAGACGATGAGGGTGACGCGTGCGAGCCGTTGCCAGCGCGGCGGTTCGCCGGCACCGGAGCGGTTCGGGGCACTCACACCCGTGTCCAGGATGCCAGCCGCCATGGTCAGTGGTGCGACGCCGTGGCGCGCAATCGTTCGAGTAGTTCGGGGCCAGTCCGGGTGATGTCGCCGGCCCCCATGGTGAGCACGACGTCTCCCTCACCGGCGAGGGCGTAAGCGTGTGCGGCGGCCTCCTGGCGCGGACCGCTCCAGCGCAGCACCCCCGACGTCATGCGCCCGCCGATCAGCGCCGAGGTGACCCCCGGTTCCGGGGTCTCGCGGGCACCGTAGATGTCGCACAACAGCACGGCATCGGCGGCGCTCAGTGCCGCCGCGAACTCCGCCTGGAGGTCTCGCGTGCGCGAATAGAGATGCGGTTGAAAGACGACGACGAGGCGGCGCGCCGGAAAGGCGTGGCGCGCGGCCGCGATGGTGGCCGCCACTTCCGTGGGATGGTGCGCATAGTCGTCGACGACGTCGATGCCACGCTCGCGTCCGAGGCGCTGGAAACGGCGTTCGACCCCGCGAAACGCGGCGAGCCCCGGTGCCATGTCGCCAACCGTCGCCCCCAGCGACAACCCGGCGCCGATGGCCGCCAACGCGTTGCGGACATTGTGCAGCCCGGGCACGGCGAGTCGCACCGGCCCAAGTGCTTCCCCATCGAAGTGCACGACAAAGCGGGCGCCAGTGCCATCGAGCACGAGGTCGTGCGCCACGAGGCGCGCATCGCCCGCCTGCGGGGCCGGTGCGGTGCCAGGCAGCGTGGCCGAATACGCGATGACGTCGCGACTGGTGGCCACCCGCAACGCCATCGCGCCCGCATCGTCGGCGCAGCGCACCAGCGCGCGCGCGGGCGTGAGAAACATCTCGAAGGCGCGGGTGATGTCGTCGAGATCGCGATAGATGTCGAGATGATCGGCCTCGACATTGAGCACGACGGCCACGTCCGGATGGAGGGCCAGGAACGAGCGATCGTACTCGTCGGCTTCCACCACGTAGGTGGAGCCACCCAGCCGGAGATTGCCTCCCCAGAGTCCCACCCGGCCGCCGACCACGCCAGTGGGATCACGACCGGCGCTCGCCAGTGCCTCGGTGGTCATGACCGTGGTGGTCGTCTTGCCGTGCGTACCGGCAATTCCCACCAGCGTCCCATCGCTGACCGCATCGGCCAGCGCTTCCGCTCGCCGCACCACGGCCAGACCGGCGGCCCGGGCGGCCTGCATTTCGGGGTGCGCCGCCGGAATGGCCGACGAGTACACGATGGCGCGCGCGGCGGCCACCATGTGCACATCATGCGGCGCCACGGTGATTCCGTAGCGCGCGAGATCGGGGGCGCCGGCCGGGTTGGCATCGGTGCCCTGCACCGGTACGCCGCGGCGTGCGAGCAGTTCGGCCAGGGCGCTCATGCCCGCGCCGGCGATGCCGATGAAGTGCACCGGCCGCGGATCGGCCGCATCGAGCAGCAGCGCGCGCGTGGGTGCGTGGTGTCGCGAGTCGGGGGGCGGGGAGGACATGCGGGAAATATGGCGGACTCGCCCGACGGCGCGTACTGCAGTCGAGCCGGTACCCGCTCGCCGACTAGGCGGTGCGGCCGAGGAGACGCAGCAGGTCGCGCGCGATGGCGTTGGCAGCATCGGGGCGCGCGCGCCGCGCCGCCGCGCGCTGCATGGCGTGCATCCGCACCGGGTCGTCGCGCAGTTCGCACACGGCGCGATCAAGCTGCTCCGCCGTCAGTTCCGATTGGGGCAGGTGAATGGCTGCGCCCGCTTCCGCCGTGGCGCGCGCATTGTGCGTCTGGTGATCCTGTGCCGCCGTGGGAAGTGGAACGAGTACTGGTGGAATGCCCCACGCGCACAGCTCCGCAATGGACATGGCACCGGCCCGCGAGACCGCCATGTCGGCTGCGGCATACGCCTCCGCGATGGGTGCCAGATACGGGCGAACGCGTACCAGCGGCCCTTCGTACTCTGCATATGCCGCCGCCTGCTGCCTGCCCGTGGCCCAAATGAGTCCGAGGCCGGTCGGGAGCCCGCGCCGTACCCACGCCGCCACCGTTTCGTTGATTGCGCGCGCACCCTGGCTGCCCCCCACCACCAGCACCACGAATGCGGCCTCCTGCAGCCCCCACGCGCGCCGTGCCTCCGCCTGCGCCAGGCGTGGCACCGGCGGTGGTTCGATGGGGCAGCCAAAGGCGTGGATGGTCGCGCCGGCAGCGGGCGAAAGGCGGGCGGCGGCTTCGGGAAAGCCGAGATAGAGGGCACGGGCGCCGCCGGCAAAGGCGCGCGTGGTGAGGCCAGGATGACTGTCGGGCTCGTGGAGCACGGTGGGCACACCGTGGCCGCGTCCCCAGGCAAGTGCCACTCCCGCCGCGTAGCCGCCCGTCCCCACGATCGCGGCCGGCCGCTGCTCGCGCGCCAGTGCACCGAGCCCACGCCACGCCGAAACCGCGCCGGCGAGCGTCCGCCAATTCTGCCACGGCCGCTGCCGGTAGAGCGGGTGCAGATCGAGCAACGTGTACGGGAACCCCGCCGTGGGCAACACGTCGCGCTCGACCCCGCGCTGAGCGCCGATGAAGTGCGGGTGCACCGCGGGGTCGAGTCGCACGAGGGCCCGGGCAATGGCCAGACCGGGATAGAGATGGCCGCCGGTGCCGCCGCCGGCGAACAGTACACGGGTGCTCACGGGCATGCACTCACGGCAACGCCCCTCACGTACGCGGCGCCACCAGCGGATCGGTGGCCGATACGCCGTACACCCGCTCCCGCTCACTGCCGATGTTCACGAGAATGCCGGTCATGGCGAGGGTGAGCACGAGATTGGAGCGCCCGTAGCTCACGAACGGCAGCGTGAGGCCGGTGTTGGGCAGCAGGCCGATCACGACGCCGAGATGGATGAACGCGGTAAACACGGTGGTGAAGGTGAGCCCCACCGCCACGAGGGTGAGAAACGGAGATCGGGCGTTTCTGGCAATGCGAAAGCCGAACCACCCGTAGAGGGCGAACAGCACCGTGATGCCCGCCAGGCCCACGAACCCGAATTCCTCGCCCACGACGGATCCGATGAAATCGCTCTGCGCGAGGGGAAGCCATCCCCGCTGCTGGTTGCCCTGTCCGAAGCCCACCCCCAGCAGCCCACCGGAGCCAACCGCGACAAAGGACTGGTATTGCTGATCCCCCGTGGGACTCTTGCGTTCGCTCGACGCCTGCTCCCCTTCCATGAAGCTGCGAATGCGCTCCCGCACGTAGGAGCTCTGCGACAGCTGGAAGGTGACGAGCGCGAGGCCGAGCGCGCCGAACATCACGAAATGCGCAATGCGCGCCCCACCCACGAACAGCAGCACGGCGGTGAGCAGGCAGAACATCATGGCCACCGAGTAGTCGGGCTCGAGAATGGCCAGCACACTGAGGGTGCCGATCACGACGGCGAAGGGCATGAGCCCCTTGCCGACGCGCCGTACGACCTCGCCCTTCTTGGCCAGCAGCATGGGGGTCCACACGAGGATCGCAAACTTGGCGAACTCGGAGGGCTGCAGGGATCCGCCGAAGAGATGGCGCCGCGAGCCGTTCACCTTCCCCGTGAACAGCACGGCGATCATGAGCAGGATACTGAGCAGCATGAGCGGCCAGGCCAACTGTCGCCATCGTTCGGCATCGATCTTGGCCAGCACGGCAAAGGCCACGATTCCCACGAGCGCGCCGGTGGCCTGCCGCAGCACGTAATGGTGGCCGGGCTGATCCTTGGCGACGGCCACGAGGGCGCTCGCACTGAAGAGGACCGCCAGTCCCACACTGAGCAGGATGGCGGTCACGAGCACGAGGGCGCGCCCCTCGAGCGACATGCGCCACCGTTCGCGCGTCCCCGCCAGCGCCGAGGCGCGCGCGGCACTCCCGCCGCCCCCGCCGACCGCGTCAGCCGGGTCGAATGTCGCGCCGAGGCCGGTCATGCGATGCCCTGCGCCAGTCGTGCGAACTCCTGTCCGCGCTCCTCGTAGTTGCGGAACATGTCGTAGCTCGAGCAGGCGGGTGACAGCAGGATGACATCACCGGCCTGCGCGGCCCCGCGCGCCACGCGCAGCACCGATTCGAAGTCGGTGCCGGCGGGCAGCAGGTGCACCGGAACCTGCCCCTCGAGCGGCCCCGCGAGGTCGGCCGCGATCTGCGGCCCGGCCTCGCCGTACGCCACGACGGCGCGCGCGATTCGGCGCAGCTCCGGTGCCAGCGTGGTGTAGGGTTCGCCCTTGTGACGACCACCGAGCAACAGCACGGTGGGACGTGTCATGCCGGCCACGGCCACCTGGGTGGAGGCGACGTTGGTGGCCTTGGAGTCGTTGATCCAGCGGATGCCCGCATAGTCCCCCACGGGTTCCAGCCGGTGCGCGAGCGCCCGGAACTCGCGGAGCGCACGCGCGAGCGTGGCCCGCGCCGCCGGTGTGCGGTGAGACTCGTCGGCCACCATGACGGCGAGCAGCGCCGCCAGGGCGTTGGCCACGTTGTGATCCCCCGCGAGCGCCAGGTCGTCGCGCTTCAGGAGAGGGGCCCCCATGACGTGCAGCTCATTGCGCTCGCGATCGAGCCAGGCATCCACATCGCAGCGCTGCGTCGAGAAGTGGTACCACTGGCCCGGCACCCCGCGCACGAGCTGGTGCACGTCGGTGTTGTCGGCGGTGGTGACCCAGCGGGATGCCATCGTGGCGTTGGCGAACAGCCGCTTCTTGTCGGCGTAATACGTGTGCACGCTGTCGTAGCGATCGAGATGATCGGGACTGAGCGTGGTGAGCACGCCAACGTCGGGGAGGAGGCCGGGCGTATCGTGCAGCTGGAAGCTGGAGATCTCGAGCGCGGCCCACGCTGGCGGATGCTCCCGCTGCGCCAGTTCGGACACGGGCGTGCCGATATTGCCGACCTCGGGGGCGTCATGCCCGAGCGCGCGCAGCAGATGCCCCACCATCGCGGTGGTGGTCGTCTTGCCGTTCGTGCCGGTGGTGGCGATGTAGCGCAGCGCGGGGGTGAGACGCAGCGCCACCTCCACCTCGCTCACGACGGGGATGCCGGCGGCCAGCGCGGTGCGCAGCGGCGGCGCCGACGGGGGTACGCCAGGGCTCACCACCAGGACGGCGGCGTGCGCCACGCGCTCGAGGTTGTGCTGGCCCACGTCCACACTGGCGCCCTCGCGTTCGAGCAGTGCCGCCGCCTCGCGCAGCGCCGGGGTGCTCCCCGCATCGGACGCATACACCGACACGCCCGCCTTGCGCAGCAGGCGCGCCACCGCGACCCCGCTGCGGCCAAGACCAATGATGGCGAACTCGCCAGTGCGCTCGGCGAGGCGCCGAGCCACCAATGCGGCGACTTCCTGGGGAGTGTTCGACATGGCGTCTCCGTCAGCGCAGCTTGAGGGTGCTGAGCGCGAGGATGGCGCACAGGATGCCGATGATCCAGAAGCGGATCACCACCTGTGTTTCCGGCCATCCCTTCATCTCGAAATGATGGTGCAAGGGGGCGCGAAGAAACACGCGATGCTTCTGCGCGTACTCGAGGCCGTACTTCCTGCGGCGATACTTGAACATGGTCCGTTGCAGAATCACCGACACCGTCTCGGCGACGAACACCGCGCCCACGAAGAGCAGCAGGAACTCGCTCTTGAGCAGAATGGCGATCGCTCCCACGGCACCGCCCAGGGCGAGCGACCCGGTGTCACCCATGAACACCTGGGCCGGGTGCGCATTGTACCACAGGAAGCCGATGCACGCGCCCACGACCGCCGCGCAGAACACCGTGAGCTCACCGGCGCCGCTCAGGTAGAACACCTGCAGATACCCGCTGGTATCCACGCGGCCAAGCACGTAGGCGAAGAGGCCGAGCGTGAGGACGGCGATGGCCACCAGACCGGACGACAGTCCATCGAGACCGTCGGTGAGATTCACGGCGTTGCTCACGCCGGTGAGAATGAAGGTGACCCACGGGATGTACAGCCACGCCGCCCAGCTCACCGCCGGTACGACCAGGATGTACTTGAAGAACGGCAGCGTGGTGCTCGCCCCGGGCAGTGTGGAGATGGGATCGAGCAGCAGATACGCGCCGAGCCCCAAACCACAGATCACCTGCCCCGCGAGCTTGTAGCGCTCAACCAGCCCTTCGTTCTTCTTGCCCTCGCGCTTCTGCTTGAGCTTGAGGTAGTCGTCGAGAAAACCGATGCCCCCCATCCAGGCCGTGACGGCCACGGCGAGCACCACATACCGATTGTCGAGCCGCGCCCACAGCAGCACCGGCAGGAACGTCGCGACGAGGATGATGAAGCCCCCCATCGTGGGTGTGGTGCCCTTGCCGGCGTGCGTGTCGGGAGTGCCCGCGCGCACCACCTGATGCACCGCCATGTCGCGCAAGCGGCGAATGATGGCTGGCCCGAAAAGGAAACACACCAGCAGCGCCGTGACGAAGGCGGCGCCGGCGCGGACGGTGATGTAGTTGAGCAGGTTCAGCACGCTGACATCACGTGCGAGCGGTTGCAGCAGGAAGTAGAGCACGCTGGATGGTTACGCGGTGGCCCAGGCCGTGATGGCCGGAACGAGCTGTTCGAGTCGCATGCCGCGCGATGCCTTGAGCAGGATGACGGCGCGCCGATCGAGTCGCGGCTCGAGCTGCGCCCACAGGGTATCGAGGTCGGTACTGGTGACCACGCGAGGATTGCCGGGCGCCAGCGCCTCGAGGGCGTCGGCAAACGCGCCCACGCCCACGACCAGTTCGGCCGGGGAGTCGAGCGCAAATCGCGCGATGTCGCGATGCAGCTGCGCGGCGCCGGCGCCGAGTTCGCGCATGCTGCCCAGAATCATCACGCGCTGCCGTCCCTGCCCCACATCGCCGAGCAGCGTGATGGCGGCGCGCATCGACGCCGGGTTGGCGTTGTACGCGTCGTTGAGCAGGATGGCGTCTCCCACCGGCTCCCACGTGCCCCGCATCCCCGGCACCGGCATCTCGGCCAGTCCCGCAGCGGCATCGGTCAGCGGCACTCCGCAGGCGCGCGCGGTCGCGATGGCCAGCATGGCGTTGGCGGCCTGGTGCGCACCGCGCACCGTGAGCGCGAAGCGCGTCCCGTCCACCTCGAGCCACGGGCGTCCCTCCGCATCCAGCCCCCAGGCCTCCGGCACCTGCCCGCTCCCCGTGAGTCCCGCCGCGATCACCGCCTGCGCCCGCGTGTGCGCCAGCGGCAGCACCTCCGGGTGCGCGGCAGGCACCACGGCGAGGGTCACACCGTGGAAGATGTCGCACTCCTCGCGCAGCACGCCCGCGAGATCGCCAAGCCCCTCGAGATGCTCCTCGCCGATGCTCGTGAGCACGGCCACGTCGGGGCCGGCGATCGCGCGCAGCGCGGTCACCTCGCCCGGCGCGCTGGTGCCCACCTCCACCACCGCCACATCCGCCTCGCTGGGAATGCCGAGCAGCGTGAGTGGCACCCCCACGGCGTTGTTGAGGTTGCCCGGTGTGGCGTACACGTGCAGCGTGCGTCCGAGCGCGGCCTTGAGCAGCTCCTTGGTGCTCGTCTTGCCGTTGGAGCCGGCCACGGCGATGACCGTGCGCCCCCACGCCTTGCGCCACGCGGTGGCCAGCTGCCCAAGGGCCACGAGCGTGTCGGGGACCACGTACGTGGGTACCCCGAGGCCCACCGCCCGGGAGGCATCGCTCACCACGAACGCCGCCGCGCCGGCGGCCTTCGCCGCGGCGAGGAAATCGTGCGCGTCGAACCGATCGCCACGCAGCGCCACGAACAGGTCACCACGCGCGATCTGTCGGGTATCGGTGGAGATACCGGCCAGCGCATTCGGCATGGCGGGCCCGGTGCCGAGCGCCTGCGCCACGCGTTCGAACGTCCAGTAGGGGTGGGCGCGATCGGGGGCAAGCGCCGGCACGGCATCGAACGCGGTGCCGGCCGTGGTGAAGGGGCTCACGTCGAACTCCCGGTGGAAGGCTCGGGGAGCTGCAGGTCACGCGCGAGCTCGTTCACGATGACGCTCTCATCGAAAGGATACGTGGTGGTGCCGCGGATCTGGTACGTCTCGTGCCCCTTGCCGGCCAGCACGATCACATCGTGCGGTCCGGCGATGCGCAGCGCGTGCGCGATGGCCTCACGACGGTCGGTGATGCGCGCCCGGGTGCCGTGCGACATACCGGCCGCGATGTCATCGAGGATGCGTTCGGGGTCTTCCGTGCGCGGATTGTCGCTGGTGACCACGGCCACATCCGCGAGCTCCTCGGCGATGCGGCCCATTTCGGGGCGCTTGCCGCGGTCGCGATCACCGCCGCAGCCGAACACGACGATGAGCCGGCTCGCGCGGTCGACGCTCTCCCGCGTAAAGGGACGTACCGCACGCAGGGCGCGATCGAGGGCATCGGGCGTGTGCGCGTAATCGCGCAGCACCGTGGGCGACGTGCGCAGCAGCTCGAGTCGTCCGGGCACCTGCGGCGCCGACGACAGCCGCTCGGCCACCCGGGCGACCGGTGCGCCCACCGCCAGCGCCGCGGCGGCTGCCCCGAGGGCGTTGGCAATGTTGAAGTCACCGATAAGGGGCAGCGATACCGGATGCGCGCCCGTGGGGGTGACGAGCAGGAAGCGGCTGCCACCCGCGTGGTACCGGATATCGCGCGCCGTGACGTCGGCGCCGGGATCGTGTACGCTGAAGGTGACGGCCCGCGGGGCACTGGTGATCCCCCGCCACGACGGGTCGTCGATGTTGAACGCCGCCACGCCATCGGCCGACAGCAGCCCCACGAGGCGCAGCTTGGCGGCGCGGTAGGCCTCCATGGTGCCGTGATAATCGAGGTGATCGCGCGTGAGGTTGGTGAAGACGGCGGCGGCGAAGGCGAGGCCATCGACCCGACGCTGATCGAGGGCATGCGAAGACGTCTCCATGGCCACCGCGCGGATGCCGCGGTCGACCAGCGCCCGCAGCACGCGCTGCAGCTCGACAGGCCCGGGCGTGGTGAGCCCCTGCCCGCCCGGCATGCTCTCGCCACGCGAGCCCAGCAGCACGCCCAACGTGCCAATGGAAGCGGCGGGCTGGTGCGGGTCATCGAGCAGATGGCGCAGCAGGCCCACGGTGGTGGTCTTGCCGTTCGTTCCGGTCACGCCCACCAGTGTGAGGGCGCGCGCCGGAAATCCGTGGAAGGCGGCCGCCGCGAGCGCCGCGGCACGACGTCCATCGCGCACGATGAGGGCCGGAAGGGACACGGCGGCAGCGGCCGCCGCATCTTCGGCGAGCGCCAGCGTGGCCCCCGCCGCCTGCGCGGCGGCCAACCAGGCGTGCCCGTCCTGCGCCGCCCCGCGTACGGCCACAAAGGCTGCACCGGGTGTTACCCGCCGACTGTCGTCGACCAGGTCGTGCAGCACCTCGGGGAGCAGCGGCGACGTGCCGACCAGCAGCCCGGCCTCCCGCAGCGTGTCGACCAGCAGCGCCACCGGCACGGCCGGCGGACGGGAAGCAGTCATCGGGGCGATTCCAGTTGCACGGTGGAGCCGGTGCGCACCACGACACCGGCGGCGGGACGGGTGCGCACGTGCGTGCCGTCCACGAGGTTCACCTGGAAGCCGGCGGCATACAGTGTGCGCGCCGCCTGTCGTGCCGTGAGACCGTAGACCGATGGCACGGGGCGCACGGCCGGTGACGGTGTGCGCCGCGATTCGCGCGGCGCCGCGAATGGCAATTCGACCACGATACGCGAGGGCATGGGTACGGGCTCCGCCTTGGGCGGCTCCGGGGCGCGCAGTGAATCGAAGCGGGCGGAATCCCGCTGGGCCGCCACCTGCTGCGCCGGCGTGAGGGCCTTGGGCGCCGGTGCCACCATGGGTCGGGCAATGCGGGCGAGTTCGGCGCGATCGAGCGAGGCGTTGCGCGTGGAGATGGCCGACTGCAACAGGTCGCTCACCATGGTGCCCGACACCAGCCCGCCGTAGTAGGTACCCTGCGGATCGATCAGGCGGGCCACGATGACGTACTGCGGGTTGTCGACGGGGAACATCCCGGCGAAGCTCGAGTTGTACCTGCCGATGTCGTACCCGCGGCCATTGTCGCGCACGCGTCGCGCCGTACCGGACTTGCCCCCCACATCGAAGGTCTGCAAGTCGGCGGCGGTGGAGGTGCCGCTGTCCACCACGCTCTTGAGCATCTCGCGCATCAGCGCCGACACCTCCTGGGAGAGCACGCGCCGCACGACGGTACGCGTGTGCCGGTAGAGCACCGCGCCCTCGGTGTCACGCACTTCCCGCACGAGGGACGGCTGCAGCAGTTCGCCGCCATTCGCGATGGCGGCATAGGCGGCAGCGATCTGCAGCGGCGTGGCGTTCATCGCGTACCCGATCGACATCTGGGCATGATCGAGGTCGGAGTACGGTGGCAGGCGCAGGCTGCCACGCGATTCCGACGGGTACGACACTCCGGTCGGGACCCCGAAGCCGAAATCGCGCAGGGCCTCGTACTCCTCGGCGTCGCTGAGCCTGAGCGCGGCCTGCACCGTCCCGATGTTGCTCGAGAAACGCACGATGTCGCGCACGGACATCTGCGCCGCTTCGTGGGTGTCCTGGTAGGTCTTGAGGGTGCCGTACTTCCAGCGTCCGTTGAAGGTGTTGAACTGCTGGTCGGGGGTGAGGCGCTTGAGATCGAGGAGCCGGGCAATGATGAACGGCTTCATCACGGACCCCGGTTCGAACGCCTCGGTGAGGCCGTTCCCGGTGGTGGCCTTGCCGTTGCGGGCGCCGGCAATGGCCAGCACCGCCCCGTCACGCGGGTCGAGGATGAGCACATCGCCGCCGCTGGCACGCGTACGCTGCTGCGCGTTGGCCAGCGCCTCTTCGGCGATTTCCTGCAGCTGCTGATTGATGGTGAGCACGACATTGTTCCCCGGCCGTGCCGCCACGGGCGTGAGCATGGGAGAGCCCAGTCGCCCGCCTCGTCCATCCTTCACGAGCGGATCACGCCCGGCCTCCCCCCGCAGCAGATGATCGAGTTCGCGCTCGATGCCGCTGATCGCCCCGCCGCTCGCCGTGGCCAGCCCGACGATGCCGCGCAATCCCTCGGGCGTGGAGTTCACCCGTTCCAGTCGCGGGCGCAGCCGGATGCCGTTGAGCCCCTTGAGCCGCGCCACGTCCGAGGGAGCGAAGCGCATGGGCAGCTCGACCCACTTGTACTCGCGGCGATTGAAGGCGCGCTTGACCCACTTGTCGGGAACCCGCAGCTCCTTGAACGCCTTGCGGAGCGCAACACGCGAGTCGACGGTTCGCACCGTGCCATCGACGCCCTTGCGCCGGGTGAGCCCCAGCTTGTGCGGTTCGACGATGATCTGCACCTCCTCGCGCGTCTCGACCAGCACGGTCCCGGTGGCATCGAGGATGGCCCCACGCGGCGGCAGCACCTGCACATCCACGACATGCTGGCGTTCCGCCTCTTTCCGCCAGCGCTCGTGCGCCACGATCTGCAGCTGCGCCGACTTCGCGACGACCGCCGCCGCAAACAGGACCAGGCTGATGTGCACCACCGAAGCCCGGGCGTGGCTGATGGCCGGGCCCTGCGATTCGCCATCGGCGGCGGCCCCCGCCAGCGGCGCCCGCGAACCGGGAACGGAGGGGGCGGGACGCGCATCGCTTCGCCCCGAGAACGGACCGATCATTGCGGCGGTACGCTGTCGATGATTTCGACATCGGTGACACGCCGGTCGGCGGCCACGGGCAGCGCGATGAATCGTGTCTGCGCCTCGCCGGGGCGGACCATGCCCAAGCGACGCTGCGCTTCCTGCACCACGGTGCGCCGGCTCGTGGCGCGACGCAGCTGACTCTCGAGATACTTCTCCTGCGCCATGAGCGAGCGCCGCTCCTCCTGCAACCGCTGGATCCGCGTGAGCGTGCGCACCCCCGTGGAGCGTCGCCACACCACGGTGGTCGAGACCGCCAGAAACAGGGCGAGTCCCAGTGCCACCACGGCGCGCCCCTTGAGGGGCGTGCGACGTCGGCGCGTGGCGGTGGCCATCACGGCGCGCGCCTCCACGCGCGCAGTCGGGCGCTGCGCGCCCGCGAGTTGGCCTCCACTTCGGCCTCGCCGGCATTGATGGGGCGCTTGGTGAGCGTTTCGCCTAGCGGTGCCCCGCGGCAGGTACAGACCATCTGCTTCGGCGGGCAGACGCAGGCGGTACTCCACTCACGAAACGCGTTCTTCACGAGCCGGTCTTCGCCGCTGTGATACGAGATGATCGCCAGCACCCCGCCGGGCGTGAGGCGGTCACGCAGCGCCGGCAGTGCGCGCTCCAGGCCGTCCAGCTCGTCATTGACGGCGATGCGCACCGCCTGAAAGATGCGGGCGAAATCGGGCGCGCCACTGCGCGGCCCCAGCACGGCGCGAATGGCATCGACCAGATCATCGGCCGTGGCCAAGGGCCGTCGTTCTCGGCGCCGGATGATCTCCCGCGCCAGTCGCGCGGCTCGTGGTTCGTCCGCGTAGGCGCGCAGCAGCGCCGACAGGTCGACCTCGTCGATGGAGTTGAGCAACTCGGCGGCGTCGAGATCGGCATCGGTGCCCATGCGCATGTCGAGGGGCGCGCCTTCACGAAACGTGAATCCCCGCGTCAGATCGTCGAACTGATGCGACGACACGCCGAGGTCGAGCAGAATGCCATCGAACCGCTCGGAATAGGCCAGCCCTGCTCCGCTCACGTCGGCGTAGTTGCCAAGGAGTGCGCGAAACTGCCCGGAGCGCTCGAACTCGGCGAGGCGCTCGCGCGCGGCCGCGAGGGCACGCGGATCACGATCGACGCCGGTGACGCGCATCCCTCGTTCGAGAAACGCCGCGGAGTGCCCGCCGCCCCCGAGCGTGCAATCGAGCACCGTGGAGGCGCCGGCAAGCAGCGCCACGATTTCCGGCAGGAGCACGGGCACGTGATACGCGCCGACGCGGCTGGCGGTCAGCGTACGGAAGGGGCTCACGCGCAGATGGGGCAGACGAACAGGCGCTTCATGAGAGCGGCAGAGGCGCCACGGTGGCGCGTGGAGGGGCGTCGCAACGGGGCATGATAGTGAGATGCGGACAGCAGCGTCAACAGACGATGACAGGCGCAACAATGTGCATTACCCGTGCATCCGCACGGATGTGATGCCCCTCGGTTGCCCCCTTCCCGACCGGGGCAAAACGTCTGCGGGCCCGCCGTCACGAGGACGGCGGGCCCGCGGGTACTGCGTGCGCTGCGGTTACTTGCAGATCGCCTTGATGAGCTGGTCGGCGTACGGATCGAGCTGCATGACGGCGCCCATGAGCTGCCGCATGGCATCGGGCGAGAACGAGCCACCTCTCGGCAGCAGAATCTGCGCTTCGACGAAGAGATCCTTGGCTTCCTTGGCCGGCGCACACTGCTTGCTCTGCTGCGCGGCCGTGAGCTTGGCCTGGCCGAACGCCACGTACGTGGCCCCCAACAGGAACTGCGACTGCGCCTTCAGGTTGTTGGGCGCGACCGAGTCGGCGTACTTGAGCACGTCCACCGCGGCGGTGAAGTCCTCGGTCGACTTGGACGCCGCGGCCTTCTTGTAGGCGTCATTGGCTGCCTGGAGGGCGAGCAGGCGCAGGTTCGTGGTGGTATCGCCCGCGGCGATGGCCGCCTTGATGGCGGGCAGTACTTCGTCACCCTTGCCCAGGTCCTTCAGCAGCGTGATGCGCAGCGTCTGGGCGTTCTCGACCGGCATCTTGGCGGCCAGCGCCTTGTCGAGCGCTTCGAGGGCCTGCTGGTTCTGGCCGGCGGCACGCAGCCCCACGATCTGCTCGTAGACGAGCGAGCCGTTGGCGGGGAACTTCGCGATGCCCTTCGAGGCCGTCTCCGCCGCCTTCTGGAACTGGCTGTCGGCGGCGTAGGCACGGGCGGTCCGGATGAAGTAGGTCGTGTCCGCGAAGGCCGTGTCGAGCTTGATGAGCTCGTCACCCTGTTCGAACGCCTGCTTGTAGTCCTTGGTGGAGAGCAGGATGAGCCAGCGCAGCTTGAGCAGCTCCGGGTCGCCCGGGTTGGCCTGCACCGCTTCGTCGATCACGGGCTTGGCGACCGCCGGGTTGGCCAGGGCGGCAATGGCTTCCACCACGTCCTTCTGGAGGCGCGGATTCTTGGGGTCGGTGGCCAACAGACGCGTGAGCGTCACGACGGCCGAGTCGCCCTGGTTGGTGTCGCGATAGCTCTGAGCGAGAATGGCAAGGCCCGGACGGCTCTTGGGATCGAGGTTCACGATCTCCTTGGCCAGCTCCAGCTGCTGGGCCGCGGGTGCCTTTTGCGTGACGAGCACGTTGGCCCAGCAGATGCGCGCCAGGGTGGCCTTGGGATAGGCCGCAATGCCCTCCTTGGCTGCCGCGATGGCCGCATCGTACTGCTGCTGCCGCGCCGCGTTGATGCACTTCTGCTCGAACTCGAGCTGCTTGCGCGCTTCCTTGAGCTCCTTGGCGATACCGCTCGACGCGTCGCCCATACCCTTCACGTCGTAAGTGCCGAGCGGCTGCACGAGCGCGTTGTCGCGGGCGAGCACCAGGTACGCCTCGACCTTGACGCCCGTGGGCGTCTTGGAGGCGATGCCGGTGATGTATTCGTCGGCGCGCAGCAGGGTTGCCAGCGCCTTCTGGTCATGCGGTTCGAGCGCCTCGGTAACGGGGAACCCGGACGCCTCGAGCGTGGCGGTGATGTCCTGCTTGGGCAGCACATACACCTGCTTGAACGGGAACTCGCTCCCCATGCGCGAGCGCACCGCGTCGGCGGCCTGCACCCCCAGGCCCTTGTCGCCGCTGCGGAACACCGCAACCATGACGCGCTTCGCGTTCGGATCGGGGACCCGGTTGTACTGGGCCGAAGCCGTCGAGGGCACGAGGGTGCCACCGAGGGCCAAACCAATCCCTGCGATCGCCTGGAAATGCCGTGACATCAATGTCGTAACCTCCGCACCTGAGCCGTGGACCCGGGAACCCCGGGGGGATGTCGCAACCCGTTGACTGTGCGAAGCCACGCGGGTCTGGGGGTAAGTCGAAGAAACTGCGGCCGCCGCGATCCGCCGGCAAGCTGCGGCCGTCGGTCTTGGTGGGATGGGCGAAGAGGGATTCGAACCCCCGACCCCCTGTGTGTAAGACAGGTGCTCTAACCAGCTGAGCTATTCGCCCGCTTTACGCCCCGTCGCGACCGCTTGCTGTAGCCAAACTACATCAAGGGTGGGGCGCTGTTCCCGGGAAGGCAGAACTTTAACCGGATTGTCACGTTGGGCGGGATCTTGTCCCTGCCACAAAGTGGAACATCCGTGCGGCGATCTCACCCCTTCAGGATCGCCAGCGGCACCAGGACCACATATCCCAGCACCAGCAGGATCGGCGCAACGGTTTCGCCACCGCGGGCAAGGTCGACGTAACCGAACAGAAGCGAGGCGGCAGCCAGGCCCCAGTACAGCAGGGGGCGCGAGCGCGAGGTGTCGTTCGTGGTCATACCGGGGAGATTAGGGCGCAGCGGGAGGCGCCACAAGGGACGGCAGCGAGCCGTGCCCCGGCGGCGGGGGTTGCCCCACAACCCAGCCGTGGCTCACGGCGTCACCCGGGACTCCGCCTCCGACACGCCGCCGTCGAGGATGGCCTGCAGCGCACTTTCCCGCGCGGCCGCCTCCTGCAGCGCGTCGGCGGCGCGCATGGCCTCCAGCTTCCGGCGATCGCGGCGCCGGCGGATCATGAACAGCGGCACGAGCACCAGCGAAAACAGCCCGACGGCGGCCGAGACGTTCGTCACGAAGGCGAGGGCGCCGTAGCGCGTGCGCGTTTGCGCGCGCCAGTGGTTCTCGAACGCCTCGCCGGTCATGCCGTACGCGGTGCGCACCGCCCGCTCGAACGAGCCGCTCTGTTTCCAGTACGTCAGGAAGTTGCCGAGGCCGGCGTCGCCGCCCAGTGCGTCCAGCTCGCTCACCACGCGGTGCGCCATGGCATAGCTCCACGACGCTTCCATGCCGCCACGGACAAAGCCGCGCTCGAGGGCCTCGAGCGTAGGCAGGGTTCGCCACACCATGCCGAGCGAGGTCTCGAAAGCCTGTTCGCGCGTCCACTCCCCGGCGGCGAAGCTGGCATAGCCCTCGTCGAACCAGCGTGGGGGCAGCGGCCCCAACGCCTCGTGCAGGGCGAGATGGGCCAGTTCGTGACGCAGCACCACACGCGGATCACCGGCATCGGAGCCTGCCCCGCGGCCTTGCATGACAATCCGGCGCTGGTCCGGGAACGCAAAGGCGGCGCCCCATTCGGGCGCGTGGGGACCGACCCAGGCCCGCAGTCGGGCCGCGTCGGGGGCGATGGCGATGAGTACCTGCTGCCGAGGCCGCGGCAACCCGGGGAACGTGTCGCGCCGCTGCGCCTCGGCCAGCAGTGCGCGGGCCAGACGTTCGTCCTCCCGCTCGGCCACGATGGTGAAGCGCCCCGCATCGAGCCGCACGCCAGGGTCGCGCGGCCCTCCCTGCGCCAACGCCGAGGAACGGAACAGGACCGCCGACAGGACCGTCAGGCGCAGGACCGCCGCCGCCAGCCGGCGCCGCAGCGGATGCCCGCTCACCCGTCGCGCGGCGGCGTTCCCCCCTGCTCCACCATGTCCAGCACTTCCGCGCAGCGTTTGCCCCATGGACTGAACTTGTTGGCCTTGCTTCCGGTTTTCCACGCCAGGCACGCATCGCCATGCCGGCCAGCGAACCAGTAGCACCTGCCCAGTTCGTACCACGCCTGGAGCAGGTTGGGTCCGAGTTCAAGTGCCTTGCGGAAGAATCCCTCGGCATCGTCGTACATCTCGCGCTCGCGATAGGCCATGCCGAGGTACAGGTGCGCGTAGAGTACGGCGCGGCGATCGAGATCGGCACGAATGACCGACGTCAGGTGCTCGATGGCCTCGCCATGAATCCCCTTGCGGAGGCAAATGTAGCCGACGTTCACGTGCGCCAACGGATACTGCGGTTCGCGCTGCAGGACGCCCCGCAGCACCTGCATTGCCTCGTCATGCGCGTCACGCAGCATGAGCGCCCACGACAGCAGGGTCTCCGCCTCCACATGGCCGGGGGCCAGCTCGAGTGCCCGGCGAAAGGCCGCCTCGGCCCCCTCGAGTTCGAGCAGCGACAGTCTCGACCATCCCTTCTCGACGAAGGTGGAGGCCCCGAGATGATCGACCCGGGCCGATGACCCGGGCGTCGCCGTGCGCACCTGGGGGCGTCCCTCGAACTGCTTCCACTGCTCGGCCAGCCGCTTCACCGCCTCCTTGCGCGCGCTGGCCCGGTGCAGCGCCGCATCGGCTTCACGGAAGAGGGCAATGATCTGCTGCTTGAGCGCCTCCCGTTCGGCCGCGTCCAGCGGGCTTGCCGCGTGGCGCCCCGCCGCCTCAGTGAGCGCGGCCTGCAACTGCTGCAGTTGCGTGTCCAGTTCGGCGGCCGTTGGCGCCGCGGCCGCACGATCGGGCGCGGCAGGTGACATCCCATTCATGCGGGCTGTGGGAAGCGGGCGGGATCGATGACCCAGACAGGGGAATCCATGCGAGTGAACATACCGCAAACGGCCGGATGCGCGGGGACCTCCTCCCCGAGCATTGCGCGTGGCCGCACGAGCGCCGTTTCCACGGCGACCACGTCGAGCACGGCGTGCACGAGACCGGCCAGATGCGGCGGTGCCGCGGCATGGGCCCGCAGAAGGAGCAGCCGATCATCTGGACGGCGAGTGTGTCCCCCACCGGCCTCCTCGCCAATGGCGAGGGCGTGCACGGGAAGCAGCGTGCCGCCGAACGGGACAAGCGCGGAGGCGGTGGTGGCTCGCTCGACGCGCAGCACGCACTCCACCGGGATGGCCAGGCGAAACGGGCCGTGCTGGGCCATCACGACGGTGCTGCGCTCGACGACGGGTCGGGCACGATGGCGCGCGGTGGTGGCGATGACCGAGCGGAACATCGTCGTCACGCGGGGCGCTTCATGCCGATTCCCGCAGCGCCGGGCGACGCGCGAGCGCGCCAACCTGCGCCGCGATGACGGAGGCCAGTTCGTTGAGCGGGACGACCGCGTCGGCGCCGCTGGCCCGCAGTGCCGCTTCCGGCATCCCCGGCACCACGGAGGTGACGCGGTCCTGCACGACCACGCGCCCGCCTGCGGCGCGAATGGCCCGCGCCCCTTCGGCAGCGTCGCACCCCATCCCGGTGAGCACCACGGCGACCGTCTGGGAGCCGTACACCTGGGCGACCGACACGAACAGGGGATCGGCGGCGGGGCGTACTCCCCATTGCGCCGGATCGTCACCCAGCCGCAGGTGCGGCACTTCGCGTGGCCCCTGCAGCCGCACGTGCCGCCCGCCCGGCGCGATGTAGGCGTGCCCGGCCCGCAGCGGTTCGCTGTCACCGGCCTCGTGTACCGTGAGCGCCGACGCGGCGTCGAGCCGCCTGGCCAGGCTGGCGGTAAAGCCCGGCGGCATGTGCTGCACCACGAGCACCGCCGTGTCGGGCCACGCAGGCAAGGCCGGGAGCAGCTGCGAGAGCGCTGCCGGTCCCCCGGTCGAGGCCGCGATGCACACCACCCGCGAGGGCGCACCGGCCAGCGGCACCTGCCGTGGGACCGCGCGCGGCGGTACGGGCAGCTGCCCCGCCGTCAGCACCGGGTGCGCGGCCACCTGCACCTCAACGCTGGCGCGCAGCGCCTGCAGGAGATGATCGCGTACCGTGTCGAGATCGAGGCTGATGGCCCCCGACGGTTTGCGCACGAAATCCACGGCCCCCCGTTCGAGGGCGCGCAGCGTGGCGTCGGCGCCGCCGTCGGTGCCGCCGGCACTCAGCATCACCACCGGGCGTGGATGATCGCGCATGATGAACTCGAGCGCCGCGAGGCCGTTCAAGGCCGGCATGTCGACGTCGAGCGTGACGATATCCGGGTCGAGCGCCGCGACCTGCCGTACGGCATCCCGGCCGTCCCGGGCCGTGCCGACCACGGTGAACTCGCCTGTGGACTCCACCACTTCACTCACGAGCTTCCGCATGAAGGCGCTGTCGTCGACGACGAGCACGCGCGTCGGACGCGTGCCCCGCGGGCCCGCGGGGCCGACCGGCTGGTCAGAGCTCGACATCGTCGCCCCGCACGCTGCGCACGACGATGCGGCCGGTGGCCACGTCGAAGGTCAGCGAACGCCCCATGGCGCCCCCCACTGCCTCCCCCACGATGGGCACGTCGTGCGCGGCGCACGCCTGGCGCGCCGCCTTCACGTTGCGCACGCCGAGTCCCATGGCCCCGGCCGGGAGGAGCGGGCCGAACATGGAGGCACCACCAATGAGCCGCGCCTTGATCTCGCCGCGCGCACCGCAGGCACGCATGCGCTCCAGCATGGCCGGCACGGCCGTGGACGGAAACTTGCCGGGTCGCGGGGGACGGGATGACAGGGCCGCGTGCGGCAGGAGCACATGCGCCAGCGCGCCCACCCGGTCGGTGGCGTCGTACAGGGCCACGGCGACGCAGCTGCCCAGGCCGGTGGTGACGAGCGTGAGCTCGCCCTGCCCCACCTCGATGTCGGCGATGCCAACCACGACGGGCGCCGCGAGCACGTTCATGCGTCCGCTCCGTGCGCGGCCAGCACCGCCTCGTTCACGACGGACGGCGTGGCGGACGGCTCGGGGAAGACCTGGTCGGCCGCCGGCAGCATGGCTGCCAGATTGGCCATGACGATCCGATTGCCGGGCTCGAGCGCCAGCGCCTGCTCCCACGCCAGACGGGCGTCGTCGAGCGCCCCTCGCCGGTAGTGAATGTTCCCCAGCTTGAGGTACACATCGGGGCCGTGCAACGGCGCCAGGCGCACCACCCGGACGAACGCGTCGCATGCCTCGTCGTAGCGCTGCGCGCGGTAGAGGTAGTCGCCCAGGTTCTTGTGCAGGTGCGGACAGTTGGCGTCCTCCAGCAGCGCGTGTTCGAGCGTCCGCGCGGCCAGTTCGTAGCTGCCGCGCCGCTCGTGCACCACCGCGAGGTTGTTGTGCAGCGGCACGGCGTGCGGGTACACCGCCAGCCCTTCCTCAAGCAGGGCGACCGCCCGGCGACTGTCGCCGGCAAGCGCCGCGGCCAGACCGGCGGTGTGGAACCACGCGGCCGAGGGCTGGCGAGCGCCCCACTGGGCTCGCGCGGTCGCCAGCAACACTTCGGCGGCGGCGAGATCGCCGTCACGCAGCGCCATGTCGGCCCGGGACAGGGCGAGCCGCGGGTCGGGGAGCGACCCGGCACGACGCACCGCCTCGTCGAGGGCGCGCGAGGCGCCGGCGCGGTCACCGGTCTGCTCGAGGGCGAAGGCCAGGTTGTGCCACACCGCCGACGGTGCCTCCGGCTCCTGGGCCGCCCGCGCGAACGTGGACGCCGCGTCGGCCCATTCCCCGCGGCGGGCGTGCACCAGCCCCAGGTGAAAGCGGGAGATGCCATCGGACTCGCGCAGCTCGAGGACGCGGCGAAACTCGCGCGACGCCTCATCGAGCATGCCGGTGCGATAGAACGCGATACCGAGGTTGCGATGTTCGGCCACGCGGCTCTCGGGGGGCGGTTGGCGACGGGCCGAGCTGCGCCCCACCCGCTGCGCATAGCCGGTGGTCACGAGTCCGTACAGCGCCTTGCCCACATCGAACTCACTCAGGCCGGAGCGTTCGATGAGCGCGTGGACGTCGTGCGTTCCGTCGAGCAGGGCGGCAAGGCGCTCCTGCGCCGGCGAGAGCGACGCCTCGTGCGCGCTGACACGCGAGCGGTCGACCTCGAAGATGAGGTCGAAGGACGGAATCTTCTTTTCGATCAGCGACCATTCGTCGATGCGGCGCGCCCCTTCCAGCAGCAGGGCGTCGGCACTGATGGAGACGAGGGGCGCCTCAGGCGACGTGTCGTCGTCGGGCTCGAAGGTGAAGGTGCCCTGCGTCCAGCCAAAGAGGTGGTAGACCACTTCCTCGACCTGCGTCCGGAACAGCTGCCCCAACAGGTCATGATCCACCAGCTCGGTGGCGAGCAGCGCCTTGGCCAGATCGCGGTCGTCCTGCACCTGCCGCTGGGCGGCGAGCCGCGCGAGTTCGTCGGGGGCAACGGCACCGAGGCGCACGAGCCGATCACCCAGGCGGTCGCGCCGATTGACGATGGAGGCGTACACCACGCGCCCGTCGGCGAAGTGGACGGTGCCGAAGCTCCCATCGCGCGCGATGCTGAGGCACCCCGTCTTCTGCCCCAGGGAGAGGAGCTGGAGGACGTCGGCGAGACTGGCCTCGCTCAGGTTGCCGTGAATGGCCATTACCGGTACTCCTCGATGAGGCGACCGCCGAGCTCCGGCCAGCGCCACATGGTCTTCTCCCCGTCTTCGAAGAACCGGTCGCGCTCTCCGGGTTCGAGGCCGGCCAACTGGTCGAGGCGCAGTCGCTCGCGCGCCGCGAGCAGGACCACGAGCCCGCCTTCGAAGCGCGATCGCAGCCGGTCCGCCAGCCCGAGCATCTCCTTGGGCGGGCGGGAGCTGGTGAGCACGACCTGCCCCCCGCGGCCCACCAGCAGGTTGAAGAGGTGGAACAGCTCGTCCTGCGTGCGCTCCTTCCCTTCCAGCTCCTGCACGTCGTCGAGAATGAGGACATCGGCGTGCCGGTAGCGCACCCGCCAACGCTCCACGCCGCCCTCCTGCATCGCGGCGATGTATTCCTCGACGAACTGCCGCGCCGGCAGGCACGCTACCTGTTTGCCCGGCCACCGGGCCTTCACCGCGTTGCCAATGGCGTGCGCGCAGTGCGTCTTGCCGCTGCCGGCGGGCCCGTGCAGGAACAGCGGATTGTAGCCGGCGCCCGGCGCGTCGATGACCGCATCGATGGCGCGCACGGCCAGCTGGTTTTCGGCTCCCACCTGAATGGCGGCCCGGGTGAAACCCGGTGAGGGCGGCGGCAGCGGCAACGCGGCGGCAATGGTGTGCTGCAGCAGCTGCTCGGCGGCCGGAATGGCCTCCACGTTGCGAAAGGCGCCATGACCACGCAACCCCGGCGCGATGGCGACCGCCTGCACCTCGAGGCCACGCAGATGATCGACGGCGGCGGCATAGGCGCGCAGCAACCCCTCGGCATCAATGGGCTGGGGCGCCTGCAACGCCCGCTCGAGGACCCCCACGTTCCAGCCGTCGGCGCGATAGGTGCCGATGGCCTCGCCAATGCGCACGCGCCAGGGTTCGACACGCGTTTCCACTTCCATCAGCACATCGGCCAGGAAGCCCTCATAGTCCGCGCCGCTGGGAATGATGGCCCGAATGCGCTCGGGGGTGGACGGGGCGGTGGGTGCCGCATGCACGCCAAGCACGGCGCGCACTTCGTCGGAGGCGACCGGTCGGCCATCCAGCTGCTGGTAGGCCGTGAGCTTGTTGAGCGCTCCCTTGAGCTCCCGCACGTTGCCGAACGGGAGGCGCGCCACCTCGTCGAGCACCCCATCGGCGAAGGAGAGGGAGCGGTCTGCCACGACATTGCGAAGAATGGCGAGACGCATTTCGAAGTCGGGCGCCCCCACATCCACCACGAGCCCGCCCGACAGCCGCGAGAGGAGGCGCTGGTCGACATCGGGGATCTCCGATGGCTGGCGATCGCTCGTGAGGACCAGCTGCTGGCCACCGCCGAGCAGCACGTTGAGCAGCCGCCGCAGTTCACTCTGCGTCTCCTGCTGACCGGTCAGGAACTGCACATCATCGAGGATGAGCAGATCCGTCTGCGCGAATGGCTCGAGCAACAGCTGCGGCTGTCCCGATGCCACGGCGCGGTGCAGCAGTTCGGCGACTTCTTCACCCGACGAGCAGCGCACACGGAGCGCCGGTTGCACCTCGCGGACACGATGGGCGATGGCCGCGACGAGATGCGTCTTGCCAAGCCCCGACCCCCCGTAGATGAAGAGCGGGTTGTAGGCCTGCCCGGGGGCGTCCGCCACCGCGCGAGCCGCCGAGACAGCCAACCGGTTCGAGGCGCCCACCACATATGTGTCGAATCGCAGGGAGCGATCCATGCTGCTGGTCACGCGGCGACTCCGGCGCCAGTGAGGACCCCCTGCACCATCGGGGCTTCCAGTGCGGGCGCATACACCGGTGTGCGGAAGGCCGCGTTGGCCCGCTGACCGGCCGCGGTCCCGTCTTCCGCGCCCAGCCGCCGCAACACGGTGCGCCCCAGCGCCCGCAGCGTGTCGAACACCCCCACGCCGTTCAGCGCATCGGCCGCGTATTCGGGGACGGCGCGGAAGTTGATCGCCGCCGACAGCTCGGCCACACTGGTCGCGAGCGACGGCGGCAGGTCCTGCTTGTTGTACTGGAGCACGATGGGCAGCGCCCGGGCGTCCACGCCGTGTTCGGCCAGGTTCGCGTGCATGTCCTGCAGGCTTTCGATGTTGTCGTCCCACCGGTGCCGCTGACTGTCGGCCACGAACGCGACGCCGTCGGCGCCCTGCAGTACCAGCTGCCGGATGGCCTTGTAGTACGGCTGACCGGGCACGGTATACAACTGGAAGCGCACCTTGTACGCGCCCACGGTACCGAGGTCTACCGGCAGATAATCGAAGAAGAGGGTGCGATCACGACGCGTGGCGAGCGACGTGAGCGATCCCACCTGCCCGCTCGGCAGCGCCGAATGCAGGTAGGTGAGATTCGTCGTCTTTCCCGACCGACCGGGGCCGTAATAGACCAGCTTGCAGGTGATCAGCCGCGTGGCGTGATCGACAATGGGCATGTGCCCGCTCCTCTTCGTCGCCGCACGCCGGTGCAGGCACCGGCGCGTCCTCTCCGTGGACGGTGCGCCATCGCCCCCGTACCCTACGGGTGCAACAACGCGTGCAATCGAGCGGCCAGCCCGATGGCCTCACGCACCTGATCGGCGTTGGGCGGCGGTTCCGGCGACTGCAGGGCGGCATTCCAGTGCGCCATCGCCCCACGCAAATCCCCGGCGCGTGCCAGCGCATCTCCCTGCTGGCACAGCGCACGGCCGATCTGCCCGTCGGTAGGCACCGGAGCGCCGTCCGGCGGCTGCTCTTGCGGGAAGGACGGTTCAACGGGCGCTGGCGCAACCGCCACCGACGTCATGCCGCCGGCCCGCCTCGGGGCAGCGGCCAGCGGCAGCCCTTCGGAACTGAGTACGCCATGTGCCACCGGGTCGAAGAGCGAGTCTTCGTCCGGTTCCGCGGGCCCCACGGTGGCCATGTAGGAGCCCGATGGTACCCAGAGTTCCGCGGTCACCGGCACGGGAGTCGGCACCGCCGCGGTGGAGGCCGGCGGCGAGGAGACGAGCGGGGGGGAGGGCTGCTCGGCGGTGGTGGGGATACTCGCCATCGCCGGCGGCGTGGGATTGCGCCGCGGCGCCGTCTGACCTTCGCGCAGCGTGAGCAGCCCGGCCCCCAGCAGGTCGTGCACGAGGAGGGCCACATCCGTGACGTCCCGCTGCATGACGGCGGCCAGCGACATGAGGTCGCGCTGCCCATCGACGCGCGTGAGGATGTCCCATTGGGGCGGCGTCAGGCGCAGCAACGGCAGCTGCTGCGGTTCCACCTCGACGAATGCCGGAATGACGCGCGCATGCGGCACCCGGGCCTCGATGTGCTGCCACACCTCGGCGCGCATGGCGGCTTCCATGAGCAGCGGCTCCACCGTGAGGCGGACCGCGCTGGCGTGCGCTGGCCGTTGGGCGGGCGCGAAGCGGAAGGTGCCGTCGCGCCAGAGCAGCACGTCCTGCACGGCCGCTTCCATGGCCGCGCGATCGCTCTCCCGGCGCCGCGGCGCGGCCAGCTCGTGCACGCGGTCGGCTCCCACCACCTCGGCGTCCACGATCGCACCGGCCTCGAAGGCCAACTGCGCGCGGCGCCCCTGCAGCGGTGCGTCACAATGCAGCACACCGGTCTTTCGCCCCAGGGCCAGCAGTTGCAGGACCTCGGTCAGTGCCAGATCGCGGAGTCGTCCTTCGAGCGCCATATGTCGCCTCAGGCCACGAATGCCGCGATGACCGGCACCGCCGGGGGCGAGGCGCGCCGCACCGGCCCGACACGTGCCTCATCGAAGATGAACATGTCGAACGCCTCGGAATCGGTCGGCACCGTGCTGCGGGGACTGCGCGCGAGCGCGGCGCGCGCGCGGCTGCTCCACGGCTCCGCGTCGTTGAGCCGCGAGAGGCGACCCCAGCGATCCACCGCATCGCGCAGACGGGACTGTTCGGCGAGCAGCACGCCGTCCATCCACATGGCCTGCGGATGTTCGGCGTCGTGGCGCAGCACCCGATCCACGGCCACGCGCGCATCGGCCCGTCGTCCCTCGGCCTGCAACACCTCGGCCAGGAGCGCGAGCGCGTCGAGGTCGGTGGGTATGGCCATGAGATGCTCCACCAGTGCGGTCCGCGCGTCCGGCAGACGGCCGGCGCCGCGATGCACACGGGCCAGCTCGACAACGGCGTCGGGCCAACCGGGCGCGGCGGCGAGCGCCGCCACCAGCTCGAGACGTGCGGCAAGCAGATCGCCGCGGTCACGCAGCAGACGGGCAATCGCCACCCGCGGGGTGGGGCGCGTGGGGTCGTGCGCGAGCGCGCGACGATAGAAGCCGAGCGCGAGCGGTTCGTCACGCAGACGCACCGACACATCGCCGGCGTAATGCAGCAGCGCCGCACTGTTCACGTCACGCCGCAGGACACGGAGCAGCGTACTCCGTGCCTCGTCGCGATAGGCCGACGCATCGAACGCCGTGAGCGAGGCCGCCAGCAACACGAGGACGTCGGCGCTCTCGTTCCCCTGCCGCATCAGTCGGCGCAGCAACGGCAGTGCGCCCGCCTCGCGACCCAGCAGACACGCGGAGCGCGCCTCCCCCAGCGCGGCGCGCATCCAAAGCGCGCGCCAGACAGTGTGCTCCTCCGACGACGCCGATGCCTTGGCCGCGTCGGCATCGGTGTCGAGGACCGTCTCCAACAGGTCACGCGCGGCGCGATAGCGCTCCACCGCTTCGCCGTGCAGGACGCGCACGCCGTAGTCATCGGCGGCGTCGCAGTGGCGGCGGGCGCGTTCGCCCACGGTTGGCAGCGCGGGCCTGTCCTGCGGTCGCTCCGGGAGCAGCGCATCGACCTCGCGGTCGCCGATCGCCACGCCCACCAGGGGCGTACCGCCCACCTTGCTCAGCAGATCCACCGGGCCCACGGCGTCGGGGCACTCGCGCTGCAAGGCGATTCCCACCATGAGGCGGTCCTCCCTGTGCACCGAGGCCGCCGCAAGTGCGCGCTGCGTTTCGCGCACGGCACCATCGCCGTCGCCAAGGTGCTCGAGGACACAGGCCAGAGCGTAGCGCGCCTCCGCATGGGCCGGGCGCGCCTCGATGGCCTTGACCAACGCCGAGCGTGCCTCCTCGAGGCGTGCCGTTTGCGCCAGCACGCGCCCCAGCACATGCCACACGTCGGCCTCCCGGGGGTGGAACTCGGCCAACTCGCGGAGCAGCGCCAGTGCGGCCACGGTGTCGTCGTGCCGGGCGTACCAGCGCGCCAGGTTGAGCCGAGCCAGCACCAGTGAGGGATCGAGCTCCGCCGCGCGCTGGAAGGCCTCGCGCGCGGCCTGTGTTTCGCCGCGGTCTGCGAGCGCCACCCCGAGGTTGTTGTAGGCGAGGGCGTGGCGAGGATCGATACGCAGCGCGCGCCGGTAGCTCTCGGCCGCACCGGAGACCTCCCCGGCCTGATGCAGGGCCACGCCGTGCTCGTTCCACCCACGCGCGGTTTCTTCCATGCCCAGCAGCCGCTCGTACCGCGCACGGGCCGACGCCGAGTCGCCGTCGAGCAGATCGAGTTCGGCAAGGGCGTGCTGCACCAGGCGCACATCCTCGCCCTGGGCCAGCGCCCGTTCGAATTCCACGCGCGCCTCGCGGAAGTACCCGCGCTGCCGGAAGGCGAGGCCCAGCCCGTGGCGGGCGAGCGCGCCGTCGGCTTCGACGGTCATCACCCCGACCGCCCCGGCGTCGTGATGCGCCTCCGTGGCCTCGATGACGAGATCCCCCTGGAGCGCTTCCAACGCCGGATTGAGCTCCGCCGCACGGCGGGCGGCGTCGCTGGCCGACTCGTGATGACCCATGTCCCCCAGCACGAACCCACGCAGCAGGTGCGCGTCGGCCTGGTCGGGGAATTCGTGCACCAGCGCATCGAGACCGGCGAGTGCCTGTTCGTTCTGGCCCCGCTGATACAGCACCTCGGCGAGATGGAGCCGGGCATGGCCCACGGCTCCGGCGTTCACGGCCCGCTCGAACCATCGCTGTGCCCGCCGCAGGTCGCCGGCACGCTGCTCGATGAGGCCGCGTTCGAACAGCGCGTCGGCATCGTCGGGGTCCTCGGCGATCAGTGCATCGAGCTGGTGCACGGCCTCGTGGGTGCGCCCGAGGAGACGGACGAGCCGGGCCCGCTCACGCCGTGCCGCGCGGTCATGCGGATTGTCGGCGATGCACGCCTCCACGGCGGCGAGCCGGGCATCGCACGCCCCCGGTTGCCTCGCGGCAATCTCCAGATTGCGCGCGGCGGCCCGCAGACGCGGATCGAGCGCCAGCGCCCGGAGGAACGCGTCCACCGCCTCCGCGTGCAGCCCGCGGGTGTGATACAGCACGCCGAGGTTGTTGAACGCCCCCGGGTCCTGCGGATCGATCCGCTCGGCCAGGGCGCGCAAGAGCCCGGTGGGGGAGCCGGCAGGAGTCGCCTGCATGGGACCGCGCCTCGCCGTCAGGCCAGGCGAATGGCGCGCAACATGACCTGCAGCGACACCGGATCGGGCAGCAGGAGGAAGTACCCGCGCAGCGTGAGCTCGGACTCGCACAGCAGGAACTCGCTCTCCACGCACAGGACCGCATCCGGGTCGGGAGCGAATTCGCCGACGGCGCTGGAGAGCACCGCGGCCGACATGTCGATCACGAGGGTGGGCGGCGACGGCAACAGCAGCATGCCGAGGAAATCGCTGAGGGCATTCAGGTACGCCCCGCTGAGGATGTTTCCCGTTTCCTTGATGGCCGAGGACTCGAGCTCACTGAATGCGACGGAGCTTCCCACGGGGCGCCGCAACATGATCTCGGCCAGCCGCATGACGGTGGGCTGGGGGAACACCAGCAACGTGCGTCCCGACAGATCGCCGAGCATGTGCATCATGACGGCCGCGACAGGCTCCTCGTGCGGCGAGAACTGGGCGGGCAACTCCTCCAGGCTCGCGACGGTGATGGCGGGCACCTTGATCATGATGGTGCTGCCTGTCATCTGCGAGAGGGCGGTGGCGGCGTGGCCGGCGCCGATGTTCGCGATCTCCCGCAGCGCATCGAGCTGAATGCTCTTGAGGGCGCGGACCGGGGTGGCGGGTTGCGCCGACAACGACGCGGCACCGCCACGGGGCGTTGCCGTGGTCACGGCGCGTCCCGGGGCCGCCGTCGCGACGGAGGACCCGCCGACGCGCGCCTGGCTGATGTCGTTGTGCTGCATGATCACGTCCGCCTTGAAAGATGCATCCCCGTGTGCCACCGTCACACGATGCTCGGCACATCGATGATGAGTGCCGGGCTGCCGTCGCCAAGCACGGTGGCACCGCTGAACCACGGTGCCGCGCCGTGCACCACGTCGAGCGGTTTGACCACGATGTCCTGCTGGGCGACCAGGGTGTCGACCAGCAGCGCTGCGCGGCGACCGCCGGAATCGACGATGACGAGATGCCGATCGCCGGCTGCGCCATCGTGGCGTTCGGGGGTTGACGAACGAGTGAGCCCGAAGAGTTCATCGAGCGCCACCAGCGGAACGAGGTCGTCGCGAATGGTAACGGTGGGGCGCTCCGTGTGATGCCCACGCAGGGATTCGTGATACTCCGTGGCTTCGGTGACATGGATGGCGGGGAGGGCGAAGGCGCAGCCGGCCACCTCCACGAGCAGCGCGCGGGCAATGGCGAGCGAGACCGGCAGGCGCAGCGTGACCACCGTCCCGGTGCCCTCAATGGTCTCGAGCTCGAGCTGCCCCCCCAGGGCGCGCACGCGCGTGTTCACGACATCCACACCCACGCCACGTCCCGAGAGGCTCGTCACGCGGCGCGCCGTGGAGAAACCGGGATGCGCGATGATCCGCAACAGCGCGTCGTCGTCCAGCTGCTGCACCTCGGCGGCAACGAGCCCCTGCGCTCTCGCCCGTTCCAGCACCGCGCGCCGGTCGATACCGCGTCCGTCATCCTGCACCTGAATGATCACGCTGGCGCGATCGCGCACCGCGCGCAGCGTGAGCTCACCACGAGCCGTCTTGCCGGCCGCCACTCGCGCGGCCGGGTCTTCGATGCCGTGGTCGAGCGCGTTTCGCAGCAGGTGCAGCAGGGGATCGCCGATGGCCTCCAGCAGCGACCGATCGAGCTCGATTTCCCGCCCCTCCATGGTGAAGGCGACCTCCTTGCCCAGTTCGTGACTCACGTCGCGGACCAGGCGGGGAAAGCGGTCGAACACCTGGCCCACCGGCAGAAGGCGCGTCTGCAACACTTCGTCCTGCAGGGCGCTCACGAGGCGCGCGGCGTCGCGCGCGGCGCGCAGCACGTCGCGATCGGGGTGGTCGAGGGCCTCGATGGCGCGCAGGAGTCGATCGCGGGTGATGACCAGCTCCCCGGCAAGATCCAACAGGGTGTCGAGGCGCCTGGCGTCGATGCGCACCGTGCGTGCCGTCGCGGGTGCGGCAGCGCGTGCCCCCTGCTGCGCCGCCTGCGTGGCTCCCGCCGGCACGCGCACGTGCACCTGTGCCACTTCGCCGACGCTGCGCACCGCCTGCTCGAGTGCCTCATCGGTGACGTGGCTGGCCAGGACGATGCGAAAGCGGCCGTCGAACGTCTCGTCCTGCCAGCGCGGCGGTTCCGGATGCGTAGCACGGATCTGCCCGAGCGTGGCGAGCTTCGCGAGCACCAGCATGGCGCGCACGCCCTTGAGCGGGCAATCGTCCACCAGCAGTACATCGAGGTGGCGAATCGTAGCGGCGGCGGCGGCGACGGGCGGCCCCGACGGGGGCAGCGCGTCTTTCGTGGGGTCGGGTGCCAGCGGCACCGACACCGGCGGGCGAAGTCGCACGAGCAGGCCGCCAACCATTGCGGGCGCCGTCTCCCCCCCGCGCGCCACATCGTCGAGCGCGGTGCGCAGCACGTCGGTGCCCTCGAAGAGCAGCGCCAGCAGATCGGCGTGCACCGCTTCATCGCCACGTCGCACCGGCTCGCATCGCGATTCGAGAGCGTGCGCCAGGCGCTCGACGGTGCCATAGCCCATCGAGCCGGCCATGCCCTTGATCGTGTGCATCCCGCGGAAGAGCGTGGCCACCAGCTCGCTCGTGTCGCGCGGGCTCGCCCCGGTGCGTCCAGCCTCCTCGAGCGCAAGCAGCGCCGCGTCGAGCTCCGCCAGATGTTCGCGCGCTTCGGCCTGAAACAGGGCCGCGTAGCGCGCCGTGTCCATCAGGATGCTCCGGGTCAGGCGGCGAGTACGCGGTTCACCGCTTCCAGCACCCGACTGGGCTGGAACGGCTTGACCACAAAGTCCTTTGCGCCCGCCTGGATGGCCTCCACCACGAGCGCCTGCTGGCCCATGGCGCTGCACATGAGGATGCGGGCGTGCGGATCGTGCGAGGTGATCTCACGCACGGCATCGATGCCCCCCATGTCGGGCATCACGATGTCCATGGTGACGAGGTCCGGGCGCAGGTGCTTGTACTTCTCCACGGCCTGGATCCCGGTCTCGGCTTCGCCGACCACCTCGAATCCCGCCTGGGTGAGGATGTCCCCCACCATGGTGCGCATGAAGATCGCGTCGTCGCAGATCAGTACCGTCTTGCTCACCGTGTTCTCCCCTCGGCTGAATGCAGATGCCGCGCACAGAGCGCGACCGCGTCGAGGATGGTGGCGTCAGGGGGGCCGTCCGGATCTTCCGGCGCGGCCGTGCGCACATCCAGGACACGGTCCACGGCAAGCCCGATCGGCCGGGCGCCGTACTGGAGGAGGACGATCGACCCCGGCGTAACGGCACGCTCTCCGGTTCGCAGCGCCTGCAGGTCCAGCACGGTGACGATGGCGCCCCGCACGTTCACGATGCCGGCCTGCAGCGGCGGGGTGCCTGGCACGGGCCGTACCCCGCCGGGGCGGACGACCTCGCGCACCTGGGCCACCGGGATCCCGAAGACCTCGTCGCCGGAGGTCACGGTCAGCCACTGCGGGCGAGCCTCCTCCATGCCTTCGGCGGCGTCAGTCGTCGGCGAGTTGGGCAGCTGGGGGGTCGGCAGTGGTCCGATAGAATCCGAAGACATCGAGCGGGTCCTGATGCGTGGCGAGCTCCGGCCTGTCGCTGAGGGTGGCCAGCGACTGGCGCAGGTCGGGGGGCAGCGGCGAGCGGAGATCGATCACGTGGCCGGAGATGGGGTGCCTGAAGCGCAGCCACGCGGCGTGGAGGAAGTGACGACGCGGCGGTAGGGCGGCCAGCTTGCGCCCGCCACCCCCGCCGTAGACATCGTCGCCGATCACCGGGTGTCCCACACTCGACAAGTGCACGCGGATCTGGTGGGTACGTCCACTGTGCAAGTGGGCGCGCAACAGGTCCACACTGTCGAAGCGTGCCAGTCGGACGAAATCCGTGCGGGCGGCCTTCCCCCCAGGGACGATTGCCATGCGGGTCCGGTCTCGCGGATCCCGCGCGATGGGCTGGTCGACGGTAAGGGTATCGCCGCTGAGGTGCCCCCAACAGACCGCCACGTAACGGCGGGTGACCTGCCGGGCGGCGAGGGCGGTACTGAGGAGGCGGTGGGCGGCGTCGGTTTTCGCCACGACCAGCAATCCCGAGGTGTCCTTGTCGAGGCGGTGCACCAATCCTGCCCGGTCTTCCCCGCCCCCCTCCGCCAGCGGCTCGCCCCGTCCGACGAGGGCATTCACCAGGGTGCCCGACCAGTTGCCCGGAGCGGGGTGCACGACCATCCCGGCCGGCTTGTTCACCACGAGGAGGTGCTCGTCCTCGAACACGATATCGAGCGGGATTTGCTCGGGGACGATCTCACGGCCGGGCGGCGGCGGCACCACCACGTCCACGCGATCCCCTTTTTCGGTGCGATAGCTGGCCTTGGCCCGCGTCCCGTTCACGAGCACGTGGCCGTTGGCGATCAGCGTCGCGGCCTGCGTGCGCGACACCCCGGCGCCGCGCGCCACGAGCAGATCGAGCCGCTCACCGGCGTCGTCGGGCACCGTGATCTGACAGGTGCGCTCCGCGCTCACGCGGAGGGGCCGTCGGGTGGCTGCGGCTGGGCCTTGGCGGCCGCCAGGAGCGCCTGATCTTCCTGCCACAGGGCAATGACCAGGCACGCCGCCCCAATCGTGACCGCGGTGTCGGCCACGTTGAAGGTCCAGAAGCGCGTCGTGCCGATCCCGATGTCGATGAAGTCCACCACGCCTTCGCGCAGGCGTATGCGATCGAGCAGGTTGCCGATGGCGCCACCCACGATGACCGGTACGCCAAGGGCGGCCAGCCGCGAGGTGCGCGTGAGATCACTGGTGGCCCGCAGCAGCACGACGACGATGACGATGCTGAGCACGGCGAAGATCCACCGCGAGCCGGGGCCCAGATGCATGCCGAACGCGGCGCCAGGGTTGTACGACAGCGTGAAGCGCACCACATCGCCGATGATGCGATGCGGCATGTGCCGCGGTACCAGATGTTCGACCGCGAGCGCCTTGGTGACGAAGTCGGCCGCCACCGTGACGGCCACGATGATCCAGAACAGGACGGTGGTGGACGCGGCGGGGCGGTCGCTGAGCGCCACGTGCGCGGCGGCGGTGCGAACGGCCGATGGCCGAGTGTTGGACGCCATGATTACGGAGCGAGGTCGCGCGAATTGGTGGGCGAGGGCGTCGCCGCCTCGCCGGCGGCGGCCTGCGCCGCCAGTTCGCGACGCTCTTCCCGCCAGAGCACGAGGGCCAGGAGGAACGCGCCGCTGCTCACCGCGATGTCGGCGATGTTGAAGGTCGGCCACCGGTGCACGCCGAACCCGATATCGAGAAAATCCACCACCCCGTACTCGGAGCGAATGCGATCGATCACGTTGCCGACGGCACCGGCCGCCACCAGCGCGATGGCCAGCACGCGCCGGAAATCGTGCTGCTCGGTCTGCTGGTACAGCCGACCCAGGATGACGAGTGCCCCGGCGGTGAGGCCCATGAAGAGCCAGCGCGAATACGGACCCAGGTGCAGCCCGAAGGCCGCACCCGGATTGTAGACGAGCGCAAAACGGAACCAGTCGCCGAAGACCGGCCGAGGCGTCGCCGCCAGCGTCGCCTCGGCCACCAACTTGGTGATCTGATCCAGCAGGACGATGACGACCACCACGGGAATCGCGAGAATCGCCTTCACGTCATCCCTTCTTGGAGTCTTCCTCGCGCTGCTTGCACGCGATGCAATACCGGGCATTCGGCAGCGCATCGAGGCGCTCGAAGGCAATGTCCTCGCCGCACTGGTGGCACTTGCCGAAGGTCTCCGGCGCCTTGTACAGCCGGCGGAGCGCCTGGTCGATGTGCCACAGGAAGCGCCCTTCCTTGGAAGCGAAGAGGAACGCCTTCTCCCGCTCCATCGCGTCGGTGCCCTGATCGGCCATGTGGAAGGAGTAGGCGCTGCTGTCCCCCTCCGATGCCTCGCCGTTGGGGCCAAGGGTATCGCTGTGATGGCCGAGCTCCTTGAGCACGCGCTTGCGCTCCTCGAGCAGTCGCTTCTCGAAGTGTTGCAGCTGCTTCTTGGGCATCGCCTTGGGCTTCTTGGCGTCTTTCGTCGACGCGGTCTTCGATTCGGCCATCACGACTGTTCCCTGGTGAGTGCAAGCTGCAGCGGCCGTCCATCGACGTCGCCCGCCTGCGTTGCGGTCCACATGGCGCCGTCTCCCGGGCCGGAGAACAGCGATCCCACCTCTCGCCCGAGCAGCAATCGCACAGCGAGCACTTCGTCGGCGATGCGGCGGCGATGGGCGGCCACGGCGCCTTCCAGCTCCTCGTCCCCGGCCACCGCCAGGGTGATGCGATCACTCACCGCGAGCTGCGATTCCTTGCGGAGCCGCTGTACCCGGCTGATGACCTCCCGCGCCAGCCCCTCGGCGCGCAGTTCCGGCGTGATCGTGGGATCGAGCGCAACCCCATACCCGCCGTTTTCCTGCACCACCGCCGCCCCCGACGCGCGCCGGATGATGGCGACGTCCTCCGGGGCAATCAAGCGCTCGGCGTTGGCGACGGTGATGGTGACCGGGTTTCCGGCCGCCAGCTGGCGCAGCAGGTCGACCGGCAGCCCCGTCACGGCCTCGGCGACCTGCGGCGTCTCCTTGCCGAACTTCTTGCCCAACGTGCGGAAGTTGGCCTTCGCCTCGAGGGAGACGAGCGCATCGGTGGAGCTGACGAACTCCACCTGCTTCACATTCAACTCCGATGCCAGCAGCCCGCCGAGGGTGGCCACCAGGGTGGCATCGCCCGGCACGACACACTGCATGGACGGCAGCGGTTGACGCACCTTCACGTCGGCGACGTCGCGGGCCGCGTGGGCGAGACCGGCGAGGGTGCGCAGGTCGTCCATGGCCGTTTCGAGCGCCTCATCGACGGGGGTCGGCTGGTCCCGCGTGTACGACGCGAGATGCACCGAGGTGCCCGTGAGACGGCGGTGCACGGCGTCGGTGATGAACGGGGCGAAGGGCGCGAGCAGCCGACAGGTCACGACCAGCACCTCGTGCAGCGTGGCAAAGGCGGCCCGGTTGTCGGCGCTGTCCACGTCGTAGAAGCGGGCCCGACTCTGCCGGACATACCACTTGGACACGTCGTCGTCCATGAACTGCATGACCCGACGGGCCGCCAGCGTGGCGTCGTACTGGTCGAGGTGCTGATTCACCTCGCGTTCTACGCGGGTGAGCCGCGAAAGGATCCAGCGATCGAGTGCCGGGCGCTCCGCGACCGGCGGGTCGGCGGCACCGGGTTGCCAGCCGAAGTTGGCGTACTGCGCGAAGATCCCGTTGTAGACATTGCGGAAGGTGAGCAGGAAGCGCCCGGCGGTTTCGCGAATGGCATTCTCGTCGAAGCGGCGCGGCACCCACACCTGACTGGACGCCACGAGGAACAGGCGCACGGCGTCGGCCCCGTGCCGCTCCATGACGTCCCAGGGGTTCACCACGTTGCCCTTCGACTTGGACATCTTCTGGCCGTTCGCGTCGAGCACCAGGTCATTGACCACGACATGACGATACGGGGCGGCCTGATCGTTCGCGTTGTGCGGCAGCGCGTCACCCAGCGTGGTGGCGATGGCGAGCAGCGAGTAGAACCAGCCACGCGTCTGGTCGACCCCTTCGCAGATGAAGTCGGCGGGATACTGCGCCGCCACCACCTCGCGGTTCTCGAAGGGATAGTGCCACTGGGCGAAGGGCATGGAGCCCGAGTCGAACCACGTGTCGATCACTTCGGGCACGCGGCGCATGGTGCCCGTGCCGCTCTTCGCCGGCCAGGTGTACTGGTCGATATGCGGCTTGTGCGGATCGAAGTCGTCGGGCAGGGGCCGTCCGATGCGCGCCGCGAGATCGGCGTAGCTGCCGATGACCTCGATTTCGGCGGGATCCTCGTCGTTGACCCAGACGGGGAGCGGCGTCCCCCAGTAGCGATCGCGCGAGATGGCCCAGTCCACGTTGTTCGACAGCCACTCCCCGAAGCGGCCGGTGCCCACTTCGCTGGGGTTCCAGTTCACCAGGCCGTTGCGCTGCAGCAACGCCTCCCGCACGGCCGTGGTACGCACGAACCACGACCCGCGCGCGTAGTACAGCAACGGGGTGCCGCAGCGCCAGCAATGGGGGTAGGCGTGCATGAAGGTCGTGGCCTTCCAGAGCACGTCGCGCTCCTTGAGCACTTCGAGGATGCGCGCATCCGCCTTCTTGACGAACTGTCCGGCCACTTCGGGGACGCCTTCGACGAACTCGCCGCGGGCGTCAACCGGCTGCACGAACGCGAGCCCGTGTCGCTGGCCGGCGGCGTAGTCGTCGGCACCGAACGCCGGGGCCATGTGCACGACCCCCGAACCGTCCTCCGCCGAGACGAACTCCTCGGGCACGATGATCTCGTGGCGGCCCTGCTCCGGGTACGGCACCCAGTCGAGCGGACGACGGTAGCGGCGACCGGCGAGGGCGCTGCCCTTCATGGAGCCCACCACGTCCCAGCGATCGGCCCAGTCGGCGCCCAGCACGCCCGGCACCCGCGCCTCAGCGAGGATGATCGTCCACTCGGCACCGGTCTTCTTGCGCAGCTCCGCATACACCAGGTCGGGGTGCACGGCGAGCGCGGTGTTGGAGACGAGCGTCCACGGCGTGGTGGTCCACACCAGGATGCGACGCCGCGTGGCGGGCGCGTTGCCCTCGGCGTCGAGCAGGTCGAGCGCCACGTACACGCTCGGATCCTCCACCTCGTCGTACCCCTGCGCGACCTCGTGGCTGGAAAGCGCGGTGCCACAGCGCGCGCAGTACGGCAGGATCTTGTGGCCGCGCGTGAGCAGCCCCTTGTCGTGCATGGTGCGCAACGCCCACCACACGCTTTCCACGAAATCGTGCGAGTAGGTGACGTAGGGATTGTCGTAGTCGAGCCAGTAAGCCGTACGATGGGACAGCTTTTCCCATTCGCCGCGGTACTTCCACACGCTTTCGCGGCAGCGGCGGTTGAACTCCGCCACCCCCACCTGTTCAATGAGCTGCTTGCCGCCGAGCTTGGCGATCTCGCTGGGATCGACGCCCTGCCGCTCCGCCTCTTCGCGCTGCAGCTCCTTCTCCACCTCGATCTCCACGGGGAGGCCGTGCGTATCCCAACCGGCCTTGCGCGGCACGTAGAACCCCTGCATGGCGCGGTGGCGGCAGAAGAGGTCCTTGATGGTGCGCGCGAACACGTGGTGAATGCCCGGGCGGCCGTTGGCGGTGGGCGGCCCCTCGAAGAACACGAACGGCTTCGCGGTGGCGCGCGCGGCCTGCGACGCGGCAAACAGCTGCTCGTCGTCCCATTGCGCGAGAATGCCGCGTTCGAGCGCATCGGCGGTGGAGTCGGGGAGCAGCGGATACAGCACGGCGTCCTGCGTCATGGGCACCAATGGAGAGGATCGAAGCAGAAGGTCACAGGCGTGCCAGCACGCCGCGCACCACGGCGGACAGCGTGGGCTCGGCACGCCGGGCCACGGCAATGATGTCGGCCACGTTCGCCGGCTTCAGCGCGTCGGGGAGACACTGATCAGTGATGATGGAGAGCCCCAGCACGCGCATGCCGCCGTGCACGGCCACGATGACTTCCGGCACCGTGCTCATGCCCACCACATCGGCGCCGATCCCGCGCAGAAAGCGATACTCGGCGCGCGTCTCGAGATTGGGCCCCTGCACCGCCACATAGACGCCCTCGCGCAGCGTGATGCCGGCGGCAACGGCCACCTCACGCGCCAGGCGCCGCAGCGCCGAGTCGTACGGCTCCGACATGTCAGGAAAGCGCGGCCCGAGCGTTTCGTCGTTGGGGCCGATCAGCGGGTTGTCACCCAGCAGGTTGATGTGATCGGCCATGAGCATGAGATCACCGGGAGCCCACAGGGGATGCATGCCACCGCAGGCGTTGCTCACGATGAGGGTCTCGGCGCCCAGGGCGCGCAGCACGCGCACCGGGAAGGTGACCTGCTGGAGCGAGTACCCCTCGTACGCGTGGAATCGCCCCTGCATGGCCATGACCGTCCTGCCGGCGAGCGTGCCGCACAGCAGGCGTCCCGTGTGCGACTCGACAGTGGAGAGCGGGAAGGTGGGAAGCTGCCCGTACTCGATGACCTGCTCGATGGTCATCTCGTCGGCGAGGCCCCCGAGGCCCGTGCCGAGGATGATGGCCGCCTCCACCGGTCGCGGGAATCGCTGACGGATGGCGCGTGCACAGGCCTCGATGCGTTCGCGGGTGTGCAAGCCGAGCGCCGGATGCGACCACCCGACAGCCGGGGGCTCCGGCGTGTCTGGCAGCAGCGGTCGCGAGGCGGGCCCGGAGGATGTCCCCGCGCCGTCGCTCACGGCTCCTCCTCCGCGATGGCGTCGAGCCACGACGGCGTGCGCGACCGGTGTCGCGGCGGCAACTGACGCAGCTCCCGCGCGACCGCCGACTCCGTGTCGCCGTCTGCCGTGCGCGGCAACGTGAAGTCGGGGATGGGTTCCTGCTCGACGGGGGTGAGTTCGGCCAGCTGCCGCTCGAGCTGATGGCGCAACTGCGTGACATAGGCCCGCCGCGTGCGCCAGAGCCCTTGCAGCTCCTGCTGGGCGCGCGCCACTTCCTCCCGCACGCCCGCCAGCTGTCGCTCCGCCTCCTGCTGCGCCTCGCGCACGATGAGTTGCGCTTCGCGTTCGGCCTGCTCGCGAATCTCGCCGCGCAGCTGCTGGGCGCTGACCAGTGCCTCGTTCAGGGCCTTGTCACGTTCGCGGAACGACTTGAGCTGCTCGTACAGGTTGCGCGCCTTCTGTTCGAGCTCCTGGTTGACGCGCGCCAACCGTTCGAGCTCTTCCGCGACCTGGTCGCGAAACTGATCGACCCGCGCGCGATCGTAGCCGCGCAGCGCATTGCCGAAATCGTATCGGCGGGCGTCGAGCGACGTGAAGCGGAACCCCTGGAAGTTGTCGTCGGTCATTCGCTGTCCGGAATGCGTCAGGTCCGACTGCCGAAAAGCACGGTGCCGAGGCGCACATGCGTGGCCCCTTCCTCCACGGCGATTTCGTAATCGCCGGACATCCCCATACTGAGCCACTCGGCCGGATGACCGGCCGCGCGCACCGCCTCGCGCGCCGCGCGCGCGCCGGAAAACACGGCACGCAGCAACGCTTCGTCGGCCTCGAACGGCGCCATGGTCATGACCCCGCGCACCCGCAGCGACGGGAGCGCACGCAGCCGCTCGGCGATGAGGACCACCTCGTGCGCCGGCACCCCGCTCTTGCTCGCCTCGCCACTCACATTCACCTGCAGCAGGACATCGAGGGTGGCGCCGACTCCGGTCGCTTCCTCGTGCAGTGCCACCGCCAGTCGCTCACTGTCGAGTCCGTGGAAGAGCGCAAAGCGCAGCGCGTGGCGCGCCTTGTTGCGCTGCAGATGACCAATGAGGTGCCAGCGCACCGGCACGGTGACCTGCGCCATCTTGCCTTCCGCTTCCTGCACGCGGTTCTCGCCAACGTCGGTGATCCCGGCGTCCCACACCGCTTCAACCGCTTCCGGCCCGTGGGTCTTGGTGACCGCGACCACCGTCACGTCCTGCCCGTGCCCGCCGCGCGCACGCGCGTCGTGGATGCGCGCACGCACCTCCGCCACCGCGTTCCGAACGGCCTCTGGCCGCAGCGCCGTTACGTGCTCGGAAATTGGCATAGCACATAAGGTTAGACACCGTTGCACCCCGACACAAGTAACGTGTCGGTGCGTGTGGTCAGCTGCGTGCAGCGCAGCAGCTCCTGCGCGGTGTGTGCCGCCGGATCGGCGTGTGCCGGGAGTGGATCCAACGCGCCGACGGGGAGCAGATCGCGGCTCGCGCGCAGTGCCCGCAGGTCGAGCGCGGTGCGACCGCCCGGCACGGTGCTGTCGGGCGCGTACACCAGTCCCTGCAGCGCCCACCCACTGGCCGGATCGAGGCGGCGCCGGTCGGAGGCCTCCAGCAGGGTGCTCACCCGCACTGGCCGTCGTGCCATGCGGGCAGACTGCATGACGCCGCGCAGCGACGCACTGCTTCCCGGCCACGGCGTCACCGCGCGGCCATCCAGCAGCCGCTGCGCTGCCAACTGCGCGCGGTACCAGGAGGCGCCGAGCAGCGGGACCGTGACCACCGCCACGTCCGTGCGATACTCCTCCACCTGCTGCAGATACCAGAGAGGAAAGCTGTCGTTGTCGCCGCCGGTCACCAGGACGCCCCCGGGGGGCACCGCGTCGAGCAGGAGGCGCGCGTACGTCCGCGGCAACGACGCGACCGGCTCTCGTGTGCGGTCGGCGACGGGCCGGTTGCCCAGAACAGGCACGAGGACCAGCGCGAACGGCAGCAGCGCCACCGGTGCCGGCAGTCGCCGGGCAAGACCGGCAGCCAGCGCCGCCACACCGGCCGCCGCCAGCACGCCCCATGCCCAGAAGGCGAGGACGAAAAAGTAGTCCCGTTCGCGGGCCTCGTGCGGCGCGCCATCGGGCAGCACGCCGACACCGAAGGTGGGACCTGCCCGAAGGTTGAGCCACACGGCCACACCGAGCGTGGCCGAGGTGAGCAGCACCGCCAAGCCGCGCCCGAGGCGCGCATCCACGTGCCAGACGCGGCGCAATCCCAGCGCGGCCAGCCACACCCAACAGAGGCTGAGCGCCGTTCGACCGAAGGCCGCCGTGGGAAACGGGTGGGCAGCAAAGGCCACTTGCCAGTCGGCCCACTGGAAGACATTGGCAACCTGCAGCCAGAGTGGCGCCTGGCGCGGCCACAAGCCGGCCACCTGGTACTGCTCGCGCCGAAGCACCGCGAGCAGCGCCTGCCAGTGCTCGGGGTTGCCACTGTCGAGTGCCGGGTTGCGCACCGACAGCAGCGGCAACAGGGACACCGCCGAGAGGCCGAGGAGGCATAGGGCCAGCCAGCTGGCCATCTCACGCCGCGTGGGGCGGGCGCCACGCCAGGCCAGCACGATCGCGGCGGGGAGGGCGACCAGCAGCGAGAGATGCAGCGGGACGGCCAGCCCGGCGAGAAAGGCCACGAGAGCGCGGCCACGGGCACGCTGCCCGTCGCTGCTGTCGTGGCGGCCGGCGAACTCGCCCGCGGCGAGCATGGCGACGCTGGCCAGCATGGTGACCGCGTACACCTCGGTTTCCGTGGCGTTGTTCCACACGCTGAACATCGTCCCGGCCATGACGGCACCCACCACGGCGCCGCGCGCCCCCAGTGCCCGGGCCATCATCCATGCCGTGAGCCCGCCGGTAAGCGCTGCCGCCCACACGGACAGCAGCGTGACCGCCCGCGGCGGTGCGGCGCTGGCAAACAGGCGGGTAGCGACGTTGCCGAGGACCACCCAGAGGGGGGTGCCCGGCGGATGCGGGATGCCGAGGGTATGCGCCGCCGCCATGAACTCGGTGGCATCCCAGAACGTGAGATCCGGGGCGGCGGTGCTCAGGTACAGCCCCAAAAGCACCATCGTCGCCACGACTGCGGCGACGATGGCGGAGGGCAGTTGGATCCGGGCGGGAGCGTTCAAGCCGGCGTGTGGATCACGCCGGGGCCACCTCAGGGCCGCCCAGCAGCGGCGGCGTCATGGGGCGCGGCGCCGCCACCGGCGGCGGCGCGAGGGGCGCCGGTGCCGAGGGGAAGTCGGGCCCGCTGCGCGGCGGCAGCGGCTTGCCCTCCTTGAGCACGAGAATGTCGTCCCGTGTGAGCGTTTCGCGCTCGAGCAGGCTGTGGGCGACGGCATCGAGGAGCGTGCGATGCTCCGTGAGCACGGCCACGGCCCGCGCGTGCGCCTCGAACGCCACGCGCTTGACTTCGCCATCGACCAGCTGCGCCGTCTGCTCTGAGACCTCACGGCGCGACTGGATCTCGCGACCCAGGAAGAGCTCCTGCTCGTTATCCCCCACGAGGATGGGCCCGATCGTGTCGGAGAGCCCCCATTGCGTGACGTAGCGCCGCGCGATGTTGGTGGCCTGCTGAATGTCGCTGGCCGCCCCGGTGGTCACGCGATTGTGCCCGAAGACGATTTCCTCGGCGGCACGCCCGCCATACGCCATGACCAGCCGCGCCTCGAGTTGCTCGCGCGTCACGGAGACGCGGTCGTCTTCGGGGAGCGTGAAGGCGATGCCGAGGGCCCGGCCGCGCGGCACGATGGTGACCTTGTGCAGCGGATCGTTGCCCGGGACCATCATGGCGCACACGGCGTGACCGGCCTCGTGGAACGCCGTGAGGCGTCGCTCCTCCTCCTTCATGACGAGCGACTTGCGCTCGGCTCCCAGCATGACGCGATCCTTCGCTTCCTCGAGATCGCTCATGTAGATCTTGTCGTGATTCTTGCGGGCGGCGAGCAGCGCCCCTTCGTTGACCAGGTTGGCGAGATCGGCACCTGCCATGCCCGGCGTCCCGCGCGCGAGCGAGGTCACGCTCACATCCTCGGCGATGGGCTTGTTGCGCAGGTGCACCTTGAGGATGCCCTCGCGGCCACGCAGGTCGGGGGCGTCGACGACGATCTGGCGGTCGAAGCGGCCCGGGCGAAGCAGCGCGGGGTCGAGCACGTCGGGGCGGTTCGTGGCGGCGATGAGAATGACGCCGTCGTTGGACTCGAAGCCGTCCATTTCCACGAGGAGCTGATTGAGCGTCTGCTCGCGCTCATCGTGACCGCCGCCGAGGCCGGCGCCGCGGTGCCGGCCCACGGCGTCGATTTCGTCGATGAAGATGATGCAGGGCGCATGCGCCTTGCCCTGTTCGAAGAGATCGCGGACACGCGACGCGCCCACGCCCACGAACATCTCGACGAAGTCGGATCCGGACATGCTGAAGAACGGACGCCCCGCCTCGCCGGCGACCGCCTTGGCCAGCAGCGTCTTGCCCGTGCCCGGTGGCCCCACCAGCAGCGCCCCCTTGGGGAGACGGCCACCCAGCTTGGTGAACTTCTGGGGATCCTTGAGGAACTCGATGATCTCCTGCAGTTCGACCTTGGCTTCGTCAGCCCCCGCCACATCGGCAAACGTCACCTTGGGGGTGTCGCCGCTGAGCAGCTTCGCCTTGCTCTTGCCGAACGAGAAGGCCTTGTTGCCGCCCGCCTGCATCTGGCGGAACAGGAAGATCCAGAAGCCGATGAGCAGCAGGTACGGCAGCATGGTGACGAGCAGGCTGCCGAAGTTCGCCCGTGGCTCCGTCGTGGCGGTCTTTACCCCCGCCTTGTACAGGTCTTCCTGCTCCTTGGGCGCGGACCCCTGCACCAGCCGCACGGTAAACCGCTTGGCCGGTCGGTTGGAGACGCGGACCTCCTGGTTGAACTGCCCCGTGAGGACATTGTCGGTGAACGTGGCCTGCTTGATGTTGCCGGCGGCCAGTTGCTGGCGGTAATCGGAGTAGCCGATTTCCGGCGCGGCCGCTTCACGGCCGTTCCCGTACGACAGGAACGCCACCGGGATGAGGAGGACGAGGATCCAGAACGAAATCGTCTTGGACAGTCGGCCCCAATTGGTGGGCTTCTTTGGCGAGGGCGTCATGTTTGGTGCCATGGGATAACCGCCTTACTGCAGGCTGGCCACGTACGGCAGGTGCCGAAAATTCTCGGCGTGATCCAAGCCGTACCCGACCAGAAATTCGTGCGGGGCATCGAACCCGATGAACCGCGTGGGATGGTGGAGCTCCGTCGCGATGTGCTTGTGCAACAGCGCGCAGATCTCCAGGGACCTGGGCTTCCGCTTCCCCAGCAGCTCGATGAGCCGATTGAGGGTACGGCCGGAGTCCACGATGTCCTCGACGAGAAGAATGTGTTTGCCTTCCAATTCCGTTTCCGGATCGTAGAGCAGACGCACCACGCCACTCGATTCCATGGCATCGCCGTACGACGAGGCCACCAGGAAGTCCACCTGCAGCGGACGGGCAATGTGCCGCACCAGATCGCTCAGGAAGATGAAGCTGCCCTTGAGCAGCCCCAACACCAGGAGCTCCCCGTCGGGGTAGGCATCCGTGATGGCAGCGCCCAGCTCGCGCACACGCGCATCGATGGCCGCCGCATCGTACACGATGCGCCGCACGGCGCGCCCGTCGAGACGGGGATCCACGGATACCACGGACAGCGGTGCTCCAGAATGCTCAGTCAAACTCGCGCTCACACCGGTACCAGATCAGTTCCGGCCTCCCGGGCCGGGACGGTGCCGCAAGACCGCGGCAAACGCCGGGAACCCACATCGGTTCGCCGGCGGCCAACATGACGGGCCACGTGGGACGATCGAGCACGGGAACCCGCAATTCCGTAAAGTACCGGGTTACGCGTCTCCCTGCTGGTGCTCCGGCCGTACGAATGCGATCACCGGGCTGCCAGGGGCGCACGGCCACGGACGCTCCGGCGGGCAGACCGATGCACCAGGCATCCGTGGCCAACGGCTCCACACCCAAGCGACGAAAGCGCCACCGCCCGAACCGGGGCGGCAGCGCATCGACGGAGCCGGAGAACACCGGCCACCCCGAGTCGCGACCGGTAGCGCGACGCACTTCGAAGATGTCGCTCCGCCCGTCCCGACGCCGGGCAATGGTGGCCCCGCCGGCGAGCCGGATGTGCGCCCCACAACGGTTTGCGGTGGTAAACCGCACCGCTGCACGAGTTCCGTTGGCATCGAGCGTGACGCCGGCGCGGGCGCAGATGGCTGGCCAGAGCACGGCGCGTCCCTCGGCCGTTGTGCCCTCGAGGATCCGGGCCGGCACCATGACCCGCGTCCGGTCGCTGGCGAGCACGAGGCCGCACCCGTCGAGATACTGCTCGACCTCCCGACGCCAGGCTGCGGCCTGCTCCCCCAGCGCCAGCATGGCCTCCCCGAAGCCGGGCGACGCCGTCTCCAGCGCAGGGAGCAGTTCATGGCGGACCCGGCCGCGGAGAAAGCGGAGCGAGGCGTTCATGGGATCGTCGAGGTACGGCAGCCGTTCGCTGTCCACCCAGCGAGCAAGCTCCTGCCGCGACACGCCCAACCAGGGGCGCACCACATCGGACGTGGCGGCGAGCGCCGCCAGCCCGCGGGCTCCGCTGCCGCGCAGCGCCCGCATGACGACAGTCTCCAACTGGTCGTCGCGTGTGTGCGCGGTGGCCACGCGGGCGCGAAACCCCTGCGCGACCCGGCGGAGAAACGCCCACCGGGCGTCACGCCATTGTTCCTCACTGTGTCCCCCCACCCGCGCCCGCTCGCGCACCACCGTCAGCCCCAGGCGGCGTGCCTGCGCGGCCACCAGGCTGGCGGCCTCGGTGGCGTAGTCGCCGGTGGCGTGGTCGTAGGTGGCGACGGCGGCGATGCGCGGCCGTGCCCACCGGGCCATGGCATGCAGCAGCGCCATGGAGTCGCGCCCGCCCGACACGGCCAGCACCAGCGGGCCGTCGACGGCCTGCAACGCCACGTCGAGCACGGCGTGCAACAGATCGCCAGGGGCGATATCGTCGGGGGGGAGGTCGTCCCGCGGGAACTCCTGCTGCTGCCGATCCATTCCGCACAAAAGCGATGGGGACGGTGTGGCGTCAACCGGTGCCGCGCCGAACCTGGCCACCGGGCGGGGGCCACGCCCCCTACCCTGCCCGCCCGGGCTCGACTAGTGTTGTCGTGGTCTGGCGCGCCGCCATCACGTTCGACGTCGCCAATCTTTCGTCTCCGGAGACTCACAGTGGAATCACACGGCACCCTTGGCACCATCTGGGCTTCGTTCGGGATGACCGCCTACTACATGGCGCTCACCTGGATCAACATCCTGCTCGGGCTGTTCCTGTCGCCGCTGTTCGTGATTCCGCTCACGTGGCTCAAGCAGAAGCAGGGCGGCTTCGAGTCGTAAGGCGTCTGCCCCGTTGCACACGAAGGGCCCGCTCGAGGATCGAGCGGGCCCTTCGTGTGCAGTCCCTGGTCGGCGCCCTTTACGCCACGCGCGGTACGCGCCCCAACTCCGTGGCCGGAAGCACCACGGCGTCGCTGAGCGAGGTCTTGCGGCCGGTCAGGTCGGACAGATCGCCACCGTGGTACGCCTCTTCGCCGTGTTCCGCGAGGTCGATGCCCTGCACTTCGACTTCCACCGGCACGCGCAGTGACATGACCGCCTGCAGCGCGTACAGGATGATCACGCTGGCCACCGCGGCAAAGGCAATGGTGGCCACAACCGCCAGCAACTGCACGCCAATGAGTGACGGATTACCGTGCAGCAGACCGTCGGCGCCGGCGGGGTTCACGGCCTTCGACGCAAAGACGCCCGTGAGCACGGCGCCCATGATGCCGGCCACACCGTGGCAGGCAAAGACGTCGAGGGTATCGTCGAGGCGCGTCTTGGGGCGGTAGTGCAGCGCCGCAAAGGAGAAGGGGGCCGCCAGCGCGCCCATGAGCAGCGCCGACAAGGGCGTCACGAAGCCCGCGGCGGGGGTGATGGTGACCAGCCCCACGACGGCACCGGTCGCGGCGCCAACGGCCGTCGCGCGTCCCCCCTTGAACAGTTCGAGTGCCAACCACGCAATCATCCCCGAGGCCGCCGCAGTGTGCGTGGTGACGAGGGCATTGGCGGCGATGCCGTCGGCCGCCAGCGCCGACCCGGCGTTGAAGCCGAACCATCCGAACCAGAGCAACCCGGCGCCGAGCAGCGCGAAGGGCACGTTGTGCGGCACGTTGGGAAGGCGCTTGAAATCCCGGCGGGGGCCAAGGAACAGCGCCAGCACCACCGCCGTGGTCCCGGCGGAAATGTGCACGACGGTGCCGCCGGCAAAGTCCAGGGCGCCGAGCTTGCGGAGCCACCCCCCGTCTCCCCACACCCAGTGCGCCAGCGGGTCATAGATGATGGTGGTCCAGATGACGCCAAACGCCAGGTAGGCGACGAATCGCATGCGGTCAATGACGGCACCGGAGAACAGGGCCACCGTGATGCCGGCGAACATCGCCTGGAAAGCAGCGAAGAGCAGGTGCGGCAGCAGCGCCGAGTAGGTGGGGTTGGGTGCACTCGTCACGCCGGCAAATCCCAGCCATTCGAAGCCCCCAATCCAGGACGACCCGGGACCGAAGGCGAGGCTGTACCCGAAGAGGACCCACTGGACCGTGACCACCCCGAGCGCGCCGAGGCTCATGAGCATGGTGTTGAGGGCGCTCTTGGTGCGCACGAGGCCGCCGTAGAAGAACGCCAGCCCGGGCACCATGAGCAGCACCAGCGCCGTGCTGATGAGCACCCATGCCGTGTCGCCGGCGGATACGGTGGGCGAATCAGCCTGCGCGGCGGCGAGGAACGGGAGCAGCATGCTCGGTGACGACATTCAGCGAGACTCCCGCGTGGGCACACGCATTTCGAGTTGAGTTTGGCGCATGACCTCGTCGGCGTTCACCGCCGTCAGCGCGTTGTTGTCGCTCTCGCCGGTGCGGATGCGCACCGTGCGCTCGAGCGGCAGCACGAAGATCTTGCCGTCCCCCACCTCACCGGTGCGCGCGCCGTCGCAGATCGCCTGAATGGTGCGCTCCACAAACTCTTCGGAGCAGGCCATCTCGATGCGCACCTTTTCGTGAAACTCCAGCACCACGGACTCGCCGCGATACTGCTGTACCACGTCGCGCTCACCACCGTGCCCGCTGACCCGGGAGAGCGTCATTCCGGTCACGCCGACCTGGAACAGCGCGCGTTTCACGTCGGCCAGCTTTTCCGGACGGAGCACGGCAACGATGAGCTTCACGAAGACTCCGGGCAGAGTATGGAACCGTGGGCAGCAGGCGCATGCACGCGCTTTCGTGTCAATTCTGCACGAACAGCAATACAGCCGGCATTGTTTCCGCCAGCATTCTCGGCATTCGCCGCAATCCCCGTGCATTTCGCGCACGAATTACCGTGAGGGTGCCGGGCGAGCGACGCAAACCCGAACATATGCCGTCCATCGCGCATGCGCCCGTCCCGGTCCAGCCAGCCGACGGCGCCGTACTGCAGCCCGTCAGGCCGGCAGCGATTCGAACGATCGCCCACGCCAGGCCTTGGGGCGTCGCGCCGTACTCAGCGTGAGCCGCCACGCGGCCGCGAGGTCAGCCAGCCACGAGCACCAGAAGCTGATGCCGCGCTCGGCATAGCTGCCGCGCAGCGCCCAGAGCATGAACAGACGGATGAACAGCGCCGACCCGTTCACCAGCAGCAGCGCCCGCCAGAGCATGGCGTGGGGGGCATTGGTGAGGGCGATTGTTCCCGTGGCGAGAAGCGCGCCGAGCACGAGCAGCGTGGGCAACGGCAGCCCCTGCACCGCCCACACCAGCGCCACGTCGAGCCAGCGGCGCCACATGGGCGTGGCGTCCTTGAGATCGAAGCTGCGCCCCCACTCGCGCCACATTTCGCCCAAGGAGGCATATGACCGCACCTGGATGATCTGCGAGCCGTCGAGGAAGCCCACGCGTGCACCGTTGGCGGCCAGGTGACGCGCGAGCGTGACGTCGTCACACCACGACGTGCGGGCGCAGGAGTACCCGCCATTGGCGAGCAGCAGGTCACGACGCGCGATGAAGCATTGCCCGTTGGCCAGCACCCGATCGGGCGGGGGCTGCGTGGCCCCGGCTGCGCCGCACCGATACACGAGCGTGGTGAGCATCGCCGGCTGCACGAAGCGCTCGGCCGCCGTCTGATCGCGGAACTGCGGCGAGAAGCTGGCCACGTCGTACCGGTCCTGCTCCACCGCGTCGATGACCGCCCCCACCAGCCCCGGCGCGGGCACGGTGTCGGCGTCGATCCCGAGCACCCAGTCCCCCTTCGCCTCGCGCAGGCCGCTCTCGAGCGCCCACACCTTGCCCACCCACCCCGGCGGCAGCGGGTCATCGGTCACCAGGCGAATACGCGGGTCCTTGCGTGCCGCCGCCTCCACGAGCTCGCGGGTGCCGTCGGTAGACCGGCTGTCCACCACCAGCACTTCGAGCAGTGGCGCCTCCTGCTGCATGAGCCCGTCGAGGCACGGGCCCACCCGATTCACCTCGTTGAGCGTGGTCACCATGACCGTGACCGTAGTGTCGGTACGCGGTGTCCGGCGGGGGGCGATGGGCGGCCGACGCGAGTAGCCTGGGGCCAGCCGAGCCAGCAGCACGAACAGCAGCCACACCTGCAGCCCCAGCAGGACGACGCCGATCAGACGCCCGGCATCGGCCAGGAGCACGGGCAACGTCATCGCCACTCCCGGGCATCCGACGCGCGGCCGGCGGCCGCACGATCGCAACGGGCAGTGGCCAGGGCCGAAGAGAGCAGCAGCGGTGCGGGGACCATCACGAACCAGTTAAGGTGGCCAAACACGCCGGCGGGCACGAAGCGCGCCCCCCGAATGAACTGGGCAGCGGCCCCGTCCGGTTCCGCCCGGAATTCCAACCAGGCCCATCCGGGGCGCCGCGTCGCTGCCCGCAGCGGCCGGTGGCGTGACGGGGTGAAGGCTGCGACCCGCCACCCATCGGCCCCCGCTCCAACATACAGAAGGCCAGAATCCCCCTGCGTCTCCGGCTGGCCGGGCTGGCCCGGTCCTCCCACAACGCGAAAGTGGCGACTTGCCGCCCCATGGGGTAGCCTCTCTCCATCGACACCACCCCGTTTCCTGCTCCCCGTGTCACGCGCCAATCCCTCCCCCGGTCGCCAGTTGCTGGCCAACTGGGACCGCCTGCACCGCCTTCCGCTCGGCAAGCGGCTTTTCAGCTGGGCCGTGGGCTACACGGCGCCGTACACCGGCTCGGTGGGCGGCGTCTACACCGACGTGCGCCCGGGTTATGCCCGCGTCGAGCTGCGCGACCGGCGTGCCGTGCGCAACCACCTGGCCTCGGTCCACGCCGTGGCGCTCGTGAACCTGGCCGAAATGGCGAGTGGCGTGGCGCTCATGACGGCGCTGCCCCCCGGCGTGCGTGGCATCGTGACGGGGCTGTCCATCGAGTATCGCAAGAAGGCCCGCGGCCAGCTGACCTGCGAATGCGTGGCGGCGGTGCCGTCTGCCGTGTCACCCGGCATGACCGAGAGCGTGACGCACGAAGTGCGCGCCGCCATCACCGACAGCGCCGGGGAGGTGGTGGCCGTGGCTACCGTGCACTGGCGCCTGTCTCCCCCTTCCGCGTGATCATGGCCACTCCTCCGCTCCCGCCTTCGCCGTTGGGCGAGACCGCGCTTACCCGCCACGCGGGCATTCGCGTGCCGCTGATCTGCGGCCCCATGTACCCCTGCAGCAACCCCGAACTGGTGGCCGCGGTGAGCAAGGCGGGCGCGCTGGGGATCGTGCAGCCCATTTCGCTCACATACGTGCACGGCTTCGAGTTCCGGGCGGGGCTGCGCCGCATCAACGCGTTGAGCGGAGGCGCCCCCATCGGCTTCAACGCCCTCATCGAAGCCTCCAGCAAGACGTACCACAATCGCATGGTGCGGTGGGTGGAGACGGCGCTCGAGGAAGGGGTGCGCTTCTTCCTCACCTCGCTGGGGAACCCGCGCTGGGTGTGTGAACGCGTGCATGCCGCTGGCGGCGTGGTGTACCACGACATCACCGAACGCAAATGGGCGCTCAAGGGGCGTGACGGTGGCGTGGACGGGCTGGTGGCCGTGAACCGCGAGGCCGGTGGTCACACGGGATCGCGTGACGCCCGCGCGCTGCTCGACGAGATCGCCGACCTGGGGTTGCCGGTGGTGGCGGCCGGCGGCGTGGGAGAGCCGGCGCAGTTCCGCGCGCTGCTCGAGATGGGCTACGCCGGCGTGCAGCTGGGAACCCGCTTCATCGCCACCACCGAGTGCAACAGCGACCTGCGCTACAAGCAGGCGATCGTGAACGCGACGTCGCAGGACGTGGTGCTCACCGAACGGCTTACCGGCGTCCCGGTGTCGGTGCTACGCACCCCGTACGTGGACCGCCTGGGCACCACGGTGGGTCCGATTTCCCGCCTGCTCTTCAAGGGGCGCAAGACCAAGCACTGGATTCGCACCTGGTACGCCCTCCGCTCGCTGCGGCAGCTCAAGCGCTCGAGCGTGGACGGGGCCACCAGCGACTATTGGCAGGCCGGTCGGAGCGTAGACGCGATTCACGACATTCGCCCCGCCGCCCAGATCGTGGCGGAGTTCGCCGCGTCGCTGGCCGACGTCCCCACTGGCCATTCGCACTCTGTGGAGCAACCGACATGACCGTGCGTTCACGCCGCCATTCCTGGATTGCCGGTGCCGCCGTGCTGGCGCTGGCCGGTGTCCCGTGGCTCACCGCCCACGCCCAGTCCATCAGTGCGCGGGGATTGCATGCGCCGGTGACGCTCACGCGCGACAGCGCCGGCATCGTGCACATCGAGGCGCAGAACGAGCACGACCTGTTCTTCGCGCAAGGCTACAGCGCCGCCCGCGACCGGCTGTTCCAGCTGGAGTTGTGGCGCCGGCAGGCCACCGGCACCATGGCGGAAGCGCTGGGGCCGCGCTGGGTGGCGCGCGATCGCGCCGCGCGTCTCATGACGTACCGCGGCGACATGGACACCGAACTCGCGCACTACCACCCGCGGGGCAAGGCCATCATCGAGGCGTTCGTGGCCGGCGTGAACGCGTGGGTGGACCGGGTGCGTGCCGATGCCTCGCTCATGCCTCCCGATCTCGCGGCGCTCGGCATCACCCCCGGGCACTGGACGCCGGCGGTCGTGGTATCGCGCCACAATGCGCTGGCCAGCAACGCCAGCGATGAAGCGGGGCTGGCGCGTGCCGTGCGGATGCTGGGCAGCGACGCGGTCAAGCGCCGGCGGCGCTTCGAACCGGGCAATGTGCGTCTCGCACTGGACAGCGCGGTGGCGCAGCTCGTCGCCACGGTGACCGATGCGCGACTGCTGGCCGACTACAGTGGATCGCGCAGCGCGCCGTCCTTCCGCGCCGACGAGCTGGCCGCCTCGTGGCGCCGGCCGTCAGCGGCACCGGCCGACTCGACCGCGCGCCTCGAGACCGACCGCTGGGAGAGCAACAACTGGGTGATCAGCGGTGCACGCACGGCGAGCGGCAAGCCCATCGTGGCCAACGATCCGCACCGGGCGATCTCGCTGCCGTCGCTGCGCTACCTGGTGCACCTCAAGGCACCCGGCTGGGATGTCATTGGCGGTGGTGAACCGGGCATCCCCGGGGTGGCCATCGGCCACAATCAGCATGGTGCGTGGGGGCTCACGATCTTCGGCATCGACAGCGAGGATCTGTACGTGTACCAGCTCGATGCCGCGAACCGCGCCTATCGCTATCGGGGCGGCTTCGAGCCGCTGCGCGTGCTTGCCGATACGGTGCGCGTGAACGGGGGCGGCGCGGTTCCCGTCTCGCTGCCCTACACGCGGCATGGTCCGGTGCTGTACGTGGACAGCGTCCGCCACGTCGCCGTGGCGCTGCGCGCCGGATGGCTGGAGCCCGGTGGCGCGCCGTATCTCGCCAGCCTGCGGCTGGATCAGGCCACGAACTGGACCGAAGCGCGCGCGGCACTCACGTATGCACGCATGCCCGCGCTCAACTGGATCTGGGGCGATACCAGCGGCACCATCGGCTGGCAGACCGCCGGCGTGGCGCCCGTGCGGCGCAACTGGGAGGGGCTCATGCCGGTGCCTGGCGATGGGCGCTTCGAGTGGGATGGGTTGCTGCCCATTGCCCAGCTGCCACACGAGACCAATCCCGCCCGTGGCTATGTGGGGACGGCCAACGCCTTCAACGTGCCGACCACCTATGCGCACTTCGAGGCACTCGCGCGCAGCTGGTCCGATCCCTTCCGTCACGATCGCCTGCAGCAGGTGCTGGACACCACGCGCAACGCCACGGCGGCCAGCTCGGGCGCATTGCAGCACGATGCCTACGCCCTGGCGGCAGAGCGCCTGGTCCCGCTGCTCGATCGCGTGACCTTTCCCACGCCGTTGGCCAAGGCGGCACGCGATACGCTGCTGGCATGGAATCGCGTGCTCGATGCCGAGTCGCGGGGCGCCGCCATTTTCGTGGCGTGGGAGCGCCGCCTGGCGTCGCACACCGCGGCGCTCGTCGTTCCGCCCGCCGCACGCCCGCTGCTGCGCACGGTGCCGCTGTCCCGCGTCGTCGAGCTGCTCACGCGCCCGGATTCCCTGCTTGGCGACCGGCCGGAGGGCGCCCGCAACGACATTCTCGTGCGGGCGTTCAGCGAGACCATCGACGACCTGCGCCAGCGATTCGGCGACGACCTGCGTGGCTGGCGCTACGGGGATGCGCGCTTCCATCATGCACGCATTGCGCATCCGTTGGATGCGCTGGTGTCCGATTCACTCAAGCGCCTGCTGTCGCCGGGCCCGGCCCCGCGCGGCGGCTACGCCAACACGCTGCTGGCCACGAGCAATGCCGACAACCAGAATCATGGTGCCAGCTTGCGCGTGGTCATGGACGTGGCCGACTGGGACGCCGCGCTGGTGACCAACACGCCAGGACAGAGCGGTGACCCGCGCAGCCCGTTCTACGCCAATCTGTTCCCGTCGTGGGCGCAGAACCGCTTCCTGCCCCTGCCCTACTCCCCTGCGGCCGTGAAACGACAGACCGCGGAGGTCGTCGTCCTTACCCCCTGAGCCGGCGCCCCCTCTCCCCCTCGCCGCTCTCCCTTCGTCACCCGCCCATCTGCGCCCGGAGACCTGTTCATGCTGTCGCTCACGTTGCCCGTCGTCATTGCCGCCGCATCCCTCGTGTCCACGCCATCACCGTCGCCACGTCCGACGTTTGCGCAACAGGACATGTCGTTCTTCATCACCAGCGTGGGTTCTGGTGACGGGGCCAACCTTGGTGGCCTGGCCGGCGCCGACAAGCACTGCGCCACGCTCGCCGAGGCGGCCGGCGTGAAGGGGAAGACGTGGCACGCCTATCTCAGCCAGCAGGCGGTGGGTGGCGCGCCGGCCGTGAATGCGCGGGATCGCATCGGCAAGGGGCCGTGGAAGAACGCCAAGGGCGTCGTGGTGGCCACGAGCGTGGACGATCTCCACAGCGACGCCAACACGTTGAGCAAGGAGAACAGTCTCACCGAGAAGGGGGCCGTGGTGAATGGCCGTGGTGACACGCCCAACATGCACGACGTGCTGACCGGCTCCACGCTCGACGGTCGCGTGCAGCCAGGCGACGGCGACAGTACCTGCAGCAACTGGACGAGCAACGCCGACACCGGCAGCGCATCGGTTGGCCACCATGATCGTCAGGGTGGCGGCGCCAACCCCACCAGCTGGAACTTCGCGCACGCGTCGCGTGGGTGTGGCCAGAAGAATCTGCAGGCCACGGGCGGCAACGGGTTGTTCTACTGCTTTGCGACCTGACGTGTATCGCGGGCTGTGGTGGTGAAACTGCGAACGGCAAACTGCAAACGGCAGACGGCAGACGGCAGGAACGACAGTCCGCAGACGGCAGGGATGTGGTCGAACAAAGCGGCCGCCAGTGCTTCGCAGGGCGCCCGATTTCCTTTGCGGTTGGG
>NZ_JAJTHI010000090.1 GCF_021298855.1 Gemmatimonas sp.
GGGAACGGCCGCACGAACACATCGGTCTCGCCGCCCCGGGTCGCCGCATAGGCCACGTATCGCCCATCCGGCGACACGCGCATGCCGAACACGTCCGTCCCGTCGTCGAAAAGCCGGGTGAGGGTTCCCGTGGTCACGTCGGCGACCATCGCGTCACTGGGCGGGTTCGCATTGCCCCCCGATGCCTCCAGCAGGATGTAGCGCCCGTCGCGCGTCCAGTCGGTCGTCTCGAGTCGACGCCGGCGATCGGGGAATCCGGACAGTCGACGTGACTGCCCCGTGCGCAGATCCACGATCACGACCGAATCGCCGGGAAAGCCCATCTGCCCGACCGCGAGCAGCGTATCGCCCGGCCCCCACACCGGATTGAGGAAGGTCCGCGGCGGCGTCTCCGCGCGCCGCAGGTCCGTCCAGCCGCGCACGCGCGCCTCCCACTGCGCCACATGGAACCCCCCGTGCACAATGGTGCCGTCGTCGTTCACCCGGAACTGCCCGAAGGTATCCGTCGCCCGAAGGGTATCGCGCCACTGCCCCGCCTCCGAGAATCGCGCGAAGCGGCGCCCCATCGAGGGGTATCCCAGCACCTGCGGCTTCGTGCGCACCAGCATGGTTCCGTTGCGCGCCACGGACACCGGCGACCGGCCGCCGGGATTGAGGACGTCGCGCAGCAGCGCCACCGGGGCGCCCACCAGTTGCCGGGACGCGAGATCGACGCGCTGCGCAAACAGCGTCGAGAGCTCGGCCCCGCGAGGGCTGAGCAGCAGGTACGCGTCGGTGGCGGGCACGGTCCGGCGCAGGCTGGTCGTCGCGAGCAATGTGCGCGTGGAGTCCCCCACCCGGCCGAGCCACGCGAAGTCTGAATTGCTGAGGATGAAATGCTCGCCATCGGCGAGAAACTCGACCTGCGAGGAGAGCGCCGAGTCGCCCGGCGCCTGGAAGTCGAGGGGCACACACTCGCGGCCGGCCCCCGTGGTGCGAAACACGCGGCCGTCGAACTCCGGCACGTAGAGAATGACGTCGTCCCTGCCCCACGAGCCCCGGTTAGTGGCAATCGACGACGCACACAGCGCCGTCACGGCCCCCGATTGGAGATCGACCACCTTTAGCATGCGGTCCGCGAAGAACCCGACGCGCGTGGCGTCCATGGACCAGAACGGCGAGCTCGCGCCGGCCGTGTTCGGCAGGTAGCGACTGCCAACGGAGTCGAGGGCGCGGATGATCAGCCCGTTCCAGTTCGCCGTGCGCCCGACGATCGCCACCGCGCGCGCATCGGGGCTGATCACGACATCGTTTCCGCGCCCGGACCACGTCTCGCCGGCGAGCGGTTCGAGCGACGTGACCATGGAGGTGGCCGCGGTGCCGGCTGACGCCGACGAACGGGCAGACAGCCCCCAACCCGCGGCCATGCCGAGGCCCAGCGCGAGCGCGGCGGTGATCAGCACCGGGCGAAGGCCCCGAATTGTTCGCCGTGACGCGGCGGCGGACATGGTGTCGCGGGCGGCCGTGGCCGTGAGCGCCTCCGCGAACGCCGCCGCGCTGCCGAACCGATCCGCCGGCAGCTTGGCGAGTGCGGTGAAGACCGCGGCTTCCACGCCGTCCGGCACGGTGTCACGCACCGCGCGGATGGCCGCGGGGCGCTCGGTGAGCACGCGGGCCACGATGGCCTGCGTGGTGGGGCCGCTGAACGGCGGCTCGCCGGCGAGCATTTCGTACGTCACCGCGCCCAGCGCGTAGACGTCGCTGCGCGCGTCGATGGTGCGCTCGCCCATGGCCTGTTCCGGCGACATGTACTGCGGCGTACCGAGGCTGAGCCCCGTCTGCGTCATGCGGGCGCCACCCGCCTGCTGCACCGCGAGCGCGATGCCGAAGTCGGCCACCAGCGCACTGCCCTCCTGCAGGAGGATGTTCTCGGGCTTGATGTCGCGGTGGATGATGCCCTGCTTGTGCGCGTGGTCGAGGGCGCCGGCCACCTCGCGCGCCATGCGCAGCGCATCGGCGATGGGCAGTTGCCGCTCCCGCTCGAGCCGCGCGCGCAGCGTTTCGCCCTTCACGTAGGGCATCACGTAATACAACAGCCCGTCGGCGGCGCCGCTGTCGAGCAGCGGCAAAATGTGCGGGTGCTGCAGCCGAGCCGTCGTCTTGATCTCGCTCAGGAAGCGCTCGGCGCCGAGCGCCGCGCCCAGGTCCGGGTGCAGCACCTTGATGGCCACGTCGCGCTCGTGGCGCAGGTCGTGCGCGAGAAAGACCGTGGCCATGCCGCCGGCGCCGAGCTCGCGTTCCACGCGGTAGCGGGCGGCAAGCGCCACGGTCAGTCTGGCCAGCATCTCGGTCATGCGGACGGAATCTGCGTCATGGGGGCGGTGGGCACCGGTCGGTTACAGGATGTACTTCCGCAGGTCCTCGTCTTCCGCCAGCGTGCGCAGCCGCTCGCGAACCATCTCAGTGGTCACCGTGACGGGGTCCTGTCCCCGGTCCGGAAGCTCGTACAGCACCTCCTCGAGCAGCGTGGTCATCACCGTGTGCAGCCGCCGCGCCCCGATGTTCTCCATGCGCTCGTTCAGCCGCGTGGCCACGCGTGCGAGCTCGGCGATGCCGTCGGTCGTGAACTCGAGTGTGGCCCCTTCGGCCTCGACGAGCGCCGCGTACTGCTTGGTGAGGGCATGCTCCGGTTCCGTCATGATGCGCACGAAGTCGGCCTCGGTGAGCGCCTTCAGCTCCACGCGAATGGGGAAGCGGCCCTGCAACTCCGGAATGAGGTCACTGGGTTTGCTCACGTGAAACGCGCCGGCCGCCACGAACAGAATGTGATCCGTCTTCACCGCGCCGTACTTCGTGGACACGGTCGACCCCTCCACGATGGGCAGCAGGTCGCGCTGAACCCCTTCGCGCGATACATCGGGGCCGCCGGTGTGCCCCCGCTCGCCGGCGATCTTGTCGATCTCGTCGAGGAACACGATGCCCATCGCTTCGGCCCGTTCGAGCGCATCACTGGTGATGTCATCGAGTTCGATGAGCTTGTCGAGCTCCTCATCGAGCAGCACCCGCCGGGCCTCGCTCACCTTCACGGTGCGACGCTTGGTTTTCTTCGGCAGCATGTCGCGGAACCACTCCGCCATGCTTTCCATGCCCTCCGGGGCGCCGGGCATCACGGCCCCGGGCAGTCCCGGCCCGGACTGCGTGACCTCGATCTCCACCTCGCGGCCATCGAGTTGGCCGTCGAGCAGCAGGGCCTTGAGCTTCTCGCGGGTGCGCCGGTGCCGCTCGAGGGCCTGCTCATGTTCGTTGCGCGCGTCGGGCGAGGCTTCGGCCGCGAGCGCCGGCGGCACCGGCAGCAGCAGGTCGAGGATGCGGGCATCGACTTTCTCGTGGGCGAGATCCTCCACCTCGGCCTCGCGCTCGCTGCGCACCATGTCGATGGCGTTTTCGATCAGGTCGCGAATCATGCTCTCCACGTCGCGCCCCACGTAGCCCACCTCGGTGAACTTGGAGGCCTCGACCTTCACGAAGGGCGCGCCCGACAGCCTGGCAAGCCGACGCGCGATCTCCGTCTTGCCCACCCCCGTGGGACCGATGAGGATGATGTTGTTGGGGGCGATCTCGTCGCGCAGCGGCTCGGGCGCCCGCTGCCGACGCCAGCGGTTGCGGAGCGCGATGGCGACCGACTTCTTCGCGTCGGCCTGTCCCACGATGTAGCGATCGAGTTCGGCAACGATCTGCCGCGGCGTGAGGTCCGCCAGGCGCGCGATGGCCTGCTGGGTGCGCGGGCTCGGCATCAGGCGCTCGGCTCCAGCACCGTGATGTTCGTGTTGGTGTAGATGCAGATCTCGCCGGCGATCGTGAGCGCCTTGGTGACGATCTCGCGCGGTGAGAGGGCGGTCTCCCGCAGCAGCGCCCGTGCCGCGGCCTGGGCATACGTGCCGCCGGAGCCGATGGCGAGAATGCCATCGTCGGGTTCGATGAGTTCGCCGTTGCCGCTCAGCATGAAGCCGTGCTCGGTGTCGGCCACGATGAGCAGCGCCTCGAGGCGGCGCAGGACGCGGTCGCTGCGCCACTCCTTGGCCAATTCGACCGCCGCCCGCGGCAGGTTGCCGGGATGACGGTCGAGCTTCTCCTCGAACTTCTCGAAGAGCGTGAGGGCGTCGGCGACCGAGCCCGCAAACCCGGCCACCACGCGCCCGCCCTTGAGGACGCGAACCTTGACGGCGGAGTTCTTGGCCACGGTGTCCCCTATGGAGACCTGCCCATCGCCGCCAATGGCAACGCGTCCGTCGCGGCGCACGGCAAGGATGGTGGTGGCACGAACTTCGGGCATCGGCATGGCGTGGTTCGGAAAGGGGCAGGGGTAATGCGGCACCGGAAAGATACGACGGGCGTGAAACGGATGGCACATGCGGCCTTGCCGCGCGACACCATGGGGGTGTCCCCTTGCCAACCCTCTCCGTCCAGCGGCAGCGTATGGCGATGACCACCTTCCCCGAGACGCCGGCTCAGCGCGTGCCCCTCCCCATTTCGTACGCCGACGTGCTCGCCGCCGGCGAGCGCCTGCGCCCGTATTTCGACCCGTCGCCGGTTCGCCACTACCCGCAGCTGGACGAGCTGGTAGGGTACGGTATTCGCGTCCTGGTGAAGCACGAGAACCACCTGCCCACCGGCAGCTTCAAGGTGCGCAACGGCACCGCGTCGATCACCGCGTTGAGCCCGGAAGAGGCAGCGCGGGGGGTTATTGCCGCGACGACCGGCAATCACGGCCTGGGGCTGGCGTGGGCCGGTGCCGCGCGCGGGGTGAGCGTGACCATCTGTGTGCCCACGGGGAACAACCCGGAGAAGAACGCCGGCATCCGGGCGCTGGGCGCCACGCTCATCGAAGTGGGGGAACGCTACGACGACACGGTGGCCGCCTGCCGGGCGATCGCCGAACGGGAGCGGCGGACCATCGTGCACAGCACGAATCACCGGCCGGTCATCGCCGGGGCAGGGACCATGAGTGACGAGTTCCTCACCCAGGCTCCGGAGCTCGACGCGCTGGTCATTGCCCTCGGCGGCGGGTCGCAGGCCGTTGGCGCGTTGACGGTGGCCGACGCGCGCAAGGCGTCATTGGCGGTGTACGCGGTCCAGAGTCAGGAAGCGCCGGCACAGCACGATGCATGGCACGACGGCGAGGCCCGGCAGGGCGCACCGGTCCGGACGTTCGCCGAAGGGATCGCGACCGGTTCCACGTATGCGTTGACGTTCCCCGCGTTGCGTGCCGGGCTGCGTGATTTCGTGCTTGCGAGCGAGGCCATGATTGCGCAGAGCGTGCGCGACCTGTGGCGGATCACGCACAACCTGCCGGAAGGCGCCGGCGCCGCGGGGCTGGCTGGCCTTCGGCTGCTGGCCCCGCAGCTGGCGGGGAAGACCGTGGGTGTGGTGATGTGCGGTGGCAATCTCGATGCGGAGCGGGCCGCGCACATCCTGCTTGGGGGCATGCCGCATTTCCCGAGCGGTACGGGCGAGTTTCTCACGCTACGCTGAGGATGGCCAACAGCTGCGGCGCTGGTGCACATCGGCAACCGCCTGTGGCATACGCGCGATGGGGGGTACGCGCGCCGTCGGCGCGTTGAATGACAAGGCAGGGAGCGGGGTGCAGGGGTCAGACGGCAAGGGGGAGGGGGCGAACACGCCGCCTTCCCTCTTCGCCCTGATCCCCTTCGCTCTGCCCCCTGCCTCGCCAACAGACGCCCATCCTCACCTACGCGCGGGGGTGCGCCTGGCGGTACACCTTCTTGAGGCGTTCCACACTGGTGTGCGTGTAGATCTGGGTGGTGCTGATGCTGGCGTGCCCCAGCAGCTCCTGCACGGCGCGCAGATCGGCGCCGGCGTCCACCAGATGCGTGGCGAAGCTGTGCCGCAGGGAGTGGGTCGTAAGGTCGGCGCCTTCACTCACCGCCTCCAGCAATTGCACCATGGCGTGCTGCACGGCGCGCGGGCTGATGCGACTGCCCCGTTCGCTGAGGAAGACGGCGCCAC
>NZ_JAJTHI010000076.1 GCF_021298855.1 Gemmatimonas sp.
CCGGGGTCAGAGCTGGGGTCAGAGCTGGGGTCAGAGCTGGGGTCAGAGCTGGGGTCAGAGCTGGGGTCAGAGCTGGGGTCGCGCCTCCCCGCCGACCCCTCGGCCGCAGCGCCTTAGCCGGTACGCGTGGCCTGGCGGCGCACGTGTGCCGCACCGCCCGCTACAACAGACTCACGGGGTCCCGGTCCACCACCAGCCGCAGCCCCGAATCGGCGGGCACCGGGCATCGTTCGGCCACATAGCGGGCCACACGCGTCATGAGCCTCGGCTGAGAACTCTTGAGCAGGAAGTGCCACCGCCACCGATCCTTGATGCGATCGATGGGGCACGGCGCCGGCCCCACCAGCACGAGATCACGCAGCCCCTGCCGCCGCATGAGCTGCGTGACCCACTCCGCCGCCGCCGTGGCCGCCGCCCCCGTGGCCCCCTGATGCACGCCGCTGACCATGACGTTGGCAAGGTGCACGAACGGCGGGTAGGCGGGGTGTCGGCGCGCGCCAAGCTCCTCGTGCACGAACCCCACGAAATCATGCGTCAGGGCATGCGTCACGGCGTGTGCCTGCGGCATGCGCGTCTGCACGATCACCTCACCTCCCTTGGGCCCGCGGCCGGCGCGCCCCGCCACCTGGCTGAGCAGCTGGAACGTGCGTTCCGACGCGCGGAAGTCGGGCAGGTTGAGCCCCGTGTCGGCGTCCACCACGCCCACGAGTGTCACGTTGGGAAAGTCGAGCCCCTTGGCAATCATCTGCGTGCCCAGCAGGATATCCACCTCCTGCCGCCCCACGCGATCGAGAATCTGGGTGTGGGCCCATTTCCCGCTCGTGGTGTCCACATCCATGCGCGCGATGCGGGCCTCGGGGAACCGTTCGGCCACGAGCTTCTCCACCTGCTGCGTTCCCAGCCCGCGCCGCTGCAGCGTGGCGTGGCCGCAGCGCGCGCAACTGCTGGGGACATCGGCGTGATGCTGGCAGTAGTGGCACACCAGCGACTCAGGCACGCGGTGATAGGTGAGCGAGATGCTGCAGTGCGGACACACCTGCACATCGCCGCACCCGTGGCACTGTACGAACGCCGCGAACCCGCGGCGGTTGAGCAGCAGCAGGCTCTGTTCGCCGCGCGTGAGCCGCGACTCGATGGCGGCCAGCAACACCGGACTGAAGACACGCAGCAGGGGATCGTAGGGTGCCTGCGGTGCGCGGCTGGCCAGTGCTTCCTTGACGGCGCTCCGCATGTCCACCAGCTGTACCGGCGGCAGCTGCGCGCCGGCCGCCCGATCGGGCAACGTGAGGCGTACCGCCTGTCCGCGATCGGCGCGCTCCCAACTCTCGAGGCTCGGCGTGGCGCTGCCCAGCACGACCAGCGCCCCCTCGGCGCGGGCCCGCACGATGGCCGCCTCGCGCGCATGGTACCGTGGCGTTTCGGACTGCTTGTAGCTGCTCTCGTGCTCCTCGTCCACGATCACCACACCGACCTGCTCGAGGGGGGCGAAGAGCGCCGAGCGCGCGCCCACGGCGATGCGTCGCTCGCCGCGACGGAGCGCCTGCCACGCATCGAAGAGCTCCCCATCGCTGAGCCCCGAGTGCAGCACCGCCACGTCGTTGCCGAAGGCCCCGCGGAACCGGTCGACGGTTTGCGACGTGAGCGCGATTTCGGGGACGAGCACGATGGCCGTCCGTCCCTGCGTGCGCAGCACCTCGCGCAGCACCTCGATGTACACCAGCGTCTTGCCGCTGCCGGTGATGCCGTGCAGCAGAAACACCTGCCCGGGGTCGCCCGCCAGAATGGCGTCGATGGCCGCGCGCTGCGCCGGCGAGGGATGCGGCGGCGGCGCCACGCCGGCGCGCGCAGCGAAGGGATCACGCGGCACCGACTCGTCGCGCACCGCAATGAGCCCGCGCTTCACCATGGCCGTGAAGACACCGGCGGAACAGCCCGCCTGTGTGCGCAGTGATTCGAGCGACGCCGCCCCGCCCTGCGCCTCGAGCAGCTCGTACACCGCGCGCTGCTGCGTCGCCCGCGCAAACGTCTGTTCGCGCTGCAACAGCGAGGGCAGTTCCTGCACCAGGTGCACCATGCGCTGTGTGCGCGACGCCGGCACCGCGGCGCCCGGTTGCAGCAGCGCCGCGGGCAGCATGGCGCGCACCGTGAGCCCCAGCGGCGCCGCGTACCAGTCGGCAATCCAGCGCGCCGTGTGCAGCAACGGCGCCGGCAACGAGGGCGTGTCGTCGACGACCGCCCGCAGGGCCTTGAGCGTTACCCCCGCCGGCGGCTCCGTTTCCCCGAGACAGATGCCGATTGCCGTGCGGTTGCGGAACGGGACCAGCACCCGCGTGCCCGCCGCGATGGGCCACGCCATCTCCGCCGGCACGCGGTACGCGAACGTGCGGAAGAGCGGCACGTCCAGCGCCACATCGACGCAACGGGGAGCGGGGGGCCACAGACTGGCGGGCATGCCTGAAACGTAGCTGCCCGCATCACCCGCGCACCGGATCGCCTCCACGGCGCGTCACCCCGAGCCCCGGGGCATCCCCCAGCACCAGGCGGCCGTTCACCATGGCCGGACCGGCAAACGGGTCATCGGCCAGCAGCGCGGCGCCATCGAGATCGGCATCGTCGAGCAGCGGAGCCAACTGCGCGGCGGCGGCAATGCCCAGCGTGGTTTCGATCATGCAGCCGCACATGACGCGCAGGTCGTGCGCGCGCGCCACCGCGATCATGCGCAGCGCCTCACGCAGGGAGCCGCACTTGGCAAGCTTGATATTGACCCCGTCCACCGCACCCGCCAGGCGCGGAATGTCCGTGGCCGTCACGCACGACTCGTCGGCCACCACCGGCAGGGCGGCCCGCTCACGCACGAAGCGAAGGCCGGCCAGATCGTGCCCGGCCACCGGCTGCTCCAGCATCTCCACGCGCGCGTCGTGCAGCGCGGGCAGCATGCCGAGCGCCTGCGCCGCACTCCAGGCCCCGTTGGCATCCACTCGCAGCACGGCCTGCGGCGCCTCCTCGCGCACGAGACGGAGAATTTCCCGGTCCCAGGACGAGCCCAGCTTGACCTTGAGAATGGGATACGGCGCCGCCTCGCGCACCCGCGCGCGCAGCGTCTCGGCGTCGGGAGCGAGGCCAATCGTAAAGCTCGACTGCGGCGCCGCCGCCCCGTCGAGTCCCCAATAGCGATACAGCGGAAGCCCCACGCGCTTGGCCACGAGATCATGCAGCGCCGCACTCACGGCGCTGCGCGCCGCCGCCTGATGCCGCAGCGTGCGCTCCAGCGCGCGTTCGATGGCCTCGAGACTCCACGCGTCGGCCGCTTCGAGCAGCGGGGCGTACTGCTGCAGCGCCGCCATCACCGTATCGGCCGTCTCGCCGTAGTAGCGGCTGGGCGACGCCTCCCCCCACCCTTCCGCGCCATCGCCATCCACCAGACGCACCCACACCACCCGGTAGGCGCTGGTCCCGCCACGGGCAATGAGGAACGGGTGCCGAGTGTGCACCGCGACGATCTCCGCGTGCAGCTGCATGGGACGCGACGCGAACGGCGATCAGAGTGGCGTGAGCCCCGAGGCGCGCGACACGCGCGCCTGACGGTACTCGGCGCCACCCGCGGGCGACAGGAACTGCACCAGCGCGTCCGCCAGCTCGAACCCACGGTCGTAGCGCTCGGCCGGCTGCTTGGCCAGACAGCGCATGATGATGGCACTGAGTGCCGCCGGCACGCGGGTATCCACCTGATCGGGCGGCGTCGGCGCCTCGTGCACGTGCTTGTAGCCCACCGCGTACGAGTCGTCGCCGTCGAAGGGCGGATGCCCCAGCACCATCTCGTACAGCAGCAGCCCCACGGCGTAGAGGTCGCTGCGCCCGTCCACCAGCCGTCCCATCGCCTGTTCGGGGCTCATGTAGTGCGGCGTGCCCATGGCCCGCCCGCTGGCCGTGAGGCGACCGTGAAAGCGGGCCGTGGCAATGCCGAAGTCGGTGAGCGCCACGTTGCCATCTTCGTCGAACAGGATGTTGTCCGGCTTGATGTCGCGGTGCACCACCCCGTGCCGGTGCGCATAGTCCAGCGCCGTGGCGACCTGCGACGCCACGGAGGCGGCCGTGGTGGCCGAGACGGTCTTGCGACGCGCCAGCAGGTCGGCCAGCGAGCCGCCCGCGTAGTAGGGCATGGCGAGATACTCGAGATCCCCCGAGGTACCCATGTCGGCGATCGCGCAGATGTACGGGTGCACCAGCCGCGACGCCGCCTCCGCCTCGCGCCGGAACCGTTCCCGCATTTCCGGTTCCTGCGACAACGTACGATGCAGCACCTTGATGACCAGCGGCCGACCCAGCACCGCGTGGCGCGCCAGATACACATGCGCCATGCCGCCACTGCCCAGCCGCTTCACCACGGTGTACCGGTTGCCCGTGGCGGTGCGCAGCTCCCTCAGCGCCTCATCGGGAATGTCGAGCGGGGGCGCCGACACTTCAGGCAACGGGACGCTGCAGCGCGTGCACCGCGGCGCAGCGGCGCGGTTCCAGGTGCCGCAGTCAGGGCAGAACATTGGAGCGCGGAAGGCGGAAAGAGGGGGATCCAGTCAATTTACAACAACTGACGACGACGCAGCAGCATCAGGAGCAACAGCCCAAGCCCCAGCTGCACCAGCAGCAGGACCCAGAACCCGTTCGGCCACTGCGTCATCGGCATCCGGCTGAAGTTCATCCCCCACATGCCGCTCACCACCACGAAGGGCAGGGACATGGTCGCGACCACGCTCAATCCCTTCGTCGTGGCACCCAGACGGTTGGACACCTGGGTGAGATACGCATCCATCGTGCTGCTCAGGATATCGCGGTAGGTGTCCAGTGCGTCGTTGATGCGCAGCACGTGGTCATAGATGTCACGGAAGTAGATCTGCACCTCCGGGGCCACCAGCGCGCTCGGGCGATTGGTGAGCACATTCAGCACTTCGCGTGACGGCCCGAGATAGCGCCGCAGCGACAGCACCAGCCGCTTCACCTGAAAGAGGTCGCGCAGGGCCTCCTGGTCAAAACGCGCGAAGACGCGCTCCTCCAGCCCGTCGAGGAAGTCGTCGATCTGCTCGAGAATGGGAAAGTAGCCGTCAATGGCCGTGTCGAGGACGGCGTGCAGCGCGCGCTCCACTCCACGATCGAGCAGGTCGGGTGATCGGCGCATGATCTCCCACACCGTATCGACCGGCGCCATGACGCCCGCATGCACCGTCACGAGAAACGACGGCCCCAGGAAGCAGTGCAGGTCCTTGGTGGCGAGGTCGTACGGATCGTCGGTCTCCGCGGCCAGCTCCACGGCGCGAATGACGATGTACAGGAACCCCGGGTATTCCTCCAGCTTCACCCGGGACGCGGGATTGAGCGTGTCCTCGATTGCCAGCGGGTGCAGCCCGAACACCTGCTCCAGCAGCGCGTGCTGCGACTGCACGGTGCTGTCGATGTCCATCCACAGCGGCCCGCCCGCCGCCAGCAGCTGGGGGATGTCGCGTGGATGGCAATCGCGGACCACCTCACCCTGCGTCGACCGATAGATGGTGCGCGGGGCCGGATCGACTTGACCGGGTACGGACGTGGGAACGATACGCGTCATGGACTTGGCTCAGGCCAGCGCCCGCAGATGCACCAGCACCGCCTTGGCGACGGCGTCAGGGGCGTACCCTCCTTCGAGGGCGCTCACGAGGCGCCCGCCGCACCACTGCTCGGCACGCTCCACGAGCGCCCGCGTGAGCGTGTTCACATCGTCGAGCGTGAGCGTGAACGCGCCCAGCGGGTCACCCTCGAGGCAATCGAAGCCCGCACTGAGCAGGATGAGGTCCGGGGTGAATCCCTCGGTGGCCGCATCGACCGCCGACAGCAGCGCCTCGACGTATCGCGCCGGCGGCAGCGACGGGGGCATGGGCACGTTCCACACGGTGTCGTGCGGGCCACGGTCGTCTGCCGCACCCGTGCCGGGGTACCACGGCCACTGATGCATGCTCACGAAATGGATGCGCCGCTCCTGCTCCACCAGCGCCTGCGTGCCGTTGCCGTGATGCACATCCCAATCGATGATCAGCACCCGCTCGCATCCATGCGTGGCAATGGCATAGTGCGCGGCAATGGCCACATTGCCGAACAGACAGAAGCCCATGGCACGATCCCGCAGCGCATGGTGACCCGGCGGACGAACCGCACAGAAGCTGCGCCGCGCACGGCCGTCGAACGCCATGTCCACGCCGTCCAGCACACACCCCGCCCCCGCGGTGACGGCATCCCACGAGCCCTCGCTGACCACCGTATCGGGATCGAGCCGCCCGCCGCCCGCCGCCACCGTGTCGCGCACGCGTGCGATGTAGTCGCGGTCGTGCGCCAGCGCGAGCTCATCCTCGCTCGCGTGCCGTCCTTCCACGTGCAACAGCGCCTCGAAGAGCGCCACGTCGTACTTGAGCGCTCGCGGGATGGCGACCAGTCGACCGACATGCTCCGGGTGTTCCCACCCGGTATCGTGCCGACCGCAATCGGGATGAGAAATCAGGGCAACACGCTGGCTCATGGCTCAATCGGATGGGAAAGGCGCGAACAGCCGGTCATCGACCACGGGGCGGCACGACGCGCCGTCCTCATCGGGCCCCGCGCAGTCGCCGCGAGCCCCACTCCGCCAACAGCGCCAGCAACGCCGTGAGCAGCAGCACCCACGGACGCAACACAAACGGAATGTCGCCTACACCGCGCCCCACGTCACCTCCGGCGTCGCCCCCCAATGCCTCGCGAGTCGCCGGCGCGGGGCGCCCCACGCGCGCCACGAGGTCCGCATAGGGCGCGCGATCACCCGGGTACCGGTCCGGCGCCATGGGCATCGCGCGTCGGACCGCCGGGACCGCCAGGGCAACGGCGCCCTGCCACCACGCCCGATGCGCCGCCATGCCGTCGTCACTCCCCTGCATGCGCCAACGCCAGCTTTCGCGGTACGGCATGGCGACCACCCGTCCGGCGCCCACCCGACGTGCCACCAACGCCGGTTCGTCGTGTCCGTGATCGCTCTGGTCCGTTTCGAGCACGAGGGCGTCGGAGGCCATGGCCAGCTCCCACGCCTCGAGGCCGCTGCGTGGGCTCGACGTGAGCAACCCGCCGGCAATAGCCCCCCGCAGCTCCGTCGCCCGCGCCGGACGCAGCGCGGCGAGCCCGGGAATGCGCAGCGCATCACCGCCCAGCAGCAGCCCGCCGCCACGCGCCACGAATTGCCGCAGCGCCGCGCCGTCCACGGCCATGCTGTCGGTCACGACCACGGCGGCGTAGCGTGCCGTGTCGAGCCGTGCCGGTGCACCAATGGTCACGCGCCCCGTGGGCGACACGCGCAGCGTCCCATCCACCACCCAACCCGCTTCCTCGAGCGCCGCCACCACGAACTTCCCCTCCCACCCCGGTTCAGCCAGCACCAGCAGACGGCGTGCCGCGCCCGAATCGGGCACCGGCAGGGAAATGGCGTGGCGCCCCTGCCGGACACGCAGCGGCGGGGCCGCGTTGCGCAGCCGCCAGGTCGTCACGAGCGGCGGGGTGGCGACGGAGTCGAGCACACCGCCGGCATCGGCGAGCGTCAGCGACGTGCCCGCGGAAGCCGCCACCCGCACATCGAGCGGCGCCCCCGGGACGGCGGCACGGGTCACCGACGCCGCCACGCCGCGGGCCATGGTGCCATCCAGCCACAGCAACGGCACACCACTCGTCTGCACGCTGCCCAGTCCGGCGCGCACGGCGGCGTCGGGCACCGTCGCCAGCGGCAGGGCGAGGGTATCACGCCGCGAGGCCTGTCCGTCGCGCGGTTCCGCTGCGCCGGCAGCCCCCGCCGCATTCGCGGCGCCAGCCAGCAGCGCCTCGCGTACGGCAGCGAGGGCACGCCCCGCACTGTCCGGCCCCGCGTCCTCGGCAAGCCGCACGACTCGGCGTGTCGGCACGCCCGCATCAACGGCACGGACCGCACGCCAGTGCACGACCAGCGCCACGAACAGCGCCAGTACGCCCAGCAGGCGGCACAGCTGTTCCACGAGCCGACGGTTCATCGCGTGAGCGCGTACACCACGATATTGACCCCGAATCGCGTGTTGTCCACCGACAGGAAGCGCTTGTTGTCGGGGTGAAAACTCCACTCCGAGCTGTAGTCCTTGTTGGAGAAGAGCACCCGAATGCGCCCGTTCTTCACCACGGCGTCGAGCTGTTCGTGCACGAGGTTGTCCCCCCAGCCGTTCATCTCGTGCGACGTGGCAGGGGGCCCGTTCTCGAACACGAAGAAGCAGCGATACAGCTCATGGGTGTTGGGGAGCGGCAGCAAGGGGCCGGCCACCCGGCGGATCTCCTCGCGCGCCGTCTTGTTGAAGGCGCCGTCCACGTCGTGGTTGTGATCGTCCACGAACAGCAGGCCGCCACGATCGAGGTACTTGCCCAGCACCTCCCGCTCCCGGCTGGTGAATCGCACCGGCAGATGTCCCGTGAGATACAACAGAGGGTACGGGAAGACCGCTTCGCTCGACAGCGGCACGATCACCCCCTGCGGCCGCACGGCCAGCGCGGTGTAGCGCGCCAGCGAATCAATGATGTTGGCGGGCACGAGCGGGGCGGAGTCCCAGTCGCCCGACTCGTACTGCGCCGTGGCGAACACGAACGGCGCGCTGCGTGTCCCCGTGCCGGCCACGCTCACGGTGTCACGCCCCCCGACCACACGGTCGCGCGGGTGCGCGAGACGTTGCCGAGGACACGGCGGGCCTGCATGACCGCCGCCGTCGCGTCGCCGCCACGTTCGAACACGTCGAGTACGGCCCCGAGCGCCGCCGCAAAGGCGGGGGCGTCCGCCAGCGCCTCCACGCGCAGCAACGCCACCGAGTCGCGCGCGGCACTGCCGGCAACGGCGACGAGCGAGGTCGCACGCACGAGGCGCGCATCGCGCTCGGCATCGCGCGCCGACAGCGGCGCCCGGCGACTCCGCTGCGTGATCTGTCCGGTGTCCTTGCCCGTGAGTCGCACCTTGGCCAGATCCACGATCACCTGCGGCGGCTTGCCGCGCAGATAAAGCCGCGACGCGGCGCGCGAGCGCTCGATGGCCTCGAGCGCGCGCTTCATGGGCGGAATGGCGCCGTGCGGATCTCCCTGCTCGAGCGCGCGCCCCGCATCCCACATGGCGTTGTACGCCTCCAGCAGCGGCTGGTTGATGGCGATCACCGGGGAATCATTGCCTTCCTCGAGCATGCCCCTCGTGCTCGACGTGCTGATCGACAGCTTCCCCCCTTGCAGATCCACACCGTGATCGTGACCATCGCCAGCCGAATGCGCATGCTCAGCGGCGGACTCCCCGCTCAGCCGCTGGAACACCACGTCCCCGACCGCGAGGCGCAGGCGGGCCTGATCGCGCGCCAGCTTCTGCGATTCACGCCGCACCTCGGGGCGCGCCAGACGCCGCTGCGCCTTGTCGAGTTTCTCCGTGAGCAGCAGCAGCATGCGCTGACTGAGCAGGGACGTGTCCACTTCCGGCGGCGGCGCCGGCTCCACCGCCACCGAGTCGTACTCGGCAATGCGCGCCACGCGGAACGCACGCGTTTCGCTGCTGCCGTATTCGCGATCGGCACTGGGATGGGCGTCGCGCGCCACCGCTCGCAGGTGCACCACGTCGCCGGGCTGCAGCGCCAGCGCCCCCAGATCGAGCGTGGTCCGCAGCCGCGCATCGCGCACGCCGGCCCGCCCGCTCCACTGTTGTGAGGCCAGCATGACCGTGCGTACGGTGAAGCGTTCACCCTCTCCCGATGTCACCAGCAGCTCGAAGTGCGCGCGGGCGAGGCCGATGTCGTCATGCGTCGTGGCAGCGAGCGGCAACAGGCCGCGCGCCTCACGAAAGACGCTGTCGCGCGCCGGCAATTCGAGCGACACGCGGGGTACGGAATCGGCGCGCCCTTCGACAATGAGCAATCGGGCGCGTCCACCGCGTTCGATCCGCAGACTCTGCGCTCCGCCGTTGGCCACGATCGAGGTGCGCCAGCCGCCCTCACTCACCACCACCGCCATGGGGCCACCGCGGCGCCCGATGCTGTCGCCCCCGGCAAACGGAACGCCAGCGCGCTGCACGGTTGGCGCATCGCCGCTGCCACGCACCTCCACCATGCTGCCGGCGAGCGCCGACACCGTGGCGGGATCGTCGTAGTCCTGCACCGCCAGCGCGGCATACGCAGGCGGACGCACACGCACCTGCCACGTCCCCAGCGGCATCGGCGCGGCGCTCGCAGGCCCCGCCGCCGGACCCGCGGCACCCGGGACCGCCGACCGGTCCGCGGCCGCAGGGCGTTCACGCCCCAGCAGCAGCAGCAGCGCCCCCCCAACCCCGAAGGCCGCGGGGGCAGTCCACGCGCGGCGGCGCGCGGCGGCAAGCCCAGGCGTCGTGGGCGCGGTGTCGAGGGCGCGCGCGGCCGCGTTGGCCAGTGAGAGCGGAAGTTCGGCGCGTGCCTCGAGCAGCTCCACCGCGGTCGTCAGCGCAAAGTCGGGAGCCTGACCGCGCGACGCCGCGCCCTGCTCCTCCACCCAAAGGGCGGTATGGGTGAGATCAGGCGCCGGCGCGCGCGTACGCCACCAGGTGGCCACGGCCGCCGCCAGCGATGCGGCCACCGCCCACCACCATGCCGCGGCCATGCCCCCATCGCCACGCCCGGCCAGCTCGGCCGCGAGCAGGCGCGCAATCAGCAGGACCGCGCAGGCGGCCGCACCTGCCAGCAGCAGCTGTCGCCCCACCTGCACGGTGCGCAAGGCGCCCTGCACCGCCCTGATGCGCGCGAGCAGCGTGGCAGTAGCGGGCCCCGAAACCGGACCGAGCGCCGTGCTCACGACACCGCCTCCCGGTCGCGCAACAGCCACTCTGCGGCCAGTGCCAGCAGCGCCAACGCCAGCAACGCCGGGGCCAACCACCACGGATCACTCCCCCGCTGCCACGGCAATTGCGGGTCCCGAAAGGCGGCGGCGGGAGCCAGCCGCCTGTTGTCTCCTGCAGAGACCGCAGCTACCGCAGAGACCGCAGACCCCGCGGAGCCAGACGGCGCCGCAACCGGGCGCACCAGGACTTGCGCAATTGCCGGCGCCGAGGACACCCGAACACCACCGCAGGGCGCGATCAGGGCGTTCATCAACTCGCGCGCACCGGGCGACAGGAGCAGGTCACTGCCACGCGGTACCGCCACCGCCACGGTACGATGGCATGCTGCCCGCTGCCCTGCCGCGCCGCGCTCTTCCACCGCCGCCGGCTGGCCATCACTCCACCAGGCCACCACCTGCACCGGCAGGGCAGCGCGACCCCCCGAATCGATGCGCGCCGCCAGGTGCGGCCCCGGCGCGGCCACACGCACGAAGGGCCCCACCAGCACACCACCTGCCGCAGCCAGCGCGCCGACGCTGTCAGTGGGCGCACGCGGGATCCACCCCTGAGGCATCCCGTCCGCGGGCCAGTGCACAAACGGGCCCGCCGGTGCGGCGGCGTTGTCGGCACCCGCCGTACGATCTGCCGCCGGCGCACGCTCGATCACAACCTCCTGGAGCGCTCCCGCCAGCGACCAGTGCCCAACGGCCGCCGCCACGGCGTCATCGCGCGCCCCGCCTTGCACCCGCACGGCGCCGCGCCCAACGGCCGAGACACCCGACGCACTGTCGCGCGCGACTCGAGGCGGGGCCGTGGTCAGCAGCACCCGCACGGCACCGGGCCAGTATGCGCGCCACGCCGCGTACCCCTGCGTCGTTGCGGCCGTGGATGGCAGCAGCAGCGTGAGTTCCACGGCGGTCAGCGACGGATGACGTGCCGCGGCACGCGCGGCATGCTGCGTGGCCGCCACGAGTGCCGCGCCAGGGTCATCGGCTACACCACGCGCGCCATGCACCTCCACCACGGCGTCGGCGCGGGCCAGTGCGCGCGCCACGGAATCTCGCCAGGGGCGATTGCCCCACTGGGCGTCGTCGGCCACCACGAGGCGCAGCAGCGAAGCCGACGGCCGCTGCCAGCGCACGCCCGACATGGCCGCCCCCGCACACAGCAGCGCGAGCACGCGCAGCAGCAGCAACAACACATCGTTGAGGCGCGGCTGTCGGGCCACGGCGCGGGCGTTGCCGGTGGTCACGAATCGCGCGGTGGGGAGCGCCAGCACGGGCGGGGTGCGCACCGACAGGAAGTGCAGCAGCGTGATGCCACACGACGCCGCCACCGCCGCGCCGAAGATCCACGGGAACGCCACCGTGAGCACGTCAGCGCCCGACTGATGACGATGGCGCGGGGGGCTTCGGCCCCTCAGTCGGCTGCCCCGCACCCGACAGCGCCGTGCCCATCACCACCGCACGCGCGGCACGTGCCGCGTCGTCGCCGGTCCGGACCTCGGTGTAGCCCGCACCCGCCGCACGCCAGCGCGTGCGCATGTCGCGCCGGAAGTTGTCGAAGCGCTCACGGTACGCGGCGCGGCCGGCCGCCGACAGCACGCGTTCATCGCGCGGCTGTTCCGGGTCGTGCACGAGGAACGTTCCCGATGGCAGCGCCAGCTCGGCGTCGGCCACGACATGCACGCACTCCACCTGCGCCCCCGCCACCGTATGCGCCGCCACCGTTCTCAGCAGCGCGTCAGCGTCGCCGAGACAATCGGTGAGCAGCACCACCCGGGCATGCACCGGGAGTTGGGCCACCAACGGCGCCAGCGGCGCGGACCCACCCGGGCCAACACCATCCAGCACGCGGGCAAGCTCCTGCACCGTGCCACGGCGCGTGCGCGGCGGCACGCGCTGCATGCCCTGCGCGTGCACCACGAGCAAGCCCACCGGATCACTCGAGGCATGGGCAATGGCCGCCAGACCCACGGCCACCAGTCGCGCCTGCGCGAACTTGCTGCGCGCGGCGGCCTCCTCCGGAAATGCCATGCTCGCGCTCGCGTCCACCACGATCCACGTGGAAAGCAGCGCCCGGTCGTCGCTGAGGCGCACGAACGCGCGATCACTGCGCGCCAGCAATCGCCAGTCGAGAGCCCGGGGGTCGTCGCCCTGTCGATACAGCCGATACTCGGTGAATTCCCCGGCCGTGCCCTTCTGCGTCGAGCGATGCGCGCCCGGTGGCGCATTCCACACCGCCCGGCGTGCCGGCCAGCGCACGCCGCGCAACGCGTCGAGCAGGGGGCCGTATGCCGACATCGGCCGATCAGGGGGCCGTGGCGCTCGACGGCACCGGCACGTGCGCCAGCAACGCGTCGATCAACGACTCCGCCGCCACGCCGTCCGCTTCCGCCGCGAAGTTGGGGAGCAGGCGATGACGCAGCACGGGCATCGCCACCCGCTGGATATCCGCGGGCGACACCGCCGCCCGGCCGCCCAGCAGCGCGCAGGCCTTGGCCCCCAGTATGAGCGCCTGACCGGCACGGGGCCCTGCGCCCCAGCGCACGTACTGCTGCACCAGCGCCGGCGCCTTTCCCTCCTGAGGGCGCGACGCGCGCACCAGCCGAGCGGCGTAGTGCAGCAACAGCTCGCTGCACGGCAGCGCCCGCACGGCCCGTTGCAGCGCCAGCGCGTCATCGGCGGTGAAGACCGCCTCGATCGGCGCGCCCCGGGCGCCCGTGGTGGTGCGCAGGATGGCCACCTCATCGGCCTCGGTGGGGTAGCCCACCCGAATGTCGAAGAGGAACCGATCGAGCTGCGCCTCCGGCAGCGGATAAGTGCCTTCCTGCTCGATCGGGTTCTGGGTCGCGAGCACGAAGAACGGCTCCGGCAGGCGCATGGTCTGTCCGGCCGCGGTCACGCTGTGCTCCTGCATCGCCTCCAGCAACGCCGCCTGGGTGCGTGGGGGAGCGCGGTTGATTTCATCGGCCAGCACGATGTTCGCAAACACCGGCCCACGCACGAAGCGGAACGCGCGCTGTCCGCCTCCACTCTCCTCGAGGATCTCCGTGCCCGTGATGTCGCTGGGCACCAGATCCGGAGTGAACTGGATGCGGCGGAACTCCAGCTGCATCGCATCGGCGAGCGACTTGATCATGAGCGTCTTGGCCAGACCGGGCACGCCCACCAGCAGCGCGTGGCCGCCGGCCACGAGCGCCATGAGGATCTCGTCAACGACCGCCTGTTGCCCCACCACGCGCTTGCCGATCTCGCCGCGCAGCCGCTGCACCGCGGCAATCAGCGACGACACACTGCGCGCCTCACCGGCACCCGGCTCCGCGATCGCGGTCACTTGAGGGGCCGGCGGCGACGCGAGGTGAGGAAGAAGGTGGACGCGTCCAACGCGCCCGCCGCCTGCAGCGTGACCGACTCCTGCGTCACCTCGGCGCCGTGCAGCTTCACGAGATAGGAATCGATTTCCGCAATATCCGGCAGCAGGTTGGCCATGGCCGCCCGCTTGAGCTCCTGCACCGTGTTCTGCGGCGCGCATGCCACCCGCACTGCATCCCACGCCTCCGCCGCCTGCACGCGCACCACCCAGGGGGCGGCCGCGCCCGCCGGCGCGATGTGCAACACCTCGGGGCGCACACGAAGCTGGTTCACGAAATGGCCGGTCATCTGATCGCTCTGGCTCATGCGCCTCTTACGCAGTAGGGGGAGAGACCGTTTCCTCTCCCGGGGCCGCGGGGGCGTCCGCCACCGGCGGCGCTGGCGGCAGAGACTCGAGGAACCGGGCCACCTGCTGGTCGAACAGATAGCTCGATCCGGTCACGGCCGTCCCTGCCGCCGTGTTGCGTGCACCAATGGCGATTTCCTCGCCGCCCTGCCCGCGCAGCGTCACATGGTTGGGCCCCTGCTTCTCCACGAATGCCGTATAGACCCCGCCGTGACGGCCAAAGAACTGGGCGGCGGCGGCCAGCACCTCGGCCACCGAGAGCGACGTGAGCGTGTCCATCACCTTGCGGTTGGACTGCTGATGTAGTGACGACATAGAGACAATGGTTCAGGGGAGTGTCTACGGCGGGCCAGCAAACCGTGGCGCTGCGGGCGCGGATGCCCTACGGCTGGTGCGTCTCGGCGACCACGGGGAAGACCAGCAGCACTTCGCGCGTCGCGTCAGCAGTATCGGCCAGCTCCACCCGCAGCTCACCCCCCTGCCGACTGGCCAGCGCCCGGGCGAGCGGCAGGTCCACCGCCGTGATCCAGCAGCGCGCATCGGCATACACGTCGTTCGCCGACCACCGCAGCGCATCGGCGCGAATGCGAAGTATAGCAGCCCGCGACGGGCCAGGCGCCGCCGCCGGCTCCTCGAACACGGGACGTCCGTCCCAGGCCACCTGCACCGCCAGAAAGCCGCGCCCCAGGCGGATCCCTGCCCGCACCTGCCCGCCATCGAGCGAAGCCCCCGCCACGCCCAGTCCAATGGCCAGTTCGAGCGTGCGTTCCAGGGAGCCCGGATCGGTGCGCATGGTGGGCAGCAGCACCGTTGGCTCGTCCACGTGCACCGGCACCATTGGGGCCCGCGCGCGCCACGTGGCCGCCGCCCGCTGCAGGGCGTCGCGTGGGTCCACGTCGGCGAGCGCCAGGGCGAAGGTCGGTTGCGTCGCCTCCACATACTCGCGCGCCGCACGCGCCAGCTGATGCACCGACTGCAGCCGTACCGCCGGTGGACGGGTGTCGGCTGCATCGGTCAGGGCAAGCAGCGCCTCGACCACCACCGATTCGGACGCATCACGCGCGCGCTGCGCGTCCTGCCACTGCCGCGCCCGCTGCTCGAGTTCCGCATTGGCTTCGGCCAGCGCGGCGTTGGCCCGCCGCAGCGCGTCGGCGCGACGGGACTTGTCGGTCGCGGCGGCCAGCTGATCGGCGACCAACCGCACCAGCGCGCGCTGCTCATCCGTCACGTGCGTGGCGTCGGCGAAGTAAAAGGCCACCACGCCAAGGGGACCGTCAGCCGTTTCCAGCGGGGCCGCCAGGATACTGCGAAAACCCAGCTCGCGCGCCACATCATGCCACGGCGCCAGCTCGGGGTCGGCCAGCAGATCCACCACTTCCACGAGCCGTCGCTCGGCCACGGCCACGCCGCTCGGTCCATCGCCCACCCGCACCCGCAGGGCGCCGATCCACTGCCGGTAGGTGGCGGGCCATTCATGCTGCGCCACGGGACGCAGCAGTTCGCCGTCGTCGCTCAGCTGCATCACCAGCGAAAAAGTCGCCCCCAGCAGCGGGGTGACGCGATTGAGGGCAAACTGCTGCACATCGCCCGGATGGTCGGCCAGCAGAAAGGCGTGGGCGATTTCCCGTACCGCCAGCAGTTCGCGCGCGTCACTCATCTGGCGTTGCTCAGAAGCTGTCGCGGGGACGCTTGGGCGAGAGCGGCCGCACTTCGAGCCGATGCACCAGCATGTGCGGAGGCGTGGTGACGGCAAACAGCACGGCGTCGGCCACGTTCTCCGGTTCGAGCATCCACGCGGTGTTGGTGCCCTCGGGGAACAGCTCCGTGGCCACCGAGCCCGGCGTGATCACACTCACCCCCACGCCGGCGTCGCGCACTTCCAGCATGAGCGACTCGGCAAAGCCCATCACGAAATGCTTCGTGCCCGCGTAGCAGCTGCCGCCAACGAAGGTGTTGCGGCCCGCCGTGCTGCCAATGATGCACACGTGCCCGCGGCCACGCTGCACCATGCCGGGGAGCACGGCACGCGTCACGTGATACAGCGCGTGCACGTTCACATCCACCTGGCGGTGCCACTCGTCCGGCGTCAGCTCGAGGAACGGTTTGAGCACGGCCACCCCCGCGTTGTTCACCAACACGTCGATCTCGAGGCCGGCAAAGGCGGCACCCGCGGCGGCCCCGTCGCGTACATCCACCGCCATCGTGCGCACCCGGGCGCCGGCCGCTTCGCAGCTGGCGGCAACGTCGCCCAGGCGCGCGGCATCACGCGCGGTGAGCACCAGGTCATGCGTGGGGGCAAGCCGCGCGGCAATGGCGCGGCCGATGCCGCGCGAGGCGCCGGTCACGAGCGCGACCGGACGGAGCAGGTTCTGGGTCATGCTCCAAGTTAGGGATGGATCAGGAGCCCCGGCAGCCGTTTCCCGGCGCTGGCATTACCGATTCGTGACAATTCGGTACCCCCCACCCTGCCCAGCGGCGATCGACTATTCAATATGCCCTCCACCTCCATTCGCCCCCGCACGGTCACGGCCGCCCCACGTCCCCTTCACCGGCGCCTGCCCACAGTGTCCCTCGTTGCCGTGTCGGCGCTGCTGCTCGGTACGGCCTGCGGGGAGACACGCTCGCCTTCCGCCGACTCCGCTACGGGGGGCGCCACCAGCCCAGCCGCCGCCAGCGACACGCTGCAGGCGGCCGTCATCACCCAGACCGTGCTCAACGACTCCGACGACCCGGCCATCTGGATCAATCCGGCGGCGCCGGAGCAGTCGCTCGTGGTGGGCACCGACAAGGGCGATAGCACCGGTGGCCTGTATGTCTTCCGCCTCGACGGCACCATCGACAGCGCGCGCACGCGCCGCCCGCTCATGCGCCCCAACAACGTCGACATCGTGGACGGCTTCGTCATGGGCCGGGACACCGTATCGATCGCCGTCACGACGGAGCGCGGGAAGCAGGCGCTGCGCGTGTACCGCCTGCCCGACATGATCCCCATTGACGGCGGCGGTATCCCTGTCTTCGACGGCGATGTCACCCGGGCCCCCATGGGCGTCGCGGTGCACCGGCGGGCGAGCGACGGTGCCGTCTTCGCCATCGTGGGTGGCAAGGCCGGCCCCACCGACGGCTACCTCTGGCAGTATCGGCTGGTGGCCAACGCCACGGGGGTCGTGCAGGGGACCAAAGTGCGCGCCTTCGGCCGCTACAGCGGCACGAAGGAAATCGAGGCCATTGCCGTGGATCGCACGCTGGGCTTCGTGTACTACAGCGACGAAACCGTGGGGGTGCGGCAGTACCGGGCCGATCCCGATGCCCCGGGAGCGAATGAGGAGCTCGCGCTCTTCGGCACCGCCGGCTTCGTGAGTGATCACGAGGGGATCGGCATTTACCCCACCAGCGACAGCACCGGCTACCTCCTCATTTCCGACCAGCAGGGGCAGCGACTGCGGGTGTTCCGCCGCGAAGGGAGCGCGGGGGCACCGTATGCCCACCAGCTGCTCGCCGTCATCCCCGTGAGCGCCAGGGAAACCGACGGGCTGGAGGTGACCGCCACCCCGCTCGGGCCACGCTTTCCCGAAGGGCTGCTCGTCATGATGTCCACCGATCGCACGTTCCACTTTTTTGATTGGCGGGACATCAAGGCCCGCATTGCACGTCGAGACACGGTTGTTACGAGGTAACGGCCGAGTTGTGATCTGAATGACGGATCGTGGGGGGTCGGCGCGTCGTGCCGGCTCCCCTCCTCTTTTCGATCCCATGCGCTTTATCCTTCGCGTTGCCATCGGCCTCGCGTGCACCAGCTCGGCGCTCAGCGCCCAGGGTGTGGTCACGGGCACGGTTACCGACCCCAGCGGCCGCCCGCTCTCCGGTGTGCTCGTACTTGTCGACGGCACCAGCATTCGCACGTCGACCGACCGGGGGCAATATCGCGCGCTCAACGTGCCCGCCGGCAACCGGACGCTCACCTTCCGCTACATCGGCTACCAGCCCACCTCGAAGACCGTCATGGTCACCGACGGGCGCACGGCCACGCTGGACGTGAAGCTGAGCGAAGCCGTCACATCGCTCACCGCCATCGAGGTGCGCGGTCAGGTGGTGGGTCAGGCGTCGGCGCTCAACCAGCAGCGCACCGCCTCCACCATCTCCAGCGTCATCGACAACGAACTGGTGGGGCGCCTCCCCGACCCCAACATGGCCGAAGCGCTCGCCCGCGTGCCCGGCATTGCCGTACTGCGCGACCAGGGTGAGGGGCGGTTCGTGCAGATCCGCGGCACGAGCCCGAACTTCAATGGCATGTCCATCAACGGCCTGCGACTCGCGACGCCTGAGCAGAACAGCCGGCAGCTGCCCATGGACATCGTACCCTCCGACCAGGCCAGCCAGATTCAGGTGTCCAAGACGCTCACGCCCGACATGGACGCCGACGCCATCGGCGGCAACGTGAACATCGTGACGCGCACGGCGCAGGCCAATCAGCCGCTCCTCAACTTCACGGCGGCGGGCGGCCAGAACCAGCTGGGGGGCGGCGCACTCGTCAACCTCGGTGCCAACGCCGGCAAGCGCTTCGGCAAAAGCCAGAAGTTCGGGGCCATGTTCGGCGGCACCTACTACCGGAACGACCGCGCCTCGCAGAACGTCGAGGGCGACTGGTGCTCGCAGACCCGCAACTGCGGCGTGGGCGCCTCGCTCACGTCGCTCGACGCGCCCAACCTGTTCGAGTATCGCGACTACCCGCAGGTCGATCGCTTGCGCACCGGGGTGAACGGCACGCTGGACTATCTGCTCTCGAACAGCGGGAAGCTTTTCCTGCGCGGTTCGTGGAACCAGTTCAACGACGACGAAATCCGCGCGCGCGCCCGCTTCCGTTTCCGCGGAGGGGGCGGGTCACGCTGGACGCAGGTGAACGCCGACTCGGGCGTCACCACGGGCTCGCAGTTCGACCGGGACATCCGCCTGCGCGAAGTGATGCAGGACATCTACACGGCGCAGCTGGGTGGTGAGCACTACACCAGCGATGGCAAGGCCCTCGATTGGGCCGTGGGGTTCTCCCGCGCCACCGAGAATCGTCCCGGGGCCCTCACCATGGGCTTCCGGCAGAGCAACATGACGCTCGCCTACAACTTCGCCAACGCCGATCGTCCACGGGCCTACGTGGTGACCGGTTCGCTCGATGACCCCGCGCGCTTCGGCTTCAACAGCCTGGCCAACGAGGTGCGCGATACGCGCGACGAGGACCTGTCGGCCAAGATCAACGGGTCCATCCCGGTGCAGATCGGTGCCTTCAGCGGCACCATCAAGGGTGGGCTGGCGGCGCGTCTCAAGGACCGTTCCAACAGCGTGAACGTCTCCAATTACACGAATGCGCTGGGCGCCAACTCGCTCAACGCGACCAGCGCCACGCTCATGGGACTGCTCACCACGGAAACCACAGGGCGCAACCTCTTCGACGGCGACTACGCCTTCGGTCGCACCTTCGACCCGCGGCGCATGCGCGACTTCATTACTGCCAATCCCAACGCCTTCACGCTCAATTCGCTGTCCTCGCAGACGGCCACGGCAGGCGGCTCCTTCGCGGTGCGCGAAGACGTGTACGCCGGCTACCTCATGGCCACGCTCGATGCGGGCGCCTTGCGCCTGGTGCCCGGCGTGCGCGTGGAAGCCACGGAAGTCCAGAATACCGGAAACCTGGTTCGCCTCAACACCGCGGGGAATGCGCTGGCCGAGCCCATCCGCGCCGTCACGGCGAGCGGCAGCTACGTGAACGTGTTCCCGTCGCTCAACGCCACCTATCGTCTGGGTGAGTACACCAACGTGAAGGCGGCGGTCACCACGGCGCTCGTGCGCCCGCAGTTCGGCGACATGGTGCCGTACGTGAACGTGCAGGCGGGTCAGCAGACGGCGTCCGTCGGCAACCCCGATCTCAAGGCCACGACCGCCATCAATTACGACCTCATGGTCGAGCACTACTTCACGAACGTCGGCTTCATCGCCGTGGGCGCCTTTGCCAAGTCGCTCGACAACTTCATCTTCGCCACGGCCCGGGCCCGTACCAGCGAAGACGCCGTGGGTCCCGACGCCACGCAGATCATCCAGCCGGTGAACGGACCGACCGCCACGCTCTACGGCTTCGAGGTGGCGTGGCAGCAGAACTTCACGTTCCTGCCGGGATGGCTCAAGTCGTTCGGCATCAACGCGAACTACACCTACACGCAGTCGTCGGCCGACATCCCCGGTCGCGGGCGCGACGGGGTGAATGCGCCCATTCCCGAGCAGGCGCCGCAGGCGGGCAACATTGGCCTCTTCTTCGACCGGGGCCCGCTGTCGCTGCGCCTGGGCGGCAACTACGCCGGCTCCTTCGTCTCCACCATCAGCGCCGTCTCCCCGGAGGCGGACACGCGCACCAAGGCCCGTTTCCAGGTGGACGCGTCCGGCAGCTACCAGCTGCGCCGGGGAATGAAGCTCTTCGGCGAGTTCATCAACCTGTCCAACACCCCGCTGCGCGCGTACGTGGGCGATCGCCCGAACCGCGGCGGTGGCGGCGACGACCCCAGCTTCGAGTTCTACAAGCCGTGGGGCATGCTCGGCATCCGCATCGAGCGCTGATGTCTGGTCGATGAGACGCCGCCGGTACCGGCGTTGATCGAAAGCCCAACGGGGGCGTCGCCATGACTGGCGACGCCCCCGTTGGCGTTGTGGCGACTGCCCGGCGTGACGGCGCGTCCTGGCGATCTCCGGCGTGCGCACAAACACCGTGGCACGACGCACGCGCTGCCATGTCCCACCTTACGGACTCGCCGGCATCGCCCTCCCAATGCGCACCAGCTGCGCCTCGTACAGCTGCTTGGCGAGCGCCGCCACCGGCTCGTCGGGATGGCGTGTGTAGCGGGTCAGCCACGCCCGCGTATCCTCGTGGGCGTAGTGCGACCCGAGTTCCAGTACGCAGGTGAGCTCGGCCTGCGTATCCGCGGCTTCAGCCGCTTCCTGATACAACGCGAACCCGAACGAATACGCCGTCTCGGCGGCAAGCGAGTCGACGGCGGCCGGCAGCTTCGTGGCCAACGCCTCGTTGGGGCGTCCCGCCTTGAACAGCGGATTACGCACGGCAACACACTCGCTCATGGCCGTCACCACCTTGTCGCGCAGACCCGCACCGCATCCCGCGACGACGGTGCTCAGTGCCACGGCACTGAGCATCGTCGTCACGACACGCGCCCGGGAGCGCCCCCCTCGAGCCGTACGCCGCATCACGGTGTCGCGGAGCATCCCGTTACCACCGTGCACTTGGGGTCGATGGCCGGCAGCTTGAGGCGCGCCAGCTCCGCGTTCACGGCCGGGAGGTCGGCCTTCCACACCTTCTCCAGCGTCGCCTGGTAACCGCCAAGTTCCTTCGACAGGATGGACAGGATCTCGGGCATGTACGTGCCCGGGGGACCGTCGCCACGCTCGGCCATCGACAGCAGGTTCGCGAGCCGGTTGTTCACCTTGATCGGGAAGTTGAGCGGATCCTGCCCCGACTGGTTCTTCACCTGGTAGACGTTCTGTTCCACCGCAAAGGCGTTGGCGCGGAGCGTTTCTCCCTTGGCCTTGAGCTGCGCATCGTCGTTCGCCCGCTTGTAGCGATCGTCCAGCTGCGCCTTCACGTTGCGAATCTCGATCACCGCGCGCTGCGCCTCATTGGTCTTGTCGCGCACCTGCTTGCCGAACGCATATTGCGCCCGCAGGTCGGCGTCGGTGACCTCGGGAATGAGCGGGCTGCGGCGGATGACCAGCGGCGCCTTGAGCTCCTGCCCGTCGGTGGTGAGCCGCACCGTGTAGCGTCCCGGGGGAAGCGCCGGTCCGGCCGTTCCCGCGCCCCAGAGAATCATCCCCGGGAAGCTTTCGATGCCCGTGGCGCGCAGATCGAAGGTGAAACGCGTGAGCCCCGCCTGGAGGGGGAAGCTGCTCGACGTCCCGCGACGGCGACCGCCGACCGCCGCGCCGCTGGCCGACGCCGCGGTGTCACCGGTGAACTCGCGCAGCACCGCCCCGGTGGAGTCCAGCACGGCGAGCGTTCCACGCTTGGGCTTCTCGGCGAGCGTCCAGCTGAGCGCCACACCGGGGGACGAGCGCAGCCCCACCGCCGGGGTGAACAGGTGCGACCGGGCGGCGAGCACCTGCGGCGTGGCCTGCCGCAGCGGCGTCACGTTGTCGAGCACCCAGAAGCCGCGCCCGTGGGTACCGATGACGAGTTCGTCGCGCTCCACGATGAGATCGGCGACCGGAACATCGGGCATGTTGAGCTTGAGGCTCTGCCACTGCGCGCCGTCGTCGTACGAGAGGTACACGCCGTGCTGCGTCGCGGCATACAGCAACCCGCGGCGGGTGGGATCTTCACGCACCGCGTGCACGTAGTCCTCGGCGCCCAGGCCCTTCACGATCTTCGTCCAGGTCTTGCCGTAATCGGTGGTCTTGAAGATGTACGGCGCCCGATCGTTGAGCAGGGGCCGGCGCACCGACAGGTACGCCGTGCCATTGTCGAAGTTGGACGCGTCGATCTGCGACACGCGGCCGAACTCCGGCATCTCCTTGGGCGTGACGTTCGTCCACGTGCGGCCGAAGTCGCGGGTCACGTGCACGAGGCCGTCGTCGGACCCGGTCCAGATGGTGTTCGCATCCTTCTTGCTCGGCCCCACCGAGAAGATCGTGCCGTACACCTCGGGGCCATTCATGTCGCCGGTGATCGGGCCGCCCGACTTCTCCTGCGTTTCCGGCGCGTGCCTGGTGAGATCGGGGCTGAGGTTCTTCCATGTCCGGCCACCGTCACGGGTGGCCCACAGGCGCTGCGACGACACGAACAGCAGCTTGGGATCGACCTGCGAGAACAGAATGGGGAAGGTCCACTGCCAGCGTTCGCGGATCTCCTTCGACGGTTCGCCCGAGTAGAACCAGGGGTACGGATTCACTTCGCGCGAGAGTCCGGTCTTGCGGTTGAACTTGTCGACGTAGCCGCCGTTGTTGGTGCCGGAGAAGAACACGTCGAGGTCGAGCGGGTCGGGGGCGATGTATCCCGGCTCACCGCCACCCACCTGGTACGACACCGCCATCCCTCCCTGCGCTTCCTGACCGGGCGCCGCGTTCTGCCGACCGAGATTCCAGTTCATCGGCGTGCACAGCGTGCTGTTGTCCTGCTGCGAGCCGCACACGTGGAAGGGCACGTGCTTGGTGGTGATCACGTGGTACCACTGCTCGGTCGGGAAGTCCTGCTCGCTGTACTTCTTCCCGGTGTCGAAGGTCACCGCACCGCCGCCATCGTTCCCGGCCACGAGATGCGCCGGGTCGTCCGGGTTGATCCACAGGTCGTGCCAGTCGCCATGACTGCCGGCGCCGATGCTCACGAGCGTCTTGCCGGCATCGCTGGACCGGAAGAATGACACGTTCTGGATGTACACCAGGTCGGCGTTCTGGTGATCGGCGAACAGGTGCGTGTAGTAGAACGCCCGCTGCCGGATGTTGCGGTCACCGTTCACGAAGGTCCACGTGGCCCCGGCGTCATCGCTCCTGAAGAGACCACCATTTTCGTTTTCGATGAGCGCGTAGACGCGCCCGGGCTTCGCGGCGGTCAGCGCCACGCCGATTTTTCCGACGAGGCCGCTGGGCAGCCCCGCGGCGCGCGTGATCTCGCTCCACGTTTCCCCGCCGTCGGTGCTCTTGAACAGCCCCGAACCCGGCCCACCGGAGGACATCTGGTACTCCTTGCGATAGGCTTCCCAGATGGCCGCGTACAGCACCTGCGGATTGGCGCGATCGATCGCGATATCCACCGCGCCGCTCTTGGCGTCACGGAAGAGCACGCGCTTCCAGGTGGCCCCGCCATCGGTGCTCTTGTACACGCCGCGCTCCTCGCTGGGCACGCTGTACTTGCCGAACACTGCGGCGTAGACGATGTCGGGGTTGGTGGGGTGCACGCGGATCTTGGAGATCGCATCGGCGGTGCGGAACCCCACGTGCTTCCAGCTCTTGCCGGCATCGGTGCTCTTGTAGATGCCATCCCCGGGCATGATGTTGCCGCGGATCGCGCTCTCGCCCGTGCCGATGTACACCACATCGGGGTGGCTCTCACTCACCGCCACGGCGCCGACGGACGCGCTGGTGATCTGCCCGTCGGTCACCGGCGTCCACGTCTCGCCGCCGTCGGTGGTCTTCCACAATCCACCGCCCGTGGCCCCGAAGTACGCCTCGTTCTTGCGCCCCTTCACCCCGCTGGCGGCAATGGACCGCCCGCCACGATCGGGGCCGATGTTGCGCCAGCGGAAGTTCTTGAGGAAGGCCGAATCGAGCGTGACCGGCGCCAACGCCGCCGGAGGAGCCGCGGAGCGGCTGGCGGGACGGGCCGGCGGCTGAAGCAGCGCGGCCGCCGGAAGCGACAGCAGCGCGAGGGTACGCACTGGAAACATGACGCGTAGGGGTTCGGGGGAGGGAAACGGTGCCCCAAAGGTACGGGCGGGAGGGAGATCTCGCTGGCGGCAGGGGGAGGAACTGCGCGGGGACCACGCGCGACCGGGGACGCGTTGGCGCGGACGCCCTGGCACGGACGCACTGGCCCCCACGCGTTGGCACCAACGCGGGGGAACGCCGACCCCGACGCCGACCCCGAC
>NZ_JAJTHI010000075.1 GCF_021298855.1 Gemmatimonas sp.
CCGAGCGGAACTACAATGCCAACGGCACGATCCGGGACGGCATCGTCAACCCGCAGATCGCGGGCAACCCGAACAACCTGCCGTGTGACCTGCTCAACTTCACCGCCGTTGGGGGGGCCCCGCACTGGTTCGGTGGCCGCCACACTCTCGGGGTCGGTGACGACTACATCAGCGGTAGCGACGCTCTCATCGTCACGCTCGGGGCCGGTCTCGCCGGTCGCACGGCGACGTCGGCAGTGGCGAACCTGAGTGGAACCGCTCCGGCGGCCACGGTCCAGCCGCTGCTCAACGGTGTGGAGGTGGGCTCGCCGCAGACGGTCACGTTGGGTAACGCCCGCTCGATCAGCGCCGGGGGCGCGCCGTTCAACGGCCTGCGGTTCAGCGCCGCCACCGGCACCGTGGCGATCACGGGCACTCCCGGACGGCCCCGCGAAGCGGTGCAATTCATCCTGAACTGACGCGCGGCTGTCGCTCTCAGCTCCAGGCGAGGGGCCGTCCCAATCGGGGCGGCCCTTCGTTGCAGGGAGAAGGTGCCTCGGCGGGAATGCGGGAACGACCGTGCCCGTGGGCTTCCCTCACAGGCAACACGCGGCCAACACGTGCCATGCGTAACGGGCCAACCTGCGGGTTGCCCTGAGCGGACGAGGCCACGCGTCGAGTGGCCTCGCGCCTGCGGCCGGATTCATCCGGACGCATTCCACCAACTGCGCGCCGTGGAGACCGGTTGGTGTTGGCACAGGTGTCCGTTCGTATTGCCGCGGTCCGTTGTTGCCGCACCATCGCGCCGGTGAGTGCGACGCCCTGCATCCGGTGAGCACGGGCTCTGCGAGAACATGCCCAGGCGGCGGTGCGTGATGCCTCCAGCGTCCACAACCCCGCTCCACAACATGGGGCATCGCCGTCCTCTCGCTCCGCCTCCTGCGCCACCGCGGCGCCGGGCGAGCGTCCCGGTAAACACCGACGGCGCTGCAGTCGCCACGGCGGTCACCGTATTGCGCCGACGCGCGTCCGGCGCGAGGATGATGGGCGCGCGCCACCCGGTGGTCGCCCACCCCCTTCACCCAGACTCCGAGGCCGGTTTCCGCCCATGCCCCTCCCCGCAGCCTGCCGGCGTATCGCCTTCCCCATCGCCCCGCTCGGCGCCGCCCTCGCGCTCCTCGCCGCGGGCTGTTCCAGTGACCCCGCGGCACCGCCCCCCGTCCTGACGGTCCAAGCCGCCCCGGCCACGCTGTCCGTGCTGCCCGGCGCGACCGGGCAGGCGACCGTCACCGTGAGCCGCAGCGCCCCTTCAGCGGGCACCGTCACCCTCGACGCAGCAGCGCTCCCGGCGGGGGTCACCGCAGCCTTCGCCCCTGCGGTGCTCACGGCAAGTCAGACCACCAGTACGCTCACCCTAACGGTGGCGGCCGGCGCGACGGCGGGACAGTTCCCGGTCACGGTCCGGGCCACGAGCGCCACGGCGACCGCGGGGAGCGCCACCATCCCGCTCACCGTCCTGCCACCAGCGAGCGTCGGACTCGCGGCGACGGTGCCGACCGCCGCGATCGCGGGCCTGTCCACCGCCGCCGGCACGTCGAGCACCATTACCCTCACGCGCAGCACCGGCTTCACGGCGCCCGTGGAGCTCACGGTCCAAAACGTGCCGGCCGGCTGGACCATTACGGTGGCCCCCACGACCGTCCCGACCGGCACAACCTCGGCCTCGGTGTCGATCAGCATTCCCGCCCGCACCGCGGCGGGAAGCTACACCTTCACCGTGCGCGGACGGGCGACCGGCGCACCAGACGCAACGGTCGTCATCACGCAGGCCGTGAACTGACGCCGGTACGGGCACCCCGCGGAAGGCCACGCCCGGTGCCGGTCGTGGCCAGCCCCGGCTGTGGGGGTCCCGCTTCAACCTGCCCGAGGTGGACCATGTGGGACCGACCGCTCGCCGCTGCCGTGCGTCGCTTCGCCGCCGCTGGTCTGCGTGGCGCCCTGCTGCTGGCCGCGCAATCGATCGGCGCCGAACCGCTCGCGGCCCAGCGGCGACCCGACACGACCGGGGCTGTCGCGATCCGAAAGACCGCGACCGTGGAGCCGGACTGCGCCCCGTGGGACGGCGCCGCCCTGGCCTTCTGGATTCCGACGGAGCGTCTCGGCGGTCCGCGAAATGGCTGGCTCTCCCTCCGGCTCTGGCTCCCGCCGACCCGCGCCGCCGGTCGGTACGATTTCCCCGACACCACGGACCGGATCGGCCGCGTGGTCCATTTCGTCGGCCTCACGTCGCCGAAGGCGATCGACTGGGCGACGCAGCCGCGCGAGGAGCTCCGTGGCGTCGTGCAGGTGGATCGCGTGGACACGAACCACCCCGTGCGGCTCGACCTCGACTTCACAGCCGTGACCGGCACCCGACTCACCGGACAGATCGAGGCGCAGTGGATCGGCGCGCGGATCGTTTGCATCTGACGGCACTCCCATGCGGCCCTGGCCCGGCGCCGACGGCCTCAACCGATCCGTCTCCCCGCGAGGGCGGCAGATCGTGAACGTGAACGACCGCACAGGCCTTCGGCAACTCGGTACCGGATTCCTTGTCGGGCTCGGTCTCGTCGATGGGATCCTCGGGGCGACGATCGCTTACGGCACCTTCGAGGCGCAACAGGCCGGGCCGCTTCGCGACGGGATCGCTCGCACCGGGGCGTCGATCCTCGGGGGCGTGGGGCCATCGATCACGCACCTGTGGGCGCTCATCTGGCTGCCGGCCTTCTGCGGGACCCTCGCGCTGCTCCCCATCCTGCTGGCCTATCTGGTCCGCCAACAGGCCGCGCCGCC
>NZ_JAJTHI010000051.1 GCF_021298855.1 Gemmatimonas sp.
ACCCCAACCCCGCCCCCGACCAAAGCGCCACCCCCACCAAGACAAGCGACCGCCGACGGCCAGTGGCCGAGGCGGTCGCCCGTTGTTGCCTCACGTCGTTGTACGCGTTGGTGCCGGCGATTCTCCGCGTCCGTGCCGGCGCGTCCGTGCCAATGCGTGGGTGCCAGCGCGTGGGTGATCGCGCGTGGTTCCCCCGCGTCGTTCGACTAGGGGAGGAGCTTGGCCGCCAGGTACGCCCGCAGCTGCGACGCGTCCACCCGCTCCTGCGCCAGCGAATCGCGGTCGCGCACCGTGACGGTGTGGTCGCCCGTGCTCTGCCCGTCCACCGTGATGCAGTACGGCGTGCCCACTTCGTCCTGACGGCGGTAGCGCTTGCCGATCGAGCCCGTTTCGTCGTAGTCCACGGTGAACGCCCCGCGCAGATCGTCCAGCAGCGTCTTGGCCATCTCCGGCTGCCCGTCCTTCTTGGTCAGCGGGAAGATGGCCGCCTTGATCGGTGCGATCGACGGGTGCAGCCCCAGCACCACGCGCCCTTCGGCCTCGCCTTCCACCGCCTCTTCCCGATAGGCGTTCACCAGGGCCGCCAGCGTCACCCGATCGGCGCCCACCGACGTCTCGATCACGTACGGCACGTAGCGCTTGTTGTTCACCTGGTCGAAGTACTCCAGCTTCTTGCTCGAGTACTGCTGGTGTTGCGTCAGGTCGAAGTCGCTGCGGTTGTGCACGCCCTCGATTTCCTGGTAGCCCAGCGTGCCGCCGAAGTCGAAGGTCACGTCGAACGCCGCGCGGGCGTAGTGCGCCAGTTCGCCGGCGGTGTGCTGGTGAAACCTGAGGCGGTCGGGAGACAGGCCGAGGTCGAGGTGCCACTGCATGCGCAGCGCCTTCCAGGTCTCGAACCACTCCATGTCCGTGCCGGGTTCGACGAAGAACTGCATCTCCATCTGCTCGAACTCGCGCGTCCGGAAGATGAAGTTCCCCGGCGTGATCTCGTTGCGGAACGCCTTGCCGATCTGCGCGATGCCGAACGGCACCTTCTGGCGCATGCTCTGCTGCACGTTCAGGAAGTTCACGAAGATCCCCTGTGCCGTTTCCGGGCGCAGGTAGACGATGCTCGCGCTCTCCTCCAGCGCGCCCATGTGCGTCTTGAACATCAGGTTGAACTGCCGCGCCTCGGTGAGCTGGCAGGCGTCGTGCTGGCCGGGCTGCTTGCTCGGCTTCTGCGGGCAGCGCGCATCTTCCAGCTTGTCGGCGCGGAACCGGCCCTTGCACGTCTTGCAGTCCACGAGCGGGTCCACGAACCCGGCCACGTGACCGCTCGCTTCCCAGGTGCGCGGATGCATGAGGATGGCCGCGTCGAGCCCCTCGATATCGTCGCGCGACCGCACCATCGCGTGCCACCAGCGATCCTTGATGTTCTTCTTGAGCTCCACGCCCAGCGGACCGTAATCCCACACCGAGCCCGTGCCGCCGTAGATCTCGGACGACTGGAAGATGAAGCCCCGTCGCTTGCACAGCGACACCAGCTTGTCCATCACATCGGGATGACTCATGGCACTCGGTGTTCAGGGTCGCGCTGCCCTGCCCCGCCAGGCTGGATGCCGGGCGTCAGCGCAGCGAATGTCGGAGCAGATGGGCCACGATGGCGTCGCCATGATCGCGGCCGTTTTCGATGAAGATGCGGTTGGCCTGGTTGCCGCTCGCGATCACCCCCGCAAGGTAGACACCCGGGAGCGGCGTGGCCATGGTGAGCGGGTCGTGCGCGGGAATGCCGCTGTCGGCATCGAGGGGCACCCCGACCTGTTCCAGCAGCCCCGTTTCCGGGAGATAGCCGGTCATGGTGTACACCTGCGTGGCCGGAAGCCGTTCGATGCCCGCAGCCCCCTCGACCACCACGGCATCTGCCTCAATGGCGACCACGCGCGCGCCGAAGCGCGACGCGATGCTGCCCTCGCGCAGGCGCGCTTCGATCTCCGGACGCACCCACGGCTTGACGTTGGCATCGAGCATGGCGCCGAAGTGCACGAGCGTGACGTGTGCCCCGGCGCGGTGCATGTCGAGCGCGGCGTCCACCGCCGAGTTGGCGCCGCCCACGATCACCACCGGCTCGCGCCATGCCCCATGCCCTTCGGTGTAACCATGCCGCACATGTGGCAGCCCTTCACCGGGGACCCCCAGCAGCATGGGGCGCCCGAAGTACCCGGTGGCAATGACCACCGCATGCGCGGCCGTTTCGCGTACCGCCCCGCTCCGCCGTTTGCTCTGCAGCAGCCACCGGGCCGCTCGCGTTGGCTCGGCCTGCCCGGGACGTGGATCCACCCGCACCGGACGCAGCAGCTGCACACCCTCGTACTGCCGCACCTCGATACCGTACACGTCGGCCACCCCGCGGTAGTACGCGAGCGCATCGCGCCGCGTGGGCTTCTCCGTCGCCACGATGAACGGCACCCCGCCAATGGCCAGGCGCTCCGCCGTGGAGAAGAACGACATGTACGTGGGATAGCTGGCGATGCCGTTCACGAGACAGCCGCGATCGAACACCACGGCCGAGAGCCCCGCGCGCTGCGCCGCGATCGCCGCCGCCAGTCCGCAGGGGCCGGCACCGACGACTGCCACATCCACGGTCATGGTCTCCACGGTCATCCGGTGGTCGGCGGTAACGCCTCAGTTTGTGAGCGAGATGATCTGGTCGCGCCGCGTTCCCACGCTCACGTACGCGATGGGCGCCTCACACAGCTGCTCCAGGCGGTCGAGATACGCCCGGGCCGCCGGCGGCAGGTCACGCAGCGAGCGCGCGTCCTGCGTGCTCTGCTTCCATCCGGGGAACCACTCGTAGATCGGCGCGGCCCGCTCCAGCAACGCGAGATCCGCGGGGAACTCGGTATACACGTCATCGCCCACCTGATAGCCCGTGCATACGGCCAGCTGGTCCAGCGAATCGAGGACGTCGAGCTTGGTGATGGCCAGCCCCGTCAGGCCGTTCACCCGGGCCGCGTACTTCACCACGACACCGTCGAACCAGCCACAGCGACGCGGACGCCCCGTGGTGGCGCCAAACTCGTGACCAAGCTGGCGCACGTGGCTGTGCAACGGCTCCTCGAGCTCCGTGGGGAGCGGTCCGTTGCCCACGCGGGTGGTGTACGCCTTCACCACCCCCAGCGCGGCGTCGAGCGCCATGGGTGAGATCCCCACCCCGGTCGCCGCGCCGCCCACCGTCGTGTTGCTCGACGTGACGAACGGATATGTGCCGTGGTCGATGTCGAGCAGCGACCCCTGCGCCCCTTCCAGCAGCACGGCCGCGCCGCTCTTGATGGCGCGGTGCACGCACAACCCCACATCGTCGGCCAGCCCCAGCAGCCGCGGCGCCAGCGCCTCGAGCACGTGCATGGTATGCTCCACACTGGCCCGCACCTCGGCGCCGCTGCGCTCGAGCTGCGCGTTGGCGCGCTCCACGCCGGCGGTCACCAGTTCACGAAGCCGGTCCGCGTTGCGCAGGTCGAGCACCCGTACACCGCGGCGCGCCACCTTGTCCTCGTAGGCGGGACCGATGCCGCGCCCCGTCGTGCCAATCGCCTTGCTGGCCGCACTGGCCTTGTCCACCAGCTTGTGGTACGGCATCACCAGGTGCGCCCGCTCGCTCACGTAGAGGCGCCCCTCCACGTCCACGCCGTCCGCCACCAGCTCGTCGATTTCCGTGAAGAGCGTTTCGGGGTCCATGACCACGCCGTTGCCGATCGCGCAGCGCACACCCGGGTGCAGGATGCCGCTCGGGATCTGGTGCAGGATGAACGACGTGTCGCCAATGTGCACCGTATGCCCGGCGTTGGCACCGCCCTGGTAGCGCACGACCCAGTCGGCCTGCTCCGCCAGCACGTCGACCAGCTTGCCCTTGCCCTCGTCGCCCCACTGCGCCCCGACGACCACCACGGTGCGCGTCTTCGAATCGAACATGCGATCGGTCTCCGGCGGCCTCGGCGGCCGCGCACAAAAAACGCCCCGCGGACGGTCCGCGGGGCGTGGAGAGAATCTAGCTCCTCACCGGGGGGCGCGCCACACGGCGTCCGCGCCGCCCCGTGGTGATGCCGGACAGCCGGCGTTGCTCATCCGGTCGCCGCCATCCGGCCCACCAGACCGGCCGCACCGACCAGGAAGAGAATGGCCACACCAAAGCCCACCTTGAGGGCGGCGGCAACCACGCGACCGATCAGCGCGCCCTTCGCCACCTGCACCGGGACGCCACGCCGTTCGCGTGGCACCGTCAGCTCGGCCAACAAGGCGCCGGCAAAGGCGCCGGCGAAGGCGCCCACCATGGACCCCACCACCGGCACGGGTACCCCTACCACCGCCCCCACCAGGCCACCAACAATGGCGCCCCACGACGCACGGCGGGAACCGCCGTACTGCCGCGCATAGCGCCCGGCCACGGTGAACTCCACCACCTCGGCGGCAATCACCAGGGTGGCCACCACGATCACCGTGAGCACCCCCACGCTGCCATCGGGCACCGCCAGCCAATACCCGAAGGTGGCAGCCAGCATGACCCACAGCCCCGGCAATCCCAGCGGGACGAGCAGGAGACCGACAACCAGCGCCGAGGCCAGCAGGGTGAGGGCGAGCATACTGGCCACTACGACGGCGCCGGCGGCGAGTTTCCGGCGCCGGACGACCGCCCTTAGAGCAACCCCGCGCCCGCCAGCCGCTCCCGTACGGTCTCCAACTCCTCCGCGCTCAGCGGCAGCAGCGGCGCCCGCGTGGGCCCGCCATGCAGCCCCACGAGGTCCATGGCCGCCTTGATTCCCGCCGGCCCCATGGCACCGGCAATGTCGGTGGCCAACGGCGTGAGCGTCCCCTGCATGGCGGCGGCCGCTGCATGATCACCGGCGTGGAATGTGTCCACCATGCGACGCACCGCCGGCCCCGCATACAGGGCGATCGCCAGGATGGCCCCGGAGACGCCGGCCGTCAGCGCCGGAACGACGGTGGCACCACTCCCCGTGATGACCTTGAACTGGTCGCCCTGGGCCTCGAGATACTGCTGCAGCACCGGAATGTTGCCGGCGCTGTCCTTCATGCCGATCACGTTCGGATGCTGCGCCATCTCGTGCACGAACGCCGGGCTCAGCACGATGTGCGAATACGCCGGCATGTTGTACAGCATCACGGGCAACGGACTCGCGTCGGCCACGGTGTGGAAGTGCGCCAGAAGGGCGCGCTCCGTCATGCGCTTGAGGAAATAATGCGGGGAAATCACCAGCACGGCGTCGGCCCCGGCCTCGCGGGCATCGCGCGCACGCTGAATGGTGAGACGCGTACTCTCACTGCCGATACCGGCGATGAGCCACGTGTCCTGCGGAATGCATTCGCGCGCCCACGACAGCAGCTGCCGTCGATCGTCGTTTTCGAGCAGGGCGGACTCGCCGCTCGATCCCCCCACCAGCACGCCATCCATGCCGAAGGCGAGGTGGGCCTCCAGGTTGCGCTGAAAGGCGGCGCCATCGAGCTCACCGGTCGGCGTGAACGTGGAGACGGCGGGCACCATGAGCCCGCCCAGCTGGGCGACGGAAAGGTTGGGCATGCCCCAAAGTTGCCGCAGCCCCGCCCCGGGGGCTACTGCCCGAACAGACTCTCGAATCCGCTGCCGAAGATCGAGTCGCTCTCCAGGGGGCTGGGGCTCGTCACCGCACCCTGCCCACTCGGGCTCGTGCCAAGCGGGGGCAACCGCGGCCCCGTCCCGAGCGGGTTGGCGCCCAGTGGCGCCGGCGCCGGCACCGCCGGTCGCGTGGTGGCCGACAGCCCCGGCATGGCCGTCGGCTTGATGGTCTGCCCGGCAATGGGGGTCTTGCGGCTACGACCCATGCGGAACGACAGCTCGAAGTCGGCGGGGTTGGTTGCCGCGCCCTTGGCCACCTCGTAGTCCACGACGTTGCCCTGTACCAGCTCCGTGAGGTGCTGGTCGAAGGTCTGCATGCCGTACTGCGACCCGTCGGCGAGGTAGTCCCGGATCTCGGCCAGGCGCCCCTCGGCAATGAGATCGCGGATGGTGCCGGTGTTGATCCTGACCTCGGCGGCCACCACGCGCCCCTGCCCGCTCTTGCGCGGCAACAGGCGCTGCGAGACCACCGCGTGCAGCGACTCCGCGAGACGCATGCGCACCACCTGTTGCTCCTCCGGCGGAAACATCGCCACGATGCGCATCACCGTGGTCACGGCGTCGGGGGTATGCAGCGTGGAAATGAGCAGGTGCCCGGTTTCCGCCGCCTTCATCGACGTGTCGATCGTCTCGGCGTCGCGCATTTCGCCAATGAGGATCACATCGGGATCCTGCCGGAGGGCGGCGCGCAGTCCCATGCGGAACGTGTCGGTGTCGATCCCCACCTCGCGCTGGGTCACGGAGCTCTTGAGGTCGTCGTGGATGAACTCGATCGGGTTCTCGAGCGTGAGAATGTGCTTCTCGTAGCTCGCGTTGATCTCGTTCACCAGCGCCGCCATCGTGCTCGACTTGCCGGAGCCGGTCACGCCCGTCACCAGCACCATGCCACGCTCGCTGTGCGCAATGCGCGTCAGCACCGGGGGCAAGCCGAGCGACTGCACGGTGGGGACCGTCTCGGGGATCACGCGCATCACGATCGAGTGCGACGCCCGCTGCCGCAGGATGTTCACGCGGAACCGCCCCACGCCGGGGGCCGCCCACGCGCAGTCGTAGTCGCGCAGCGTGTCGATGGTCGCGCGGTCGGCATCACTGCTCATGAGGTGCAGCGCGATGGCCCGCGTCTGCTCGGCCGTGAGCGCCTGCTTGGTCAGCACCACCAGACGCCCGTCGATACGGGCGCGCACCGTGTTGCCCGACTTGATATGCACGTCGGACGCCCCACGCTCGACAGCTGCCTTGATGATGCGTTCGATTGCCACGGTCTCTGGGTCGGCTCGAAGGGAACGGGGGCACGCGGCTCACGTGCTCCCCGTGCCGGGACGACCAGCAAGAGTTCCGGCAACGTGACGGTCGGGCCGGTGTCACGCCGGCGGCCCCTGCGTCACAGGGGCCGGAACTTACGCGGCCGGGAGCCCGCTCAGCCCCATGATCTCCCGGACTTCGCCCATGGTCTGTTGGGCAATGGCCCGCGCGGCGCGCCCGCCGTCCGCCAGCGCATCCAGCACGCGCGATGGCTCTTCGTCGAGCTCGGCGCTGCGCCGACGGATGGGCGTGAGCTCCTGCACCATCCCCTCGAGCAGCACCTTCTTGCAGTCCATGCACCCCCACCCCGCGGTGCTGCACTGGTCGGCCACCTGCGCCACGGTGCTCTCCCCGTTGAACGCCTTGTGCAGCTGGAAGATGTTGCACACCTCCGGGCGCCCCGGGTCGCTCTTGCGCACCCGCTGCGGGTCGGTCATCGCCGGCCGCAGCTTCTGCCAGATCTCCTCGTCGCTCTCCAGCAGCCCGATGGTATTCCCCATCGACTTTGACATCTTGGCGTTGCCGTCGAGCCCCATGATGCGCCTCGTGGGGGTGAGCAGCGGCTTGGGTTCGGGGAAGTACGCCACGTCGAACTTGGCGTTGAACTTGCGCGACGTGTCGCGCGCCAGCTCCAGGTGCTGGATCTGATCCTCCCCCACCGGTACGCTGTCGGCGCGGTAGAGGAGAATGTCGGCCGCCTGGAGCACCGGGTACATGAGCACGCCCGCAGGAATGCTCTCCAGCTTCGAGGACTTGTCCTTGAACTGCGTCTGACGCTCGAGGTCGCCCAGCGGCGTGATCGTGGTGAAGATCCACGACAGCTCGGTGTGCTCGGGCACGTCGCTCTGCATGAACAGGATCGCCTGCGCCGGATCGATGCCGGACGCGAGCAGGCTCTTGGCCATGCCCCAGCGCCGGGCCCGCAGCACGGCCGGATCGTACGCCCCCGTGATGGCGTGATAATCCACCACGCAGTAGATGGCGCCGGGGTGCTCCCCCTGAAGCGTCACCCAGTTCTTGACGGCACCGAGATAGTTGCCGATGTGGAGTTCGCCCGAGGGCTGGATGCCGCTGAAGATTCTTGCCATGCTGAAAACGTAGTTTCGTCGCGAGGCCGTGAAAAGCAGACGGCGAACGGGGGCCTGCCGACCACCGTCTGCAGTTTGCCGGTCCACGTTGTCAATTTCCCCCTATGCCAACCGACCGCCACCACTGGCTCGATGCCGCCACCGCTGCGGCGCAGACCGCCGCCGACTTCATCGCGCACGAATCCCGCACGCACCGCAGCATCGCCTGGGAGGCCAAAAGCGCCACCGACTTCGTGAGCCACGTGGATGTGGGGGCCGAGCAGCGCATCCGCGACGTCCTGTTGTCGCACGTGCCCGACCTGCGCGTGGTGGGGGAGGAGTTGAGCAACGACGCCGACCCCGAGGCCGGACTGGTGGCCATCGTCGACCCGCTCGACGGCACCACCAACTTCCTCCACGGCTTCCCCAGCTACGGCGTCTCCATCTGCATTGCCCTCGATGGTGTCCCGCAGGCGGCCGTCATTCACGACGTGGCACGCGGCGGCGTCTATACGGCTGCCGCGGGTACCGGCGCGTACGTGAACGGGCAGCCCATGCGGGTCTCCAGCATCGTGGACCCCGCGCGCGCCCTCATCGGCACCGGCTTTCCCTTTCGCGATGTGTCGTACGCCGAGCGCTACCTGGGCATGATGCGTCGTCTCATGCCGGTCACTGCCGGCATGCGACGCGCCGGCAGTGCCGCGCTGGATCTCACCGACGTGGCCAACGGTCGGTTCGACGGCTTCTGGGAACTCTGGCTCAACCCATGGGACCTGGCCGCCGGTGTGCTGCTGGTGCGCGAGGCCGGCGGCAGGGTCACCGACCTCGATGGTCATGAGGCGCGCCTCATCGGCGGGCCCATCGTCGCGTCCAATGGCGTGCTGCACGACTGGTTTCTCGATATCCTCAACGACCGGGTCACGTCGCCCGCATACTGATGGCGCCGACGTGACAGCTCCCGCGACCTCGCCGCTCCTCCGCGATTCCGCGATTCTGCAAACGCGGTTTCGCCACGACCTCCACCGAGCCAGCCCCATGCCGTTCGTCGAGTGCGTCCCCAACTTCTCCGAAGGCCGTGATCCCGTGGTCATTGCGGCCATCCGTGATGCGATCGCCAGCACCAGCGGTGCGCACGTGCTCGATGTGTCCAGCGACCCATCACACCACCGCACCGTCATCACGTTCGTCGCGACACTCGAGGCGGCGGTGCCGGCGGCGCTGGCGGCCATGCGCGAAGCGCGCGATCGCATCGACCTCACCCGGCATCAGGGAGAGCATCCGCGCATCGGGGCTACCGATGTGGTGCCGTTCATTCCGCTCGATGGCGCCACGATGGACGATTGCGTTGCGCTGGCGCGCGAGCTGGGAGAGCGGGCCTCCCGTGAGCTGGGCATTCCGGTGTACCTGTACGAGCGCGCCGCCACCACCCCCACGCGCGAGAATCTCGCCGACGTGCGTCGGGGGGAGTTCGAGGGGCTGCGGGACGACGTGCGCACCAACCCGGCCCGCCGGCCCGACTTCGGCGAGGCGCAGCTGCACCACACGGCCGGCGCCACCGCCATCGGCGCCCGTCCCTTCCTCGTGGCGTACAACATCTACCTGGGCGACCGCAGCAACCTCCCCGTGGCCAAGGAAGTCGCCAAGGCCATTCGTGGCTCCAGCGGCGGGTTGCGCTACGTGAAGGGGCTGGGCCTGGAAGTGGACGGCCAGGCCCAGGTGAGCATGAACCTCGTGGACACGGAGAAGACGCCACTGCATCGCGTCTTCGACTTCGTGAAAACCGAAGCCGCGGCCTACGGCGTGGCGCCCACGTGGAGCGAGATCGTCGGGTTGGTACCCGAGCGCGTCATCCTCGACGCCGGCGCCCGGCACATCCAGCTGCGCGGTTTCCACACGGGCATGCTGCTCGAGACCAAAGTACGGGAGGTCATGAACGGCGGCGAAACCGTGGACGGCTTCATGTCGAGCGTGGCCGGCCCCACGCCCACGCCCGGCGGTGGCAGTGTGGCCGCGCACGCCGGGGCCCTGGGCGCCGCTCTGGCGCAGATGGTGGCCGGTCTCACCATTGGCAAGAAGACGTACGCGGCCGTGGAGGAGGAGATGAAGCAGCTCGCCCTGCAGGCCTCGTCGCTGCGGCGCGCGCTCCATTCCCTCGTGGCGCGCGATGCGCAGTCGTACGAAGCCGTCCGCAGCGCGTATCAGCTCCCCAAGGAGTCCGACGACCAGCGGGCCGCCCGGGCCGCCGCCATTCGCGATGCACTGATTGGCGCCGCGGAAGTCCCCCTGGAGACGGCACGGACCGCCGTGGAGGTGGCCGCGCTGGCCGCCACGCTCGCCGAGCGGGGCAACCGCAACGCGGTCAGCGATGCCTGCGTGGGCGCGTTGCTCGCCGAAGCCGCATGCAAGGGCGCCGCGCTCAATGTGCGCATCAATGTGGCCTCGCTCGACGAAGCCGGCGCCGAGCGCGGCGCGGCGCTGGCCAGTGAAGCCCGCAAGTTGCTCGATGCCGCGGCCATGCATGCCCGCATTGCCGAGGCCGCGGCGGAGCGGGCCATGGCCCCGGCCTGATGCGGTGCGCCGCGCCGCCGGCTGCCCGCGTCAGCCGGGCAGCGTCAGAATGCGCGGTCCGTGCTCGGTAATGGCCACGGTGTGCTCGAAGTGCGCCGAGCGCTTGCCATCGGCGGTCACCACGGTCCACTTGTCGCTGAGCGTGCGCGTCTTGGCGGTCCCCACGTTCACCATCGGTTCGATGGCAATGGTGAGCCCCACGCTGAGCTTCTTCCCGCGCTTCGGCTTCCCGTAGTTGGGGATCTGCAGCTCCTCGGGCGGCGAGAAGCCCACGGCGTGGCCCACCAGCTCGCGCACGACCCCGAAGCCGGCGGCCTCCACGACGGCCTGCACGGCGGCGCCGATATCACCCACGTGATTGTCCGGCGTGGCGGCGGCGATGCCCGCCTCCAGCGACCGCTGCGTGACCTCCAGGAGCCGCTGCGTCTCCTCGTCGATCGCCCCCACCGGGATGGTGATCGCCGCATCGGTGTACATCCCCTCGAGCTTCACGCCCACATCGACCGTCACGATGTCTCCCTCGTTGAGGAGGCGCTTGCGCGACGGAATCCCGTGCACGATCTCCTCGTTGATGGAGATGCACGCGCTGCCGGGGAACCCGTACAGTCCCTTGAATGCGGGTTCGGCGCCAGCGTGCGAACGGATGAAGCGCTCCACCACCTGGTCCAGCTCGAGGGTGGAGATCCCGGCTTGCACGTGTGCCTTGGCGTGCAGGAGCGTGGCGTGCAGGATGGCCCCGCCCCGCGCCATGATGTCGATCTCGCGCGGCGACTTGAGCAACGTCGCCGGCGCGCTGTTGCCAAACGCCATCACGTCAGTCCGAGCGCCGCGTGCACACGCGCTTCGACATCCTCCAGCGACCCGATGGCGTCGACGCGCACCATGTTGGCGCCCCGGGCCGAGTACCAGTCGATGACGGGCGCGGTCTGGTCGCGATAGACCTGCATGCGCTTGCGAATGGCCTCGGGCTCGTCGTCCTTGCGACGCACGAGGGTCCCCTGGGGCACGTCCCCGTCCACCCCGCACGCTTCACCGGGCTCACGCCCGAAGAACGGACGCTGGCACACATCGCAGGTGGTGCGGCCGCTGAGCCGACGCACCAGTTCCTCTTCGTCCACCTCGAAGAGCAAGACCGCGTCGAGCGTCCGCCCGAGGGTGGCAAGTGTGTCCGCCAGCCCGTCGGCCTGCGGCGTGGTGCGCACGACGCCGTCGAGGATGGCCCCCTTCGCCGCCATTGGCGACGCGAGTGCCTCCTTCATGATCCCCATGATGACCGCATCGGGGACGAGATCGCCGCGATCCATGGCTGCCTTGGCTTCGAGACCAAGCGGAGTGCCGTCACGGACCGCGGCGCGGAGGACATCACCAGTCGCGATCTTGGGAACGTCAAGGCGAGCGGCTAGCCGCTCGCCTTGTGTGCCCTTGCCCGCGCCTGGAGGTCCAAGCAGGACGATGATCATAGGAGGAGTTTAGAAGCCACCCTGGGTCGCCTGACGACCGCGGAACTTGACACGTCCCTTCTTCATGAAGCCGTCGTACTTGCGCAGCAGCAGGTGCTGCTGCATCTGCGCCATGGTATCGAGCGCGACACCCACCACGATCAGCAGCGACGTGCCGCCGAAGGCGAAAGGTACGTTCACGAGTCGGGCGATGACGATCGGCATGAGGGCGATGACCGTGAGGAAGATCGCCCCCGGCAACGTGATGCGCTCCACCACCTGCTCGATGTACTCCGCCGTCTTCGCACCCGGCTTGATCCCCGGCACGAAACCGCCCTGCTTCTTCAGGTTCTCGGCCAAGTCGACCGGATTGAAGATGATGGACGTGTAGAAGTACGTGAACAACATGATGAGCACGGCCGACAGCACGAAGTAGAGCCACGGATTCGGGCCCTGCGGATTGAAGTACTCCGCGATTTCCTGAAGCTTGGCGTTGCCGCTGAACTGGGCCAGCGCCCCGGGGATGACGATCACCGACTGGGCAAAGATGATCGGCATGACGCCGGCGGTGTTGATGCGCAACGGAATGAAGTTGCGCGCCGCCTCCCGCTGCCGCCCACGCGCCATCGTGCGCTGCGGGATCTGGATGAGCACCCGCCGGGCCGCCACGGTGATCGCCACCACACCCGCCACCACAGCCACCATGACCAGCGCCAACACCACCAGCGTGAGCGGTGACACCGCCCCCGTGGTGACGAAGTTGAACGACTGGAAGATGGACGGCCACATGCGCTCGACGATCGAGAAGAAGATGATCAGCGAGGCGCCGTTGCCCAGACCACGTTCGGTGATCTGCTCGCCCAGCCACATCACGAAGATCGCGCCCGTGGTGAGGAAGAGCATCATCTGCACGGTGAACCACGGACCGGGGCGCGACACCGCCGCCGGCAACGAGGCGGTGAACAGCGCGAAGCCGTAGGCCTGAATGAGCGCCAGCACCACGGTGAGGTAGCGGGTGTACTGCGTCAGTTTCTTCCGCCCCTCTTCATCCTTCTGCATCTTGTCCACGTTCGGCAGCACGGCCCCGGCGATCTGGACGAAGATGCTCGCCGAGATGTAGGGCATGATGCCGAGCGCAAACACGGTGGCACGTGAGAGACCACCACCCACGAACATGTCGTAGAGGCCAAGCAGCCCCCCGCCCTGTTGCCGAGTGAAGTAGTCGGTCAGCGCCTGGACGTCGATCCCGGGCGCCGTGATGTGCGAGCCGGCGCGATAGATCACCATGCACAGGAACGTGAAGGTGATCTTCGCCCACAGCTCAGGCGTCCGGTAGATGTTGGCGACAGCGTTCGCCGCCGCGTTGTTCTGGTCTGCCATGCGCTGAATGCTCTCCGTCAGCCTTCGACGCGGCCACCGGCCGCTTCGATCTTCGCCTTGGCGGAGGCGCTGACCTTCACGCCCTTCACCGTCACCGCACGCGAGACTTCACCGTTGGCGAGCAGCTTCGCGGGGCCCTGGCCCTCACGAACGAGGCCGGCCGCCACCAGCGTCTCCGTCGTCACTTCGTCACCGGCCACCCGCGCCAGATCCGTGAGGCGCACCAGCTGCGCCTCCTCACGGAACGGGTTGGTGAACCCACGCTTCGGAATGCGGCGCGTGATCGGCATCTGGCCGCCTTCGAAATGCGGCTTGCCACCACCAGGACCGCCATGGCCCGAACGCGCCATCGAGCCCTTGTGACCCTTGCCGGAGGTCTTGCCCAGGCCGGAGCCCGGACCGCGACCCACGCGGCGCCGCGAGCGGTGCGAGCCCGGCGCCGGCTTCAGGTTGTGCAGACCGATCTGCTCGGTCTTCTCGGCGTCATTCGCCATGGTTTACCCCTCCACCGGCGTCACCTGAACCAGGTGACGCACCTTCTTGAGCTGGCCACGCAGCGAGGCGGAATCCTGCTGCACGACCGTCGCCTGATGATTGCGCAGGCCCAGCGCCGCCAGCGTGGCGCGCATGCGCCACGAGTGACCAATGGCGCTGCGCACCTGCGTGATCTGCACCTTGCCATCCGTCGGCTTTTCGAGCTTCGGCGTCTTGGCCGGGCCCTTGGACGGATGCCACACGAACGTCCGCGGCATTATGCCACCTCCGCGGCCACCACGGCCGCCTTGCTGGTGCTCACCGTTTCCGTCTTCGACTTCGCCCGGGACTTGTACCCGATCTGCGAGACGTCGAGGCCGCGCTCCCTCGCCGCCTGCTCGACGGTGATGAGGTGCGTCAATCCGTCGATGGCCGCCCGCACCATGTTGTGCGGATTGGTCGAGCCGAGCGACTTGGTGAGGATGTCGTGGATGCCGGCGCACTCGAGCACCGCGCGCACCGCGCCACCGGCGATCACGCCGGCACCGGGAGCGGCAGGCTTCATGAGGACCTTGCCGGCGCCATGCTTGCCGACCACCTCGTGCGGGATCGTCGAGCCAGTCAGCGGCACGGCCACCATGCTGCGACGCGCGGCCTCCACGGCCTTGCGAACCGCTTCAGACACTTCGTTCGCCTTGCCGGTCGCATAGCCCACCTTGCCCTGCCCATCGCCCACCGCGACGAGCGCGTTGAACGAGAACCGGCGACCGCCCTTGACCACCTTCGCCACCCGGTTGATCGCGATCACGTTCTCGACCAGATCGCTCTGCTCGCGCTCCTGCTGCGGGCCGCCACGATCGGGGCCACGGCCACGGCCGTCACGGCCGCCCTGACCACCGCCTTCGCCACCGGGGCCGCGGCCACGGCCGCCGCCCGGGCCACCGCCCGGACCACCACGCCCACGACCACCGCCCGGGCCACCACGGCCACGGCCTGCGCCGCCGCCGGGGCCACGTCCACCACGCGCCGGAGCGCCACCCTGATTCTGTGCGTCTGCCATGATCAGAACTCCAAGCCGCCCTCTCGGGCGCCTTCGGCAACGGCCTTCACGCGGCCATGGTACTGGTAACCGGCGCGATCGAAGACCACCTTCGAAATACCCGCCGCCTTCGCCTTCTCCGCCGCCGCCTTGCCTACCGCCAGGGCGCGCTCGGACTTCGTCCCGCTCAGCTTCTCGTCGCCGACCGTCAGCAGCGTACGCTGCGCGACGTCGTCCACGATCTGCGCGTAGATGTGCTTGAGCGAACGGAACACCACCAGGCGCGGACGCTCGGGCGTCCCGTTCACTGCCTTGCGCACGCGCAGATGCCGACGCTTGCGCTTCTCCGCGTTCGTACGCGGGATCGCGATCTTCGCCATTACTTGCCTCCGGCCTTGCCGGCCTTGCGCCGGATGACTTCGCCCTGGTACTTGACGCCCTTGCCCTTGTAGGGCTCGGGCTTGCGGAAGCTGCGGATCTCGGCGGCCACCTGCCCCACGAGCTCCTTGCTCGCACCTTCGATCACCACCGTGGTGGGATTCGGTGCCGTGATCGACACGCCAGCCGGCGCCTTGTACTCGATCTGGTGCGAGAACCCCAGCGACAGCAGCGCGCCGTAGGGCTTGATCTCGGCCTTGTAACCGACGCCCGTGATCTCGAGGACCTTCTTGTACCCCGTCGTCACGCCTTCGACCATGTTGGCCACCAGCGTCCGCGTCAGGCCGTGCAGCGCCTTGTGGCGCTCCTCGTCCGACGGACGCTTCACCTGCATTTCCGCACCTTCGTGCGCCACGATCATTTCGGCCGGGAGCACGCGGGCGAGTTCACCCTTCGGGCCCTTCACCGTGATGTGGCTGCCAGAAATCGCCACGGTCACTCCGGCCGGGACCGGAATCGGGCGCTTGCCAATACGCGACATGTGTATGCGTCTCCTTACCAGACGAGGGCGAGGAGTTCACCGCCGGTGTTGGCGGAGCGCGCATCACGATCGGACATGATGCCCTTCGACGTGCTCAGGATGGCCATGCCAAGGCCGTTGCGGACGCGCGGGATCTCGGTCACGCCGACGTATTTCCGCAGACCGGGCGTCGAAACCCGCTTGGCCTGTCGGATGACCGACTGGCCGCCGTGCGCGTACTTGAGAATCACCCGCAGCACGCTCTTGCCATCCTCGAGCTCGACCACGCGGTAGTCCTGCACGAAGGCGTTTTCCTTCAGGATGCGCGCGATCTCGATCTTGATCTTCGAGACCGGCATGTCGACGCGACGGTGCCGCGAAGCACACGCGTTGCGCAACCGCGTCAGCATGTCGGCAATAGGGTCGTTCAGGCTCATGCTCTGATAGGTCTCCTAGGGTATCCGCCACCTGGGCGGACCGGTAGGAAGTGAAAGAATGGGCGAGCTCCGGGATCGGCGCGCCGCGCCCCGCGGGGGGAGCCTTGCAATCTCACCCCGCCTGGCCCGTACGCCAAGCCCACAGCTCGAATTGAACCCGCAGGTCGGCGGCGCCCCCACGGGGACGCCACCGCCGTCCTGGTGTTACCAGCTCGCCTTGCGCACGCCGGGGATCAGGCCATTGAGGGCCATGTCCCGGAGCGCAATGCGGCTCAGCCCGAAGTGCCTCAGGAAGGCGCGGGGGCGGCCGCTCATGCTGCAGCGGTTCCGCACACGCGTTGCCGACGAATTCCGCGGCATCTTGTGCAGCGCGTTCACCGCGGCCTGCACCTCCTCCGGCGTGCTCTTGGGGCTGCTGATCACGGCCTTCAGGGCCGCGCGCTTCTGGGCAAACCGCTCCACCAGCTCCTTGCGCTGGGCGTTGCGGGCCAGCTTGCTCGTCTTCGCCATCTGCTCTCGTCTCGGTTAGGCCGCGCTCGGCTGCGCCACTTTCGGCGTCACCGGCTTGTCGTCGCCACGGAACGGCATGCCCAGCTGGTGCAGCAGCGCAAACGCGTGCGCATCCTTCTCGGCCGTCGTCACAAACGTGATGTCCATGCCGTGCACCTGCTCGACCATGTCGTAGTTGATCTCCGGGAAGATCAGCTGCTCCTTGATGCCGAGCGTGTAGTTGCCACGGCCGTCGAACGACTTCGTGCCCAGACCGCGGAAATCGCGGATACGCGGGCACGCCACCGTCACGAAGCGGTCGAGGAACTCCCACATGCGCGCGCCACGCATGGTCACGGAGGCGCCGATCTCCTGCCCTTCACGCAGGCCGAAGTTCGCCACCGACTTCTTCGCCTTGCGGCGCACCGGCTTCTGGCCGGTGATCAGCGCGAGCTCTTCCACCACCACGTCGAGCAGCTTCGGCTGCTTGACGGCCTCACCCACGCCGCAGTTGATCACGATCTTGGTGAGCGTCGGGATCTGGTGCGGGTTCGTGAACCCGAACTGCGTGGCCAGCTGCGCCCGCACGGTCTGCTCGTAGTGCGCCTTCAGTCGCGGCGCGGCCACCGGCAAACCGGCGCCCGCGTGGTCACGCTTCGTGAAGTCGACCGCCGCGCGTCCCTGACCCGCCTGCTTGCCGGCCTTGCCGCCCTTCTGACCGGCGCCGCCCTTCGCGCCGCCGGCCTTGGCCCCACCCTTCGCTCCACCCTTGGCGCCACCCTTGGCTGCGCCCTTTTCCTTTGTCGCCATGTCCAGTTACTCCGTCAGCGCGCGCGGGGAATGACTTCACCGCTCTTCACGCCGATGCGCTCCTTCGTGCCGTCCTTGTCGAGCCGGGCGCGAACCCGGGTCGGCTTGCCGGTCTTCGAATCGAGCAGCATGACGTTCGACGCATGGAAGGGCGCCGGCATCTCCACGATGCCGCTCGTCTCCTCCGCCGTGCGCGCCTTGCGGTGCTTCTTCACGATGTTGATCCCTTCCACCTTGATGCGGCCCGTCTTGGGGTACACCTGGAGAACCTTCCCCTCCTTCCCCTTGTCGTCGCCGCGCATCACGCGGACGGTGTCACCCTTGGTGACGTGGACCGCTTCGCGCGACGCCTTGAGGGCGTGACGCGCGGCGCCGAGGCGCTGCCCGCGATCCGTCTTGTAGTACACGTTCTTCCGCATCTCAGAGCACCTCGGGCGCCAGCGACACGATCTTCATGTAGCGCTTCTCGCGGAGTTCACGCGCCACGGGGCCGAAGATACGCGTCGCCTTCGGCTCGCCGTTGTCGTTGATGATCACGACCGCGTTCTCGTCGAAGCGGATGTACGACCCGTCCTTGCGGCGCGTCTCCTTGACCGTGCGCACCACCACGGCCTTCGCCACATCGGACTTCTTCACCGTGCCGTTCGGCAGCGCATCCTTCACCGCCACGATCACGCGGTCACCCAACCCCGCATACCGCCGGCGCGTCCCGCCCAACACGCGGATCACCAGGGCGCGCTTCGCGCCGCTGTTGTCCGCCACCTTCACTACCGATTCCTGCTGAATCATCGTCGTCTCCCCTTAGCGCGCGCGTTCGACGATCTCGACCACGCGCCACCGCTTGTCCTTCGACAAGGGCCGGGTCTCCATGATGCGCACCGTGTCGCCGACCTTCGCCGAGTTCTCCTCGTCGTGAGCCTTCAGCTTGCGGGTCTTCGTCACCATCTTGCCGTACTGCGGGTGCGGCATGCGGCGGTCGATGCGCACGACCACCGTCTTCTCCATCTTGTCGCTCACCACCAGTCCGACGCGCACCTTGCGCGCCGTGCGGTCGGGGGCGCCGTTCTGCGCGGCGCTCGCGTTCTTCGTCTCAGCCATCAGTCGTATCTCGGTTAGCGGCCACGGCCGGCGAGCTGGCGCTCGCGCTGCACCGTCTTGAGGCGCGCGATGTCCCTGCGGATGCTGCGCAACCGCAGCGGCTCTTCCAGCGCTTCGGTGCCACTGCGGAAACGGAGGCGGAAACGCTCCTCTTCCAGCTCCGCAATGCGGGACACGAGCTCGTCGTCAGCCAGTCCGCGGATCTCTTCAGCCTTCATTGGTCACCGCCTCCTCACGTGCGACGAACTTGGTCTTCACGCCGAGCTTCGCGGCGGCCAGGGACATCGCCGTCTCGGCGAGCTCCCGTGTCACGCCCTCGATCTCGAACATCACTCGGCCCGGCTTCACCACCGCCACCCACAACTCCGGCGATCCCTTGCCCTTGCCCATGCGGGTTTCCGCCGGCTTCTTCGTGATCGGCTTGTCCGGGAAAATGCGGATCCAGACCTTGCCGCCACGCTTGATGTGACGCGTCATCGCCACGCGGCACGCCTCGATCTGCCGGCTCGTCACCCACCCCGGCTCGAGCGCCTGCAGGCCGAACGTGCCGAACGACAGATCGCTCCCCCGGTACGCCAGGCCGGTCGTGCGGCCCTTGAACATCTTGCGGAACTTGACCCGCTTCGGACTCAGCATCTCTCAGTTCCTCAGTTGCCGGTCGAGTAGGTCTTGCCGCGACGATCTTCCACGATCTCGCCCTTGAAGATCCACACCTTCACACCGATGGTGCCGTAGGTGGTCTTCGCGGTGCTCGTCGCGTAGTCGATGTCGGCGCGCAG
>NZ_JAJTHI010000086.1 GCF_021298855.1 Gemmatimonas sp.
AGCAGTTCGAGTCGCTGGAGTGGTACGCCAACGATCGCGAGATCCCGCCGGTGTTTCGCGGGCTCGCGACGTGCGGACTGTTGGTACTGCACGCGCGTCGATAGCGATACGCGATAGTCGCACCCGCGACCCGCGTGTTACGCGTCACTGTCGTCGGCGTAGCTCTCGAGGTACCCGCAGCGCGGACAACGGTAGGTGCGCACATGTCGCGTGGCGCGACCCTTGGAGTGGATGCCAACCCAGAACGACTTCGCCACGTCGCTCTCCACCCATTCCTGCTCCTGACGTGCGTTGCCGTGCCCGTGGTCCACGATGAAGCCCGGTTCCCGCAGGTGCTTCGGAGCATCGCGCTGGCCTACTTGGAAACCATGTATCGTCTTTCACGGGTAAGGTCCCGCTCTTGCTCTCCAACTGTTTCTTGCCATACCAGTCACTCTTGAAAGTCTACCTGGCCGAGCGCGTCGCCGTCGAGCGCGATGCGGCGACACGTCCGTCTCGTCGCGCGAGTGCATAACGATCGTTGCTGTTGGCAGCGCTTTGCGGTATGCGCGCTTTGCGCGCACTTCAATGTGAGTGCTGCAACAGAACCGGGCGTTCTACCGCCCGGGGTACGCTGAGTGCGGGGACGCAAGCGGTGTCCACACCAAGCGACCTTTACAGGTAAGTATGAACTTACCCAATGTGGGCCATGCCGTGTGACACCCCCGCAATCACCCCATCCGGTACCCGGTCGCCCGCCGACCTGGTGTTCGCCGCTCTCGGCGATGCCACCCGCCGGGCACTCATCGCGCAGCTCACCGACCAGCGCGAGGTGCGCGTCACCGACCTCGCGGCGCGCTTCGACATGACCCGCCCCGCCATCTCGCAGCAGCTGCGGGTGTTGCGGGAAGCCGGCCTCGTGCAGGAAACGCGGCGCGGCCGCGAGCGCCTGCACCGGTTGCACCCTGCCGGCTTTCAGCTGCTGAGCGCGTGGCTGCACCGCTACGACCACTTCTAGGACACGGCCCTCGGCCGCCTGGGCGATGTGCTCGACGCCGAGGCACAGCGGGAGAGGGAGGGCAATCGTGGGTAAGCTCTGGCTCCCGCCCATCACCAAAGCCGTCGTGTACGAACATCCGCCCGCCCGGGTATGGCGCGCGCTCACCGACCCCGAGCTGCTCGCCGGCTGGCTCATGCGCCCCGTGGGCTTCGCGCCGGTGGTGGGGACACCCTTCGAGTTCCGCGCCGACCCGGCCCCCGCCTGCGACGGCTTCAATGTCCTGATCGCGCGCGCCGTGCTGGGGCTGGGGTGGCGCCGACTGCTCGTCCGTCAGCTGCGCCGTGCGCTCGAGTCACTGGCGACCCACCCCTGACCACGGCAGCACCAACACCGCTCTCCCTTCCAGCCATGGCGCTCTCTCCTCGTGAAATGCAGGCGGCCATTGTCCGCAACCTGCCGGAACGCACCGGACGCACCCTCGAGGCGTGGGTGCGTGAAGTCCGCGCCCATGGGCCCACCTTGGCCGACCGCTCGCTGCGCGCCGCGCGCACCGCGTGGCTCAAGCAGCATCACGGGCTCGGACACATTCAGGCCCAGGTGATCGCCGCGCATGAACTGGATGCGGGTGGCGCCTATGAAGATCCGACCGGTCTCTTCGCCTCGCTCTTTCCCGACGGCACCCCGGCGCGCACGGCGGGCGATACTCTGGTGGGACTGGCGCTTCCGCCGCACGCGATCGGTGAGCTCGCTCCGCACACCGTGCCGGCGCGTGCACGGCGCGGACTGGGCGGCTCGTCGCGAATCACCCACGAGCTCGTGCTCCGTGACGCGCGTGATGTGGACGCCCTCATGCCCTGGATCGCCAGAGCCCATCACGCCGCGCGCGCGACCTAGGGCTTTCCCTGATCGCCCCTGCTGCCGGTGGTCGCGAGCGAGATGAGCCGGGACACCACCAGCGCGATGTAGAGCACCCCCGTGAATGACGCGAGCATGACCAGCGCGCGCGCCATGGGCGTCACCGGCAGGATGTCGCTGAGCCCCACGCTCGAGAGCACGGCCACGCTGCAGTACAGCAACTCGGTCCAGCTGCGCGGTGCCGGTGTGCCATCGGGATGCGCACTGTAGCCGAAGGCACCGGGCTGCAAGGCCTGACACACGACGAAGCTGTACGCGAAGGCCCAGGCCAACAGCGTGAAGGTGGCGCCGGCGGCGAACAGATCGTCGGTGGCCACGCGGGTATCCTGCAACATGTAGGCAATGAGACTGCCCGCCGCATACAGGTAGAACGCCGCGTACAGCGCCGCCGACGTCGTGGCAATGGCCGGGTTCGGGGTGAACACGCCCACGATCGTGAGGACCACGATCGGCACGGCCAGGGCGACACCGATCCAGGTGAGCCAGGGGCCACTGCGTACCACGCGCAGCGCGAAGCCCAGCACCAGCACGCCGAAGAGGGCGAAGAGCGCACGCCCGCGCGGCGAGCTTTCCATGAGCGCATAGAGTACCACCCCCAGTAGCTGTACCCCAACCAGGGCCGCCGAGGGCGTTCTTCGAAGGAAGGCAAGCAGGCTCACGGTGCACGCGCCTCGGGTGCGAGAATGATCGAGTGGAGGCCGGATGGTGACAAAAGCGGGCAATCAACCGCCGGTCAAGGCGGTCCTTCAGGGGCCACGCTCACCGGGCACGGAGCGCCAAGGGTCCCCGCGAGGCGATCGCCGTCCCGTTGCTCACAGTGATCAGCGACCGCCACCGACGCTATGGACGATACACGGGAACCGCCGTGCGCTGTCCCGGCTCGTGACGCAGGCTCTCCACCAGGGCGGTCCCATACGCACGGCGTAGACACCGGCCTTGGGCGTGGCCGGGGCCTGCACCAGCGTTGCCACGTCGCCTGCCGCAAACAGACCGTCGGTGCCCACGACACGCAGGGCCGCGTCAACCGCCAGGTACCCGTCGCGGGTGACCGGCAGGCCAGCCGTCGCCAGCCAGACCGGCGCGGCGGCGCCCGTTCCGCCGCGACCTTGGCGGCGTGCGAGATGATTGACACGGTCACGCCGGTCCCCGCCAAGCGCGTGCGCATACTGAGGGCGAGCTCCACTCCCGCGATGCCCGCGCCCACCACCACCACGTGACCTGCCCCACAGTGCGTCAGCGCATCCACACGTTCGGCAAAGGCGAGCACCTACTCCAGCGGCTTCACGAGCCGCACCACCTCACCCACGCCGGGCGTGGCCCCTCTGGCCACCACCGACCCAACGGCAAGGGAGCAGAGGTCGAAGGGCACGGTGTCACCATCCGTGAGCCGGTACGCGCCGCCGTATCCACGGCGCACACGTCCTGCGCCATCCACCGTCCGCCGACCGACACGACCTGCGCGGGCACAGCGAACGCAAGCGCATCGAGCGCACACCACCCCCCAACCACCCGGGGAGCATGCCGCTGTAGAGATGACGGTTCCGCACCGTGTACGCCACGAGGTCGATGTCGCCGAGTCGCTCGGCACGGGGGCGTCGCGGCGGGGCCGCCCACGTACACCCGTTCAGCGCCAACTTGTGGGAGTCTGAGCAGCTGAGTTGGGCGTTATCGCCACGCAGGTGGGGGGTGCGGCCCACCGGACCTTTACTCGATGCTCCCAACATGGCACAATGATCGCCAGCCCTTGGGTCACTCACCGCCGATGAGCGCATTGCGCTCATCAGCCATCTCTGACAACAACGAGCCAAATGGCGTTACCCACCTTCGAGCAAACCGTCGACGCCCTGCTCTCCGAAAGCCCGCGCGAGGAGCCCTCGTGGCTGAGCAGCGGCGACGAGGCCCGGCTGCACCTCGCGGTCTCCTGCGCCGCGGAGCGGTTCGCCAACGAGGGGCGGTTCAGCGAGCTGGCGCACGCGGCCGTCGCCCGATACCGGACGCAGCAGAAGACGGGGACCGCCATCTCCTCGATCGTGCCGTTGCTGTTGGCCTTCCGCCACGGGCGTCCGCCGCTCGAGGCCGTGCACGAGCTGTTCCAGCCCCTGATTCGTGCAGTGGTGCAGCACTACTGGGAGGTCACCCCCCAGGCGCTGCGCACGCAAGCACTCGACGATCTGCAGCGGGGACTGCGCCCCTTCCTCGAAGGGGTGCTCCAGGACTTCGTTCCCACGCTGTCCGACGAGGCGCTCCAGGGTGCACTCGCCGCAACCATTTCCACGGCGGAGGTTTCGGCGGGTACACCGGGTGAGCTCAAGTCGGTGTACGGTGCCTCCAGCTACCTGACGTCCACCCAGGGCCTTGCTCCCGGGGCGCCGGCCGCCCTGCTTCCGCACCGGGAGCGGTTTCTGGCGA
>NZ_JAJTHI010000061.1 GCF_021298855.1 Gemmatimonas sp.
ACGGCGCGTGTGACGCGGGATACGGTGGCCATGAGCGCCGCGCCGGTGCGGTCGTCGAGCTCGCGCACATCGGCCACGTGCACCTTGGGCACGACCAGCATGTGCCCTGGATGGAACTGTCGCAGATCCACGAACGCGGCCGTCAGCGCATCCTCGAAAATCATGTCGGCCGGAGCACGCCCGGCAAGGATGTCGCAGAACACGCATGGCTCCTGCGCCACCACGCCGGCCACCTTCACTTCGCTCATCGGCCGTTCCCCAGTAAGGTTGCCATACGCGTGAATCTACGCCCGCTCGTCGTTGCCGGTTTCGTCACACGGTTCGGGGACTCGTGTAGCGTGCCGGGCGAGTTCCTCCGGCAGGAAGTGGGATGCATGCGGCCCGGACACGCGAATGGACACGCGAATGGACATGCGAATGGACATGCCTGCGCGACCCCTGGTCGGGCGATAACGTGCTGGCCGCGTGCATCACAGCCAGCCACGCCGCACCAACCACCGCCATTCCGCCCTCCGGCGTGGCGCCGTAGAATACCCCCATGATCCGTCAACTCTTTTCCTCCGCAGTCGCCCTCGCGTGGCTCGCTGCCCCGTCGCTCGGCGCGCAGCCCACGTCGTTCACGTGGCCTACGGCGACACCGTCGGCGGTCGGTCTCAATTCCGCGGTTCTCGACAGTCTCGACGCCGAGATCACGGCAGGGAAGTACGGCAACATCGACCGCATGCTGGTCATTCGTCGCGGTCGGATCGCGATGGACAAGCGGTATCCGCGCGACTACGACAAGATCTATGGCGACTCATCGCGCGCCGCCTCGTCGCTGAACAACTCGCACGACCCGACCGGCCCCTTCAACTACTTCAACCCGTGGTGGCACCCCACGTATCGGCGGGGCACGCTGCACACCCTGCAGTCGGTCTCCAAGACCGTGGCCTCGGTGGTCATCGGGGTGGCGGTCACCCGTGGCGAGTTCCCCGCACTCGATACGCCGATTCTCACGTATTGGGACACCACCACCGTCGCGAATCTCGACGACCGCAAGCGGCGCATCACCATCCGCCACTTGCTCACGATGTCGGGCGGATTCGACTGGAACGAAAGCATTCCGTACAGCGATCCGCGCAACACGGCTGGCGCGCTCGAGGCCAGCCCGGACTGGGTCAAGTTCACCATCGACCGGCCGATGATGCGCGAGCCGGGCACGCAGTTCAACTACAGCAGCGGTGAAAGCGCGTTGCTCGCGCACATCTTCTTCCGCGCCACCGGCGTCGACATCGAGGAGTACGCGGCGCGCCATCTTTTCGCTCCACTCGGCATTGCCAACTGGCACTGGAAGCGCACCACCTCGGGCGCCATCGACACCGAGGGGGGCTTGTATCTCGAAGCGGCCGACCTTGCGCGGATCTGGCAGCTGTGGCTCCAGGGCGGCCGCTGGAACGGAAAGACCATCGTGTCGGAACGCTGGGTGCGCGAATCCGTGACACCGCACATCGCGACCAGCACGCGCGCCGGCGCGCCCAAGTACGGGTACAAGTGGTGGCTCTACAGCAATCCGGTGAAGCCGGACGCGTTCATCTGGGCCGGGTCCGGCTTCGGCGGCCAGTTCCCGATGGCCTTCCCCGAGCAGGAGATGGTGGTGGTGTTCAACGCGTGGAACATCAGCGGCGGGCCTTCGCTTCCGCTGCGTGCGGTTCAGGAACGGCTCATTCGGGCGGCGAAGTAGGACACACCCACCATGATGCGCGATCGCTCCTTTCCCCGCGCACCATGGCACCCACCCATGTGGCTACGATGTGGTGGAGCACGCGCGCATGGTCAGCCAATGCTCATTGCCGGGATGCGCATGCGGTGACGCCCGCACTTCGCACAGAAGCAAAGTGTCGGTTGGCGGGTTCGGTTCCCGCGCGTGCTCGGCGACTGGCGCAATCCCGCCCCCGGTGACAGGCTCCTTGTCATGCAATCTCCATTCAAGACTGCGGAGCTGCAGGCATTGCTCGACGAGATGGCGCGCGACGCGCCTTTTCCCTCGATCGACGCGCTCAATGCCCGCCTCGCGCAGCGGATGCAGCAATACAACACCACCCCGCAGCCGGAGCTGGGAGGGCTCTCTCCCGACCAGGCGGCGCAGCTGCTGTACGGCGACTGGGCAACGGTTGGGGCGTTCCGGGTTACCGGTGAGGCGGCACCCGAGGCGCTGCTGGCGGTGCCCATCGTGGCCGACGCACGTCTGCTCATGGCGTACCTCGGCGCCAACGGGCCGGTCAAGCTCACGCCGAAAGGCAACCTGACGCGCGCGGCCGTGGCCGAGTTGGCGCCGCAACTGCGGAGTGAAGCGCTGCTCGAGGAGCGAGGTGGTCTCGCCCCCCTGCCGGTACGCAACGAGGACGACGTGCGGTGGCTTCCGGTGCTCAAGCACATCCTGCTCTTCGGCAAGCTGGCCACCAAGCGCAAGGGGCTGCTGCTCAGCGCGCGCGGGCGGGCACTCCTTCCTGACCCGCAGGTGGGCTCCCTGTTCGTGGAGCTCTTTCTCACCTTCTTCCGGCAGTTCGATCTGCGGTACCTGTACAGCGGCACGCCGCATCTGGGGCTGCAGCAGACGCTCCCCTACGCGTTTTACCAGATCGGTCGCACCGCACACGACTGGACGCCCTTCGCGCCGCTCGCCGATGCGGCGTGGCTGCAGAGCGCCCGCGACCCGTTCGCGAGCTGGGAGCGTGATCATCCGGAGGCGCGTTTCAATGCGTTCCGGTACCGCGTCCTCGAGCCGCTCGTCCTGTTCGGGCTGCTGGAGCGCCGTCTGCTGCCCGCCGCCGCGCCGTATCTGCGTCGCGCCGAATACCGGTGCACCCCGCTCTACTCCCCGCTTCTGCGGTTCGCGTTCAACGTACCGTGAACACCAGCGTGTGCAGGAGGCTCGAATGATTGCCTCGCCTGAACCTGTGGGTCCGCGCAACGTGCTGGGCGGCCCCCTCGCCTGCTGCTGCACGGCGCCACGCACCGGCTATTGGCGGGATGGATATTGCCGCACGGGTCCGCAGGACGCGGGATCGCACACGGTGTGCGCCGTGGTGACCGCCGAGTTTCTGGCGTTTTCGCGGGCGCGCGGCAACGACCTGATCACGCCTCGTCCGGCGTTCAACTTTCCGGGACTCGTTCCCGGCGATCGCTGGTGCCTGTGCGTGTCGCGGTGGCGCGAGGCCTTCGACGCCGGGGTGGCGCCGGCGGTCATCCTGGAAGCCTGCCATGCGCGCGCCCTCGATGTGGTCACCCTGGACATGCTGCAGGCGCACCGAACATCGGCATGAATGGCGCGACGCGTCCCGCGCCACGCGACCCCGCGGCGGATCAGTGATGACCGGGCACGACGGCGTACCCTGCCGAATACCGGGCGTGAGCGGTGCTCAGAACGGCCGGATCGGTCCGTGCCCCGCGTACACCGTGGTCGCCCCGCGGTCACGCAGCCGCTGCCAACTTGTCCGTGTGACCTCCGCCTCGGCGTCGGTCATCAGCGACGGGTGCGTGAGATCGCCCGTGAACACCTCACCGCTGTCCAGCAGCAGCGAGACACTGTCATCCGAATGGCCGGGGGTGTGCAGGATCTCGCCCGGGATGCCGACACGCGCCAGCAGCGCCCGGCTCTCGGCGGCCGTGATCACGACGTTGTCGTGCAGCGTGATCTCGGTGAACCGGTCGGTGGGCTTGATGTGCCGGCGCAGCAGGGGAATGAACGGCTGCTGCACGTCGATCACCAGCAGCGGCACGCCGGCCAGCTTGAGATCCTGCGCCAGGCCGGCATGGTCGATGTGATAATGCGTCGCGAGGCCGTAGCGGATTTCGCACAGCGGGATGTCCATGCGCTGGAGATTGCTGCGCAACGTGTCCATGGTGCCGGGCCAGCCGAGATCGACGAGCAGGCGTGAGGTGCCGGCGCTCACCACCCACACGTTGGTGGAGCGATAGCCGACATTCACGATGCTGGGACGCACAGTGGACACCATGCCGGAATCTCGTCTTCGTGCCGAGCAGCGGCCAGCTCTCATACACTCGTTGCGCCCGCACGAAACCGGCAACCTGGGTTGCCCGTAGACGCAGGAGCGCCCCCCTTCGGCCTCCATCTCCAGTCCGCACCTATAGTGAAGCACCTCATGCGCTGCGCCCTTGTCGGCATGCTCACGGCCTCGCCGGTGCACGCGGCCCAGCCCCGCCTGCAAGAGGTGACCTTTATCAGCCAAGGCGCGACGCTCGCCGGCTCGATCGCGTGGCCCGTGGACCGGCCCATCACGGCGGCGGTGGTGTTCATCCACGGCTCCGGCCCGCAGAAGCGCGATCTCGATCTTGCGCGCCGTTTCGCGGAGCGAGGCATCGCCGCACTGGTCTACGACAAGCGTGGTGTTGCACGGTCCGGCGGCGTGTACGAAGGGAACCAGAGTGTCACTGGCATGAACATCGCCTTGCTCGCAGACGATGCGGCGGCGGCGCTGGACGTGCTGGCTGCCAGCGATGCGCTGGGCGGAGCGCCCGTCGGACTCGCCGGCATCTCGCAAGCCGGCTGGATTGCACCATTGGCAGCGACCAGGACCAGGCACGCGCGATTCCTGCTGCTCTGGAGCGCACCCGTGTGCAAGGTGAGCGAGGAAGACATCTACAGCAAATACACGGCGGATACGGATGGACCTGATCGCCCGCCGTACGCCGCCGCGCTTGCCGCACGCACCGAGCCGTACGTGTGGCCCGACTTCCTCGGCCGAGACACGGACGCGGCCGCCGATCTGGCCACGCTGGCCATCCCCGGCTTCTTCATCTACGGCGGGTACGACGGCAGCATTCCGGTGGATCTGTCGCTGCGCAACCTGATGGCGCTGCGGAGGGCCGGCCATCGCTTCGACTACACCGTGTCTTCTGTGCAAGGCCATAACAACATGACCGCGACCTTCGACGCGGCCATCGAGTGGATCAGGCAGACGGTTGCGCCGGCGGCCGGGTGAGCCGAGCCAAGCGCCATCCCGCCCAGTCGCTCGCCGACCTGCGCAACGTGGGGAAGGCGGCGCTGGGCGACTTCGCCCTGCTTGGCATTGCCACGCTGGAGGAACTCGCGGCCAGCGATCCGGACGTGCTCTATCGCGCCCTCGAACGCGCCACCGGAACGCGACAGGACCCGTGTGTGCGTGATGTGTTCGCGGCAGCCATTCATCAGGCACGCACCGGTGAGGCGCTCGACTGGTGGCACTTCACGCCTGAACGCACCGGTCGCCAGAAGCCGTAGACGAAGTGCAGTCCCGGCTGCCCGTAGCACCAGCGCGACCACCGGTCGTCGAGGTATACACCGGGGCACGTCGTCTCACCCCCCTCGATCACAGACGAGCAATGCCCCGCGCTCTGCGTGCATTCGCACTCGTCGGCTTTGCGGGGTCGCCTTGGCATCCAGCCTTCGTGGGTGCGTTCGCCGGTGAGGCGAAACGCCCGTGCTCGCCCACCATACGGTTCCAGCTATTCCGGCAGCTCCGCGCGCACCGTCGCCGTGAGGGCGCGGGGTTCGCAGCCTCTCCCATTCGGAAAGCTCTCCTCGTACCGAATGCCCGATCGCGGGGTGTCCCGGGTGCCGCGTGGGGTCGTCACGCGAATGGTCGCCTGCGGCACCACCACGCCGGCGAAGAGCACGCGGACCGTCCCCACACACCCCGGACCCCCGTCGCAGCTGTAGGTGTAGGTCAGTCCGGGGCGCGGCGACAGCAGCGTGACCGTGAACGGGCCCTGCATCGGCGTCGGCAGTTCCACGGTCAATCCGGTGGGGTCGCCAATCAGGGTGCAGGTGAAGCTGTCGCCGCTGCACGCCATGGGCAGGACCAGCAGACCCACGAACGCCGTGCGGGGGGCACGTCGATAGAGGAGAAACGCAATGATGGTACGCATTGCCATGCATTCTATTGCTCGTGCCGCGCCAACGCGCAGCCCATTTCGGTGCAGATGCGCAGCTGACGCCGACTGCCCCGCCCATTGGCATGCACGCGCAGGCGAGGGGGCAGGGGGCCGCCGCCGCCATCGCGCCTCGCCTACATTTCAGCATGTCCGACGCCCCCACCACGCCGCGCGCCCCCGACCCCCTGCACGGGATCACCCTCAAGGCCATGGTGGAGCACCTGGTGGAGCGCTACGGCTGGCCGGGGCTGGGCGAGCGCATCACCATCCGCTGCTTCACGCACGACCCCAGCGTGAACTCGTCGCTCAAGTTCCTGCGCAAAACGCCGTGGGCCCGCGAGAAGGTGGAGTCGCTCTACCGCCACTCGGTGGCGCACCCACGCAAACAGTCGAGGGCCGCCGATGCCTGACATGCCAGACGCCACCGTGGCCGCGCACGCCGGGCTGCGGGTGCTCGTGTACGACAGTCACTCGTACGATCGCACCTTCCTCGATGCCGCGAACGCCGGACGGCACACCCTCGAACACACGGCGGCACAGCTCGATCCGCACACGGCCGCCATGGCTGCCGGCTTCGACGCCGTCTGCCTGTTCGTGAACGATCACGCCGGCGCCGCCGCCATGGCGCGCTTCGCGGCGGGCGGGGTGCGCTGCATCGTGCAACGGTCCACGGGTTTCAACAACATCGATCTCGACGCGGCCGCCGCGCACGGCATTACCTGCATGCGGGTGCGCGAATACTCGCCCCACTCCGTCGCCGAGTTTGCCGTGGGGTTGCTGCAGACACTCAACCGGCGTATCCATCGCGCCTCGAGTCGCACTCGGCAGCACGATTTTCGACTGGCCGGGCTCCTCGGGCGCGACCTGTACGGGCGCACCGTCGGCGTCGTGGGGACCGGGCGAATCGGCGCGATCTTCGCGCGCATCATGCTGGGTTTCGGGTGCCCGGTGATTGCCCACGACCTGCGCGAGGACGCGTCGCTCCGTGAGGCCGGTGTCCGCTACGTACCGCTCGAGACCCTGTGGCGGGAGGCGGAGATCGTGTCGCTGCACGTGCCGCTGCTCCCCGCTACGCACCATCTGCTGAACGGCGAGTCCCTTGCGATGATGCGCCCCGGCGTGATCATCGTGAACACCAGCCGCGGAGGGCTCATCGACACGGCTGCCCTCATCGAGGCCCTCGGTTCGCAGCACGTGAGCGGGGTGGCGCTCGATGTGTACGAGGAAGAGGAAGGGAAGTTCTTTCGCGACCTCTCGGATACCGTCCTGCAGGACGATGTGTTGGCCCGCCTGCTCTCGTTTCCCAACGTGCTGCTGACCAGTCATCAGGCCTTCTTTACGCACGAGGCGATGACGACGATTGCCGAGACCACCATCGGGAACCTCGACGACTTCGCGGCGGGCCGGCGCAACGGCAACGTGCTGCCGCCAGGGGCATGAAAACCGCACGCCGCTAGATTCCGCCACATGGTCGGCCGTCTGCTCATCCTGCTGCTCTCCGTCCTCCCCACGCACGCGCTCAGTCGCGGCGCGGGGTGGCTGGCCACGCGTACCGTGCCGGTGGGCTGGCGTGGCGCCGTGTATCGTGGCTACAGCCGTATCTTCGGCGCGCGCCCGGAAGAAGCGGAGCTGCCGCTCGAGCAGTACCCCACCCTCAACGCGTTCTTTACCCGGGCGCTCAAGCCTGGAGTGCGTCCGGTGGCGCCCAACGCCATTGTGAGCCCGGTGGATGCTGCCGTGGGGGCCTACGGCATCGTGGAGGCGGGCACGCTGGTGCAGGCCAAGGGGCGCACCTACTCGCTGGGTGCGCTGCTGGGCAACGAGGCGCTGGCCCAGGCCTTCGAGGGCGGTACGTATACCACGCTCTACCTCGCCCCCAAGGACTACCACCGCATTCACGTGCCCATGGACGGCCGCATCACGCAGGCCACCTACGTACCGGGTGAACTGTGGCCGGTGAACGTGGCGGCGGTGACGCATGTGGCCGACCTGTTCGCCGTGAACGAGCGCATCGTGGTCATGCTCGACGGCGCCAACGGTGGCCGCATGGCCATTGTGCCGGTGGGGGCCACCATGGTGGGCATGACGCGTCTGGTGTTCGACGACCTGCACACCAACGCGCGTCGGCGTGAGGTGCAGCAGCGCCAGTACGATCCCGCCATTGTCGTGCGCGCCGGTGACCAGCTGGGGCACTTCGAGTTCGGCAGCACGGTGGTACTGGTGTGCACCGCCAATGCGGGCGTGATCGAGCCGCTCACGCTGGGCGCCACGGTGCGCATGGGCCAGCGCATTGGCGGACTGGCTTAACACGAAAGCGTAGGGCGGAGATGACGTAAGTCACCCACCACCCTCAACTCCCGACCCCCAACCCTGTACGGTGTCGCTGCCAGTCGGCTGCGCCGGCATCGCCCGTCAACTGGCGGCGGGACCGTTCAGGGTGTAGGGTCGAGGGGTTCGGGTTGAGGGTGTTTGCCGATCACGGATTGTGGGGGTCGGTGGTTTCCGTGCTCGAACCCGCGCTATTGGCCGCGCCACTGCCATACGCCGCACCGGCGTTGTGCACATACACCAGCTGGCCGCCGCTGTGGCCCACGTTCCATCCCGCCGCGAGCACGGCCAGCGTACCGGCGGTGCCCACCACGCGCAGCGTCCTGCCCAGGCTGTTGTTCATGAGCCCCCCGGCCGCCAGCACCAGCACGCCGCCCGTCACCAGCAGGAAGAGCTCGGCGGCTTCTTCGTGGCGCTCGAGGGCGGCCTCCGGGACCACCCGCTCCACCTTGTCTTCCTGCTGGTCCCCCGTCTTGTCGGCCGCCACCCCGCTGGCCAGCAGCAGCGCCAGCATCCCCACCGGAAATGCCCAGGCGACATGCGGCTTCATGACACGGCGGCCGAGCCAGAGCCCCAGCAGGGCAAAGAGCGGTACGAGTACCGTCAGCGCGATCGGCATGTGCACGATGAGGGCATGAAGAGGCAGATTGTTCAGCATGGTCGGCTCCGAATGTCGTGGAGTCTGGTGGGCGGGGATCGCCACACCCTTCGAGAGGCAAGTTCGGGCGCACCGTGGGTCGAGAACATCCGACAAGTGACGTCATCGAGGCGTATCCGCATCCGACAACTGTCGCACTGAGCGAACTTCGCGCATGGATCACGACGAAATCATCGACGGTTCGGACAACCTGACCGGCGCCTGGCCCCCGGTGCTGGTCGTCTTTCTGCTCACCGTGGTGGCCGGCGGACTCACCGATATCGCTCTTGACCGTCCGCAATCGTGGTTCACCGCGCACATCGCGATCGAAGTGGGAATGGTGGCGGTGAGTCTGTCCTTCGCGGTGCTGATCTTCAGCCGTTGGCGACGCTCGCAGCAGGCGCTCAACCAGGCTCGGGCGTCGCTGGCGGCAACCACGCGCGAACTGGACGAGCGTCGGGCAGAGCGCGACCGGTGGCGCGCCAGTGCCGAACAGGTGCTGGCTGGCTTCGGTCAGGCCATCGACCGCCAGTTCACGACGTGGCAGTTCACCCGGGCCGAACGTGAGGTGGCGCTGCTGCTCCTCAAGGGGCTGGGGCACAAGCAGGTGGCGGCATCGCTGGGGCGCAGCGAGCGCACGGTGCGTCAGCAGGCGGTGGAAGCCTACCGCAAGGCGGGGGTGCAGGGGCGGTCGGAGCTGGCGGCGTTCTTCCTGGCGGATCTGGCGTTGCCGGGAGCGGGGGAGCAGTCGGGGGGGCAGTCGGGGCTGACGGCGTCATGAGGGACGGCGTCATGTCTGACGGCGCTACCGGTAACGGCGGTAGCGGTGACGGCGGTGACGGCAACCGATGGCCGCGCATTGGGGTGGGCGTCATCGTGCAGCGCGGGGGGCACGTGCTGCTGGGCAGGCGCCGCAGCACCTCGCACGGCGACGGGGGGTGGCAGTTTCCCGGTGGGCATCTCGAATGGGGCGAGTCGGTGGCCGACTGCGCGCGCCGGGAGGTGCGCGAGGAAACCGGGCTCGAGGTGCGCATCACGGGGCAGGGGCCGTTCACCAACGACTACTTCGCGGGGGCCGAGCCGGGCGCCGACAAGCACTACGTCACGCTCTTCGTGCTCGCCGAAAGCGCCGCGGGCGAGCCGCAGCGGCTCGAGCCACACAAGTGCGACGCGTGGGAGTGGTTCACCTGGGACGCACTTCCCACGCCGCTGTTCCTGCCCATCGTGCACCTGCTGGAGGGCGGCTTCACGCCGCCGCCCCCGAGGGAAGGCGCGGTGTGAGTGCTACTTGTGGCGGAAGGTGATGCGGCCGCGGTTGAGATCGTACGGTGACACTTCAACGGTCACCTTGTCGCCAGCGAGAATGCGGATACGAAACTTGCGCATCTTGCCGGCCACCGTGGCCAGGATTTCGTGGCCGTTTTCGAGATTGACGCGGAACATGGTACTGGGCAGCACGTCGGTGACGGTGCCTTCAAACTCGATCATGTCTTGCTTCATGCGCCCTCCAGTGGGCGGTCAGGACAGTGGAGCCGGTTCGGGATTGTCGCGCAACGCCGTCTCGAACGCCGACTGCAGCTGCGCCATGCACCGTTCGGCCAACTCGGGGGACGTGTAGCCCGTCGAGTCGATCCCATTCGGATGCCAGTGCCAGCTGGACTCGGCGGCGGCCGATACGACCAGCGACTCTTCCCATACCGACACCGGCGGCGGCGGAACGCGTCGCGCTCCGTTGCGCTCGGGGACGTGGTCACCACGTGGAGCAATGGTCCCATTCCAGATGATGGCGAGCAGCTGGCCACCAGGGGGCACATCGTTGCCGACCCGGATATGCGCCACGGTCAGGGCGACGGGGCCGAGCTGCACGATGCAGCGGTCGGGAGAGAGCCGGGTGACAGGCGGCTCGGCGCTGTTGAGCGTGGCGGCCCGCTTGGCGAGCGCCACCAGCGATTCGGCGAGCTTGGTGAACTCGCGGGCGCCAACGGACTGGGCGCGGTGAGACGTGAGGAAGTTCGTGCGGTCGGGCCCAAAACGGGATTCCGACGGCGCCACAGGCGCTGCGTGGTCGATCACGGGACCTCCTGCTGAAGACCGTTACAGAAGAGACAGCATCGCGTGGGAGCGGAACGAGCCGCTCCCACGCGTGAGACAGAACACACCCGCCGAGTGCGAGGACCCGGCGCGGCTCGTCTTAGCGCATGCGGGTGACGTTCTCAGCCGCGGGGCCCTTCTGTCCCTGCACGATGTCGAATTCGACAGTCTCGCCTTCGGTCAGCGACTTGAAGCCCTGACCCTGGATGGCCGAGTGGTGCACGAAGCAATCCTTCTGGCCATTCGACGGGGTGATGAAACCAAAGCCCTTCGCGTCGTTGAACCACTTCACGGTGCCGGTCGTACGCATTGCGTTGTACTCCTGATGATGGATCGATGCTGGATCTGTCGGAGCACAACGCCCGAGGGCGCGCATGCAAAACGATACCGACTTCCACGTGCTCGTGATCGCCCTCACGATGGGCGCCATACCGATATGGCTACGATGCAAACGCAAACGGGCCCGCTCGCTTTGGCAGGCCCGTGTCATTCGGAACTTGTCCACGCTGGTTGAAAACCGCGCGTGCATCGCTGAAAGGAATGGTACCCCATTCCGGCGCCGGGGGCAATACACAAGAACGAATTGGTCGGGATTGTTTCCGATAAACGGAAGAGCGGGCCGTCGGCGCCCTGCGGGCCACCAACGGTCCCGTCTGCCGGTCAGCGCCCCCCGCCAAGCTGCCCCAGCAGGACGCGCACGGCGGCATCGAGCTGGGAATCCGCCCCCGTAACGTGCTCGCCCATGGGCCGGGTGACGGGGACATCCACCCGCCGCGGCACCAATTCCATGTTCTTCCCCTCGTCGTCGTCCACGCGAATGAAGGGCAGGCGCAGCGACGTGCCGTCCACCAGCGTGATGTTCGACGTGTAGATGATCCAGCCGGCGGTGGGTTCGCCCACCACCTTCCCCAGCCCCAGCACCCGGTAGCCCTGGGTGAAGTCCTCGCCGTCGGAGAGCGTGTGCTGGTTCACCACGAGGACCGTGGGGCGCTCGAGCGCACGCTGCCCCAGCTGGTTCCGCGCCGGAGCCGTTACCGACCCCCGGGTGGTCATGGACATGTACGGGCGCCGCGCGAACACATCCAACGCGTAGGCGTTCACGAAGCCGCCGTTGTTGTTGCGCACATCGATCACCACCCCCTCGCGCCCCATGTTCTCGGCGTCGAGGTCGAAGTGCAGCCGCGCGAGTGACTGCTCGCCCATGTCGAACATGTGCACGTACCCCAGGCGGCCGTTCGACACCCGCGCCACGTACGCGCGCCGTTCCTCCACCCACTGGCGGTAGAGCAGCTCCTTCACGGTACCGGTGGTGGTGGGCTGCAGCGATACCGTGCGCGCGCCCGCGGGGCCGGCGAGCGTGAGGGTAACCTTGCGTCCCACCTGATTGGCCAGCAGGGAGTCCAGGTTGTCCGCGCGCGTGAGCGGCACACCGTCCACGGCCGTGAGCCGATCGCCGGGCGCTACCCCCGCCACGTCGGCCGGCCCGAGCTTCACCACTTCGGTCACGCGCAGCGCGCCGTCACGTTCGTACAGCTCGCGATCAAAGCGCACGCCAAGTCGCCCGGTGGGCGCGGGCGGCGCCGCCGCCGGCCCGCTCGCTCCACTGTGGGAGGCGTTGAGCTCGCCCACCATGAGCGACAGCAGTCGCCGGAACTCGTCGGGGGAGGTGGCGGCGCGCACGACCGGCTCGAACCGTTCCTTCACGGCGCTCCAGTCGACCCCGTGCATGGCGGGATCGTAGAACTGGTCGCGCTGCGTCGCCCATGCCTGCTCGAAGGCCACCTGCTTGTCTGCCACAAAGTCCACATCGAGCGATGCCGTCACGTTCACCGCGCGCGTGGCACCGCCGGCCACCGGCACGATGACCACTCGGCCCCCCTCCAGATACCAGAGCTCACGCGAATCGCTCGAGAACCCGATGAGCGACTTGGCGCCCGGTGTGGTGGTGAGCTGGCGCGGGGAGGCTGGCGCACGCGTGCCATCATCGAGCGCCCAGACGTAGAGATTGGGCTGGCCGCCACCAGCGCTGGTGAAGACGACGGTCTTGCCGTCGGGCGCCAACCAGGCGCGGCCAATGTCCATCCCGGGCTCGAGAACCTGCGCGCGCTCACGAATGCCTTCGAACACGATGCGCGTGGGGGTGGCCGTGGCCGGTGCGGCGGCGGGTACAGCCGCGTTGCGCGCGCCGTTCGAATCGCGCGGCGCGGGGGCGGGGGGCACCGCCGGCGGCCGCGCCGTGTCGCGCACCGGTACGCTGAACAGGTCGCGGAACCGGTCCTCACGGAACGACGGTGAACGCGGCACGAGATCGACGCGCACGAGGCGCGGCGGCTCCGTGCGCTGGCTGGTCACGAAGAGGAGGAACCGCCCGTCGGCACTCCAGTCCAGCGACCCGCTGTTGCTGCTGGCGAGAAAGCTCACCGCCCGCGCGTCGCCGCCGTTGGCCGGCACCACGTACACGTTGGTGAAGCCGCGCGGGCCACGCGACAGGTAGGCAATCCACTGCTGGTCGGGGCTCCATGCCACGGCGCGCCCGTCGTCGAAGGGCGCACGGTCGAAGATCCCCGTGGCCAGCCTGCGGTCGCCGGTGCCGTCGGCGTTCACCACGTGCAGCGCATTGCCGTCGCGCAGGTAGGCCACCCGCTTGCCGTCACGCGAAGGCGTGGGCTGCGACGCGTCACCGCTGCTGGTAAGTGCTCGCGACCGGTTGGCGGCCACATCGTGCACCATGACCTTGCCGCCGGTGGCGCTCCACGCCACGTACACCAGTTCCCGGTCGCCGTCGCGGCCACCGCGCAGCCAGCGCGGCTGCTTTTCGAGCGCGCCGGTGCTGGTCAACCGCGTGGCCTCGCCCCCTTCGCGCGCATCGCTGGCCCACAATTCGCCGCGCCCCACCAGCGCCAGCTTGCGGGCATCGGGGGAGAGGTCGGCGGTGAAGCCCTGCGACACCGTGACGCGCTCCACGCCGCGTGCGGCCGACACGCCGCGCAACGTCACGGCCACCGGCGCCGCCTCACGCGTGCGCACGTCGTAGCGCCACACGCCGAAATCGCGTTCGAACACGATGGCACTGCCGTCGTGGGCCATCTGCGGCCAGAGCACACGGCCGTTCGTGAAGTTGGTGAGCCGCGTGGCGGCGCCACTGCGCGCGGGACGCGCCCACAGGTTCTCCGGCCCTGTACGGTCGCTCATGTAGTACACGGTGCCACCGTCAGGGGACCACATGGGCCACAGATCCTTTGCGCCGCCCTCTTCCGACAGGCGTGTGTACGCGGGCGTACTCCCCGGGCGCACCAGCCACAGCTCCGCTTCGTCCAGGTGCGAGCGGCCACGCCGCCACCACTGGCCGCTGGCGGTACCGCGCGCCGATACCACCAGCGTGCTGCCGTCGGGTGACGGGGCACCGAAGAATTCGCTGGCATAGCGGTCGGCGGCCACGGGCATGGCCGTGCCACCGCTCGCCGAAACGCGGTAGACATCCTGCATGCCGGCGATGTCACCGGCATTGCTGTGGAAATACAGCCAGCGCCCGTCGCGCGACCACGCCGACACCGTTTCCGCGGCATCGTCGAAGGTGAGCCGCCGCAGGGCACCCGTGCGCAGGTTGACGGTGTAGACGTCCCCGTTGCCACTGCGCGTACTGGTGAACGCCACGCTCTGTCCGTCGGGCGAGTACAGCGGGCGACTCTCCGCCGCCGGGTGTGCCACCAGCAACCGCGCCTCGCCGCCGGCGGCCGGCACCGTCCACAGGTCGGCGCCACTCACGAACACGATTTCACGCGCGTCGGGCGACAGCGCCGGTTCGGCCAGCGCGGGGCGGGGCACGTCGTCGGCGCCGGCGCGCTGCGCCTCCGTTACGCGCCACGGTGCGGTGAGCAACAGCACGGCGCCGAGGAAACCACGGGCGGCGTGGCCGGAGAGCCGGCGCGCAGGGCGAACGGAAGGGAAAGACATCGTCAGGCACACTCGCGCGAGAGAGAGACGGCCGAGGCAGGGTCGCACCACCCAAACTTGCCCTCGCCTGCGTCAGCGTCTAGCTCTGCTTCATGAGCACCATGAACCGACGGCCCGGGCGCCGGAAGACACGGCCCCTGGAGATTGCCCTGCGCGCACGAGCGACATCGTGAGCCATACCGCCCATGTGGGCCCCGTGGAGCGCCTCCGCTTCACGTCGCTGGTCGAGCGCCACGAGGCCATCCTGTTCGACGCGTACGGCGTGCTGGTGAGCGCGGCGGGGGCGCTGCCGGGTGCCGCCGAGGCCATTGCCCACCTGGTGGCGCGCCGCCAGCGCTTCCTCGTGGTAACCAACGACGCGTCGCGTTCGCCCGAGCGGGCGTCGCGCCGTTTCTTGCGCCTGGGGATTCCGGTGCAGCCGGAGCATGTGCTGAGCTCGGGGATGCTCATTGCGCCGGCGCTCGAGGAGCATGCCATGCACGGGCGGCGCGTGGTGGTGCTGGGTACCGGCGATTCGGCGGCGTACGCGCGGCAGGCGGGGGCGATCGTGGTGGACCCCGATCCGGCCGACCCGGCCGACGCGGTGGTCATTGCCGATGAGGGCGGCTTCGAGACGCTGGGCACCCTCGATGCGACGCTCAGCATGATCCTCTCCGCCGTCGAACGCGGCCGTGCCCCCGTGCTGCTGCTCGCCAATCCCGACCTGGTCTATCCGTCGGCCAACGGCACCTTCGGCATCACGGCGGGCTCACTGGCCGGCATGGTGGAGCGGGCGCTCGCCTTGCTGCTGGGCAGCGGCGCGCCCCGCTTCGAGGTGCTGGGTAAGCCCGCCGTGCGCCACTTCGAAACGGCACTGGAGATGGTGGGCACGCGGCAGGCGGTCATGCTGGGCGATACGCTGCACACGGACATTGCCGGCGCTCACGGCGTGGGCATTGCCAGCGCGATCGTGCTTACGGGGGTGACCACGGCGGCGCAGGCCCAGGGCGCCGGCGCGCATTCGCCCACCTATCTGCTGGACGATCTGCGTTTCTGACACCACGGGGAGACGCACCGTGACCGTGCTGCGCGTTCCGCGGTGGGGTGTAGCTTAGGCGCATGGTACTCCTGGCCGACCTTCCGCTGTGGCGCGACGACACCCTTTCCCATTGGGTTCAGGCGCTCGCCACCTACGACCGTGCCATTGCCGCCCTGCCCAACGGCAAGCTGCCGGCGCACGATGCCTGGTACCGGCACGAGCTGCCGGCACTGGTGCACACGCGCGCGCCCATGCACGTGACGCACGACGAGATGGTGCGCATCACCGAGTGGAAGATGGCGCGCGGCGTCTGGCGCGCCCCCAACCTCGTGCTGGTGCGCAACAACCCTCCCGGTACCGTGGAAGCGGCCACGGCGAGTGCGTCGGCGTTACTCGACATGCCGGCCAAGGCGGTGGCGGCGGTGAGTGCGCTGCGCGGCGTGGGCCCGGCCACGGCGTCGGCGGTGCTGGCCATCATGGCGCCTGAGCGCTTCCCCTTCTTCGACGAAATCGTCACCGGCCAGGTGGCGCCGCACGTGGAGGGGATGGGGACCATCGCGTGGACGGCGCCGTACTACCGCAAGTATGTGGCGGCCCTGACGGCGCGCGCAGCGGCGCTGGGGAACGGCTGGCACGCCACCATGGTGGAGCGCGCACTCTGGGCACACGGCATACACGCCGGCGCGCGCGTATGAGTGATCGCCTGCATCACCTCGGCGCGACGGACACCGCCGATGCGGTGATCTGCGGCGCCGGCATTGCCGGCATTGCGGCGGCGCAGGCGCTGGCCGTTGGGCGTGGACTCGCGCGCGTGGTCATCGTGGATGACACGCCGCCACTCACGCTCACCAGCGACAAGAGTACCGAAGCCTATCGCAACTGGTGGCCTGGCCCCGACGACGCGATGGTGCGGCTCATGAACCGCAGCATCGACCTGCTGGAGGCGTGGGCCACGGCCAGCGACAACCGGTTCCTGCTCAATCGGCGCGGGTATGTGTATGCCACGGCGCGCGCCGAGCGGGCGGCGCAGTTCGAGGCCGATGCGGCGCTGGCGGCGTCACAGGGGGCCGGCGCGGTGCGCATCTATCGCTCGCTGCAGGAGGCGGCCACCTATCAGCCGTCGGCGCATCAGGGGTGGCAGGGGCACCCCACCGGCGCCGATCTCTTTCTCGACGCTGCGGCCATTCGCAAGCACTTCCCGTGGCTCTCGCCCGATATCTGCGCGGTGCTGCATGCGCGCCGGTGCGGCTGGTTCAGCGGGCAGCAGCTGGGGATGCTGCTGCTGGAACAGGCGCGCGAGGCCGGTGCATCACTGCTGGCAGGGCGCGTGACCGGCGTGCAGCAGGACGGGGGGCGGGTGACGGGGGTGCAGGTGGCCATGCCATCCGGAGTGACCCACACCATCAGCACGCCGGTGTTCGTGAATGCCGCGGGCCCGTACGCGAAGCAGGTGGCGGCACTGTGCGGGGTGGAGCTGCCGCTCTTCAGCGAGGCGCACTACAAGATTGCCATCGATGATGCACGGGGGGTGATCGACCGCAACACCGGTCTGGTCATTCTCGACGATGCGCAAACCCTCGAGTGGAACGAGGAGGAGCGTGCCGAGCTGGCGGCCGACGAGAGCACCCGCTGGCTCACCGAACCGTTGCCGGCGGGCATTCACTTGCGCCCCGAGGGGTATGGCCGCGCGCAGACGGTGCTCATGCTGTGGGACTATCACGGCGCGCACCGCTTCGACGACCCGGCGTTTCCGCTGCCGGAGGATGCGTTGTATCCCGAGGTGGTACTGCGCGGCATGACGCGGCTCGCGCCGGGGCTCTCGGCGTACCTGGAGCGGCTGCCGCACGCGTACATGGACGGTGGCTACTACACGAAGACCGTGGAGAATCGGCCGCTGGTGGGTCCCATGGGGCCAGGGGGTGCGTATGTGTGCGCGGCCTTTTCGGGCTTCGGGCTCATGGCCGCACCGGCGGCGGCGGAGCTGCTGGCGGCGCAGGTCACCGGTGCCTCGCGCCCGGAGTACGAGCGGGCATTTCTGCCGTCGCGTTACGACGATGCGGCGTACTGCGCGCAGGTGGCGCAGTGGGGAAGCACCGGGCAGCTGTAGCTCGTGCGGTCAGCCCGTACCACCGCGCGACGCCGGCCTCCATTTCTCCGCGACTCCGATTCTCCCGCCATCAGGTCGACATCGTGGCCGGGTGAACTGACACTGGGAGAAACGGAGAACGGGAGGCGCCGCTCACGGGAATACGGTTCCGGTTCGTCAGCGCCGAGCTGCCCAACGGGTCTCGAGGGTCCGCCACGCGGCCAGCCGCTCGCGGGCAGCGGCGCGCATGGACTCGGTCGGCGGCGTGTCGCTGTCCTGCAGGGCGTCCATCGCGGTCTGATGCGTCCCGGCCACGGCGCCGTAGGCGGTCACGAACTCGGTGAGCCCGGCCTCACGCGCCTGGGCCACGCGGGTGCGCGCCAGCAGCATGGCGTCGTAGAGCGCCACGCTCAGGTCATGCTGCTCCTGCAGGGCGGCGCGCGCCGTCTTCACGCGCGGGTCCATGCGCACGGTGAGCGGCTGCGTCAGCACGGTGCCGTCGACCGTCAGCCGCACCGTGTAGCGGCCGGGCATGACCCAGGGGCCTTCGGGCTCGCACTTGGTGTTGTACGGCGTGGCCGAAATGGGGAGGGCGCAGCCGTCGGTGGGGCGTGCGTAGTGCAGGTCCCAGGTGAAGCGCTGCAGCCCGGCCCGCGTACCGGGAGCGGCGGCGGGACGGAACCAGTACCAGGGCGCGTTGCCCGCGTCGGCCGGGGGCGGCACGGGATCGCTGCTCGCATAGCGGCGCAGCACCCGCCCGCGTGCATCGAGCAGCTCGATGGTGACCGCGGCCGCGTCGCGCGCCAGCCAGTAATCGATCATGGCACCGTCAGGCGGGTTCTCGGCACGTGGTTCGTCCGGCGGCACCGGCGTGTCGGTATACATGCTGTAGCGCACCCGCGTGGCCACGGCGGGCGCAAAGAGCACGGCCGGGGTGGCGGCGGTGGCGGCGCTGAACTGCCGCAGTGCCGTGACGTTGTCGAGAATCCAGAAGCCACGCCCGTGCGTGGCCACCGCGAGATCGTCGTCCTTCACGATGAGATCGCGAATGGAAATGACCGGCATGTTGCGCTTGAGCGGCTGCCAGCTGTCGCCGTCGTTGCCCGACACCCACACCATGTGCTCGGTGCCCGCGTAGAGCAGGCCGCGACGCTTCGGATCCTCGCGAATCACGTTGGTGGGCGCATCGGTGTCCATGCCGTCCGTGATCTCGGTCCACGTGGCCCCACCATCACGCGTGCGATAGAGATGCGGGCGGAGGTCGTCGAGACGGAACGTGTTCACCGCCGCATAGGCGGTGTTGGCGTCGAAGTGCGAGGCGTCCATGATGGACACCTTCCACCACGGCCCGAGCTGCGGTGGCGTGACGTCGCGCCAGTTCTTGCCGCCGTTGCGCGTCACGTGAATGAGCCCGTCGTCGGTGCCCACCCAGATCGTGTTCGAGTCCACTGGGCTGGGCGCGATGGTGTACACCACCCCGCGCCGCGTGGGCTTCGCGCTGGGCGTGTCGCGATAGATGCCCACACTGGCGGGCACCGCCCACGTGTCCCGTGACAGATCGTCGCTGAGTCGCGTCCAGCTCTGCCCGCCGTTCACCGTCTGCCAGAGCACGTTCGTGCCGTAGTACAGCTTGCGCGGGTTGGTGGGCGAAAAGAGGATGGGCATCGTGCGGATGCCGCGGAAGAAATCGGGGCCACTGCCGGCGGCGCCGCGCCCGCGGCCGGCGTTGGGGCTCACATTCTGCGTCTGCCCCGTGCGGCGGTCGAAGCGGGTGACCGTGCCACCGAAGTACACGTGGGGATCGAGCGGATCGGGGGCCACGTAGCTGTATTCGCTCGCGCCCACCGGCCGCCAGTCACGGTACGTGATGCTGCCGTCGTTGCTGCGGCTGGGCACGCACGCCGAGCCCGACTCCTGCTGCCCGCCGCACACCTGATAGGGCCAGTTGTAGTCGGCGGTGACGTGATAGAACTGCGCCGTGGGCTGGTTGTACCACGAGCTCCACGTGGTGCCGCCATTCACCGTGATGATGGCACCCTGGTCGGCCACCATGAGCATGACGTCGGGGGTGGTGGGGTTGATCCAGAGACGCTGATAGTCGTCGCCGCCCGGTGCGCCGCGGAAGCTCTTCCACGTGGCGCCGCCGTCGGTGCTCTTCCACGCCACCACGTTCATGGAGTACACGACGTCGGGATTGCGCGGATCCACCGTGATGGCAGCGAAGTCGTCGCCACGACCGAAGATGCGCGCATCGGTGGTGGTGCGTCGCCAGGTGGCCCCGGCATCGTCGCTGCGGTAGATGCCGCTCTTGTCACCGGCGGTGGCGGTCACGTACAGCACGCGCGGGTTGCTCGGCGCAATGCCGATCCCGAATCGCCCGAGCCCGTCGGCGGTGGTGGGCAGCCCGCCCGCGAGTGGTGTCCACGTGGCGCCGCCATCGGTGCTCTTGAAGAGCCCCGAGTTCTTCCCGCTCCACGCCGCGTTCTCCCACGGCCCCTGGCGCGCTTCCCAGAGCACCGCGTACACCGTGTTGGGATCGTCAGGCGACAGCACGACATCGGCGCCGCCGGTGTTCTCGTCCTTGTACAGCACCCGCTCGAACGACCGCCCGCCGTTCACCGACCGGTAGATGCCGCGCTCGCTGTTGGGGCCATAAGGATGCCCCAGTACGGCCACGAACAGGCGATCGGGGTTGACGGGATCGACGGCAATGCGCGGAATCTGCTGACCGTCGCGCAACCCCAGTCGCGTCCACGTACGCCCGGCGTCGGCCGACCGGTACATGCCGTTCCCTACCGAGAGATCGGGGCGCTGCAGCCCTTCGCCACTCCCCACGTACACGATGTTCGGGTCCGACGGGGCAACCTCCACGGCGCCAATGGAGCCGGTCGGTTGGTCGTCCATGATGGGGTTCCATGTGCGCCCGTAGTCGGTGGTCTTCCACACGCCGCCATTGGTCACGGCCATGTAGAACACATTCGGCTGCTGCGGCACGCCCACGGCGCTCTTGGTGCGCCCCGCCCGGAAGGGGCCGATGTGACGCCAGGTGAGGGCGTGCATGGCGTTCGTCGGGAGTGCTGGTTGGGCGTCGGCGAGTGAGCTGAGGCCGAACAGCAAGGCCGCGGCAAGCGGATGGTAGGCGCGCATCGTGGTGGGCGTGCGAGGGGAGTGTGGGGGGTGATACTGACAGCGGCCCCGTTCAGCGTCGGGGGTCGTGCGTAGAGGGTTGTGGGTGGGTGTTTCGACGATCCACCAACCCACAACGCTTCACCCACGACCCCTTACGCTGAACGGGGCCGCTGTCAGTCGAACAACAGGCGCTTCCGGCGGCGTCTGAACTGCAGTGGCGTTACTGCCCCGTCGTCGCCGGCTTGTTGATCTCCGGCAGCACCGCCGCCACCTGCTTCATCTCCGCCGGGGTGCCGATGGAGATGCGCGCCCACGTGTTGTACGGCGGGAACGCGCGCCCGATCATGAAGCCCTTCGCGAGCATCGCGGCCTGCACCTTCTCCACCGGCATGCCGGTGTCGAAGAACACGAAGTTGGTGTGCGACGTGGTCATGCGACGGCCGAGGCTCTTGATGGCCGTGTGCATGATGGTGCGCCCTTCGGCGTTGCGGTCGCGGCACATGGTCTGGTACGCGGTGTCCTGGATGGACGCCGCCGCCGCGCGGGCACCGAACACGCCGGGGAAGCTGGTGACACACGGCTGCAGGCGCGCAATGATGTCGGGGCGCGCGATGGCGAAGCCGGTGCGCAGCCCCGCGAGACCGTGAATCTTGGACGCGGTGCGCGAGATGATGACGTTCTCACCGGCCTTCACGAGATCGATCATGCTGGTGTAGCCGGGGTCGGTCACGAAGTCGTGGTAGGCCTCGTCGACCAGCGTGACCGCCTTGCGGGAGGCGTTGCTCACGAAGCTGCGCAGCTTGGTGGCATCGGTGAGCGTGCCGGTGGGGTTGTTGGGGTTGCAGACGAACACGAGGTCCACCGCCTGCACGAGACGCGTGTTCATCGCCTCGAGGTCGTGCGCCAGATCGCCGTCGAGCGCCACCTTGTGCACGCGCGCCCCCATGGACTCGGCGTAGCGCGGCAACCCTTCGTAGGTGGGCCACGGCGTGAGCACATCGCCGCCGCGCATGGCATAGGCGAGCGCCACAATGGAGAGCACGTCGCCCGAGCCGGCGGTGACGAGCACGTACTCCTCGGGCACGCCGACCTGCTGCGCGAAGACCTTGCGCAGCGCGGGCACGGCGTTGGCGTTGTACCAGGCGTGCTCCTTCCACATGTCCATGATCGCCTGCTTCGCCGAGGGCGCCATGCCGTACGGATTCTCGTTCGAGGCCAGGCGGAGCGGGCCGTCGGCGCGGCGCATCGCTTCGATTTCGCGCTCGAGGGCGAGGAAGCCCTGCCAGGTGGTCTGGCCGTTGACGACGGACTCGGCGGCGGGCGCCTCGAGGGCCGGCAGCAGTGACGGCGAGAGCGACTGCGTGGCGATGGCGCCGCCGGCGACGAGACCGGACGACTTGAGCCACTGGCGGCGGGAGAACGGGCGATCGGCGGACGTGGACACGGGCGTACCTCGGGGGCGAAGGTCGGCGGACTTCCCGGGGCGGACGGGACGGGCAACGATAGCGCCAAATGGTACGAAGCGCACGACCTTGTCCCAAACCCGGTCAGTGCGACGAATGCAAGAGGGTGTCCGGCGGTCCCGGCGCCGTGCTTTCCGGCGTGTCGGAGAGGTGCTCCTGCACAATGCGCCAGCGGCCGTTCTGCCGGCGCCAGAGCATCGTCCACGCGCCGCTCACCACGTGCGGGGTGTTGCGGGGGGTCAGGTGCGGAATGCGATAGGTGAGGGTGACCACCGCCGCATCGCGGGTGATGAGGTCGACATAGGTCGAGCCCAGTTCGAAGCGTGGCTCGCGCATGTTCTGCCCCACCCGTTCCCAGAAGCCCCGAATCTCCCCGGCGAGGGTGTCGCGCGTGGTCGTCACCCTCCCCGCCACCGCCGAGATCACCCGCCCGCTGTCCGGGTAGAGCGCCAGCAGTCGCGCCGGTGCCTCCGGGTGTCGCAGATCGTAGGCCTGCGTCACCAGGGCGGTGAGCGTATCGGCAATGGCCGTGCGCTCCGCCGCCGTCAGGCGTTCCGGACTCTGGCACGCCGTGGTGAGCGAGAACATGCCAGCCAACGCTGCGGTCAGGGCCAGGCGTAGTGGCTGTCGGCTCCAGGGCAGGCGCAGAGAGCCGCAACGGCGCGCGGCGCGGCAGAAGGCGGGCATCGGAGGCTGGGACGAGCGGGGGGAGGTCATTCTCGGGAAAAGGACAGGGTGCGAGGCGGACTGTCCACCGGAGCGGACGCGCCATCCCGCCTCCGCGCTCTGCGTCCCTCTCAAACACGGCGAATGCCGGGATGGTCCAGCAATTGCTCTTCTCAACGCCGACGGCGGGCGTCCGGCGGGTGCCGGGTGCTGGAGCCGGGGACGCGTCGGGTACGCGGAGGATCGGTGCACATGGCGACGAGTGGCGCACGCAGGGCGCTGGTGGCGGGGCTCACCGTAGCGGGGCTGCTGGGGTGCGGCGGTACCGAGACGGGTACCATGACGGCCGATCTCGAGCGTGATCTCGATCTGGCCGTGCGGGCGCGCCGGCCGCAGACGGTCGTGGTGTCGGCATTGGAAGGGGGGCCACGTGGCGCCCCCAGCGGCGCCGAACGCGGACAACGGGACGTCGTGGCCACGCCTCGTCGCGCTCCGCGTGCCGCGCCGCAGGCGCTGCCCGAGGAGGTTCCGACGGTCGCGGAACCCGAGAACAGCACCGCACCGGTCGTGGCTGACGAGGCCGCCACCGTGGACGCCCCCGCGCCAGTGCCCGAGGCGGCACCGGACGCGCCGGCGCCCGAACCCGCGCCCATGCCGGTGACCCGCGGCCCGTCTGCGGGTCACGACGGTGAGGCGAGCGTGGAGGAAGGGCAGGGGCGCGGTCGCCGTGGCAGCGGCCTGGGCACCCTCATTGGCGTGATCATTCGCGGCGGTGCCGCCGGCATCGACAACTGCGAGGAGCACGACCGGCGTCGGGCGGGGCGTCGGCGCGGCGGTACCAACGGCGGTATGGGTGGGTATGGCGGCGACATCATCATGGCCGGCGGCGGGGTTCTGGGTGGGGTCATGGGCGGGGTGATTGCCAACGGGGGCGGTATCCGTCGTCCCACGTTCCCGCGCTGACGACACGCTCCGCGCGTCGACGTACGCAGACCGCCGCCGCTCGGCAGCGAATCCCTCGGGTGGCCGTGGCGGTGTCGCAACCGCCGTGGGCACCCGTGGTGCTTGCCGGTCACTCCGCCGCTCCGCTAGCGTTCCGCGGGTGACCACCCATTACGACCAGCTGGGAGGCGACGCCGGCATTCGCGTGCTCGTGGACCGCTTCTACGACCTCATGGACACCGCGCCCGAGGCGGCCAACATCCGCACGCTGCACGCGCGCAACCTCAAGGTGTCGCGTGAGAAGCTCTACAAGTTCATGAGCGGGTGGACCGGCGGACCGCCGCTGTACGTGGAGGAGTACGGACACCCGCGGCTGCGCATGCGCCATTTCCCCTTCGCCATCGGCGCGCGCGAGCGCGACGAATGGCTCTGGTGCATGGATCGCGCCCTGGCGGAGCACGAGGCCCCCGAGGAGCTGAAAACGTTCCTGCGCGAGCGGCTGCAGCAGCTTGCCGATCACATGCGCAACCAACCGGGCTGATCATGCGCATTGTCGGCGGAAAATTCGGCGGCCGCACCCTCACGTCGCCCAACGACTTCCGGGTGCGCCCCACTGCCGAGGAGGTGCGCGTGCACATGATGAAGCTGCTGCGCAACGACCTCGAAGGGGCGCGCGTGCTCGACCTGTTCGCGGGCACGGGCGCGCTGGGGCTCGAAGCCCTGTCGCGCGGCGCCAAGTATGTGGACTTCGTGGAGTTCCGGCCGGCGAGCCTGCACGCCCTGCAGGCCAACATCAAGGCGTTGCGCGTGACGGAGAAGACGCGCGTCTACAAGAAGGACGCGCTCCCCTTCGCGGACACCCTGCCCCCCGATCGGTACGACGTGGCCTTCGCCGACCCGCCGTACGAATCGCGCATGCTCGACCGGCTCATCGAACGGTGGCAGCGTGCGCCATGGTCGCGTATCCTCGTGGCGGAGCACGCCACCACGCACCAGCTGCCTCGTGCCGCGTCGCACGCGCGCTTCGAGGAAACCGCCATCTCCGTGTACCGGGCCGTCGCCGACAAGGCGCCGGCCTCCCGCCCGCCGCTCCCTCCCCCGGCTTCCCTCACCAGGCCATGACTCCTTCGCTTCGTTGCTCTGCTGCCACCGCGCTCCTGCTGGTGGCCTCGCTGTCGCCGGCCGGCTCCCTCGCCGCGCAGCCGGCCACCACGCCATCCGCGCGCTGGGCCGAGCAGGCGAAGCGGGTGACCATCATGCGCGATCAGTACGGCGTGGCGCATGTGTACGGCAAGACCGACGCCGACGCGGTGTTCGGCATGGTGTACGCGCAGGCCGAGGACGACTTTCCGCGCGTCGAGACCAACTACATCAACGCGCTCGGGCGGCTCGCCGAAGTGGAGGGCGAACGCGAAATCTGGCGCGACCTGCGCATGAAGCTCTTCATCGACACGCTCGAGCTCAAGAAGCAGTTCGCGGTGAGTCCGGCCCCCATGAAGGCGCTCATGACGGCGTGGGCCGATGCGCTCAACTACTTCCTCGCCACGCATCCGCAGGTGAAGCCGCGGCTGCTCACGCGCTACGAACCGTGGATGGCGCTGTCGTTCAGCGAAGGGTCGATTGGCGGGGATATCGAGAGCGTGAACCTGCGCGCGCTCGAGCAGTTCTACGGCCCGCGCGCCGGTAGCCCCGCGACGCCACCCCGCGACGAGGAGCGTGACGCCCCGTCACCCTTCGGCGCCGAACCGGGCGGCTCCAACGGCTTTGCCGTTGCGCCGCAGAACACCGTGAACGGCCACGCGCTGCTCATGATCAATCCGCACACGAGCTTCTACTTCCGCCCCGAGATCCACATGGTGAGCGAGGAAGGGCTCAATGCCTACGGCGCCGTGACGTGGGGGCAGTTCTTCATCTACCAGGGCTTCAACGAACGCCTCGGCTGGATGCACACCTCCGGTGGCGGCGACGTGATCGACGAGTATCTCGAAACGGTGACCCCCAAGGGCCAGGGGTTCACGTACCGCTACGGTACGGGCAATCGCAGCGTCGTGGCCAAGCGCATCCGGCTGCCCTACAAGACCGCCACCGGCATGGCCGAGAAGGTGGTGACGGCGTATTTCACGCACCACGGACCGGTCATTCGTGAACAGGGGGGCAAGTGGGTGGCGGTGAAGATGATGAACAACCCGCTCGAGGCCATTCAGCAGAGCTACGGACGCACCAAGGCCAGCACGTTCGACGAGTTCAAGCAGGTCATGACGCTGCGCACGAATTCGTCCAACAACACCGTGTACGCCGATGCCGACGGCGTGATTGCGTACTTCCACGGCAACTTCATTCCGAAGCGTGATCCCAAGATCGACTTCACGAAGCCGGTGGACGGCAGTGATCCGGCCACTGAATGGCAGGGGCTGCACACGCTCGACGAGATGATCCTGCTCAAGACCCCGGCCAACGGCTGGCTGATGAACACGAACAACTGGCCCTTCACCGCCGCAGGGCCGAACAGCCCGAAGATCGGCGACTGGCCGGTGTACATGTCGGCGCAGCGTGAGGACAACCCGCGCGGGGTGCACGCCGTACGCGTGCTGCAGAACCGCAAGGACTTCACCCTCGACGGCCTCATTGCCGCCGCCTACGACAGCTACCTGCCGGCCATGGAGCAGCTGGTGCCGCCGGTGCTGGCGGCGTTCGACGCACTCCCCGCCGGCGACCCGTTGCGCCGCCGCCTCGCGGTGCCGGTGCGCACGCTGCGCAGCTGGGATTACCGCTTCGGCGTGGCCAGCGTGGCCATGACGCTGGCCAATGCGTATGGCGAAGACGTGACGCAGAGGGCCAGCGGCCCCGCGCGGCAGGCGGGAGTGCCGACGCTCGAGTTCGTGGCCACGCGCGCCGACGGGGCGCTCGTGCTGGGCGCCCTTGCCCAAGCCGTGGAACGCCTCGAGCGCGACTTCGGGTCGTGGCAAATGCCGTGGGGCGACGTGAACCGTTTTCAGCGGCTGAGCGGCGACATTGGCGCCGGCTTCGACGACAGCAAGCCGAGCCTCCCCGTGCCTTTCGCCTCGGCCAACTGGGGGTCCCTGGCGGCGTACGGGCAGACCGGCGTGCGCACCACGAAGAAGTACTACGGCAACCGCGGCAACAGCTTCGTGGCAGCGGTGGAGTTTGGCCCACGGGTACGCGCCAGGAGTGTGCTCGCCGGCGGCGTGAACGCGGACCCGGCATCGCCCTACTTCTTCAATCAGGGCGAGCGCTACGCCACGGGACAGTTCAAGGACGTGAGCTTCTACCGCGCCGACGTGGAGAAGCACGCCGTGCGCACGTATCAGCCCGGGCAGTGACGCGCCCGTGAGCGGCGATTCCGAGTCTCTCCCGGCGGCCGCCGTCGATTTCGGGGCCAGCAACACCGACGTGGTGATCCACGACGGGGCCACCGTGCGGCATTGGCGTGTGCCCAGCGAAGGACATCCCAGCGATGATCGGGTGCGCGCGGTGCTTGCCCACGGCGGCGTGACGCCGGCCGATGTGCGGTGGATTGCCGTGACTGGCGGCAACCGCACGACGCTGTCGGCCACACTCGAGGGCCGCCCGGTGCATCAGGTGGCCGAGGTTCAGGCCATTGGGCGTGGCGGTCTGGCGCTGACCGGGCTCGAGCGGGCGGCGGTGGCCAGCGCCGGCTCCGGCACCGCCGTGGTGGCCGCCGGCCCCGACGAGTTTCGCCACATCAGTGGCACGGGGGTGGGCGGCGGGACCCTGGTGGGGCTGGCGCGGCTGCTCGTGGGCACCGTCGACCCGCGGGAAATCGATGCGCTCGCCCAGGCGGGTAGCGACACGGCTCTCAACCTCACCATTGGTGAGATTCTGGGGCAGGCCATCGGTTCGCTTCCCCCCGAGACGACGGCGGTGAACTTCGGCCGGGTGGCGCGTCACACGGTGGAGGCCTCACGTCAGGATACGGCAGCGGCACTCGTGAACATGGTGGGGCAGGTCATCGCGGTCATTGCCATCAACGCCGCGCGCGCCCAGCAGCTCACCGACACCGTCATTGTGGGGCACCTCACCGATCTGCCCAGCGTGCGACGGACGTTCGAGCTGGTGGGCCAGTACTATCACGCTGCCATTCACATTCCCGAGGGCGGCGGAAAGGCCACGGCGCTGGGAGCGCTGCTCACGGTGCGGGAGCAACGCCGGGAGCCGTGATCGGTCCAGGCTGAGACTGGAGGTTGACCACGGAATACGCGAACCCGGCGGATCGTACGGGAACGCCAGTGCGCGCGGGCCGTGTCTCTCCGTGAGATTCCGCGTGCTCCGTGGTGCTGCTTCCCCTCTCGGATCTTCCCCTGGACTACTGGCGTGCCGGACACAGCGCTTTCAGCGCCAGCGCGGGCACACTGCCCGGAACCGGTGCCGCATAGCCCGGGATCTTCACGATCTTCTCGCTGGCAACCCTGGTGAACTTCGCATCGCCGTAGTAGCGGTTCTCCTTCACCGCCACCGTCCCCTCGGCGCAACGTACCGCGACCACGGTACGCGAGCCGAACCACTCGCCACCGGGCGCCTTGGCGGGCTTGGCAAAGGTGGTGCGCAGGGTGGCCGTGATTTCGGTGGGCAGGCGTTTCACCGACCGTGTTTCGAGGGTCACGGCATTGTTGCCCGCGAGGCTGCCGACGGGCTTGAGCGCCTGTGCGGCAAGCGGAGTCGGTACGGCGGCGAGGGCGCCGCCGACGGCGGCGGCAAGCAGGCGGGAGTGAAGGCAGCGCCGAGGCATGGAGAACCGGTGGATGGCCAGCGTGAAGGCGAGATGCTACGATGAAGGCCGGATCGACATTCGGCAATCAGGCAACGGCTTCTGCTACGGTCGTGCCGGCTGACGAAACGGCACTCTCCTTTCCCGAACCCCAACCATGCCCTCAGCTGCTCATGCCCTCCCCGTGGTACGCCGGCTGGTAACGGCCGGCGTGATCGCCACCACCATGGCCCTCGCGCCGCGCGCGGTCCGGGCCCAACTCGCCCCGTCCTCCGCCGGTGATGCCAAGGCCGTCATGGCGGTTATCGCCCGACTGTTCGACGGCATGCGCGCAGGGGACTCGAGCATGGTGCGCTCGGTGTTCGACCCGCGCGTACGCATGATCACCGTGTCCATGCGCAACGGCGCGCGGCAGACCACGCTGGAGCAAGGCGCCGACGGCTTCGCCAAGGCCGTGGGGACTCCGCACCCGGAGGCGTGGGACGAGCGCATCGCCAACGAGCGCATCGCCATCGACGGCGATCTGGCCTCGGTGTGGGTGGACTACGGCTTCTTCGTTGGCGCGAAGTTCTCACACTGCGGCGTGGATCATTTCCTGCTGGTGCGTGGTGGCAGCGGCGCCTGGAGTATTCTCGAGCTTGCCGATACCCGTCGCACTACCGGGTGCGAACAGTGGCAGAAGGCGCGGTGACGCATCGGGGATGACCGGGGGATCGCAAGCCTGCCTCAGGGGCGCAGCTGGTCGTCCAGCCAATTGGTGCGGGCGGTCAGCCATTCCTGCATGGCCGCCATCTCACCGTTGTAGCTGCCGGTGACCACGCGGTTGGGCCACACCCAGCTGTCGAGGATGGGCCAGCGTTCGAAGTTGCGACGCTGCTCCACACTCATGTAATCCCACCGGGCGAGCATCGCCTGTCGCCAACTGGCGAACGTGCCGTCGTTGCGGATCTGCTGCCAGCGCAGCTTCACGCGCTGCACGAATGCCGGATCCTGCCACAGGCGGGCGAACCATGGTGCCGAGCGAATCTGCCAGCCGGCAACGGCGTCGGCACCGCCGTAGTTCACGTTCCCCAGCGTGATGTCGAAGTCCCACAGCGGTCCGAAGTACAGCTTCCCGCCGCGCGGCTTGGTGAGGAACGTGCTGCGGCGCAGGTTGCCGTCCACGTTCTTCACCAGTTCGTTGACGAGGAAGTAATCCACCGCCGAGGGCACGTCGATGTAGGCGGCATAGCCGGTGACCGGATCGGCGAACGACGGCCCGTACAGCGCGTTCTCGAGATCGGCGAAGTAGCCGGTGATGTATCGTTGCTGCCGCTCCCACCCCGGCTGGCGCAGCGTCTCCGGGCTCTTGGCGCACACCGGCATCCGCACGCGTGGGGTGTTCCAGCAGAAGTCCTCGCCATACAGTTCGTCCACCTCGAGCAGGTAGCCCCCGGTGATGGCCGCCGCCGACGTGTCGGCGATGCGTACCTCGGGGATGTTCACGCGGCTGGCGTCAATGCGGATGTGCTCCGTCAGCTGGTAGACGCCCTCGTACCGGCCGTTGAGTTGCAGGTGCACGAACCGCGACCGCGGCACGTAGGTCCATCCCATCCGCTGCGCGAGATCGAAGACCAGATCGTTGCGCAGCAAGGTCTTGTCGGCGTAGTTCGCCAGCAGCGCCCAATGACGATTGCTGGGCATGCCGAGCAGCTCGGCCCCCGTGGTGAGCCGCAGGCGATACGGCTTCTTGGGCATCGACCACGTGGAGTTGCCACGTCCGCGCACCTCGAGGCTGCCGTCTCGCAACAGCGCCGAGTCGGGCCCAATGAGCCGCCATGTGCCGCCCACGTACGTTTCGCGCGAGGTGATGGGCGCGCCGCCGGTGGTGACGATCTGCATGGTGGGAAAGCGCCCCACCTCCACCACGGGCGGCGGGGGCAGCGCCGGCGGTGCAGTGGGTGTATCGGCGTTGCGGCAACCAACCAGCAGCAGGACGAGCGCCAACGTGGCAGCGCGGCGGCCCTGCGCTCGGGATGAGGCCGGCGTCATGGCGGCACGCGACCGCCACGTACGTGATGGCGCGGCGGACGAGGCCGGCGCACTACCGGTTGCACGTCGGCATGGTGGGATCCGGTCCGGCGATGGCCGGTTTGTTGGGGCGGTTGGCCACCGCGCCCATGACGCTGTGCACGAAGCGTCCCAGACGCGCGGTGTGATCGTAGTCGATGTAGCGCGGCTCATCCGTATGTTGGTGGTAGTCCACGGCATAACCCAGCGACATGTACACCACCGGGATGTCCTTGCGCACGTAGTTCACCTGGTCACTGCGGCAGAACCGATTGAGCGGATTCGCAGGCACATCCCAGCTCTTGTCGATGGCCATGGGCTCCGGACTGTTGGCATTCACGGAGTCGATGATGTCGCCGAACTCCCGTGACAGACGGCGCGCTCCCAGCATCTGCACCGAATTGGGGCCGCCGTACTTCACCTGCCAGTTTCGTCCCTTTCCCACCATGTCCATGTTGTGCGCCGCGACGATCTGCGACAACGGGATGGTGGGGTGGTCGGTGAACCAGCGCGAGCCGAGCAGCCCGCCTTCCTCGCCCTGATGCGAAATGAACACGAGGGACCGCCCGGTTTTTTCCCGCGCGAACTTTTCGGCGAGTTCCAGCAGCACCACCGTGCCCGACCCGTCATCGTCGGCGCCGTTCATGATGCTGTCGCGGCGCACGGGGCGAATGCGGCGGGCGCGGGCGATGAGCGAGTCGATTTTGCGCTGCTGCTCGGCCGTGGGGGTGCACACCGGGTCATTCGAGCCCTGCCGGCGCACCACCATGTTGTACGCCCGCACGGAATCGTGGTCCACCACCACCGGATTCACGCCCACATGATCGTTGTGCGCACCAACCAGCACATACTCGCCGGCCAGCTTGGGGTCGCTGCCGGGGAGCACGGCAATGACATTGCGCGCCGGGTACGGTGAGAGACGCCACGCGTGCCGGAAATCGGCCGAAATGGGGGCACCGGTATCGCCCACCCGCAGGGCGCTCACCGGCTTGCCGAAGATCTGTTCGGCCACCGCGCGCGAAATGGTGGCCGCGGCCGGGGCATTGGCGTTGAGCGCCTGCGCCGGGCGCATGGACATGGGCTGCGCGAAGGCGGCGTCGATCTGCTGCGACGACAGGTCGTCGAGCCCGATCACGAGCACCCCCACGGCCCCCGCGCCCGTGGCTCGCGGATCGCGCAGCATGGTGGGCACCCCGCGACGTGGCGGCGGGGCACTGGGGTTCGCCCGCTGGCGTGCCTCCTCGGCAATGGCCGCATTCGCGCCGAACTTGTCGGGCACATCGGTGCAGCTCACGAAACTGGTGGGCGCCCCCACGCTGGCGGCGACCCGCTGCGAGGCCGGCGCCGCACTGAACACGATGACCTTGCCGCGCACCGCGTTCAGATCCATCATCGCGGTGGAGTCACCCCACTGGCCGGCGTAAATCGCCGGTACGCCGTCGATCTTCATGGTCGGGCCGAACCCGTTGAGCACGGACGGCACGGTGGGCACCCAATCCTTCTTCGTGGTCAGTGCGCGGCCGCCCACGGTGAGGCGCGCCGTGGCGGCGTCGAAGCCGCTGGGGCCGAAGGGCAGCGTCTGGAAGTAACTGCCACTGTCGCCGGCCGGCTTGAGGCCGAGGCGCTTGAACTCCCGCGCGATGTATTCGGTGCCCTTGTAGTTGCCCACTTCGCCCACGCGCCGACCCAGCATGGAGTCGTCGGCGAACTGATACAGCCGCGTCCGCAGGTCATTGGCGGTGATCGCCTGCTCCGTGGGGCGAGGGGCCCACGTGGCGGGGCCTTCATCGGACCAGACTCGCCCGGTCGTGCGCACGCTGGTTGCTTTCGTGGCGGCATGATCCTGAGCGGGGAGCGGCAGGCCGGCGGCCAGGATGAGCAGCAGGACCGAGGTGAGGGAACGTGTGGAGTGCACGTGATGGCTCGGGGAGCGGGGAGCAGGGGGGCAGGGAGCCGAAGGCCAGGCGCAGGAGCCGGGCCTCCGCAGCACACTGGCAACATACGCAGCATATTCGGCACATGCTGACCCGACTGCTTCCCCGTGTGGTGCCCACGGTGCTTCTGTGGGCAACCTTCGCCGCGCCCCTGGTGGCGCAGGCTCCGTTCCGCGCCGCCGACCTCGGTGGCCTCAAGCTCCGGTCCATCGGCCCCGCGTCCATGAGTGGCCGCGTCGTGGACATGGACGTCGTGGAATCGAACCCCTACACCATGTATGTGGCCGGTGCCACTGGTGGCCTGTGGCGCACCACCGACAACGGCATCACGTGGGCGTCCATCTTCGACGCGCCGGTGCACAGCATCGGTGATGTGGCCGTGTTTCAGCCCAACCCCCAGATCCTCTGGGTGGGCACCGGCGAGCGGGCCAACCGCCAGAGCGTGGGGTGGGGTGATGGGGTGTACAAGAGCACCGACGGTGGCAGGACGTGGGTGAACATGGGGCTGCGCACGAGCATGCACATCGGGCGCATCCAGCTGCACCCCACCAACCCCGATATCGCGTGGGTGGCGGCGCAGGGCAGCGTGTGGGGTGCCGGTGGCGAGCGTGGCTTGTACAAGACCACCGATGGCGGCCGCACGTGGACGCGCACGCTGCATGTGGACGACGAGACCGGCGTCACCGACGTGGCCCTCGACTGGAACGACCCGAGCGTGCTGTATGCGGCCAGCTATCAGCGGCGGCGCAGCGCGTATGGCTTCGATGGCGGCGGTCCCGGGAGCGCGCTCTGGAAGAGCACCGACGGCGGCAACACGTGGGCGAAGCTCACGGGCCGTGGGCTGCCGGAGGGCGAGTACGGGCGCATCGGCATTGCGATCTACCGCAAGAACCCGCGCATCGTGGTGATCAGCGTGGAGCAGGGCGCGCGCTACAACGCCAGCACGGCATACATCCAGCGCAAGGCCGGCGTGTACCGCAGTGAAGACGCCGGTGCCACGTGGACGTTCATGAGCGACTGGAACCCGCGCCCCATGTACGCGAGCCAGCCCACCATCGATCCGAACGACGACCAGCGCGTCTACATGCTGAACGCGTATTCGTTCAGCGACGACGGCGGCAAGACGTTCACCGCGCCGCGCACCACCACGCATGGGGACGACCGGTTCGTCTGGGTGAACCCGAAGGACAGCCGCCACGTCATCAAACTCGACGACGGCGGCATCGGCATCAGCTACGACCGCGGGCGCACGTTCCTGTTCGTGTCGTCGCTCCCGCTGTCGCAGTTTTATCGCGTGGCGGTGGACAACGCGGTGCCGTTCAATGTGTACGGCGGTCTGCAGGACAACGGTTGCTGGGTGGGGCCGAGCGCCAGCTGGACCACCAGTGGCATTCTCAACGAGCACTGGTCGCGCCTGTGCGGCGGCGATGGATTCTTCGTGGTGCCCAACCCGAAGAACCCACGCACCGTGTACTCGGCATCGCAGTTCCTCGGGCTGCAGAAGAACGACACGCGTACCTGGCAGGTGCAGGATCTGCGCCCGGGCGACAGTACGGGTCGCATCGGCGGACGTCGCAACTGGGAAACCTGGGGCAAGCCGGGGGCCACGCAGGTGCTGGGGAACGCCATGCACCCGGCCAACTGGGATGCCCCCATCGTGATCTCGCCGCACGACACCAACACGCTGTACGTGGGCATGCAGCATCTCTTCACGTCGAAGGACGGCGGGCGCACGTGGCAGAGCCTGGGGGACATGACGACCGGCGTGGACCGCAGCACGCTGCCGCTCATGGGGCGCACGCCGAGCGAGGCCACCCTGTCGCTCGACGACGGCGTGCCGTACTTCCCTGGCGTGACGGCGCTGGCCGAATCGCCGCTGGTGAAGGGACTGCTGTACGTGGGCACCGACGACGGCCGGCTGCGGGTGTCGCGCAACGGGGGGCTGTCGTGGACCGACGCGCAGTCCAAGCTCCCCGGTTTGCCGAAGGACGCGTGGTTCGCCGGTGTGGAACCCAGCCGCCACGCGGCCGGCACGGTGTACGTGGTGGTGGACAACCACCGCAGCAATGACCTGACCAACTACGTGTACCGCAGCACCGACTACGGGGTCACGTGGTCGCGTATCGAAGGCGACCTGCCGCCCAACCGGGTGGCGCGCACGATACGGGAGGATGTACGCAATCCGCGGCTGTTGTACCTCGCCACCGAGTTCGGCCTCTTCATCTCGCCCAACGGGGGAAGCCATTGGGTGTCATTGCGCGCCAACATGCCGCTCATGCCGTTCAACGACATTGCGCTGCACGCGCGCGACAACGCGCTGGTGCTGGGGTCCCACGCGCGCGGCGTGTGGGTGCTGGACCAGCTCAATGCGCTGCAGGAGCTCACCCCCGAGGTGACTGCCATGCCGGCGCAGCTTTTCAGCCTGCAGCCGGCGCATCAGATTCGCACCACCAACCTGCGTCCGCACACGGGCGACATGGTCTTCCGCGGTGAGAACCCCGCCAACGGGGCCCTCGTGGACTACTGGCTGCGCGACGACGGCACGAAGGTGGCGATTACCGTGCATGACAGCACGGGGCGGCTGGTTCAGTCGCTCGCACCGTCGGCTGCGCGCGGGCTGAACCGTGTGGTGTGGAACCTGCGCCATGCCGACCTGCCGGTGCGCAGCGGCGGGGGCGAGGACGACGACGAAGGGCCGCGGGCCACGACGCCGGGCCCGCTGGTGCTCCCGGGCACCTACACGGTGCGGCTCGTGCATGATGGCCGGACGCTCGAGCGGAAGGTGCTGGTGAAGGAAGACCCGCGTGTCACCGTGTCGCGTGCGGAGCGCATGGCATGGACCGCATTTCATCGCGATGTGGCAGGCACGCTTGGTGCCGTTGCCGAGGTGGCTGCCCGGGTTCGCGCGCTGAGCGGGACCGACGCGGCCACGCAAGACCTCAAGCGGCAGGCGGGCGAGCTGCAGTCCCGTCTGGCCACGCTCTACTCGGCCGTGGGGCGCTGGACGGGAACGCCCACCGCCGACCAGCGGTCGCAGCTGCGCTACTACAAGCGCATGGCGGCGGAAATCGGGGCACAGGCGGCGAGGTGAGCACGGCCGTCCGCAGGACACCCTGAGAACCGACCACCGAAACACCAGACTGCACACTCCCCTCGACTGCAGGCGATTTCGAGGGGAGTTTGTCGTTCGTAGATGCAGTTCCCGGTGCTCCGTCTGCTGGTGCATACCTCATCCGGTCATCCGGTTTCCGCCGCTGGCGCCATCCCCTCGATGGCTGCATGTTCGCGCACATGACCATCCTGTCCGTGAACATCATGTGGGCCATCGTCCTTTTCGGTGTGCTGCTGTGGACCACGGCCTGTGTGGTGCTCAACGCCGCGCTGCGCAAAGGCATGGGGATCATGGGGCTCGCGCTCAGCTACGGCGTGTTGGTGTGGATGCTTGTCGATGTGCCGCTCCGCGAAGCTCTCGTCACCTGGGGCGTGTTTGCCGCGTTCGGTGGATTGCTGACGGTGATGTACGAGCTGTGGGCGCGGCGCAAGTACGCGGGGAGCGGGCGTACCTCGCGCCCCCTGGTGCGCCTCGGGGGGGTGTTTCTGTGGCCCGCGATGGTGCCGGACGCGGTGGGGCTGATGCTGAATGACCTCGGCATCATTCCGGCGGACGAACGGAGTGAGACGCACGAGGAGGACGCGCGGAAGATCACGGGGGAGATGCGGGCCGTGGAGGTCGAGCGGCCGGTTTCGTCGCGGGCGACTTAACGGCAGACGGCAGACGGCAGGAACGACAGCACGCAGTAAGCAGGAATGCGGAAGAACGGGCGCGCCGCGAAGCGGTCGCGCCCGATTTCCATTGCGGTAGGGAAATCGGCGGCGGCGCTTCGCGCCGACCGCCGCTTTCCATATTCCTCCCGTCTGCGTGCTGTCGTTCCTGCCGTCTGCCGTCTGCTGTTGTCGAGACGCTGCGGTACACCAGTAAATTGCCGCCCATGCTCCACCTGTGGTCCTCCTCCCGCTACGCCATCGACCTCCCCGACGGCCACCGCTTCCCCATGGCCAAGTACGCCCTGCTGCGAGAGGGGGTGTTGCGCGAGGGCTTGGTGCCGCCCGAGCGCCTGCACGACCCGGCGCCGGCCTCGCTCGACGACCTGCTGCGCGTACACACGCCGGCGTACGTGTCCCACATCGTGCACGGCACGCTGCCGTACGCCGAACAGCGTCGCATCGGCCTGCCGTGGAGCGAGGCCTTCGTGGAGCGTGCCTTCCGGGTGGTGCAGGGCACCATCGAGGCCAGCGAGGCCGCCCTGCAGTACGGGGTGGCCATGAATCTCGCCGGCGGTACGCACCACGCCTTCCCTGACCGCGGCGAGGGCTTCTGCACTTTCAATGACGTGGCCGTGGCGGTGCGCCGCCTGCAGGCACTGGGCCGGGTGCGCCGCGTGGCCATCGTGGACCTCGACGTGCACCAGGGGAACGGCACGCACGGCTGCTTTGCCGGCGACCCCGACGTCTACACGTTCAGCATGCACGGCGCCAAGAACTTCCCCTTCCACAAGGTGCCCGGTACCCGCGATGTCGAGCTGGCCGACGGCACCGGTGATGACGAGTACCTCGACCTGCTGCAGCGGCATCTCCCCGAGGTGCTGCGCGCATCACACCCCGACCTCGTGGTGTACCTGAGTGGCGCCGACCCGCACGAAGGAGACCGGCTGGGCCGGCTTCGACTCACCTTCGACGGGCTCATGAGTCGCGACCGCTTCGTGATCGGCAGCTGCCGCGACGTGGGGATCCCCGTGTGTACCACCATGAGTGGCGGCTATGGCCGTGACGTGCACGACACGGTGGCCGTGCACCTCAACACGGTACGGGTGCTGCGGGCCTTTGCTGCCGGGTGAGCCGCTGGCGCTCCGGGGCGATAGCTTTGTGGGGGTATTTCTCACCTCAGCGCACTCTGGGAGCTCCTATGCGTGATTCCATCCTGCGGCGCAGCGCCGCGGTTCTGCTTCCCCTGGTCCTTGCCGCCAGCGCCGCCGGTGCGCAGGGGCAGGTCTACCGGTCATCAGCCCACGACTACCGCGTGGTGAAGGTCGTCGACGGGCTCGTGAACCCGTGGGGCATGGCGTTCCTCCCCAACGGGGACCTGCTGGTGACGGAGCGGGGCGGGCGGCTGCGCATCGTGCGCGGTGGCGCGCTCGTGGCCACACCGGTGGCCGGCGTGCCGGCCGTGGTGGCGGCTGGGCAGGGCGGCCTGCTCGACGTGGCGCTGCACCCGCAGTTCGCCACGAACCGGCTGGTGTACCTCACCTACTCCAAGCAGATGCCCGGTGGCTCGACCACGGCGCTGCATCTGGCGCGCTTCGAGAACGATGCGCTGGTGGGAGGCAAGGACATCTTCATCGCCGAATCGAAGGGGCGACCGGGCCACTTCGGTTCGCGCATCACCTTCGACAAGTCGGGGCACCTGTTCATCAGCGTGGGCGACCGGCAGATCGCGCCCGAGGGCGACCTGACGAAACACCCCGCGCAGGACCTGTCCAATCACCACGGCAAGATCATCCGGCTCGACCTCGACGGCAGTGTACCGACGGACAATCCGTTCGCCAGGCAGGCCGGCGCGAAGCCGGAGATCTGGAGCTACGGGCATCGCAATCCGCAGGGGCTGCTGGTGCACCCGGTCACGGGCGATCTGTGGGAAGTGGAGCACGGTCCGCAGGGCGGCGACGAGCTGAACCTGGTGGAGCCCGGCAAGAACTACGGGTGGCCCGTCGTGGGCTTTGGCGTGAACTACGGTCCCGGCAAGGCCATTCATGCCAGCACCATGGCGCCGGGCATGGAAAACGCGAAGCATGTATGGGTGCCGTCCATCGCCACGTCGGGGCTGCTGGTGTACACCGGCAGCAAGTTCCCCGAGTGGAAGGGGAGCGTCTTCGTGGGCGGGCTCGCGGGGATGCGCGTGGCGCGTCTCACGCTCGACGGACAGAAGGCGGAACTGGCCGACAATCTCGTGAAGGGGATGGGCCGCATCCGTGATGTGCGCCAGGGGCCTGATGGCTTCATCTATCTCGCAGTGGACGACGCGCAGGGCAAGCCAACCCCCGTGGTGCGGCTCGAGCCGGTGGCGCGCAAGTAATGCGTGAGTGGCGAAGGGGTCGCCGCCGCGGTGCGCTGTTGCGCATCGCGGCGGTGTGCGTTTCTGCTGCGGGGCTGAGTGCCGCGGTCACGGCCTGCGACACGCGGGGCAACCGCTTCGGCACCGTGGCCACGGCCGCGGCGTCGAGGGGTAATGCCGATCGCCCCGGCTGGACGCTTGCCTGGTACGACGAGTTCAACGACACGACCCTTGATGCCACCAGGTGGGCGGCCGAAGAGGGTAACGGCTTCTGGAACGCCGACAGCAGTGCGTACGTGAGCGGCTGGGGCAACGACGAACTGCAGTGCTACACCACGTCGCCCGCCAACGTGCGGGTACAGGACGGCGCGCTCCGCATCATCGCCCGGCGGGAGTCCGTGCCCAACGTGTCGTCGCGTGACAGCACCGATCGCTGCGCGTACTCGTCGGCGCGCCTCAAGACGCGGGCGCACGACGGGCGCGAGCTGTTCGCGCAGCAGTACGGGCGCATCGAGTTCCGCGCGCGACTCCCCGAAGGACAGGGGCTGTGGCCAGCGCTGTGGCTGCTGCCGCTGCGCGACCGCTACGGTACCTGGGCCGCGAGCGGCGAGATCGACGTCATGGAAGCGCGCGGCCAGAACCCGCAGGTGGTGCTGGGCACGCTGCATTACGGCGGCCAGTGGCCGAACAACGTGCACACCGGCATGGACTACACGCTGCCGAACACGGGCCGCATCAGCGACTGGCACGTCTACGGCATCGAGTGGAGCCCCAGGCGCATCGCGTGGTTCGTGGACGACTCGCTCTACCAGACGCAGACCGACTGGTACAGCGGCACCGACAGCACGCAGAAGGGCAAGGGAACGGCACCCTTCGATCAACCTTTCTACCTCGTCATGAACCTCGCCATCGGTGGCCGATTCCTGGGCTCACCCGACAGCACGACAACATTCCCCGGCGAGATGCAGGTGGATTGGGTGAGGGCGTACGGCAAACGGCAGGAGCGTTGAGTACCACAGCGTAAAGCGTTGCCGCCTAGATCAGCGGCGGCTCCATCCCCAGGTCTTCCCACTCTTCCTTCGCCGGTCCGTAGACGCCCGGCACACGAAGGCCGGCTTGGCGCATCAGTACCGTCATCTGCCCTCGATGATGAATCTGGTGGCTCATCAGTGCCGCCAGCGTCATCGCCTTGGTCCACGTGAATCCGTACATGTCGTCGGTCGTGGTGAGGGTGAGATCGGTCCACTTGGCCTTGATCTCTTCCACGAGGGACAACGCCGCCGACGCGTAGCCGTGCGCAATCTCCACTGCGGTCGACGGCACCTCTTCGTGTTCGCCCACGCCGCCCACGGCGAGCCCCGTCTTGTTCATCATCTCGGGAATGGTCTGCGCGATGTGCCAAGCGAGCCGGCCGAGGTTACGCCCCCCCGGATACATCGGCTGCGAGAGTGACGCGTCGGTGAGCGCGTCCATGAGCTTCTGCGTGTCCGCACTTTCGAATGCCCAGTGCGAGAGGAATTCTTCGAGGGTGTGATACATGGCGGGCAGCTCGGAAGGGGGTGGGAAGAACCGGGGTGCAGCCAAGTTCCCGCCGTCGTTGGCACCCGACAAGGGTGAAGTTGACGCCCCGGTGGAACTTCGCGGCGGCCTCATCACTACTTGGGAAGGACCATCACTGGGAACATTGGACCACGGGGATGAGGAGCGAGGTGGATGCGGCGATCCGTGCGGCTGGGTGGGATGGTAGCGATTGGCATGATGTTGCTTGGCGCAACGACGCTGGGGGCGTTGCGGCTTGATGATCCGGTGCCCGGGTTCGCCGCCCGTCGGGGCGAGGTCGCGTCGGTCACGCGAGACGAGGCCACCGTTGAGGAGGGGCATCGGATCGAAGCGGTGACCGTGCGGTCCACCAGCGGCGTCACCGTGCCGATGCTGGTGAAGCGCCCGCTGGCCGACTCCGCCGCGCCATTGGTCCTCATTCTCGGCGGCCATGCCACGGGGCGCGATGCGGCGCGCCTCATTCCCGATACCCGCGGGCGGGTGGTGGTGGCGCTGTCGTACCCGTACACGGGGCCGCACCGCATGAAAGGGCTGGAAATCCTCAAGTGGGCACCGGACATCCGGCAGGCGCTGCACGATACGCCGCCGGCCATTCAGCTGGCGCTCGACTGGCTCCTGCAGCAGCCGTGGGTGAATGCGCGCGAGGTGCACGGCGTGGGCGCCAGCCTGGGCACCCCCTTCATGACCGTGGCGGCGGCACTCGACCCGCGCATCACGCACGTGTGGAGCGTGCACGGCGCGGGACGGACCCGCGATCTGCTGGCACACAATGCGCAGGAGTCGATGCCGGCGTTGTTTGCGCCGCTGGCGGGGACGCTGGCCGACGTGATCGTGGGTGGTCCCTATCTCACGCCGGAGAAGTGGGTACAGCGGGTGGCGCCGCGTCCGTACACCATGCTCAACGCCACGGAAGACGAGCGCCTGCCTCGCCCGGCCATCGAGGCGCTGTACGCGGCGGCCAGTGAGCCGAAAGCGATCGTGTGGTTCCCCGGCAAGCACGTCCAGCCCAATCGTCCGGAGATCGTGCGCGCGCTCGTGACGACGGTGCTCACGCGGATGGAGAAGGATACGGGACGAATGACAACGGCCGACGATTGACTCGTCGGCCGTTGTCAGAAAAACCGGCGATGATCAGGCGTGCGACGCCCAGCTGGTCTCCCCCTTGGTGTACGGGAGGCACGGCTCGTACTTGCCCGGCGTCTCCTTGTAGCGCATCGCCTTCGTGTAGCCGATCTCGCTGGTGAAGAAGCCCAGCAGGGCGAGCTCCTTCATCATGCGGAAGTAGTGCTGCGGCTCGTCGGGCTTGCGCGTCTTCTGGAAGGCGTGCTGCTCCTGGTCGAGCGTCGTGAGCACCGCCGTCCGCTGCTCCGGCGTGGCCTGCATGAAGCCGGTCTGGTGCGCCGCCTTGCACGCCTCCTCCAGCTTGGCCATCCCCTCGCGAAAGATCTTCTGATCGGCCGGCGTGTAGGTGTCGGTGACCATGAGCGCCATGAAGGGGCCCGTCGCCGCGGCCTTGGCGCCCGGTGACTTGGCCGTGGACGGCAGAATGGTGTCGGCCACCTCGTCGAGGAACTGCTGGTCGGCCACGCTGAACTCGCCAATGGCGGCCGGCCCGGTGGCCCCGGCCTGCGCACTGTCGGTGGCCGCCGGACGGTCGCCCGCGCAGGCGGTGAGCAGCTGGCTGCCGCCCACGAAGGCCACACCGCCCAGCAACATGCTCACGCGGCGGATCGCTTCGCGGCGATCGATCCCGGACATGCGTTCGAAGTCGGTCATGCGCGCGATCTCCTTACAGTTCGCGGCGCTTGAGCGCGTTCACGGCAAACTCCGCCGCCCGCGCCGTCAACGCCATGTAGGTGAGCGAGGGATTCACCGCCGCCGCCGACGTCATGCACGACCCGTCGGTCACGAACACGTTGGGTGCATCCCACACCTGGTTGTTGCCGTTCAGCACCGACGTCTTCGGGTCGCGCCCCATGCGCGCCGTCCCCATCTCGTGAATCCCCATGCCGGGCGCATAGCCGCCGTCGTACGTCTTCACGTCCTTCACGCCGCTGCTCTCCAGCATCTCCGCCATCTCGATGGTCATGTCCTTGCGCATCAGCCGCTCGTTCTCCTTGATCTCGCAGTCGATCTTGAGCACGGGCAGCCCCCACTTGTCGGTCTTGGTCTCGTCGATGCTGATCCTGTTGCTGTGGTCGGGGAGCATCTCGCCGAATGCGGTGGCGCCAATGGTCCACTCGCCCGGCTGCGCCATCTCGTCCTTGAAGTCGCCTCCAATCCCCAGTTCCGCCACGGCGCGCCCCCACCCTTCGCGGCTGGCACTGCCCTGATAGCCGAAGCCGCGCAGGTACGGACGCTTGTCGCCGAACAGGTTCTGCCAGCGCGGGATGTAGAAGCCCGTGGGACGACGGCCGTAGTAGTACTTGTCGTCGAATCCTTCGAGACGACCGCCCGCGCCGAGGCGGAAATGGTGGTCCATGAGGTTGTGCCCGAGTTCACCGCTCGAGCTGCCGAGCCCCTCGGGCCAGATGTCACGCGCCGAGCGCATGAGCAGCCAGGTGCTGTTGAGCGTCGACGCGCAGAGGAAGAAGATCTTGGCCTTGTATTCGGTGGCCTCCTTCGTGACCGCGTCCACCACACGCACGCCGCTCACCTTCTTGGTGTTCTTGTCGTACACGAGCTCGTGCACGATGCTGTTCACCTTGAGGGTGAGATTGCCCGTCTTCTGCGCGGCCGGCAGCGTGCTGGACTGCGTGCTGAAGTACGCGCCGAAGATGCACCCCAACCAGCAGGCATCGCGCGTCTGGCACTGTCCGCGGCCGGGGAGCGGCTGCGTGAGGTTGGCGCTGCGACCAATGATGAGGTGGCGCTTGCCACCGTAGGTCTTCTTGATCCGCTCGGCCACATGCTGCTCGCCGCAGTTGAGCGCGAACCCCGGAAGGAACTCGCTGTCGGGCAGCTGCGGCAGATTCTCGCGCGTCCCCTGAATGCCGGCATGCTTCTCCACGTAGGAGTACCACGGCGCGATGTCGCGGTAGCGGATGGGCCAGTCCACCGCGAGCCCCTCCTTGGCGTTCGCTTCGAAGTCGAAGTCGCTCCAGCGGTAGCTCTGGCGTCCCCACATGAGCGAGCGGCCGCCCAGGTGGTACCCGCGGTACCAGTCGAAACGCTTCACCTCGGTGTACGGGCTGTCCTTGTCGTTGGCCCAGTAGTCGAGGTTCTTCTCGTTCAGCGGGTAGTCGCGCTTCAGCACCGGATAGTCGGCTTCCATCTGCTTCGTGCGTCCGCCGCGGTGCGGATATTCCCACGGGCCCTTGGTGGCGTTCTTGTAGCCGGTGATGTGGTCGATGTTGTGACCACGCTCCAGTAGCAGGACCTTGAGCCCCTTTTCGGTGAGTTCCTTGGCGGCCCAACCGCCCGAAATGCCGGAGCCCACGACAATCGCGTCGAACTCCGTCGTCTGTGCAGCCTGCACTGCGCCTCCTGTTCGCGGCCCGGGAGAGAGGGGCCAATCGGTGCCTGTCCGGCGAGGTGGGAAGGTGCGCCGGGGTCGCCGGTGTTCGTACCCGGCGTTCACCCCAAATAGTGCAGGGTGGCACAGAGTCACGCGAGGGGTGTTTCGGAAACAGCGCGGCGGACGCAGCTTGGGAGATGATCACGCCCCTCTCGCTTCGCCCCGCTCGCGCTGCCGTGCGTCCCAGTCGGTTGCGCTTTTCCGCCGTCAGGCTGACCGCCCTCATGGCGACTGCCCTCGTGACGACCGCCTGCAGCGCGTCCCGTCCCACCCCGATACCGGACCCGGTGTTCATCCATCCGGACGGTCCGCCGGTCAACCCCTTTTCCCCAGCCGTGCGGGTCGGTGATCTGGTCTTCGTCTCCGGCACCCTCGGCACCACCGGCACGGGACTCACCCTGGTGCCCGGCGGCATTCAGCCCGAGACCCGGCAGGTGATGGAGAACATCAAGCGCACGCTGGCGGCGGCGGGGCTTGGCATGGATCGGCTCGTGAAGTGCACGGCGTACCTGGCCGACCTCACGGAGTGGCCGGCGATGAACGAGGTCTACCGGTCGTACTTCACCAACGGCCGCTTCCCGGCGCGTGCGGCGGTGCAGGCCACGTTGCTGAACGGCGCGCGCGTGGAACTGGAGTGCCTCGCCGCGGCACGTTGAGCGCTGTGCGCTGAACGCCGCCGGCGGTCAGTCGCCCAGCGCAGCCAGGTCACGCGTGACGCGCTGCACGATGAGCTGCGCGCCCAGCTGATCGGCGGCGGTCAGCGCACGGTGCAGTTCGGCCGCCACGGCCGAGCGTTCCGCCCCTTCGGCGCGCAGCACGTGGGCCCGGATGCGATGCAGCTCGGGGATCCAGACGATCTCGCCGGTGCTGCTCGCATTCCCCAGCCCCTCGTCCACCGCCTGCCGGGCATCACTCACGCGGCCGGCCTCCAGATAGCCTTCGGCCAGAAATCCCTGGTACTCGGACACACTGGCCAGACACCGGAACATGGTGAGCGCGCCCACCGTGGCCTCCAGCGTCGCAATGCCGGCGTCGAGCTCGCCCACGGCGATCTGCGCCCGCCCGAGATACGCGGCCGTCCACAGGCGCTCCGAGGCCACGCCGTACTCCTCGCACACGTGCAGCGCTTCCGCCGCCACGCGCAGCGCTTCGTCGGGACGCTCGGCGGCCAGTTCGAACTCGGCAACGTGCAGCGCCCCGTGGGCGCGTTCGCGCGGATCCTTGGAGACCCGCACGTCGGCCAGCATGCGATCGAAGATCGCGCGCGCCCCTGCGATGTCGCCCGCCATCCAGTGCGCCCGCCCCGCCTGACAGCGGCTCAGCAGCAGCGGGTCGGAGCCCACGATGGCCTGGATGCCCGCGCGCATGGCCGGTGTGGTGAGCGCCTCCGCGCGCGCCTGCGACTCGCGCGACAGCTGCAGGCGTCCGCGGAAGAACGCGGCCCCCGACAGGGCGCTCGACGCCGTGGACTGCAGCATCACATCCCCGGCGGCATCGGCGATGTCGATCATCTGTTCGGCGTATTCGTAGGCGCGAATGAACTGTCCGCTGGCGATGTGGTACACCACCATGCCCCAGAGCACCGGAATGAGCTGCGGCGCATTCCCCGATGCCTTCGACAGCTCGTGCGCCCGGTGCATCTGCTCGAACGTCTCGGGGGCGTGGAAGCCGCGTGTCACCACGTTGGTGAAGCCCAGCGATACCCGCAGCCCGATCTCCAGCGTGGTTTTCGCCTCGCCGTCGGGGAGCAGGGCAATCTGGGCGAGGCCGCGCGACGCCAGCTCGGCAGACTCGGTGTAGGCAAACTTCTCGCCGGCGCGCATGGCGCCCACGGCGAAATACCCCGACGACTTGGCGGGATGACGCGCCGTCTCCCAGAGGACGGCCAGATCGGCCGCCACCTCGGTGGCGCGCGCCCCGTACCGTGCTTCCAGCGCGCTCGCCACCTGGGTGGCCAGCTGCACGCGGCGTGTCCCCTGAAGCGCCTGATACAGCGCGTTCTGATAGAGCACGTGCACGAAGCGATGCCGCACCGACAACGCGCCGTCGGGCAGGTCGTGCTCCGCCACCGGGCGCACGAAGGCGTACACCTTGTCGAGGGTCGTGAGCCGCTCCTCCACATCGGCCTGTTCCATGTGCAGCACGTCGGCCAGCACGGTGGAATCGAAGAGGAAGCCCTGCACGCTCGCCACGGTCAGCAGTCGGCGGTCGCTCTCTTCCAGCTGTTCGATCTTGCGCTGGATCATGCCGCGCACCGAGGGCGGCAGGTCGCGCTCCACTTCGGGGAGTCCGCGCGTGAGCTGCCAGGCGCCCGCGAAATCGGCCAGCGCGCCACGGGAGCCCAGCCAGCGCAGCAGGTCCACGAGGAACAGCGGGCTGCCATCGGTCTTGTGGTGCAGCAGCCGCGCGAAGGTGGGAGGAAAGCGATGTCCCGGATAGCGTCGGTCGAGCAGCTCCTGCACATCGTCCGCATCGAGCAGGCCGAGGGCAATGGACTCGCTGAGGCCGCGCGCCTGCAGGTCGAGCAGCGACGCCATGAACGGGTGTCGCGAGAGCCGCATCTCCGATTCGCGGAGGGTAGTGATGACGAGCAGTGGCAGGTCGTCGACACGCGACCCGAGGTACGACAGCATGTCAACCGTGGCGCTGTCGGCCCAGTGCAGATCCTCGAGCACGATCGCCAGCGGATGCGCGCGCGCCGTTGCGTCGATGAACCCGAGCAACTCGCGCTTCATGCGCTCCGGCGACGCGGCCTGCAGCCCCGGCGCTGCGCCGTCGACCCCGGTGGCGTGGGCGGGGTCGGAATCCCCCACCTCGCGGTGCCAGGTCGGGGCATGGCGGCGCAGGAGCGCCGCAATGTCCCCCGACGGGTCGGCGCGCATGGCCGACTCGATGGCCTCGAGGATGGGGAGGAAGGCTTCGGTGCCGGCGAGGCGTTCCGAGCATCGCCCCCGCGCCACGACGACGCCGGTGCTGTCGGCGATTTCCGCCAGGCAGGCCTCCACGAACGTGGTCTTGCCCACGCCCGGCTCGCCGCTCACCACCAGCAACGAACCACGCCCGCTGCTGGCTCGCTGCCAGGCATCCATGAACAGGGCCCGATCAGTGCGACGCCCCACCACCACGGTCGTGCGCGCGCCCACGCCGGTGCCGCGCCGTGGGGCCGCTGCCGACGTGGCGACTGCGTCCGATCCGGTGCCGGGCAGCGTGGGGGCGAAGATCGTCGTTGGTCCCCCGGGAGGCGTCGCCGCCAGAGTGCCGGTGGTGTCCCGAACGGCGAGCGTCAGGCCGCCACTGTCCAGTCCGGTACCGGTCAGGGCGCCGAGGGCGAGGGCCACATCAACCGCCGTGGGTCGGTCTGCCGGTTCCTTGGCGAGCATGCCATGCACCAGCCTCGCCATGGCCACCGGCAACTGCGGGCGCAGCTGCTGCAGCGGAACGGGATCCTTGGTAATGATCGCGCCCAGGGTCCCCGCCGACGAGCTGCCGCGGGGGTTGAACGGGTGCGACGCCGCCAGCAGCTCGTACAGCACCACGCCCAGGCCGAAGACGTCGGAGGGGGCTGCCACGGGGTCACCGGACGCCTGCTCCGGGGACAGGTAGCGCAGCGTACCCATGATCACGCCGGTCTTCGTGTGCGAGGCGTCGGCCTCGATGGGCCCACTGCGCTCGAAGAGGCGCGCCAGCCCGAAGTCGAGCACCTTGAGGTACCCGTCGTCGCGCAACATCAGGTTCTCGGGCTTGATGTCGCGGTGTACGATGCGTGCGTCGTGCGCGACCGCCAGCGCCTGCGCGGCCTGGGCGCCCAGGCGCGCCACGGTGCTCACGTCGAGCGGCTCGCGGTACGTGGCGAGGGTATGCCCGCGCACCAGCTCCATGGCGATGTACAGCCCGCGCTCCCCGCGGCCGATGTCGTACACTGTGACGACGTTGGGATGATTGAGCGCGCTGGCTGCGCGCGCCTCACGGAGGAAGCGCTCGGTGGCCTCGGGGTCGCTGACGCGCGCCATCGGCAGCACCTTGAGCGCCAGCTCGCGCCCCAGCCGCGTGTCCCGTGCGCGGTACACTTCGCCCATGCCACCGGCGCCGAGGCGCTCGGTGATCTCGAAATGGTCGACGGTGGTGCCGGGAAGCATCGGAGCGAAGCGGGACGGGGGTACGTCAGACGGTGAGATGCGGGTGCATCACCCGTACATAACCACGGGCAAGCGGATAGAGGAATTGCTGGAGGCGATTGTAGCGATAGAAATCCCGCAGGAGTCGCTCGGCACCGCGCCACCGGAGGGCCGCCATGGGGGCGCGATACCGTCCGTGTCGTCCCACCTCCCACAGGAAGCGGTTCACGACACCACCCTTGATGAACCCCTCGAATTGGGCCGCCGCCGCACGGGCGAAGTCGTCCCCAGCCAGGATGCTGTTGGCGGCCAGCACGCCCGACCGCAGCGCCGCCCGCAGTCCGAACGCCCAGAGAAAGTCCTGCAGCCCCGCGGCCTCCCCCACCACGAGCGCCCCGCCTTCGCGCCAGTGCGGCCGGCCGGAGAAGTGCACCCAGCCCCCCACGGGGCGCTCCTCCTCGCGGCGTACTGGCCAGCGCTCGAGCAGCAGGCGGCGCGCCTCGGCCAGACATTGGTGCACCCGGCGGAAACTCGACCAGAGTGACGTGCACAGGCACCCTTCGCCATTGCTCACCAGCAGGTAGCTGTACCCCTTGAGCCCGGCGGCGTCGTTGAGGAGCGCCACCGCCAGGTCTGGCGCGTCGGTCTTGAAGACGAAGCCACGGCAGACGGCGTATGGCCGCCGCTGACGCGGGCCGGTGGCAATGATGTCGGCCGCGGCAGGATCGAGCGACTCGCCGAAACGGAGGGTCACCCCTGCCGCCAGCGCCTGGCGCTTGAGCGACTGGTCGATGCTGTCGGCCATCGTACCGCGACGCACGACATAGAACGCCGGCTGCGAGAACTCGTGCAGGTCGGCGCGGTTTCCATTGAACTGGAAGCCGCGGGTAAAGCCGCGATGGGCGAAGTCCGCCTCCAGCCCTGCGTCGCGCAACTCGTCGAGTACGCTACGGTCACTGGAGAACGACTCCAGCCCCTGCAGGTCGCCCCCGAAGCGCGCTCCGCAATCCTCGCGACGCTCAAAGAGCTCCACCGGCCGCCCGGCTCGTGCCAACGTGATCGCGGCGGCGAGCCCCGACGGGCCAGCACCGGCAATGCGAATAAGTGACATGGACAAGCGGGGAAGGGAGACCTTCGCATAACTTAGCGCGTCCCTCAGCCCCGCAGCGATGACCTTACCCCACGACGCGCTCCCTCCCCGCCCACCGGTCACCGCCGCCGACTGGCAGGACCGTGGCTCGGCATTCCTGCGTTTCCTGTCCACGCAGGGGGTACCGGCAGCCGACGCGTTCGTGCGGGAGGACGGCAAACTGCCGTACCGCGATGTGCATCGGTTCTTCGGGGCCATCAATCCCGATCCGACGCTGGGTGGCCGGGATCTCGCGGCCCAGCAGCGGCGCGACCTCGGCCTGCCCGCCGAGCCCATCCCCAACTCGCTGGCCGATGCACTTGCGGAGATTCGCGCGCTCGACGAGCAGCACGTGTCGCGTGCGCTGGCTGCGCTCGCCACCTACGTGCAGGAATCGCTGCACTTCTGCGAGGCGTGCGATCAGCCGCAGTTCCCGCCGTGGGTCAACCGGTCGTTGATCCTGCGCGGGCAGCGCGCCTTCATGACGCGCCTGCTGCCCAGCACCATCGTGCTGCTCTGCAAATCGCTCCCGGAGGCCTATGCCGCGCCACGCCCATCGGCGGTGCTCAATCTGTCGCGGCAACTGGCGAGCCTGCCGTATCACCGACTGCTCGGGACGTTGCAGCTGCTGGTGACGGTGTCCACCCCCCACAGTTTCGAGGGGCCGTGGTTTCCGGCGTTCGTGGCGGCCGAGGAGATGCAGCTGCTGCACGCGGGAGTCCGGTCGAACGTGGCGCCGCGCATGGGCGCGGTGGTCACCGGACCGGTGGACCGCACGCTCGACGCGTGGACCGGGGCCGACGACTATGTGCTCTGGGGGGGCTACGAGGCCTTTCGCGCCGGGTGGCCGCATGCCGATGATCGCCCGGGCGCCGAGGCCGGCCCACAGCAGGTCGTGAGTCAGGCGGACATGCTCGCCACCATCATCGCCTTCTCGCTGCTGGTGGTGGATGGCCTGCGTGATCTCGGGGTGCCCTTCAACGAGGGCGACGACGAAGCGTTCTGGCACCTCTGGCGCGTCTTCGCGCTCTTCAAGGGCATTCATCCGCCCGGGCAGCCCATGAGCGACGCGTGGCTCCCTCGTACGCTGGTGGAGGCACGCGCCTTCTGGGAGGCGTACCGCGCCGAGTACTATGCCCCGCCGATTCGCTGGAGCACGCCCGATTGGCAGGAGCGGGCGCGGCGCGACAATCCTGCGGGGCATGCGCTCACCTCGTCACATCTCGTCATGCTCGCGCGCTTCCTGCACGCGGTGCTGCCGTTGCCGGTCACGATGGGCTGGTGCCTCAAGGTGGCCCGCTGGTTCGTGTCCCGCCTGTGCGGCGAGGAGGGCGCCGCCCGCATTGGTGTTCCCAAGGTGCGTCTGTGGCCGTGGGAGCGGGCCGCCATCGAACATCTCCCGCGCGCCATCACCAGGTGGATGGAGCGCTTCGACGTGGGCATTCAGGTCGCGTTCGGCCGCTGGGCGCTCACTCGGCTCATCGGGCGGGTCTACGGCAGCCGGGTCATCTTCCCCATTCCGCACACCGTCGACGATCTCAAGCGCTTCGTGGAGACCACACAACTCAAGGGGCAGCGGTTCGCCCAACGGGTGGACGGTACCTGACGGCCCCGTCCACCCGCATCATTCCTCGCCGGCCACGGCGTCGATGTTGTAGCCCAGTGTGCGGAGCCTGCTGCTGATATCCTTCTTCTCGACCGCCTTCAGGTACGCTTCCTCGGGTTCGATGGTCTTGCTCTTCACGAGGCCGAGCAGGGCGTCGTTGAGCGTCTCCATCCCCAGCTTCTTCTGCGTCTGGATGATGTTGGGGATCTGCACCGTCTTCCCCTCGCGGATGAGCGCACTCACCGCCCTGTTCACCAGCAGGATCTCGCGCGCGGCGACGCGCCCGCCGCCGATCTTCTTGCACAGCGTCTGAGAAACCACGCCCTTGAGCGACTCGGCCAGCATGATGCGGATCTGTTCCTGCCGGTCGGCGGGGAACTGGTCCACGATGCGGTTGATCGTGCCCGCGGCGGTGCTGGTGTGCAGTGTGCCGAAGACGAGGTGTCCCGTCTCCGCCGTTTCGAGCGCGATGGCGATGGTCTCGAGGTCGCGCAGCTCACCCACGAGGATGATGTCGGGGTCCTCGCGCAGGGCGGCCCGCAGGGCACTCTTGAACGATTGCGTGTGCACCCCCACCTGCCGCTGCGTGATGAGGGACTTCTTGCTTTCGTGCACGAACTCGATGGGGTCTTCGATCGTGATGATGTGATCGGAGCGCGTGCGGTTGATGAGGTCGACCAGGGCGCAGAGCGTGGTGGACTTGCCGGAGCCGGTGGGGCCGGTGACGAGCACGAGGCCCTTGCTGAGTTGGCAGAGCGCCTGCACCTCGGGGGAGATCCCCAACTGCTCCACGGTGACCGTGGTTGTGGCAACGGTTCGGATGACTGCCGCGGTGCCATGCCGGTCGCGCAGTACGTTCACGCGGAAACGGGAGACCCCCTCGATCTCGTGCGCGAAATCGGTGTCCCAGTTCTGGTCGAACTCGGTCCGGTTCTTCTCGGGCATGATGGCGCGCATCATGCCACTGACCATCTCGTCGGTCAGCGCCACCTCGTCCTCGAGGCGCAGCAAGTCGCCGCCGAGGCGGAAGATGGGGGGCTCGCCCACGCGCAGGTGCAGATCGGCAGCGCCCCGCGACACCTGGATGCGCAACAGCGTCTCGAGCGTGGCCCGCGCGTCGTCCGGAGTGGCGAGCGCCCCGAAGGCGGTGTCGGTGGCGCGCTTGCGGATCGTGGTGCTTTGGGCGCCTGCGGTGGGCGTGCCGGTGGCATCACGGTCGGCCCAGCGGCGAATGAGGATGCGCGTGAGCGCGGGATCCTCGTCCTGCTGGATGAGCCACTGCTTGTCGTTGAACTGGTACAGGAAGCGGATCCCTGTACCCGCAATGATGGCGGGGCGGCTTTCGGGGGTCGCCAGTTCGCTCACCAGCGCCAGGACCTGCGACTGGGTGAGCACCTGAGTGCTCACTTGCTGCAGCCCATTCGGAGTCACACACCGGATGGGTGCGTCGCTCTCGAGGAGAATCTGCGACGCCGCGCCCGATTCCAGGCGCGGCAGGATCTTGTCGAGTTGGGGCACGTGGCAGCTGGCAAAGGTCCACCGGTTCCACCGTCTCAGACCGTTACGTCGGCGGAACGATCGGCGTGGCATCGGAAGGACGAGCGGGCCCCCGTCGGGGAAACGGGCAGGGGGAACGGCCAGCGTGAGCGCTGGGGGCGTGGCGTTGGGGAGAGCGCGGGCGAGTTACGGGCTTGAAGACGGCGGTTGGCAGGAACCACAGTGGGCAGACGGCAGGGACGTGGAAGAACAACACGGCGGCGTGCGCTGCGCGCCGCCGCCGATGTCCCGACCGCAAAGGAAATGGGGCGCCCTGCGAAGCAGTGGCGCCCGTCTTCTTCGACCAAACTCCTGCCGTCTGCCCACTGTGGTTCCTGCGGGCTGCCGTCTGCCGTTCAGCTCACACCACCCCTCAGAACAGCGGCCACATCGCCGCCGTGCACACCGTGCCCAGCGCCGTCATGACGGTGCGCACCCGCCCATTCCACGCCGGCAGCAGCCCGGCGCGCGACGCCTGGAGGTCCCACGCCAGCTGGCCGGCCGACGACAGCAGCAGCAGCCCCAGTGCGACCGGTGGTGCGGTGCGCGGTACCAGGGCGAACATCCCCAGCACCGACGGTACCGCCGACAGCACCAGTCGCCGCAGATCGGGGCGGTCCGGGGCCCGCACCAGCTCGGCGCCCCAGCGGGCTCCGCCGAGAAACGTGAGGGTGAGCGCCGAATAGACCAGGAACACCGTCTTGGCGGATTCGGCGTGGGCCGGCACCCCGTAGGCGAGCGCCAGACAGGTGAGAAACGGCAGCAGCCCCGAAAGACTGATCAACCAGATCGCGCGTGAAGGCATGGCAACACCATGGCGTACTCGGGGACCGCGCGGTAGTCTCTCGGCCATGCCTTCCACCGCCACCCGCCTGTCCGTTTTCACGGAATCCGTCATTCGCGGCACCACCCGCCTCGCGAACCAGTACGGCGCCATCAACCTCTCCCAGGGGTTCCCCGACTTCGATCCCCCCGCGGTGCTGCTGGAGGGGCTCGAGCGCGCCACGCGCGGTCCCTTTCACCAGTATGCCGTCACCTGGGGCGCCCCGCGTTTCCGGCAGGCGCTGGCGAAGAAGATCAGCCACTTCAGCGGACTCGACGTCGATCCCGACCAGCATCTGGTCGTGACGTGCGGCAGCACGGAGGCGATGATGTGCGCGATGATGACGGCCTGCAATCCGGGGGACAAGGTCATCATCTTCTCGCCGTTCTACGAGAACTACGCCGCCGACGCCATTCTCTCGGGGGCGGAGCCGATCTACGTACCGCTGCATCCGCCCGGCTTCGGTTTCGACGAGGACGACCTCAAGCGGGCGTTCGCGCAGCACCCGAAGGCGATCGTCATCTGCAATCCCTCGAATCCGAGCGGCAAGGTGTTCACGCGCGAGGAGCTGCTCACCATTCTGCGCTACGCCGAGCAGTACGACACCTGGGTCATCACCGACGAGCCGTACGAGCACATCATCTACGCGCCGCACGAGCACGTGTACTTCAACACGCTGCCCGGCGCCTTCGAGCGCACGATCACGGTGAACTCGCTGTCGAAGACGTACTCCATTACCGGGTGGCGCCTGGGCTACGTGCACGCGCCGGCGCGCGTGATCAACCAGGCGAAGAAGGTGCATGACTTCCTGACCGTGGGGGCCGCAGCGCCGCTCATGGAGGCCGCCGTGGGCGCGCTCGAACTCCCACCGTCGTACTACGAGGGACTCACCACGCTGTACACGGCCAAGCGCGAGCTCTTTCTCGACATGCTGCGCACCACCGGGCTGCCCTTCACGGAGCCGCAGGGCGCGTACTATGTGATGGTGGACATCAGCGCGCTGGGGTTCGCCGATGACACCGCCGCGAGTGAATGGCTCATTCGCGAGGTGGGAGTGGCCGGGGTACCCGGATCGAGCTTCTTCCGCGAGCCGGTGAAGCATCTCATCCGGTTCCACTTCGCCAAGCGGGAGGAGACGCTGCGGGCGGCCGGTGAGCGACTGGGCTCCCTCGCCGTGCGCGCGAACGCGGGACGCTGACCGCCGGTGTCCTGACAGCCCTGACCGATCTCGCCGTGTCTGCGCCGGCCGGCTCGGCCGAACGGGCCAGGCCGTACCATCAGGCTATGTCAGGAGGAATGCTTGTCATGCCCGCCGACAGGTCGGACACCTGGCGTCCCAGCGAATCAGGAGGGTTTGGTGTTGCCGGCGGATCGCGGGGATCTGTCCGGCCAGTGGGCGCGTGGCGGGCTGCCCCTGTCTTCGATACGACATGGCCGCCGGTGAGGCGGTGACGCTGCCCATCACGCTGGACGCGGTTTGCGCGCAGCAGGACAGACCGCGCGCCGCCAGCACCCCGCGAAAGTCGTAGCTCGTCCCGTAGCCCGCATCGGCCAGCACGACCCGTGGACCCACGCCCCACGCGAGCACTGCATCCAGCGCCTCGAGGGCCAAGGTGATCCTGGTCGGGTAGCACACGTCCTCGGGGACGCGGGCCTGCCCGCGGCGCGCCGGATCGTCGATCCAGTCCTCGGGCAGATACAGGGGCCACGTTGGCGGAAGGCTGGTCGTCTCGGTGCCGAAATGCACGCTGACCACCACCTGGCAATTGGCGGTCTTGCCGAGTGCCCCGCAGTACTGCCGCGCACCGACTCGCCCGCATGCATCTGCCGCTCGGTACGCCCGAGCAATGGCGTCAGCGTTTCCGGAAAGCGGCATGGTCGCCCATCAGCAGCGTGCAGGGCCGTGGTGTCCATGCGCCGCAGCACGACCAACCCGCAAGGAAGGCAATGGGAACCTCACCCGGCAGTACTAGCGGGGGGCTGCGGGTACCGGCCCTACCACCGCCCCCGTTTCCACCGGAGCGGTGGCGGAGCAGTACAGGGCGAGCAACACCAGCGCCATGAAGGCGGTCATGAGGTACTTGGCGGTGCGCATGCGCCAAGTATGCCACGTCAGCGCGCGTCGAGGAATGACCCGGTGGCAATCCGGTAGGAGTCACCATGCCGCTGTCGCGTGGGCCTGCGCTGCACAAAGAGCAGCCCGCGGCAGTCGCGCGACAGCGTGGAGTGGAAGGCATCGTGCACGACGGTCGCGGCAGGGCCCAGATTGCGCGGCGGCAACGACGTGGCGGCGCGGTGCTGACTCACGTATAGGTCCCCCGGACCGTAGCCACCCGGACGGAGAGGGGTGAAGACCAGCGTGCGCCCGTCCACCGAAATCTCGGAATTGAAGTCCCACGCGTGCTGAAGGGCAGCGTCGGTGGTGACGGCGTGCTGTTTACCGCACCGTCCAATGCCTCACGCGGCGAGAAACCGGCACTGCACCGCTCGGCACGGCAGATGTCGAAGTGCTTCCCCGGCTGCGGGAAGAACGGGCCGTTGGCGAAGCACAGTGTGCCGTCGGCGCTGGCCGCGTTGAGGGCGTTGAGGAGGAAATGCGGGTACAACGGCGCCTTCAGTTGCGACGGCTCGGACTGCGCCAGCAACTCCTCCCGCAGCCGCATGGCGTGCGCATAGGCCACCCAGTGTGCCGCGCCCAGCACCAACGGGAAGAGGAGCAGGTCGTTTGCCGCGCTGGTCGGGCTTCGCGAGAGGGCGAACCGGTGACATTGAGGGGTAAACGGCGGGTATGCGTGTCTATTCAGCCACAAGAAGGGGTTGGCTGCGTGCAAGAATATGGAAAACGCTAAGACCTCGTTAGGGGTGGCAACCGGGACTACTTGGTCCTAACCGATTCCGTACACTGTCTGATCCATGCACGAGTCCCTCCCTTCGTTCGCGGCGCACCTGTCAGGCGAACGACGTACCCTGCTCACCGTAGTCATCCCCACGCTGAACGAGGCGGATCGCCTTCCCGACTGCCTGGCGTCGGTCGCCTGGGCATCGGAGATCATCGTGGTGGATGCTGGCTCGGCCGACGAGACCGTCACTGTCGCCAGGAAGGCCGGCGCCGTGGTCATCTCTATGCGGGGGGGCACCATTGGGGAGCAAAAGAACGCCGGAATCGCGGCGGCCTCCACGCGGTGGATCCTCTCGATCGACGCCGATGAACGCGTGACGCCCGCGCTGCGAGCCTCCATCGAAGAGGCCGTGCGTACGCCGACGGCGGAGGCCTACCGCCTGCATCTGCGCAATCACTACCTGGGCGCCGTGTACATGCGGGGCAGTTGGGGACGTGACCGGCACGTGCGGCTGTATCCCTCCACGTGCCGCTGGAGCGCTCACCAGGTGCACGAGAAGCTCGAGGGGGTGGGGACCGTGCAGGACCTGTCCGGGTTCCTCGAGCACGAGTCGTACCGCGATCTTTCGCATCAGCTGCGCAAGGCGGTCACGTACGCCGAGTGGGGGGCGGCTGATCTGCAGACCACGAATCGCCGCATCACGGTGGCCACGCTGGTGGGCCGGCCGCTGTGGCGATTCCTGAAAACGTACCTTCTGCAGGGCATGTGGCGCGACGGGACGCGTGGCTTCGTCTTTTGCGCCGTGCATGCCTGGGCCTGTTTCTCCAAGTACGCCGTGGTGTGGGATCAGCAGCGCCAGCGGGCGTTGGGGCTGCCGCTCGAGCGGGCGGTCGGCGAACCACCGCAGGTACCGGCGGCACCGTCCCGTGCTGCCGCGCCGGTCACGGTGCCGTCGGCGGCATCCGTATCCTCGGCTGCATAACACTGCCACGTGCGTGTCCCCATCCTGTGTTACCATCGGGTCGAAGTGCCGCCGGCCTCGGCCACGCGTGACACCAACTTCGTTACCCCCGCATGCTTCGCCGAGCACCTCGCGGCGTTGGCGGCATGGGGATTCACGGGGATCACCGTCTCCGACCTGCTGGCCTGGCAACGTGGTGAACGTGCGCTGCCTGCACGCAGTATCGCCATCACCTTCGACGACGCCTACGCCAGCGTCGTGTCGAATGCCCTGCCGCTGCTTGCCCAGCGAGGGTGGCGGTGCACCCTCTTCGCGGTCACGGCCCATCTGGGCGGCACCAACGCCTGGGATCCAGGCGCGCCGCGGGCGACCCTGCTCGATGCGGCCGCGCTGCGGGACGCGCGGTCGCACGGCCATGACGTGGGTGCCCATTCGCGGCACCACCGGCGATTGCGTGGGTTGGCCGCGGCGGACTGTCACGAGCAGTTGGTCGAGGCGCGCGCGGAACTCGAGCAGGCGCTGGGCGCCCCGTGCGAAAGCGTGGCCTTCCCGTACGGTTCGCACGATCGGGTGACCCTCGCCCAGGTGGAACAGGCCGGGTACCGCGGTGCGTGCACTCTCAAACGATGGGCTAACGGCCGGCGCACCAATCCGCTGCGTCTCGGTCGCATGAGCGTGGGAGGGCCACTTCCCGCGTGGATGCTGATGGGCAAGCTCGCCAAAATGTTCGCCACTCCGGCGTTTCGATAACCTCTTCCCTCCGTTTCGTCATGACCTCGCGCACTTCTGATGGCCCCTCTGATCCCTCCATTGGCCAGGATCCGTCGGCATTGCCCTTCACCGCCCGCATGGCGCGGGGGCTTCGGCGCGCCGTCGGCCTCGATCGCGAGACGCGCTGGAACCGCGAGTATGCCGAGGGCGGCTGGGACTGGCTGCGCAACCTCGATGAGCTCGCCCATCACTGTGTGCTGGCGGGCTACGTCGCGTACCTCAAGCCCGGCGGTCGTGTGCTTGATGTGGGGTGCGGCGAGGGGGTCTTCCAGGAGCAGCTGCGCGGGGCCGCGGGGGCGTACCTGGGCGTCGACTTCGAAGAGCCGGTGAAGAAGGCACAGCACAAGGTGACCGACACCACCCGTTTCGTCGTGGGCGACATGAACGAGTTCACCACCACGGAGCAGTTCGACGCGGTCGTGTTCAACGAAAGCATCTACTACCTGCACGACCTCATGGCCGGGCTGCAGCGGTACGAGCGCTTTCTCGCGCCCGACGGGGTGCTGCTCATCTCCATGCACGGCAAGGAGCGCAACGATACGCTGTGGGAGCAGATCGACGCCCGTTACACGGTGCTCGACGCCGTCACCATGCAGAATCGTCGCGGGGTGAAGTGGACCACGAAGGCGCTGGTGCCGCCCACCAGCACGTTCACCCTGCCGCCGCAGGCCCCCTGACGCGACCCCGGCGCGGCGCGCGCAGTCGAAGGGCTCGATCATGGTGCGCGAGATCGAACCCACCGGCAGGGCCTGACCCGCTACCGGCCGATCGGCAGCGGGCGGCCGTCCAACCGCTCGCCGGGCGTCACCCCCAGCAGCCGCGCCAGCGTGGGGGCGATATCGACCGTGCGGACGAACTGCCGCTGTACGCCCGGCGTCACGCCGGCGCCGGCGATGATGAGTGGCACGTGAGAGTCGTACGCGTACGGTGAACCGTGGGAGGCGATGTTGCCTCCCCAGGTGCTGAGCGGATCGAGCGTGATCACCGCCTCCACGTTGGAGGCGGCGGGAAACTGATGCGCCCAGCGCCGGGCGATCACATCGGTGACCGTGTCCGCCATGAGTGCCTGGAAGCGGTCCACACGCGCCACACCCGGCACCTGCCGGATACGATCGAGCAGGAACGTGATCACGTTGTCCAGATCGGCCGATTTGCGGAATGCACGCCGGTTGGCCAGCACGATGTTGAGGTCGGTCTCGACGGCGAAGGAGTCCACCTTGAGCTCACGCAACCGCGCGCGCAGTGCGGGAACGACGGGCGCCAGTGAGACACGCCGCGGCGGGGGAACGACGCTGGCTGGGGCCAACTCGGGGATGGTCCCCACCCCGTGGTCGCTCGTGAGCACCACGGTGATGGACGAGGAATCCCGCAGCCGGTACAGCGAGTCGAGGAACGTGCCGATGGCACGGTCGACGCGCAGCACCTGATCGTGCATTTCCCGCGAATCGGGGCCGAAGTTGTGGCCGATCACGTCGGTGGCGGAGAGGGAGAGCGCCAGCAGGTCGGTGTGGTTGCCGGCGCCGAGTTGCAGCGACGTCACCCCGTGCAGCGCGAACGCCAGCACCATGTCATCCATGAACGGGGTGATGCGGATGTTCGCCCCGGCATCGATCACATCGTCGGTCAGCCGGTGCGGAAACAGGAAGCCGCGCCCCCCCATCTCGATGGGCACGCTGTCCCGCTCCACATAGGCGCTGTCGGGGAGCAGCAGGGACCACGACTTGCCCGCGAAGCCGGCCACCATCTGGCGTTCGTTGAAGGCGGTGACCCACTTCGGCAGATCCTTGCGGTAGTAGCTGCTGGTGAGGAAACGCCCGTCGATCGAGTACCAGTACACCTCGGACTTGGCGCGGCCGATCGGTAGAATGGCCCCACGGTCCTTCATCGATACCGACAGGGTGCGCGTTCGCCGCTCGGCCGCCGTCATCCAGTCGACGAGGGTCGTGCCCTGAAAGCGCGCGGGGGACGCGCCGGGGCCATACCCGCCCGCCACGAGCGGGGCGGACTCGTCGTCCACCCCGATCGAGTTCATCATGATGCCGGTGGACCGCGGGAATCGTCCGGAGAGCAGCGTGGCATGCCCGGGCGCCGTTTCCGTGATCGCGTGATCGTGGTGGGCATCGGTGAAGTGCATGCCCCCCCGCGCGAGCCGGGCAAGGCCGCCCTGCAGCTGACTGCCGTACCGGGTGAGGTAATCGGCCCGGAACTGGTCGATGGTGATGAGGACGACCAGCCGGGGCTTTTGCTGCGTGCCCGGCACATCCGGCGCTCCCGCTGCTCCCGGCGCCGCAGACGCCCGGTCAGCCCCGGACGGCGTCACGCTGGCCGCCGACCCCGGGGGAGCGGCGGCGCCCGCGACGCAGGCCAGCGTCACGATCAGCGGCAACCCGAAAATGGAACGCTTCATGCGGCGAATGTATGGCGCGATGGCCTGTGGCGCACGATTATGGGCCCGTGGGCGCCGCTCCGTGAGTCCGCACGGCAGCTCGCCACTCCGGTGCTACCCCTGAGCCGATGGATCGGCTTGTGACGCCTTTGCTCCCCATGATCGACTTGCCTCCCTTGCGGAGTCCGCGGCAATGACCGGGTGGCGCAACACACCGGCTACGCGCGTCATCGTCCGCTGCCTCGCGTACTACCTCGCGCTCATCGGCGGCACGGCACTCGCGGTTCGCCAGTGGGCGAATCGGCTGCCGCCGTCGCTCGAGGCACTCATGGGCCTCGGCACTGAAACGGTACCCGGTGGCGCCACCTCGCTGCAGGACCTGGTGGCCGCCGGCCCCGCGAGTGGTCTCGACGAGGCCACGCTGGCGCTCACGGTGGGGGTGGCCATGATCGCGGCGGCGCTGTTGTCGCTGCCGGTGGCGTGGGTGTATCTGCTCACGCGCGCCAAGCGCGGTTACCAGCAGTCGGTGGTGCAACTGCTGATCATCCTTCCCACGGTAGTCGCCGGGATCGTGCTGCTGGTGAAGTACTCACTGGCGCTCGCCTTCTCGCTGGCGGGCATTGTGGCCGCCGTGCGCTTCCGCAACTCGCTCGACGACTCGAAGGACGCCGTCTACGTCTTCCTGGCCACCGCCATCGGTCTGTCGTCGGCGGTCAATCTGCCCGTAGCGGCCGTGCTCAGTCTCACCTTCAACCTGCTCGCCTTCGCTCTCTGGTACACCGATTTCGGCAGCGCGCCGGCCGAGCTCGACGGGCGACTGGCCGAGCGCAAGCTGCAGCGCGCCAAGCAGTTGGCGCGCACCGGCACGTTCGTGGCGCGCATGGACGACGAGGTGCTCAAGAACATGACAACAGAGCAGCTCGAAGGCCTGGCCGAGCGCGCCTGGCGACGGGCGAAGGCGAACAACATGACCACCGAGATGCCGGTGGTGGTCGAAGAGCGCACCTTGCGCCTGTCCACGAGCAACGCCAACGGGCTGCGGCGCGTCCTCGAACCGCGGCTTTCGGAGTTCACCAAGACCTGGCGATTCGGGGGCATGCAGACCGGCGACGAGACCACGGTGATCGAGTATCACGTGCAGTTGCGCAAGAAGACGGGTCCCGAGGAACTGCTGTCGCTGGTCCGTGCCGCCGGCGCCTCCGAGCTGACGGCTGCCGAAATCGAGTGAGGGTGCCATGCTGACATCGCGCACGCATCGCTGGTCATCGCCCCAAACCTGGGCCGTGTTGGCGCTTCTGGTGCTCCCGCTGGCGGCATCGGCGCAGGGCAAGAGAGACCAGGAGAAGGCACCCAAGGCCCCGAAGTCGCCTGGGGCCGACACGGCCGCGCCCAAGGTGCCCAATCCGCGCCTCTTCCGCAGTGAGCTGCCCTTCGACATCACGCTCACCCTCAACATGAAGCAGATCCGGCGCGACAAGCAGCAGAACGCGCCGTGGCGCTGGGCGCGCATCAGCTACACCGATGCGGCCGGCAAGCCGGTGACCGTGCCGGTGCGAGCGAAGACGCGGGGGGTCTGGCGACTCAAGCACTGCGACTTCCCGCCGCTGCGTCTCAAGTTCGGCGACAAGACGGCCGATGGCACCGAGTTCGCCAATCTCGACGAACCGAAGATGGTGGGCTACTGCCGCAACACGACGCAGTACGAGCAGTACAACCTGCACGAGGCCCAGCTGTACCGCATCTACCGGCAGGTCACCGACCTGTCGCACAAGATCCGCGTGCTGCGCATTGCCTACGCCGACAGTGCCACGGGACAGGTCGAGACGACGCGATACGGCTTCATCATCGAGGATCCCGCGCACCTGGCCGCGCGCGCCGGCGGCAGGATCCTCGATCGCAAGGGCGCCACCGCCGAGGATCTCGATCCGGCGCACACGGCCATGGCGTATACCTACCTGTACTTCATCGCCAACACCGACGTGTCGTTCAACGGCCTGCACAATGGGGAGATCATGTCGTTGGCCGATGGCCGGTACGCGCCGGTGGCGTACGACTTCGACTTCTCCGGCCTCATCAATGCCCACTACGCGGGGACTGATCCCACACTGCCCATCAAGAGCGTGCGTACGCGGCTCTTTCGCGGCTGGTGTGCCCACGAGGCGGCGTATCCGGCCGTGTACGATACCTTCCGGGCGAAGCGCCCAGCCATCGAGGCGCTGTACGCCGACACCATTGGCAAGCTCATGACGCCCGGGACGGTGAAGAGCGCGCTCGGGTACATCGCCGAATTCTACCAGGACATTCGGACGCCGGAATCGGCACGGAAGGCGCTGCTGGGCGACTGCGTGAAGTAGCGGCCTCAGCCCATGGGGGCGCGCGGCAACTGCATGATGAACTCGGCGCCTCCGCCCGCCCGTGGGCGATACACCACGTCGCCCCGTTGGGCCCGGGCAAAGGTGCGCGCGATCGCGAGACCCATGCCCATGCGCCCGCCGGATGCGCCGGCGTCACCGGCCGCGACGGAAGGGCGCGATTGCAGCGGCACGAAGAGTCGGTCCAGCTCCTGCTCGCCGACACCGGGGCCGCGGTCGGCCACGGTGAGCTCCACGGTGGACAGCGTCGCAGACACCGTCACGTCGATTGGTGCATCGTCGGGCGCATAGCGCACCGCGTTCTGCAGCAGGTTGCCAAGCACCTGCATGGTGAGCGTCAGGTCGCACCGGGCCACGATGCCCGCCTGCCGGGTGACGACGTCCACGCGCCGCCCGGCAAGTACCGCGGCCGATGAGCGCAGGGCGGTGTGGACCAGCCCGGTCGCGTCATGCGTGTCGAGCGCCAGCATACTGCCACCCCCTTCCGCCGCGAAGCGCTGCAGGGTGGCAATGTACTCGCCCAGCCGTTGGGCTTCTTCGTGGACGCGTGGCAGCGCCACGTCGGCAGTGAATCCGGCCGCCGGGTCGGAGAGCAGCGACAGGGTCGACACAGGGGAACGGAGATCGTGGGCGAGGGAGCTCAGCAGGGCATTCTTGAGACGGTCGGCCTCACGCATCACGCGCGCGGTGGACGCTTCGCGTTCGAGCTGGAGCCGTTCGGCGCTCAAGCGTTCCACCTCGCGCGTGCGCTCCTCGGCGAGTCGCGTCGCCGCGCGCTGCTTGGCGAACAGTTCGGAGAGCATCCACCCCGTGATCACGAACCCCGCGAGCAGCACGCCGTCGAGTGGCGTGGCAGCGCGCAGCGTAAACCGGGGCGGCACGTAGAACCACTTCACGGCGAGATAGCTCAGCCCCACCATGGTCATGGAGAGCGCGCGCCCTCCCTGTCGACTGGCCATGATCACCAGAACGAGGTAGGCCAGCACCGCATGCGCCACGCGGATATCCGGCAACCCGGAGGCCACGTACAGCAGTGCCGTCGTGACGGCGTACGCCGCCAGCCACACCGCCCACAGCCCGACGCGCGACCGGCTCACCGCGGGCCGTTGAAGCGGTATCCGACCCCCGGCTCGGTGATGATGAGGCTGGGGACCTGCGGATTGGGCTCGATCTTGCGCCGCAGGTGGGTCATGTGCACGCGCACGTGGGTGGAATAGTCCCCGAATTCCCGATCCCACACGAGATCCCACAGCTGCTTCGGCGACACCGGGCGGCCGCCCTGCAGCACGAGCGCGCGCAGCAGGGCCCACTCGGTCGGCGTCAGCCGCTGAGGCACGCCATTGCGCACGACACGCTGGGACACCAGGTCGATCTCGACCCCGTCAACGAGGACGCGCGCCCACGACCGGGCGGCCTGTGAGGTCGCCGAGCGCCGCAGTTGCCCGCGAACCCGTGCCAGCAGCTCGGCCGCCCCGCACGGCTTGATGAGAAAATCGTCCGCGCCGGCGTCGAGCAGCGCCACTTTCGCCTCCTCGGTGTCGCGCCCCGAAAGCACGATCACCGGCACGTCGGTCACGGCGCGCAGCCTGGTCACCAACGCCGTCCCGTCTCCGTCGGGAAGGCCGAGATCGAGCACGATCAGGTCTGGCTGCGCCTCGGCGGTTTCGCGGAAGGCCTCGGCCAGCGTGGCGGCGGTGCGTACGTCGGGGCAGAGCGCCCCCAGGGTATGCGCCACGGCGGCCCGCAGTGCGTCATCATCTTCGACGACGAGAATGCGTTCGGGGTCGACCGACTCACCATGAGGGAGCGTCATGTCGTGGCGGGTCGAGGCGGGGGCGGGAGGGGCCCCCCGAACGGATCGGGGGACATGGAGGCTAGGCCGGGGCCGCGATCGTGCTCACGTCAATCACGAACCGGTAACGCACGTCGGAACGCAGCATGCGCTCGTACGCCGTGTTCACGGCGTCGGCCGCAATGAGCTCGATATCGGCGGTGATGCCGTGAGTGCCGCAGAAATCCAGCATTTCCTGCGTTTCGGCGATGCCGCCGATCAGCGAACCGGCGAGGCGGCGGCGCTTCATGATGAAGGTAAACGCTCCCGGCGACGGATGCGGCTCGGGCGAACCACCAAGGAGCACGAGGGTCCCGTCGAGTCGCAGCAACTGCATCTCGCCCTCGAGGTCGTGCGGCGTCCCCACGGTGTCGATGATGACGTCGAGCGAATTGCGCAGCCCCTTCATGGCCTGTTTGTCGCGCGACAGCACCACCTCATGGGCCCCCAACCGGAGGGCATCCTCCGCCTTGCCGGGAGATGTCGTGAGCACCACCACGTGCGCGCCGAGCGCCCGCGCTAGCTTCACCGCCATGTGTCCCAGCCCGCCAATCCCCACCACGGCCACGCGCGATCCGGGCCCGACCTTCCACTGCCGCAACGGCGACCAGGTGGTGATACCGGCGCAGAGCAGGGGGGCAACCGCTGCCGGATCGAGGGTCTCGGGGACGCGCAGCACGAACTTCTCGTGGACCACCACGTCGGTGGCATACCCGCCTTGGGTAGGACGTCCGGTTTCCTTCTCGATGCTCCCGTAGGTGCCGGTCATGCCGTTGTCACAGTATTGCTCGAGGCCATCCGCGCAGGGCTGGCACTGCTGGCAGCTGTCCACCATGCAGCCCACGCCCACCAGATCGCCCGCGTTCCACTGCGTGACGGCGGGGCCCACCTGTTCCACGCGCCCCACGATTTCGTGGCCGGGAACCTGGGGATAGGCGCACGGTCCCCACTCGCCACGCACGGTGTGCAGGTCGGAGTGGCAGATTCCGCAGAAGAGAATCCGGATGTGTACGTCGTGGGCGCCAAGGTCGCGACGCTCGAAGCGCCACGGGGCCAGTGGGCCGGCCGCATCGTAGGCGGCAATGCCGAGGGTGGGTATCATATCCTTAAACGTGCAACCGTCGTCGCGCGTTTTCCATCCGTATCTCGTCGCACGGCCGTGACGGCGAATGCGTACTGATTCTCCTCCCCCCCCTTCCATGTCCCTTTCACGATTCGTCCCACGGCTGGCCGCGGTGACCGGCGGCCTCGTGCTGCAGGGCGCGCTGCTGACCGCCTCGCTCGGTGCCCAGGCGCTCGATTCCGCCACGACCGCCGGGCTGCGATGGCGCACGGTGGGGCCGGCCAACTTCATGGGTCGTCTCTCCGACGTCGTGGGCATTCCGAGCCCGTCCAAGACCGTGTTTGTCGCGGCCGCGGGCGGTGGCATCTGGAAGAGCAGCAACAACGGCATCACCTGGCGCCCCGTCTTCGACGACAAGCGCATCATTTCCATGGGGATGCTGGCCATTGCGCCGACCGATACCCAGCAGGTCTGGGCCGGGACGGGCGAGCCGAACTCGCGCAACTCCATCGAGCCGGGCGGCGGCATCTTCAAGAGCACCGATGGCGGCATCTCCTGGAAGCCGATGGGACTCGAGAAGACGGAGCATATCGGGCGCATTGCGGTGCACCCCACCAACCCCAATGTCGTGTTCGTGGCCGCCCTCGGGGCGGCGTGGCGTTCGAACCCGGAGCGTGGTCTCTACAAGACGACCGACGGTGGCCAGACGTGGAAACTGGTGAAGTTCATCAGCGACAAGGCGGGCTTCGTGGACGTCGCCATTCACCCGAGGAATCCCAACCTCGTGTTCGCCACGAGCTGGGAGCGGCGTCGCACGCCGTATTCCCTCTTCTCCGGCGGGCCCGGCTCGGCCCTGTGGAAGAGCACCGACGGCGGGGAGACGTGGGCCGAGGTGAAGGGGGGCGGGTTCCCGGCCGGCTACAAGGGACGCATGAGCCTCGACATCAATCTCGCCAACCCCGACGTCATGTACATGATGATCGAGGCGGCGCAGAACGCCACGGGCCCCATCGTGGGAGAGCGCAACCCGAAGGCCAACGGGTTGTACAAGAGCACCGATGGTGGAGTCACGTGGGCGCAGATGAACAACATCAACGTGCGTCCGTTCTACTACTCGCAGGTGCGCAGTGATCCGAAGAACCCCGACCGGGTGTACTTCTCCAGTACGGAGCTGCAGCTGTCGGAAGACGGTGGCAAGACGTCACGCAATGCCGCGCAGAACGTGCACGTCGACGATCACGGCATCTGGATCGACCCCAACGACCCCCAGCGCTGGTTCCTCGCGAACGACGGCGGCGTGGCCATCACGTACGATGCCGGTGGCAACTTCCTGCAGCCGCAGAACCTGCCCATCGCGCAGTTCTACGAGGTCGCCTTCGACCATGCGGTGCCGTACAACATCTGCGGCGGCGCGCAGGACAACGGCACGTGGTGCGGCCCCAGCCGGCGCCGGGTGAACCAGACGACGCTGGGCTACTGGTACACGATCTCGGGCGGTGACGGCTTCTACGCCGCGATGGACCCGACCGATCCCAACATCGTGTACGGCGAGTCGCAGGGCGGCAACGTGTCGCGTCTCAACCTCAAGACGGGGGAGCGCTACGGCTTCCAGAAGCCCTCCTGGCAGCCGAAGTACAAGGAGTGGGAAGACAGCATCGCCGTGGTGCGCGGGGATCCGCTCAAGCCGGCTGCCAAGGCGCAGCTCACGGCCATTGCCGCCCTGCGCAAGCTGCAGGCACGGGATTCGGCCGACCTGAGCCTGCGCTACAACTGGAACTCGCCGTTCTTCATTTCGCCGCACAACGCCGCGGTGATCTACTTCGCCGGCAACCGCGTGCTCAAGTCGTCGCAGCGCGGCGCCGACCTGCAGATCATCTCGCCCGATCTCTCGCGGCAGCTCACCGCCAAGCTCGACACCGCGCTGCGGCTCACCGGCGGCATCACGCTCGACGCCACCGGCGCCGAGACCTACGGCACGGTGGTGGCGCTCGAGGAGAGCCCGGCCAAGCCGGGGCTGCTGTACGCCGGCACCGACGACGGCAACGTGTGGCGCACCACCAACGATGGGGGGACGTGGGAGAACATCGGCAAGAACATTGCCGGTCTGCCGAATGCCGGCGAGGTGTACGTCACGCGCATCGAGGCGTCGGCGTTCGATCCGAACGTGGTGTACGTGGCCTTCGACAATCATCGCAACGGCGACTTCAAGCCGTATCTGTTCATGTCGAAGGATGGCGGCAAGTCGTTCAGCAGCATCGTGAACAACCTGCCGGCCGATGGCAACGCCGACTTCCTGCACGTCGTGCGGGAGGATCCGAACAACGCCGACGTGCTCTATGTGGGCTCGTCGCTCAGCGTCTACGCCTCCATCGATCGCGGGGCGAGCTGGTTCAAGCTGGCCGCCGGCCTGCCGAGCGTGCCGGTGTACGACCTGCAGGTGCATCCGCGCGACAAGGAGCTCATCGCCGCCACGCACGGTCGCGGATTCTGGATCGTGGACGTCGCGCCGCTCTCGCAGATGACCAAGGCGGTGGCGGCGAAGCCGGTACACCTGTTCACGCCGCGGACCGCGTTCCAGTGGGGTGAGGAACCCCTGCGCGGGGCCAGCGGCAACGGCAACGCCCAGGGCTTCTTCGCCACGCCCAACCCGGCCTACGGCGCGAACATCAGCTACCGCATCACGCAGGCCGGCTCGCCGGCGCGCATCAGCGTGCTCAACGCGGTGGGCGACACCATCTCCACCATCACCGGCCCCGGTAGCGTGGGGCTGCATACGGTGACCTGGAACTTCGGCATCGCCGGCCCTGCGCCGGCGCGTGCACCGCTCTCCCCCAGCGAGAAGCGTGACAGCATTCTGCGCGCGGTGCGCATGCCGCAGGTCCTGGACTCGCTCACCACGGCGAAGTACGACAGCACGGCCCTTGCCCTTGCCAAGCAGCTGCTCAACCCGCCGGCGGGCGGCGGGAACTTCCGTGGTGGTGGCGGCGCGGTTCGAGCGGCCGCGGGGCCGTGCGAGCGTCCGCTCACGCAGTGGGACCCGTTCTGCGCACGGCCGGCGGAAGCCACGCCGCGACCGGGCGGTGCCGCTGCTGGCGGTCCGAATCTGGCCGAACTGCAGCAACGCGCGCAGCAGCTGCAGAACGCCGCCAGCAACCCGGCGGTGCGCAAGGTCTTTGAACTGATCGGCTTGCCGCTTCCCGCCCAGGGACGCGGGTTCGGTGGCTTCGGTGGCGGGGGCCGCACGGCTACGACGGGCGACTACGGCGTGGTCCTGCAAATCGGCAACACCATTCAGAAGACCACCCTGCGTATCGAGAACATGGGCGGGGCCGGTGGCGCCAATCCGTTCGGCTTCGAGGACGAAGGCGACCGTCGATAAGCGCGGCGAGTACCACAGAGCGGAACGCCGGGTCGACGCCGTATGGCGTCGGCCCGGCGTTCGTGCATGGGCCCCATCGGCCTCTGGGAACCGGCGTGCCCATGGGCGAGATTTCCCTCGCATTCCCTCATGAGGTGTTGTGCGCGAGTATCGATTTCAGGCCACGAACGAAACCATGGAGGCCCTGCGCAAGTTGCGTGGGGCGTGGCGCGGCATCTCCATCGCCGAGCACGAAGTCACCGTCGTGCTCCGCGACGGGCAGGCGGTGCGGGTGGGGCTCGACGCGGCCGAAGTGGAAGCGCTCTTCGATGCCTATCGCATCCGGGCCGTGCTGGAGCCGAACGCCGGCGTGCTCGGTGTGCCCGTTGAGGACTTCATCGACGGCAACAACGACATCGTGCTGTTCACCGGCGTCACGTGGAGTGAACCGCAGGGCAGCGTGAAGGTGGAGGGGATGAGCGAAGACTCCGCCATGCACTTCTCCGGACACCCGGGGCAGCTGTCGGAGACGGCCGACGTGGTGTGCATCACGACCGATGCGTTTGTCGTGGCCAGCGCCGCCGGCCGCGGCATGCTCATTCGCACCGGCCTGCGCCCCGGGTCCATCGAGGTGGAGCGGAACCCGGAGAAGGTGCGGGCGTTCCTGCTCGAGCGCGGCTACGAAGGGTAGGCGGGGGGGCGCCGGGCGCGGGGCGCCCGGCGGGAACGGCGTTATGTGGGGACAGCGTAAAGGGTTGCCTCCCAACCGGACAGCGTTACCGGCACCTGCTTACGCGGTGCCGTTGGGTGGCAACTCATCACGATGTTCGACCTTTACGCCGTTCGCTGTTCTTGTCTCGCGCGTGGTATTCCTCCACGGTGCGGATCAATCCGTGCAGCATCTTGCAGACGGCGATACGCTTGCTTTCGCACCGACGGAACTGATCCAGCGGCAGCGCACGAACGCGCCGTGCGACCATCAAGTGCGCGCCGACTTCGTCTGCCGACCTGAGTGCAATGCGCAAGCATTGCACGAACTCGGGCCGGGAGCCCCTGGCCCCTTCGGCAATGTTGGCCGGTACGGCATCCGTTACCCGAAGCAATTGATTGCGCAGCCTGGGCACTCGTCGCACGTCGAGGTGGGCGGCCGCAGCGTGGACGGTGTCGACCAAGAGCAGGGCCGCGTCGAGGACTTTCAGATTCCGGAGATCGGTCATGCGACACGCTAGTGCCGGACCGATCGAGACGTCGCACCGAAATGCTGCCGGCGGTGCCTTTTGGGCGCGGGGGGCGCGGGGGGCGCGCCCGAAAAGCGTTATGTGGGAACAGCGTAATGGGTTGCCTCCCAACCGCACCGCGTAAGCGG
>NZ_JAJTHI010000028.1 GCF_021298855.1 Gemmatimonas sp.
ACCCCAGCTCTGACCCCAGCGCTGACCCCATCTCTGACCCCAGCGCTGACCCCAGCTCTGACCCCAGCTCCGACCCCAGCTCCGACCCCGCCCTCCCAGGAACCGTGGACACGCAGCGTGCCGACGCGACGCCGGGCTCGCGCACGTCACGCCGGTAAGCCCTTCCGCGCGGCATTCCCCCAGCGAGCAGGAGGGTGGCACGGTAGCTTCCCGGCATGCCTGACACTGCCACCACCGAGATCCGTACCCTGCTGCTTGCTGCCATCATGGCGCTCGCCGTGCTCTTTCTGTGGCGGTGGTGGCGTTCCATCGATCGCGACCGCGAGGAGCGCCTGTGGCCCACACCGGTTCAGCTGCTCATCGGGTTCGTGGTGAACTTCTTCGACACTCTGGGGATCGGATCCCTGGCCACCACCACCGCGGCCTTCAAGGCGCTGCGCATGGTGCCCGATGAGCGGCTGCCCGCCACCATGATCGTGGGGCTCACGCTCTCGGTGGTCACGCAGGCACTCATCTTCATTTCGCAGATCCAGATCGATCCGACCTTTCTGGTGCTCATGATCGCCACCGCGCTCGTGGGCGGGTGGCTTGGTGCGGGCGTGGTCGCACGCCTGCCGCGCCGCCCCATTCAGATCGGCATGGGGGTCGCGCTGCTCTCGGCGGCCCTGTTCATGACCATCGCCCAGCTCAACCGCATGCCGGTGGGCGGCACCGCCCTCACGCTGCACGGGCCGTCGCTCTGGCTGGCGCTCGGGATCAACTTCGTGCTGGGCGCCCTCATCATGCTGGGTATCGGCAATTACGGCCCCACGTTCGTGCTGCTCAGCGCGCTCGGCATGGACCCGCGCGCCGCCTTTCCCATCATGATGGGCAGCGGCGCGTTCGCGGCGTTGCTGGGCTGCCTCGAGTTCGTGAAGCGCCGCAATCAGGTGAACCAGCCCGCCATTGGCCTCGCCATTGGTGGCATTCCCGGCGTCCTCGTGGCCGCGCTGCTGGTGACGGCGCTGCCCCTCGATCTGCTGCGCTGGCTGGTGATTGCGGTGGTGCTCTACGCCGCCATGACCATGCTGCGCTCGCGCGACCGGACCACGTGAGACGGCCTTACCGCCGACGCGCCTGATCCTCTTCCCACTCCACGAAGGAGCCGTCGAAGTCGTGCAGCGTCGCGCCCTCGAACCACCACACGCGCGTGGCCACCTCGCGCAGAAACGCGCGGTCGTGGCTGACGATGAGCACCGTCCCCTCGTACTCACCCAGCGCATCCTCGAGCACCTCGATGTTCTCCACGTCGAGGTGATTGGTGGGTTCGTCCAGCACGAGCAAGTTGGCCCCGGACAGGGTCATGATGGCCAGGGCCATGCGCGCCCGCTCGCCGCCGCTGAGTGAGCGGATCTCGCGAAACACCTCTTCCTGCGTGAAGCCGAATGCGCCCAGATGGTTCTGCACGGCACCACGGCTCCACAGCGGACGCTGCGCCTGGATGGCGTCGTACATGCTCAGGTCGAGCGGCAGGTCGCCCAGATCCTGCTTGAAGTACGCGGGGGTAATGGAGCTGCCAACACGGGCCTCCCCGCTGGCCGGGGCGCGATCCCCCATGATGGTGGAGATGAACGAGGACTTGCCGGCCCCATTCGGTCCTACCAGCGCCACGAAATCGTTGCGACGCAGCACGGCGGTGAAGTCCTCCACCAGCACCCGACCGGGTACTTCGACACGGAGTGCCTTGATGTCGATGACCTGATCTCCTCCGCGCTCCGCCACCTTGAACTCGAGCGACATGGCGGCCGGGTCACCGGGCGGCGGCGCCAGCCGCGGCAACCGCTCCAGGCGCTTGCGCTTGCCCTTGGCCTGGAAGGAGTTCACGCCGGCAATGTTCCGGCGGATGTACTCCTCCTCCTTCTTCACATACGCGCGCTGCTTCTCGAGTTCCCGCTCGCGGGTGAGCCGCCGTTCGGCGCGCTGCGGCACGAATTGGCTGTAGTTGCCCTTGTACCACTCACTCGACTTGGCTTCGATGTGCAGGATATGCGAGCAGATCGCATCGAGGAACGCACGATCGTGCGAAACGACCAGGACCGTTTCGCCCGCTTCCTTGAGCCACTCCTGCAGCCAGTGAATGGTGTCGAGATCGAGATGGTTGGTGGGTTCGTCCAGCATGAGCAGGTCCGCCGGCGCGATGAGCTGCGCCGCCAGCCCCACGCGGCCGCGCTCGCCGCCGGACAGCGTGCTCACCAGTCGCGTCTTCGATTCCTCGGCGTCGAAGCCAAGCCCCTGCAGCACGGCATCGACGCGGGCGTGGTACTCATATCCGCCCATGTCGCCGAACCGCTCCTGGTCGCGCCCGAATCGTTCGAGCATCTCGTCGGTAACCTTGTCCCCCAGCTCGCCCAACTGCATGGCCTGATCGGCAATGCTCTGCTCGAGCGCGATCACCTCACGCCATGCTGCGGCGCCCGCCTGCCAGACGGTGGTGGCCCCTTCGAACGCCCGATGCTGATCGAGCAGCGCGTGACGCATCCCCGGCTTGCGCGCCACGGCCCCCACGTTGGGCGGCCGGTCGCCGGTAATGACACTGAAGATGGACGACTTGCCGGCGCCGTTGCGGCCAATGATTCCCCACCGCTCGCCTTCACCGACGGTAAAGGTGACGTTCTTGAGCAGTTCGGTGGCACCGAACGAAATGCCGATACTGGAGCAGGAAAGAAGAGTCACGCGTGGTGTGAGGCGGGTTCAGGTGTGGCTGAAAGGTACACCAACCATGCCATGGACCCGAAGTGCGGCCTCGCGTGTATGGGCAGCCGTGGGGGGGAAGCTGGCCCCCGGGTGCCGTCAGTGCAGACGCTGCACCGGTATTCCGGCGTACGATGCATGCCCTTCGAGTGTGGTGTGCTTGGGGATCACACTGAGCGCGCCGACCTGCACGTCAGGACCCGTGGTCACGCCGATCCCCACCACACTGCCAGTGCCGATAACCGTGCCCGGCCCGAGGGTAACGCGAGCGGTCTTCAGCATCCCGCGTTCGACGATGTGGCCGGACAGATGCACGTCCGCCCCGACGACCACATTGTCCCCGAATTCCAGCAGGTTGTGATCCATGACCGACAGGCTGTTGACCCAAACCAGTCGCCCGACGCGCGCGCCATTGAGCCGCAAATACCAGCTCCAGATGGGCGATGCGCGGAACGCCGGACCAGCGAAGACGCGTACCACGTGGATGGTCATCAGGTAACGCCCCCACGTGAGAACCGGCCACTCGAACTCGGTCAGGCGTGCCGTGATGCCCACGGGCGACCGCCAACCCAGCGCGCGGGTGGCAAGGGCGGACGCGATCACCAGCAGCCCGGCAAACAGGAGATACAGCGGAACCACCGCCACGGAGAGCAGCGCCACACGTGCCCAGGCGGATAGCGGCCGCATAGCTTGCCACTGCACGAAGGCCAACGCGGGGGCCACCGAAAGCCCCAGCACCATCGTCTCCAGCATCACGACCGAAACGATCGCCCACACAAAGCGAACCCAACGCCATGCCCGTTGATCCGTCATTGGACGCCTCGCCACTGGAGTCGGCATCAACTGAACTCGATGCCGCGGCCCGCCTGCACGCGACGGGCACTGGTGCCCCATTAATCTATGTGCCAGGGCTCGATGGCACAGGCCTGCTCTTCTATCGGCAGGTACGCGTACTCCAACACCGCTTCCGGGTGCTCACCTATCGACTGCGCGATGACGCGCGCGATATGGCCGCACTCGTGGCGGATCTGGCCCAGCACCTCGAGACGGCCGTTCCCGACCGGACGCCCGTGGTCATGGTGGGCGAATCGTTCGGCGGGGCGCTGGCCATGTCGTTCGCCATCGCCCATCCGGAGCGCGTCCGCGCACTCGTGATCCTCAATTCCTTCACGAAGATCACGCCGCGCGCCAAACTGTTCCTTGCCCTGGGAGCGATGCGACTCATTCCGTGGCGTACCATGCAATGGGTGCGCATGCTCACGGCCGCCCGCCTGCACTCGGCGCATACGCATGCCGATGAGATTCGGCGTTTCCTGCTGCTCACGAAGGGCACGACGAGGGAAGGCTATCGCAATCGCCTTCGCATCCTCACGCGTTACGACATCCGCCCCGCGCTGCATCGCCTCACCGTTCCCACCCTCTTCCTCGCGGCCGACAAGGATCACCTCATCCCGTCGGTGCGCGAAGCACGCCACATGGTGACGCGCGTCCCCACCGCGACCCTCCGCATTCTTGAGGGTCACGGACATGGCTGCTTTCTGGCTCCCGATCTGGACCTGGACCACCTGCTCCACGAGTGGGAGTCCACAACGACCGCACGCGACCGCCCCTCGTGATCCAACCGTCCTCGACCGAGTGACACGCTCGGCCGCGCGCTCCGTGGAGTCGCTGGTCAGCTCGTCCGTGGCGTGAGCGGCAACACCTCGCTCGCTGCCGTATCCCGCCCTGCCCACAGGCCGTCGCTGAGGCACGCCCTGCGTCCACCACCCTGCGGATTTCCCACGCACACCGCACACACGCTGGGCGCTCGGGCACCATTTCGTGCTGCTGCTTCGTTGCCTGTGCAGTGCCTCATGCCACAGCGCCATCGCCGTTACCCCTTGGGCTTCACCTGCACTCTGCATGCGCGTCAATCTGGCTGTTTCCCTGGCCAGCGCCCCAACACCTACGCCGCGTTCTCCCGGTTTCCCAATGCGTTCTTCGGGGGGCGCGCCGCTCTCGCCGACAGCGCCGAGCAATGCACGCCGCGCACGGCGTCACTCGTGAGCAGCTATGTGCACCGCGTCCGACCGGGTTTGTACCTGGGCGGGCGCGTAGCGCTCGAAGACGCCGCCCTCACCACCATGGCCGACGGCGGAACCCTGGCCGCGCTGCTCACCACGCCGGCCTTTGCCAACGGCGAGCGTTGGCGCACCGCCAGTGCCACGGTCATTGCCAGCTGGGATACGCGCGATGTGTTCTTCTTCCCCACCCGCGGTTCCGCCGTCTGGCTCAGTATTGGCCGAGCCTTGGGCGTGCCGGGCGCCACACACCAGTTCACGCGCGTCTCGCTCGACGCGCGACGGTATCAGCCACTCGGCCGCGGACTCGTACTTGCCGTGCAGGGAATTGGCGTGTTCACCGAGGGACGCGTCCCTGTGGACGACCTGCCGGCACTGGGCGGGGCAAGCCTCTTGCGCGGCTACTTCGCCGGGCGCTTTCGCGACCGCACGGCGCTCGCCACCCAGGCTGAACTGCGCATGCCGACGTGGCGCCGAGTCGGCGCGGTGGCCTTTGCGGGCGCAGGTGCCGTAGGCCCCGCCCCCGATGCCCTGTCGCGCGACGACGTGCGCAGCGCCTGGGGGCTGGGGGTGCGATTCGCCCTCAACGGTGATCGCCTGAATGTGCGCCTCGACCGCGGCTTCGGCACCGGCAGCCGCGGCATCTACATGACGGCCGGCGAAGCGTTCTAGCTTCCCGCGCCGAAGATCCGCAACACCTCCCCAATGAAGGACGTGATCTGGCGGAATTCCGCCTGGTCAGTGACGGCCACGGCCACCGTGACGCCGGCTTCGGGAAACACCACGGCACTGGTGCCCCAGAACCCACTGTGTCCGTAGCCGCGCACGCCGCGCACGACGGTGCCGTAGATGCCCAGGCCGTAGCCCGCCATCTCCGTGCTACGCGGCGCCAGCATGGTGTCCAGCGTGAGCCGCTGCGCAAGCACGCGACCATCCAGCAGGGCCGTGAGGAACTGCGCGACGTCGCTCATGGGGGCTGCGATCCCGCCGCCGCCGTACAGATCGAAGCTGGGGTCAATGGCATACGAGTCGAAGCCGCTGAGATACTGGTGGGCACGGTCGGCGATGCCGGGTGGTGCGGCTTCGAGTGTTTCCCACCAGGTGTGGCGCAGGCCGAGCGACTCGAAGCCCACGAGGCGACGCACCGCCGGGCCCAACGGCATCCCAGTGAGCCGCTCCACGATGGCGCCCAGCAGGGTGTACCCGGAGTCGGAATAGCGGAACTGTGCGCCGGGCGGGCCCACCGGCGCCAGGCTGTCCACGAGCCACCGCAGCTGTTCCTCTCGGGTCCAGCGATACTGGGGGGCCGTGCGCAGTCTGGCCGCGTAGCTCGGCACCGCCGGATGCTCGTGCAATCCCGCGCGATGACTGAGGACCTGTTCGATCGTGATGACGTCGGTCCGGTAACCATCGCCTCGAAGCAGCGCGTCCAGTTCAGGTGGCAGGTGAGTCGCCAGCGGATCCGCCAGCGACAACTTCCCCTGCTCGACCAATCGCAACACCGCCGCCGCCACGTACGTCTTGGTGTTGCTCGCGATGCGCACCGGCTGCTCGGGGCGCAGCGGTACGCGACGCGCCGTATCCGACATGCCGGCGGCCACGCTCCAACGGCGACCATGGGCACGTGACTCCACGGCAATGATGAGACCCGGCAGGCGCGGCCGCGCCGCGACGATGCTGTCGGCGAGTCGCTGCAGCGCGGGCGCGATGCGGTCTGCCGGGATGGCCGCCGGCGGCTGCGGTACCACGGTGTGCAGAAGCGCGGTCAGGAGCAGGACACTGGGCATAAAGGAGAACGCGAGGGGGGGACGGGTGCGCTGCAGTCGTCGGCGTCATGACTGGCAACAGGCCACCGCGAGCGCATCCTCCCGGACGCGCCGCGCGCGGTACCTTACGCCGAGTGATCATCTACTATACCTCGGGGACAGACGTGCTGCACTACTGGTTCACCATCGGGCGCATGCTCGCCTCGCGTTTCACTCGGCCTCGCGTGCGCTTCGACGCCACCATTCGGCGCACTTTTCGTGTGCGGCTCTTCGATTGCGACGGGTTTCGGGTGATGACGGCGGCGAAGTACCCCATGTACATGGACTTCATCCGCTGGGAGATGATCGCGCGCTCCGCACTGTTCGACGCCATCCTGCGTCGCGGACTCGCGCCCACCTTGGGTTCGCAGAAGCTCATCTATCGCAAGCCGCTCAAGGTATGGACGCGCTTCGAGGTGGAGCTGGAGCTGGCCGGTCACGACGACAAGTGGATCTACCACATCCACCGCTTCGAGCAGGGCGGTGAGTTGCGGGCCTTGGGCATTACACGCGCGCTCATTTGGCGGCGCGACGTGCCCGCAGCCCTCCCGCAGTTGCTGCACTCACTGGGCGCCACCGAACCCATGCCCCCGCCGGCGTGGGTCACGGCACTCTTTGCCAGCGACCGGGAACTGCTGGAGACCAACGGAAACGGCACCGCGCCGCGCTGAACCGCTCGAGTCGCCCATGCTGGCACGCGACCTGACGCTGTGGAGCCATACCGGCAGTCGCTGTGGGAGGAAGGCCACAAACCGGACTCAACCATACCGGGGACGAAGCGAGTGTATTCCCATGAAATATCTTAAAGCATTGAACTACAACACTTTGCGAGATACGTGGCCGGCCGCCATCGGCCGGCACGGAAGGTGATACGGCAGAGGTCGACACCCGCCACCGCCGGCGGCTTTGAACCCTCTGAACGGAACCGTCCAATGTTCACGCGCCTCGCGCTCCACACCTTTTCGGCAGCGATCCTGCTGGCGGCGTCGATCCCCTCGCAGGCCGGCGCACAGGTGAACGGCTCACTCACCTTCGGCGGTGACATTCAAAGCAATGGCGCTCTCAACGGCGGCAGCTTCACCGGTGCGGTAGGACCGTACCGCGCCGACCTCGCCTTCGGGAGCACGCTCACGCTCGCCAATGCCGTGATCTGGTGCGTGGACTGGGCACACTTCGCCCCGGCCACCGGGACCACTGACAGCTACACGTTGAGCGCGCTGACCGGAAACCTGTCCGCGACTCGCAAGAACGAGGTGCAGGCGTACCTCCGGGCGGCGTGGCTGTTCGAGCAGGTTACGAACTACACGGCCACCACCGGCCGGTATACCGCCACGAACGTGCAGGGGACTGTCTGGGAGATGATGGACCCGGCGGCGTTCAACCCCAGCGACAATCCGGCGGGGCTCAACCTGATGTCGAACGAGTCCACTGCCTACGGCAGCAGCAACTATTTCAACGTAAGCGGCTTCATTCCCACCACACTCACCGCCTCGCAGCTCACGTACGACTGGTTCCTGCTCTCTGATCGCATCGTGGGCGGCGAGTCCCTCACCCCGAATCAGGAGTTCATGGTGGCGGTCGCGCGCGTTCCTGAGCCCGGTGCACTCCTGTTGCTGGCCACCGGGCTGGGTACCCTCGGTATCACGGCGCGTCGGCGCCGCCAGGCGTAAGCGCGGGGGCGCTGCCGCGATGGGGAGCTGGTAGCACCCACGTGGCAGTGCGGTGACTGGACTATTGCCCCTCGGCGCGTAGCATCAACCGCTGGGGCAGGCCTCACGCCGCAACGGCTGCTTGCCACCCAACGCCCCGCCCTCCCAGGAGACCGCCATGACCACCGTTGCCGCGCTGCTGGACGTCAAGGGACACGCGATTGTTTCCGTTGGCGCGCAGGCGTCGGTGCTCGACGCTGTACGCCTCATGGCCGACAACGGATTGGGGGCCGTACTCGTGAGGAACGGCGAAGAGGTGCTGGGCATCTTCACGGAGCGCGATGTCCTGCGGCGCATCGTCGCCCAAGGCGTTGACCCTGCGGCGACCCCGGTATCCGCGGTCATGACCGCGGCGGTCGTGACGTGTCTCCCCGCCACCACCCTCGACGAGTGCGGCGCCATCATGACGTCGCGGGAAATCCGTCATCTGCTGGTGGCCGACAGCCAGGGGCTGCACGGCATCATCAGCAGCCGCGATGTGCTCGCGCACCGCGCGGCCGAGCAGGAGACGACCATCAGGTTCTTGAACGAATACATGTTCTCCGCGCGCGGTTGATCGAAGCCCGCTGATCGTCCGCGGCCGACCGCGCCGCGCGGGGGCGCGGCGCCGCGGGCGTCATGCCATCGCCAGCATCTCGCCGTAGTGGTACACCGCCGAAGCCGGTGGCGTGTGGCATGCCGCCGCCACCATGGCCGCAGCAATCTGCTCCACGCGAATGGACCGGTACTGCACGGGTGTCGCCCAGGAGAAGAGCGGCAGCAGCGTTTCCAGCCACCGTGGCGTATGCCGTGAGCCGATGATCATGGCCGGCCGAAACACGCTCACCACGGCAATGCCGCTCGCCAGTACCGCCGCTTCGGCCTCTCCCTTCACGCGATTGTAGCGCGACGTCCCCGCGGCCCCCGACCCGCGCGCGGAAGCGGCGGTATTGGCGCCCACCGCCGACATGAACACGAGGTGCCGTACCTTTCCCGAGGCAGCCAATCCGCGCGCGAAGGCGGCGTTGAGGGCCACATCGACATCACGATGCTGCGCCAGGGAGAGCTTCGCCGTGCCCGCACCAATGCCCAGCACGCTCAGCCCCACCACCTCGCCGTCGAGTGCATTGACCGCGTCACGGGTTGCCTGCTGCAGCTGCTCCGGCGTCATGACCGGTACCAGCACCTCGCGCAACGCCACCCGCGCGCCTTTCGCCTCTGCCAGCAGTGCGGCCTGAGACGTGCGCCCCACGGTGACCACCGTACTGAACGCCCCACTGCCCAGCAACGCCCGCATCAGCGCACCGCCCACCGAGCCGGAGGCACCAAGCACGATGGCGCTGCGGGGTGACGCCGTCCCGGCACCCGTGCTCACTGGATGCCTCGAGGCTCGCCCTCGGCCTGACGGTCCAGATGCGCCACCAGCTCAGCCGGCAAGTGGAGCGTGTGACTCAGCGCCTCGAGATAGGCACGCTCGGCGGGGTGGTCCACATCGATGGCCAGCCGCGACACCAGGTACAGTTCACTCGCCTGTTCGATGCCGCGCGCCGACGCCGCAATCGCCTTGAGGTCGGCGGGGCGTGCCAGCGCATCGAACACGAACGCCTTGCTCTCCGCGTCGAGCCCCAGCTTCTCGACCTGCTCGAAGAGCGCCCGCTGTTCGGTGGCATCGATATGCCCATCGGCGTTGGCGGCGGCGATCATCGCTTGAATGAGCGCCAGCTGAAACGGCCGCCCATCAGCGGCAGGATTGGCATCCACCGCGAACTCCCGCACCACCTGCCCCGCATCGGCCGATGTGGCGACAGGCGCCGTGGCGGCGGCCTTCCCCTGCTGCCAGTTCTGATAGGCCTTGTAGGCCAGCGCGCCGGCAATCGCCGCACCGCCATAGCCCACCGTCCCCTTGGCCATCTTCTTCAGTTTCTTGCCGCCAAGCATGAGGCCCAACAGCCCTCCCACGGCGGCCCCGCCGCCAAACCCGCCCAACCCCAGAGCGTCGAGCTGCTGTTTTGCCGCGCCACCCGCCTGACGGAGCGACCCGGTGGCGTTGGCGCCGAGGAACTGGGCGAGCAGCTTGTTCGCGTCGATCATGAGATGGGAGGCGAGTAAGGGTGTAGGGCGTGAGACAGGGGCCTCACGGCCGAAGCTAGGGCGCGGCAGACACGACGACCAGTCCGGCGCCGAACGAACAGCCACCGGGAACACGTTGTTCTTCCGTTGGGCGTTGTGCATCTCTACCCGCGTCTTCCTCCGCACGTTTCACACCTGCCCCTCATGTCTGGCCGCGCCGCCCTCGCCAACAGCCGTCGCATTGTCGTCACGCTGGGCACCCGCGCCCTGCTCGCCAACGCCCATGAAATCGACCGGGAGCGCCTCGGGCGCCGGCTCGAGGAACTGCTGCGCGCACGCGCTGCTGGATGCTCGGTGCTGCTCGTGTCCTCCGGTGCCATCGGGCTCGGCTGGCCACGACTGGGCTATGCCGGACGCCCTACCACCATCCCGCAGCTCCAGGCCGCGGCCGCGGTGGGGCAGAGTCACCTCATGCAGCAGTACATCGACCTGCTGCAGCCGCACGGGGTGCACGCCGCCCAGGTGCTGCTCACGCACGGCGACCTCCAGGATCGTCGGCGCTATCTCAACCTGCGACTCGCCCTCGAGGCGCTGCAGGAGGCCGGTGCGCTCCCCATCATCTCGGCATCAGCAGCGACAAGCTGCATGCGCGCGGCCCCATGGGCGCCGAGGAGCTCACCTGCGCCAAGTGGGTGATTACCGGGAGCGGTCAGACTCGGCACTAGCCGGGCATCGATCCGGCGCGGCTGTTCCGCAGGCTGGGTGTCATCGGCGGTCGGTCGTCAGCGGCACGCGGGCTGCAGCGGGCGCCATTGCCTGAGGCTGGTTCGTTGGCTGTTGGCACCGGGCATGCGGTATGTTTCCGTAGATGATCAGGCGGCTATTCATCGAGTCCGGACAGAGCCCCGCGCCGCAGCACTGGCCGAGACCAGTCCCCTCACGCACGCTCGTCGCCATCTCCGTGAGTGTACCATGCTGAGCAGGCGCCTTCTCCGGCGCGACACTGTCTGTCATGCCTTCGCCTGATCCGGATGGCGAGGCACTCCCCGTGCCGCCTCCGGCGTCCGCCGCGGAGCCACCCACGGCCAAGTCTGCTCCGTCCGCGCCGAGCCTGCCACGTGCGGAAGCACTGGCGGTGTCCGGGCGCGTCACCAGCGTGCGCCACCGCCGCGCACCCAGACGTACCCGTTGGCGCTGGCTCGTCGCGGTGGCCATCGGCATCGTTGTGTTGGCCTGGGGTATTGGACGCCCCTTACTGCTGGGTCCACGAGTCACGGTCACCCCCGTGCTCCGCGCCGACCTGGTGCAGACGCTCGTGGCCAGTGGACATGTCGAGACTCCGTTCCGGGTTTCTGTCAGCAGCCAGGTCACGGGGGTGGTCATGCGTATCCCGGTGGCGCAAGGGCAGCGGGTACGCGCCGGCGATACACTCCTGCTGCTCGACGCGCGCGAAGCCCGTGCGCTCGCCGTACAGGCCGAGGGGCAGCTGGCCCAGGCAGTGGCGAAGCTCCGACAGGTGCAGGTGACCACACTGCCGTTGGCCCGTCTTTCTCTCGCCGAAGCCACGACGGTCTTGCGCAATGAGCAACAGAAGTACGATCGCAACCTGGCCGCACTCGGGTTCGATTCACCGGCATCACGCGATGCCGCGCTGGCCACTCTCGAAGTCGCCCGTGCCCGCGTCAGGTCGGCAGAGCTGCAGGTGGCTGCGAACAGTGCCGGCGGGAGCGACTATGTGCTGGCCGAAGCGCAGCTCGCGCAGGCGCAGGCCAACCTCGAGGCGGTTCGAGCGCGCGCGGGCTACCTGGTGGTCACGGCGCCGCGAGCCGGCGTGCTCATAGGCCGGACGATCGAGGCGGGCGATGTCGTACAGCCCGGCAAGGAACTCATGGTCCTTTCGCCGGTGGGCGATGTCGATATTGTGGTGCGCATCGACGAGCGCAACCTCGGACTCGTCGCCGTGGGACAGTCCGCCATGGCGTCCGTGGATGCCTATCCGACGGAGACGTTTCCCGCGCGGGTGCACTATATCAATCCGGCCGTGGACCGCCTTCGTGCATCGGTAGAGGTGAAGCTGCGCGTTCCCACACCGCCTGCGTACCTGCGGCAGGACATGACGGTCACCGTGGATATCGAGGCGGCGATTCGTCCGCACACCCTCATTGTACCCACGGCGGACATTCATGAACTGGACACCCCCAACGCGTGGGTACTGACGGCCAGCGATGGGCGCGCCCGGAAACGCCCGGTTCAGGTCGGCCTTGTGAGCGGCAGCAAGGCCGAGATTCTTTCGGGGGTCTCCGAAGGCGACTTGATCGTGCCGCGCTCGGCTGACTCGGTTGAGGACGGACATCGCCTTCGTGTGCAGGCGACCGCCGCTGCTACGGCCGCACGTGTCCCCCGGTCGGCCACCCAATGAGCCGTTGGGCGCCTTTCGAGTGGATCGTCGCGCTGCGTTTCCTGCGACAAGGGCGCGCCCAGACGCTGTTCATCATGACCGGCATCGCCATTGGCGTAGGCGTGATCGTGTTCATGTCCGCGATGCTCGCCTCGCTGCAAGCCAACTTCGTCACGCGCACCCTGACGGCACAGGCGCACATCCAGATTCTCCCGCCCGAGGAGTTGCCTCGTCCGCTGCGGGTCAGTACGGCCGCGGTCGTGCAAGCCCCCGTGATCCAGCGCCCCGTGCAGCGGCAGCGGTCCATCGATCAGTGGCAGACCATCGTGAGCGAGGTGAAGAGCTACTCCGAGGTCACCAACGTCACGCCAACGGTATCCACGTCCGCGCTGGCCCTTCGTGGCGACGCCAGTCGTTCGATCACCATTACGGGGATCGAGCCGGCGGTGTACTTCCGGATCGTCCGGCTCCCCGACTACCTCGTCAGCGGTGAGCCCCGGCTGTCCACCGAGGAAATCATCATTGGCAGCGAGCTCGCGCGCGAACTTGGGCTCTCCGTGGCAGACAAACTGAGCATTACCACGGCAGGCAATACCACGCGCCGGCTTACGGTGAGTGGCATTTTCGACCTGGGCAACAAGGGCGCCAACCAGCGGTCCACGTTCGTGGCCCTCAGGACGGCACAGACGTTGGCCAATCTCGCCGGCGGCGTGACCTCCATCGACATCACGGTCCGCGATCTCTTTGCCGCCGACTCGGTGGCCGTACAACTCGCCGCGGCCACGGGAATGCAGGCCGACAGCTGGATCAGCACGAACGCGCAGCTTTTCAGCACCCTGAGTGCGCAGGAGATGTCGTTCGTCACCATCGAGCTCTTCGTGGCGCTGTCGGTGGCCTTCGGCATCGCCAGCGTGCTCAGTGTGACCGTAATTCAGCGGTCCCAGGAGATTGGCATCCTCCGGGCCATGGGCACCTCCCAACGTCAGGTGCTCGGCGTATTCCTGCTGCAGGGGGCACTGCTCGGCCTGCTGGGCGCGTTGGTGGGGGCGGCCGTAGGGAGCGGTGCGCTCAAGCTCTTCCATGACCTGGTCCGTCTTCCCGACGGCGGCGAACTGTTTCCCTTCTCGGTGGAACCGGTGCTGCTGCTCCTGACGGTGCTGCTGGCGACGGTCACCGGCGTGTTGGCAGCCTCGGTTCCGGCTCTCAACGCGTCGCGACTCGACCCCGTGGTGGCCATCCGTGGCTGACAGCGCGCGCACCGGCCCGATCGTCCAGCTTGATGGGGTGACCAAGTGCTACAATGTGGGCCAGCCTGCCGAGGTGGAGGTGCTGCACGGCATCGACCTGACGCTCGAGGCCGGTGAGTTTGCGGCACTCATTGGCCCATCGGGATCAGGGAAGAGCACGCTGATCAACATCATCGGACTCCTGGATCGCCCAACCTCCGGGAGCCTGTTCATTCACGGGCAGGAAACCCGCACCCTGGACGACCGTGCCCTCACCCGGCTACGCAGCGAAGCGATCGGCTTCGTGTTCCAGCATCACCATCTGCTGTCGGCGTTTACCGCGCTCGAAAACGTGATGATGCCCATGCTCATCGAGCGACACCTCCCTGCAGCGGAGATGCGCGCCCGTGCGCATGCCCTGCTGGTCCAGATGGGCCTCGAGGCATGGGAGCACAATCTGGCCAATAACTTGTCAGGTGGTCAGCAACAGCGCGTGGCCATGGCGCGTGCCCTTGCCCTGAACCCGGCGTTGGTGCTGGCTGATGAGCCCACCGGCAACCTCGACACGAAATCGGCCGAGGCCGTCTTCGCGCTCATGCGGCAGGCCAACCGTGAGCACCATACCACCTTCCTGATCGTCACCCACAACAATGCCCTCGCGCGTCGCTGCGATCGCATCATTGAAGTCGTGGACGGGCAGATCGTGAGGGCAAATCGCTGACACGCGTGGCCCGGCCGCTTCGGTATCTCGGCACGGGCCGCGGTGCACACCCCATCATTCCGTCGTGTGGCCGTCAAAGTGCTCGGTGTCGGCCTCGGCGTCGGCGCGCGTATGGTGCGTCACGCCGTCCCGGTGATTGGGAGGCGCGTAGATGGTGTAGAGCTTGAGCGGGACCGAACCGGTGTTGATGATGTTGTGTTTGGCCCCGGCGGGGACAATGACCGCAAAGCCAGCCTGAATTGCAGACCGCACACCATCGATCATCGCTTCGCCTGTTCCCTGCTCCACACGAAAGAACTGATCCAGCGTATGCACTTCCGTGCCGATCTCTTCGGTGGGCTTCAACGCCATGACCACTAGTTGGCAATGCGTCGCCGTATACAGCACCCGCCGAAATTCCTCATTCATGACGGCGGTGGTTTCAATGTTCCGTACGAACCCATGCATGCGATTGCTCCTGGTGTTGACGGCGGGAGAGTCACGAATCGCTTCGCCACGGCTGAGGCTGCACCAGCGGCGCTCGGTGGCCGCGGCGAGGTCGTAACGAGGCGATTGCTCACCGTGCTATGAGCAAAAGGCGCGCCAAGACAGAGGAGACACCAGGCACTGGACAGGGCAGTGCTCGCACTGCTGAAGGCGACCACGGGGTGGCGGGAACGGTTGCCGCCTCGCCATAGATTCTTTCCATGCACTCCCTTCGCTTCCCCTCGTGTTGACCGCAACCGTTATCGTCATCGTCGTGGCGCTGCTGGCGGCAGTGCTCATTACCCGCGAGGAAATGCGCCGTCGGAGACGGCGGCGGGCGTCGAGCGCCACGTGGTGGTCGCGTGTCGAGGATGACAATCCCGACGAACCGGCGGTAACGGGCGAGGATGGGCGCTGAGCACTTCTACGGCAGGTGGGGCGCTCACGTCAGGCGTCTTGCTGCACCCCAACGCAGGAGACCGGGAGACAGCGCACGCCGTCGTCACGCATCGCATCAGCATGCGTACCAGCATTCGCACAACCCCCTCACACTGCTTGTCCTTGCCGCCTCTGCCACCACTTCTCGCATTCCGTACTGAGCAACATCGCGCCACCCGCACCGAACACCAGGAGCCACTCGCGTGCGCCAAGCGGCTGCACCTGCAGCACCGTCGTGGACAGCACCGGCGCATACACCGCGATGACCTGCAGCACGATGATCAGGGCGATGGTACCGAGCATGACGGGATTGCTGGCAAGGCCGGTCGTGACGAGGGACTCGCGGTTCGAGCGCGTGCCGAGTGCCTGGAACACCTGCATGATTGCGAGTGTGGTGAACATCAGCGTCTGCCACGGGCCACCAGGGTTGGTTTCGTGGTAGGCGAAGCCAAGTACCACCGTCACCAGGCCGATGAAGAGACCGGTCCATGCGACCTGCCAGCCCATGCCATCGCTGAAGATCCCCGACTGCGGTGAGTGAGGAGGCCGCCGCATCACGTTACGCTCCGCCGGCTCCACTCTCGACCAGTTCTTTGGGGCCGCGCTGCGCCAATCGGGCCTGCGCTTCAGCGGTCGAACGCCCGTACGTTGCGCTCGCTGCCAGCGCATCGGTGACCTCCGACGCCGAGAGAAGATGCCAGTGCTTGAGTGGTGGTGTCACGCGTCTTGCCGGAGTGGATCACGACTCTGCGTACGACCCGCGCGCAATCAACAGGTCCCGCATGGCGTGGGTGGTGTCGAAGTTGTCCCGTGGCCATCCACTGTCGAGGTACACCGCGATATCGCGCCTCGGTTCCACGGCGATACGCGCGAACAGATCGTCCATCACGCCCAATGTACTCGAGAGGCACCCGGCCATGCCGAACAGCTCGGGGTACTGCCACGCCACGTAGAGCGCGGACACGCCGCCAAGCGACGACCCCATCACGGCGGTGTGGCGCGGGCCGGTGCAGCGGCGCACCCGGGTGTCGATGCGCGGCTTGAGCTGCTGCACGATGCCGCGGCCGTACGCCTCGTACCCAGGGTGGGAGTAGTCTCGCATGCGATCGGCCGGTACGATTCCCACCACGATGATCTCACTCACCGCGTTCATGCGATCGAGGCGGTCGATGGTCTCGGCGACACGCCCTGCGGTCCGATCGTAAGCATGGTAGCCACCAGCGCCAAGAGGCTCCCTGCGAGCCAGCGATGCGAACGAAAAGGGCAGGCAGGCAGGCGGGCGTGTGCGCATGAACCGGAGGCCGCCAACTCGCGGGTGTGTTCGACGGGACCCTACGGCGTCCCCCCGCGACGAAACACCAAGTCCGGCCCCTTCGGTCGCCGACGATCGTCGGCGGCGGGCGGCGCTGCCCGCAGTCGGTCGAGGACCGACCGGGCGCCGCCGGCTTGCTGCGGGGCTGCGGGAACACCGGTGCATTCGTTGCGGGCCTGAAGCCACGTGATCGCCGCGGCCACGGTGGGGTCGGCGGCGTCGCCCGTGATGGTACGCGCGATCCCTCCCGCCACCTCCTGATCCGGCGCTATTGGCCGGTCGCCCGGTGTGAATCCGTCACGCGCGAACATGTACGAATCGGTGATGTCCACGCGCGCCGAATCGGGCATGAAGAAGAAGTCGCGCCCGCTGGCCACGCCAATGCTGGGGAGTCCAAACACGCGCGACGGTGGGCCACCCCGAAAGGCCAACGTGATGGCCTCGGCCGCGCTGGCCGTCACGGAACGCGCGACACGGCCGTCGGGCAAGGTCACCTGTGAACTGCCGATCAGCACCGCCACCGGCAGCCCGCGTCGGGTGGGGCGGAACGGGTTGGGCACCACCAACTCCGCCGAATCGCGCAGGTTGCTGAGGCCGAAGACCCCATTGTTCCCGCGGTCGCGATAGTACCAGAACTCGCGATACGTGCCGCTGTACTGCAGCCCGCCCGCGAAACCGTTGTCGGTGTTCCACAGCGGACCCACGCTCGCCATGAGGGCGAACACGAAGCCGCCGCTGTTGTGCCGCAGGTCCACGATCCACCCGCAGGGGCGGTTGGCGTCGAGTTCGCGCAACAGCGCGTGCGTGGTATCCACCCGTCCCGACTGGCTACGACCGATGAAGCCGGGAATCCACACGTAGCCCAGGCGCGGCGTGATCATGCGCCCGTTCACACGCTGGTCCGGGCGATCAGTCGGCGCGTCGGAGGAGCCGGGCAGCTGATTGGGGGGCGAAATGCTGCTGTGCGGATCGAGTTCGCGCAGCGCGGATGTGATGATCGTGTACGTGTCCCGCAGCGTAGGCACCGTGGCCGCCCGTGCGAGATAGCGGCTGCGGAAATCGGTCCAGTTCACGCGTGCCGTGTTGACGGAGCGCCCTCGCATGGAGTCGACCGCGATCGCCACGTACCCGCGCGGTGTGAGCGTGTCCAGAGTGCTGCGTACCACGCGCGGCGGTTCGGGACCGACTGGCGAGTCCCCGCAGGCGCTGAGCAACGCCACGCTCAGGCCGATGGCGAGGCGGAGCGCCATGGCGGAACGATGAGGCGAACCGGGATTCGGGCGCATGGTCAGCACGAAGGGACGGAGAGGTGAGCACGACGGGAGCCACACCGGCACAGCAACCAGCACCTGACGATCGTCACCCGGAAACCGCGCGCCGTCAAGCCATGTGGGATTCGTGGCGCGGCCAGAACCAGAAGAGGCCGCGCTGCTGGCAGGGGTGTGTGGCCGTAGGATATGCCTATGCCTAACGTGGAGCGACGGTGGATCCCATGATCACGGTCGCGGTGCCACCCGCCAGATCTCGTCGCCACCCGACTTCCCATCCGTCGCCACATAGAGCGCTCCATCCGGCCCCTGCGTCACGGCGCGAATGCGATCCCCGAACTCCAGCGCCCGAGCCGCCAGCAACACCGAGCGCCCATCGGCCGACAGCCGCAGTACCTGCACCCGGCGCCCCGCAAGCAGCCCCACGACCAGCGCCCCGTCCCATGCGCGCCACGCCGTTCCGGTCACGAAACCACACCCCGACATCCCCTCGGAGACACTCCCCGTCGTCCACGTCGGACGCAGTACGGCCGGGAACTTGATCGAGTCGGACATCGGCCACTGCCCTTCGTAGCCGCGGTACGTCGGATCGCCCGGATTCATCGGATCCCAGCCACCGTTGCCACCGGCCGCGATCAGCGTGACCTCATCCCGATGCACCGGCCCGTGCTCACACGTGAACACCTGGCCGTTGCCGCGCACGGCGAGCCCCTGCGGGTTGCGGAAACCGTAGGCGAAGATGCGGGAGTCCGCCGGCCGCGGGAACGTGCCGTTGCCCGGTGCCCCCGCGCCGTCGCGCGTTACGCGCAGCACCTTCGACCCCAACCCCTGCAGGTCCTGCGGGATGGGACCAATCCGGTTGTCGCCAGTGGTGACGTAGAGGTGGCCGTCGGTGCCGAAGCGAATGCGCCCGCCCGAGTGCGCGCCCCCGTTCCCCCAGGGAATGCCGGTCACGATGTCCGTGCGGTTGCTCAGCGTCGTCCAGCCCGCGTCCACCGTCCAGCGCACAACGCGGTTGTCTCGCGCGCCCGTGGGGGCCCGGAACGACTGGAAGGTGTACACGTGGCGGTTCGTCGCGAACTGCGGGTCGATCGCGAGGCCGAGCATCCCGCTCTGCCCGGCCGCCGCAACGTCGCTCGGCTGTGCAAGCGTGCGCGGCGCGCCGCCACCCGGCGGTACCACGCGCACGCGACCCGGGCGTTCGGTGAAGAGCATTGCGCCATCGGGCGCGAAGGCAATATCCCACGGCACTTCGAGGCCCGAGACGATCACGGTGCGATCGAGCACCGGCGCCGTGGCGTCGACCGCCGTCGCGGCGAGTGAGGCAGCCACGTACCCGGGGGCGGACGCCGACACGGTGTTGCGCCCCGGCGCACTGCCCAGCCGCCAGGCGCCGGCCGTCGCCACCCCCTGCGCGTTCGAGACGCCGCTGGTGGCCGCCAGCGATCCGCCGCCCGACGTCACGGCGAACGTGACGGTGACCCCCGACTGCAGGGCGCCGGCCGCATTGCGCACCACGACCGCCGGCGCATTGGGCACCGCGGCCCCCGCCCCCGCCGACTGGTTGTCCGACGCCGCGACCGGCGTCAGCGACCCCTGCCCTACGGGTGCGGTGGCGGTGGCCACGAATGTCACCTCCGGCAACCCGGAGAAACGCGCGGCGAGCGTATGGGTGCCAACCGCGGGCCCGAGCGTCCAGCCACCGACCCGTGCCACCCCCGAATCGTTGGTGACCGTCGCCGGGTCGCGCACCGAACCGTCGCCCGAGATAACGACGAAGGTCACGCTCAGCCCGCGCACGCCGCGTCCCGCGGCATCCGTCACGCGCACCGAGGGCGGCACCGCCACCGCGGTCCCGACCGTTGCCTGCTGCTGATGGCCCGCGTGTACCGCCGTCGCCACCGGCACACCGGCGGCCTCGGGGGCAAGGTCGCCGCAGGCCGCAGCCCCGGCCAGCAGTCCCGCCGCAATCAATCGTAGGGTTCGCATTCGTCGAAGTCTCGAAATGCTTCAGGGGAAGTCATCACCAATGTACACGTGCCTCCACCCCAGACTACCGAGGAGGAGGTCCGGTGACGGTGCTGCCGCTCACACTTTCGGCGTACCGGCTTCTGCCATGTAACGGTGGCGCTGACCATTCCGCCCATTCTCACGAACCGCGTGGCCGCCGGTAGCCGGCACACTGCCCGCCCCGCATTATTGCCGACATGCGAGAACTCACCCTGCGGTCGGTCATCCTCGGCGGACTCCTCACCCTCCTTTTCACCGCCGCGAACGTCTACCTCGGCCTCAAGGTCGGCCTCACCTTCGCCACCTCCATCCCGGCGGCGGTGATCTCGATGGCCATCCTCCGCCTCCTGCGCGGCGGCACCATCCTCGAGAACAACATCGTCCAGACGATCGCGTCGGCGGCGGGTACGCTCTCGGCCATCATCTTCGTGTTGCCGGGGCTGGTGATTCTTGGCTACTGGCAGGGCTTCCCGTTCGTCACCACCGCCGCGGTGTGCGCCACGGGGGGTATTCTTGGCGTGATGTTCTCGGTGCCGCTGCGCCGCGCGCTGGTGACCGGCTCTGACCTGCCATATCCCGAAGGCATGGCCGCCGCCGAGGTGCTGCGCATCGGATCGGCGGAGGGGAGTGGCGCGGCGGAGAACCAGCAGGGGCTGCGCACCATCATCGTCACGTCGCTCGCATCGGCCGGCATCTCGCTACTGATCGCGATGAAGCTGATGGTCGGCGAGATCGCGAAGTACATCAGAGTCGGCGCGGGGGCCACCGGTGCCGCCACCTCGCTCAGCTACGCGTTGCTGGGCGTGGGCCATCTCGTGGGGCTGTCGGTGGGCATGGCGATGCTCACCGGCATCGTGATCACGTGGCTGGGCCTCGTGCCGTACTTCAGCCAGGGCGTCGCGGGTGACGACGTGGTGGCCATCGCGAACGGGGTGTTCCGGGCGAAGGCCCGCTTCATTGGTGCCGGCACCATCGGCGTCGCCGCCATCTGGACGCTGCTCAAGATCATCGGCCCCATCATCAGCGGCATCCGCTCGGCGTTGGCGGCGAATGCCGCGCGTGGCAGTGGCGAGACGCTGCCGCTCGCCGAGCGCGACCTTCCCATCAAGCAGGTCGCGCTGGTGATTCTTGTGACGATGATTCCCATCGCGTTCCTGCTCTGGCAGTTCATCGCCGGCGGGCCGCTGGCGGTGCACAGCGGCGTGCTGATCGCCACCACGGTGGTGTACATCCTGCTGGCCGGCGTCGTCATTGCCTCGGTGTGTGGCTACATGGCGGGGCTTATTGGGGCGTCGAACAGTCCCATCTCCGGCGTGGGCATTCTCGCGGTGGTGGGCGTGTCACTCATGATGCTGGCGTTCATCGGCCGCGGCAGCGACGTGACCACCACCGAAGCAATGGTGGCGTACGCGCTGTTCGCCACCGCGATCGTGTTCGGCATTGCGACCATCTCCAACGACAACCTGCAGGACCTCAAGACCGGCCAGGTGGTCGGCGCCACGCCGTGGCGACAGCAGGTGGCGCTGGTGATTGGCGTAGGGTTCGGCAGCCTCGCCATTCCGGGCGTGCTCGACCTGCTCAACAACGCCTTCGGCTTTGCCGGTGCCCCGGGCGCGCGTGAACAGGCGCTCGCGGCGCCGCAGGCCCTGCTCATCTCTGCGCTCGCCAAGGGGGTGCTCGGCGGCGATCTCGAATGGCCGTTGCTGGGGCTTGGCGCGGTGATCGGAGTGGTGATCATCGCGATCGACGAACTGCTCGGTCGCGCCCGCAAGCTGCGCCTGCCGCCTCTTGGCGTGGGGATGGGCGTGTACCTGCCCATGTCGCTCACGCTCCTGATTGTGGTGGGCTCGGTAATCGGCACGCGCTACGACGCGTGGGCGGAGCGCCAGCCGGATCCGGAAACCGCGAAGCGCTTCGGCGTGCTGGCGGCGACCGGGTTGATCGTGGGCGAGAGTCTGTTCGGCGTGGCCTTCGCTGGCATCGTGGCGGCCACCGGCAAGGATGCGCCGCTGGCGGTGGTGGGCGCGGGCTTCGAGCCGATCGCGCTCTGGGGCGGGCTCGCCATGTTCGCCGGGCTGGTGTGGTGGATTTATCGGCTTACGCGGCGGGCGAGTCGGTGATGGGGTGCGTGCGCCCGCCGATCGTCTAACGAGGCTGTAGGAAAAGTCCCGCGCGACGAATGTGGAAACGGAACTCTCCGGGCGTCGAGCCGTTGGCCTCACAGGAAAACTGCGGTCTCTTTCGTCCCTCGTCGAGATCTGTCATGGCCCGCTACAAGCCGGTCGA
>NZ_JAJTHI010000038.1 GCF_021298855.1 Gemmatimonas sp.
AGTACGGCAGGGATGTGGTCGAACAAAACGGGCGCCACTGCTTCGCAGGGCGCCCGATTTCCTTTGCGGTTGGGACATCGGCGGCGGCGCGCAGCGCACGCCGCCGTGTTGTTTTTCCGCATTCCAGCGTACTGCGTGCTGCAGTTCCTGCCGTCTGCCGTCTGTTGTTTTGGTCGTTGCCGCACGCGCTTGCCGCCGCCCCCCGCCCCCCTCACCGCCGCGGACGCACGTTGATCCTTTGCGTGGTGGAGTCGGTGATGCCGGCGCCGCTCACCATGAGCGTGAGCTGATACTCGCCCGCCGGTACGTTGGGGAAGTTCAGCGTGAGGCTGCGCCCGGCTCCACCATCGGGACGCCCGTTGTCATTGTAGCGAATGGACACCGGCGTGAGCGCCTTGGACAGCCCGATGGACGACCCCAACCGCTGCATGAAGCTCGCCCCCAGTCGCGTGGCGCGCAGTGACACCTGCAGCGGCGCGGCGGGGCTCGCCTGCCGATACATCTCCCAGTAAATGCCGATCTGCGTACCGCCTTCGATTTCGAGCGAGCCGTACGCCTGCCCGGCATTACGCTCGAGGCTGGGCGTGGGCGACGGATCACCGCGCTGCAGCAGCAGATAGTCGGAGAGGCGCACCTCGCCGGTGAGCGGCTGTACCGTGGTGCGCACGCGCGCCACCCGCTTCCCCACCGGCGCCAGCACCTCGAGGCTCGCCAGCGACGGACGCATGAGCGGTACCAGCAGCGCCCCGTTGGCGCCGGCACTGTCCTTCGTCACCGTGCGCGCGGGGGTGTCGTCGAGGCGGTCCACCGTAAGCCCCGCCATGTACGGTGCGCGTCCCATTTCGAGCTCGCGCATGAGCCGATAGCCGCCCGCCAGCAACGTGGTGTCACCCCGGCGGAAGCGCGCGAACTGATGCGGCAGCGCCCCGTAGCCGGCGGCGTAGCGCGTGCTGTAGCGCATGCGCGCCTTCTTGCGCCGCGGATCCCAGTCGGCCGACGTGGACGTGATCGGATTCTCGATCGCCTCCACGGTGGGCATGAAGTCGTAGCTGGGCGTGGGCTCGTGCCCGATGACCTGCGGCGGGCGCGGGTCGGCCACCCCACCGTTCTGCACCGACCACGCGGTGGGCCAACCGTAGCGTACCTGCGACTCGAGCAGGTCATCGCCCCACTGCAGGTCGTACGGAATGCGCCCCAGCGCGTGCACGCGCGACATGGTGCGCCGCGCGTAGAACTCGTTGCGCAGGTCGTTGCCCGGCAGCATCCAGAGCGGCTGCGCGAGACGGAAGATACGCTCGTTGCGCGCACGGCGGCCGTCGCACCCCAGCCCCTTGTAGCTCGCATGCTGGAACGGGTCGAGCCACATGGTGATGTCGGTCCACTCACACCGCTGGTCGGCGGGCATGGCCGCGAGCGCCCGCTCGAACGCCTGTCCGCTGGCGACATGCTGGTTGGCATTGTGCAGCGCGAGTCCCCGCAGCGCCTGACACCACCATTCGGTGCCGCCGCACGCGCGCGCCGCCACGATGGCGGTGTCCACGAAGCCGCCCTCGATGGCATAGCGTACGCGCATGCCGCTCACCCAATCATCTTTGGGGTCGGCCGCCTGCGCCCGCCCCAGCAGCTCCATCAGCTGCTCGCGCTCCAGCTTCGCATCGGCCCGCTCGGCCGGCGGCGGCACGTCGCCGTTGTTGTTCCAGTAGCAGATGCGCCCCAGCGGCACTTCGCAGGTGGCATCGGCACCGCCGTTGTAGAAGCGCAGCCCCAACCGATGGTTGCGCTCGAAGGCATCCTGCAGCCCGCGTGCCTGCGAGCCCAGCGCGCCGACACTGCTGGGCGAGCCGCGCAGCGGATCGCGCGATGGCGCTGGACGGGTGCTGTCGGCGGCAGCGGGTGGCGTATTGTTGGCCTGGGCGGCGGCCGAGCGCGACGCGCCGGCGCCCGCCATGATGGCGAGCACCGGCAGAATCCGGTGAAGCAGACGGAGACGGGTGCGGCGCACGCCGCTGGCGCGACGTGATCCTGTGGTGAACGCGAGCTGATCCACGTGACTGTCCGGAGAAAGTGCCTGCCGCTGCAGAACGTACCGCTGCAACCTACCGACCCGACGCCGGCACCGGGATCACGCCGCGCACCGTCAGAAGCGCAGCTTCACACCCGCCGTCAGCGCCCAGTTGTGCGCCAGGTTGCCCTCGGCGCGAAACCCGATGGCGTCTTCCGAGTTGAAGCGGCCAATCCAGTCCTTCGCCTGGACGCGGATCAGCAACCCGTCGGACACCCCTACATCCACCCCTACACCGGCCGTGTAGGCGACGTTCGACGAACGCGCCTCGAGCACCCGGACCTGCAGATCGTTGGTCATGCCGCCAATGCCGCCCTGCACGAACGGCGCAATGCCCTGTGAACGGCCGGCAAGGCCGCCAAGTTCGAGGCCGACATCGTACAGCCAAATGTTGGCCGACCCCACATTGATGCCGAGGTTGAGCGGCCCCCCAATTCGCAGATCCCCTGAGGCATAGGCCAGGTTGCCCACCAGCGACACGCCACGGGTGAGCGGAATGCCCCCCTGCACCCCCACCATGGGGGCATTGGTGGCGGCAATGTTGGTACCCACCGGCCCGTCATACCAGTTGCCGGTGAGCAGCACGCCGGCGTACGGGGTGAGGTGCGCGCCAACACCGGTTTGCGCCCGCAGCGCCGAGCCGGCAACGAGGGTCGAGGCGGCAGCGGCGCCGGCCACGAAGCGAACGACCGAGGACATCATGGAGACTCCGAATTGAGGGACATGCCCCCACAGCGCAGAGGAGGGGCCAGCGGCGCTGACGCCCGCAAGTACTTGCAGGAAAGCAACTTGCCAATATGCGCCGGCTCTGGCTGTCCACTTACGTGGACAGCGTGATGCCCGCTATGCGGGAAGGGGTCAGGCACCCGTCCTGCGTACCGCCCCCTCCTTCTTCCGCACCCGGATGTTCAGCATCTCCACCAGGACCGAGAAGGCCATGGCCGCGTAGGTATAGCCCTTGGGGATGTGCTGCCCCATGCCCTCAGCCACCAGGTTGGTGCCGATGAGGACGAGGAACGCCAGCGCCAGCATCTTCACCGTGGGGTGGCGATCCACGAAGTCGCTGATCGGGCGCGCCGCCACGAGCATCACCGCCAGCGCCACCACATTGGCGAGGATCATGATGCTCACCTCGTCGGCCATGCCCACCGCGGTGATCACGGAGTCGAGCGAGAACACGATGTCGAGCACCATGATCTGGGCGATGGTGGTCCAGAGCGAACGGACGGCGCGGGCGGCCTGCTCCTGCTCTTCGTCGGGTCCTTCCAGCTTGTGATGGATCTCCATGGTGGCCTTGCCGATGAGAAACAGGCCGCCGAGCAGCAGAATGAGATCGCGCCCCGAGATGTCGTGCCCCAGCACCGCGAAGAGCGGCCGCGTGAGTTGCATGACCCAGGTGATGGAGAGCAGCAGCAGAATGCGGGTGACGAACGCCCCCGCCAGCCCCAGCGAGCGGGCCTTGGGCTGCTCCTCCGGCGGCAATTTGCCGGAGAGAATGGAGATGAAAATGATGTTGTCGATGCCGAGCACGATCTCGAGCACCGACAGCGTGAGCAGGGAAATCCACGCCTGCGTATCGGAAATCCAGTCGAACATGTGGGAACACTCGCCAAGTGAGGCGGCCGGGGCAATTGGACGGCGAGCTCACGCCCGCCAGACGGCCTCCGTTAGTTTTCGCGCGATATGACTGGTGAACCGAACTCGGCCCCGTCGGGGCGCCCTGCCGTCGTGCTGCTCTCCGGCGGACTCGACTCCACGACGGTACTGGCCGTGGCCAAACGGGAAGGGTACACGCCCCACGCCATGACCTTCCGGTATGGCCAGCGGCATTCGGTGGAGATTGACGCGGCGCGGCGGGTGGCTCACGCCATGGGGGTGGCGCACCACGTGGTGGTGGACATTGACCTGCGGCAGTGGGGCGGCTCGGCGCTGACCGCCGACATGGCGGTGCCCAAGGACCGCGATGTGGACCAGTCGGCCAACGAGATTCCGGTTACGTACGTACCGGCGCGCAACACGATTTTCCTGTCGTTCGCGCTGGCGTGGGCGGAGGTGCTGGGGGCGGATGCCATCTTCATCGGGGTCAACGCGCTCGACTATTCGGGGTATCCCGATTGCCGCCCCGAGTACGTGGCCGCCTTCGAGCAGATGGCCAACCTGGCCACGGCGGCCGGCGTGCAGGGCACGTCGCGGCTGCGCATCCATGCGCCGCTGCAGCATCTCACCAAGGCCCAGATCGTGACCCTCGGGCAGGGCCTGGGCGTGGATTACAGTCTGACCACGAGCTGCTACGACCCTGCAGCCGATGGTACCGCCTGCGGGCATTGCGACGCCTGTCAGCTGCGGCTGCGCGGCTTTGCCGACGCCGGCGCGCGGGACCCCATCGCGTACGCGAGCTGACGGTGGCGTACACGGTCAAGGAGTGCTTCTACACCCTGCAGGGCGAAGGGGTGAACGCCGGGCGGGCGGCGGTGTTCTGCCGCTTTTCGGGGTGCAACCTGTGGACGGGGCGCGAGGCCGATCGCGAGCAGGCGGTGTGCACCTTCTGCGATACCGATTTCGTGGGGGTTGGCCCCGATGGGGGCAAGTTCAGCACGGCCAAGGAGTTGGCGGCCTTCGTGAAGAGCCGGTGGCCGGGCGATGCGCCCGCCGACGTGAGGCCGTTCGTGGTGTGCACCGGGGGCGAGCCGCTGCTGCAGCTGGACGCCGAGGCGGTGGCAGCGCTGCACGCCGTGGGGTTCGAGGTGGCGGTCGAGACCAACGGCACGCAGCCGGCGCCTGATGGGCTCGACTGGGTATGCGTGAGTCCCAAAGCCAACGCCCCGGTGGTGCTCACCACCGGGGACGAGATCAAGCTGGTGTACCCGCAGCCGCTGGCCATGCCCGAGCGGTTCGAGGGGTTGGCGTTTCGCCACTTTCTGCTGCAGCCCATGGACGGGCCGGACCAGGCGGCCAATACCCGCGCCGCGCTGGCGTACTGCCTGGCGCACCCCCGTTGGAGGCTGTCGGTGCAGACCCACAAGGTGGTGGGGATTCGGTAGGAGAGGCACGCGGAGGCCCAAGTGGCAGGCCACCGGCCACCGGCCACCGGCAACCGGCCACCGGCAACCGGCAACCGGCAACCGGCAACCGGCAACCGGCAACCGGCAACCCGCAACTCGAAACTCCCCGATGTACGCGAGATATCGCCGATCTACGGGGAGTTTCGGGTTACGGGTTACGGGTTACGGGTTTCGGGTTTCGGGTTTCGGGTTTCGGGTTTCGGGTTTCGGGTTTCGGGAATGCCGCCCTGCACCACACCGTTCCCGCCGCGTGACGTTTCAGGCTGGTGCATTGGCCGGCTCGTACATACCTTGACCGTCGCTCGTCTATAAGGTCCGAGCCTGCCAGATCACCGTCCGCGCCCTCTTCGTGACTCCACGCCTCCGCCTTTTGTTTCCCGTGCTCGCCGCCGCGCTCGTCGCGACGTCGTCGGCACAGGCGCAGGGTGTGGGTGGGGCTGCCCTTGAATCGAAGAAGCCGTTCGCGGCGTTCAATGCGTCGGCCGAGCGGTTGCGCGACAGCATCGTGTCCAAGGCCCGCGGTTCGGTGGGGACACGCTACAAGCTGGGGGGCACGAAGCCCGGTATCGGTCTCGACTGCAGTGGTCTGGTGCGCTACGCCATGGGCGTGCTCGACGTGGTGCTGCCGCGCACGGCGCAGGGGCAGGCCGGCGCCGGTGCCGAGGTCCCCAGGGATGTGGCGGCGCTCAAGCCCGGCGACGTGCTCACGTTCGGGCGCGGTTCACGCATCTCGCACGTGGGCATCTACGTGGGCGACGGCAAGATGATTCACGCCAGCACGTCCCAGCGCCGCGTCATCGAGACGTCCATCACCAAGCGCAACCCCCTCATTCGCCAGTGGAAGGGCGTGCGCCGGTTCGTCGACACCAACTCGGTGCGCCTGCGCGACAGCCTGCTGGCCATGGCGGACTCGCTGCGCTGAGGTCGGCTTCAGCGTTTTGGGTGGTACGCGGCGCGCCTTCGGCGCGCCGCTTTTGTTTGCAGGGGAGGGAGCAGGGAGCAGGGGAAGAGGAGGCGGGCAGCAGGGGCGCCCCCTCTTCCCCGTTCCCCCTGACCGTCTGCCCCCTGCTCCCTCCCTTGTCAACAAAGGCCGCGCCGCAGGCGCGGCCACCCCTTCCCACCGCACCGCACGGTTGCGGCAACGGCGCCCGGCGCGCACCGTTGCGGCAGTGCCCGTGCACACGGGCATCCCGCCTCAACCGGAGATCCCTCCTGATGCAGCAACTGACCCGTCCGTGGCGGCGCGTGTGGCTCGTGGCCGCGCTCGCCCTCCCCGCTACGCTCGCCCCGTCATCTCACCTGCTGGCGCAGGGCGCGCCGCCCAAGGATCGCCTCACCCTTGCCGACTACTTCAACTGGGAAGATGTCGGCAACCCCGCGCTCTCCCCTGATGGCCGGCAGGTGCTGTACACGCGTACCTGGATCGACCAGCTGAACGATCGGCGCGAATCGTCGGTGTGGATCATGAACGCCGACGGCACGAGGAACCGCTTCCTCGTGAAGGGGTCGGACGCCCGCTGGAGCCCAGACGGCACCCGCATCGCCTATGTGGCCCCGGGTGAACCGGGCGGGGCGCAGCTGTGGGTGCGCTACATGGACGCCGAAGGGGCAACCACGCAGATCACGCGACTCACCGAAGCGCCGAGCGAAATCGAGTGGAGCCCCGACGGCAAGTCCATCGCCTTCGGCATGCTCGTGCGTCAGAGCGACGACTGGCGCATTGCCATGCCCGCCGCACCACGCGGTGCGAAGTGGGTGGAACCGCCGCGCGTGGTGACCAAGGTGCGCTACCGCGCCGACCGGCAGGGCTTCCTGGAGAACGGACTGCGTCAGCTGTTCACCGTACCCGCCGATGGCGGAACGCCGCGCCAGATCACCAGCGGAGAGTGGCCCGCCAACGGCAACAGCTGGACGCCCGACGGCAAGGCGCTGCTGTTCACCTCCAATCGCGTGGCCGACGCCGAGTACACCTGGCGCCAGAGCGACATCTACAAGGTGGACGTGGCCAGCGGCACCGTGACGCCGCTGACGAAGCGCAATGGCCCCGACGGCAGCCCCGTGCCCAGCCCCGATGGCCGCTACATCGCGTACACCGGGTACGACAGCACCGACGCCACCTGGAAGGACGCGATCCTGTACGTGATGGATGCCGACGGCAGCAACCCGCGCGCGCTCACCGAAAAGCTCGACCGCTCGCCGGCCGGCATGATGTGGGCGCCCGATGCGTCAGGCGTGTACTTCAACGCCGAGAACGAAGGCTCCCGCCACCTGTACTTTGCGTCACTCAAGGGTGAGGTGCGTCAGGTGACCAAGGGGGCGCAGGTGCTCACCGTGACCGATCTCGGCAAGTCGTTCCTCGCCGTGGGGACCATGAGCACCGCATCGCGTCCCACCGATATCGTGGCCTTCGACGTGCGCACCCCCGCGCCGCGGTGGCTCACCGACGTGAACGGCGACGTGCTGGCCGGCAAGCAGCTCGCGACCACCGAGGAGGTCTGGTACACCTCCGTGGATGGCTACAAGATCCAGGGGTGGATCGTGAAGCCCGCCGACTTCGATCCGAAGAAGAAGTACCCGCTCATGCTCGAGATTCACGGCGGCCCGCACAGCATGTACAACGTGGGCTTCAGCTTCGCGCGCCAGGATCACGCGGCCAACGGGTATCTCATCCTGTACACCAATCCGCGCGGCAGCACCGGCTACGGCAGCGCCTTCGGCAACGCCATCAAGAACGCGTATCCCGGCAAGGACTACGATGATCTCATGGCGGGCGTGGATACCGTCATCAACCGCGGCTACGTGGACCGCAACCGCCTGTACGTCTTCGGCTGCTCGGGCGGCGGCGTGCTCACCAGCTGGATCGTGGGGCACACGAACCGCTTCGCTGCGGCGAGTGCCAACTGCCCGGTCACGAACTGGCTGAGCTTCGTGGGCACCACCGACGGCTCCAGCTGGTACTACAACTTCGCCAAGTATCCGTGGGATGACCCGAGCGAGCACCTCAAGCGGTCACCGCTCATGTATGTGGGCAACGTGCAGACGCCCACCATGCTCATGACGGGCGTGAACGACCTGCGTACCCCCATGGGGCAAACCGAGGAGTACTATGAGGCGCTCAAGATCCGCAAAGTGCCCACCGCGATGATCCGCTTCAACAATGAATGGCACGGGACGAGCTCGACCCCGTCCAACTTCCTGCGCACCCAGCTCTATCTGCGCAGCTGGTTCGAGAAGTACACCCAGCCGCCCGCGGCGAAGGTCACGCAGGAGTGACCGCATGGTGAACGGCTGGAGAAGGTGTGAGTGATCTGCTGTTCCGGGGGCGCGGCGCCGATGTGGGCGTGCGCGCCCCCGCGTGGCGAGTGCGGCTCGCCGGGGCGCTGCTGGGACTGTTCCTCATGGAGCTGCTCTGGTCGCTGGGGGTGCTGTCGCTGCTGGGCGTGGGCGGTCTGATCACCCGCGCCGTCTTCCTGTTTGGCGGGGCACTGCTCGCCACCTCGGCCTGGGGGGCGTGGCTGTGGATGGCCACGGCGTGCGTGGTACTGGTGCACGGCGTCGTGGCGTACACCCCGCTGGCCAGCACGCTGTTTCAGCCGTTCGTGCGGCGTGACGCCCCCATGGCCGGCGCCCCGCCCGATGCCGTGGTCGTGTTCTCCGGCACCGTGACGCCGGAAGGGCGCGTCATGGGGCAGGCCCTGGAACGGCTGCTGTCCGGGGTGAGCGAGGCCAAACGCCGCGCCATTCCCACCATCGCGCTCTCCGTGGTGGGTGACGAGCGCGACGCCAGCATTCCCAACTCCGAGCGGGACCAGCGGGAACTCGTGGGCGCCTTTGCCCCGGAGCTGCAGCTCAAGTTCGTGGCGAATGTGCACAGCTCGCGAGACGAGGCGCTGGCCTTCGCGGCACTGGCGCGCACCCACGGCTGGCGTCGCGTGGTGGCCATCACGTCGGCCTCGCACACCCGCCGCGCCTGTGCCGCCCTCGAGCATGAGGGGCTGGCCGTGGAGTGCCTGCCAGCCATTTCCCGCAGCTTTGCCCCCTCGCGGCTGGAGAGCGCCAGCGACCGCCGCGCCGCCTTCCGCGAGGTCCTCTACGAAACGGCGGCCTCCCTGCTCTATCGGGCGCGGGGCTGGATGTAGCGGGGGCATGGCCGCGCCGGCCCGGGACAAGCGGTGTGATTTACCTCACAGGCCGATGCACGTTTTGTGACAGAAGGTACTTTCAGGTGCTGGCCGCGCCCGGTACGTTCTTCCGAACGATGGCTCTCCTCTCCAACCCGTCAATCATGCACCGCTTTCGTGTTCGCCAGCGCGCTTCCGCCGCTGCGGTGTTTCTTTCGGCGCTGACGCTCGGCGCCTGCACCGACACCGCGTCCCTTGCGCGCGCCGACTCCCTGGCCGCCGCGCTGGCGTCGGCCACCGCCGAGCGTGACTCCCTGCAGGGGCTCGTGGCCGGCTCCGTGGCCGAAAAAGACCGGGCGCTCGCACAGGTGGTCGAAGCGTCCAAGTTCGCCGACCAGGTGGATGCCGAACTGCGCCTCGTACGCGGCATCAGCTCCAAGGTGGGCGTCAACACGAGCGACGAATCGGGGAAGACCGAGGCCGCGGCAGCCCAGAAGGACATCCTCGACCGCCTCACGCAGATGCGCCAGCGCCTGAACGCCCGCCAGGCGCAGGTACGGGCGCTCCTCGACACGCTGCGCACCATGCGTGCCGACTCGACCGCCGCCGCCACGCTGCTGGCTGATCTCAACTCGCGCCTCGAACAGCGGGACAAGGAAATCGCGGTGTTCCAGGAGGAGATCCGCTCGCTGCGCACGGCGAACGAGCAGCTGACCGCCGAGAAGGCCGTGCTCACCGACACCGTGAAGGCGATGGATGTGCGTGAGAACCGGGTGTTCTACGTCGTGGGCACACGCCGCCAGCTGCTCGCCGACGGCGTGGTGACCGAAGAGGGTGGCTCGCGCGGACTGCTCATCGTGAAGCTCGGGAAGACGCTGGTACCGGCCCGCTCCCTCAACGAAGCGCGGTTTACTCGCGCCGATCGCCGCGAGGTGCTCACCATTCCACTGCCGCGCAACGACCGCCCCTATCGCATCGTGTCCCGCCATGACGCCGGGCTCATCGAAGCGGCCAAGAAGGAGAAGGACGGTTCGTTCCGCGGAGAGAACATCCGCATCACCGATCCGGCCAAGTTCTGGGCGGCGTCGCGGTACCTGATCATCACGGAGAAGTAACGGCCGCGCGGTAGCGCGGCCGTTGATGACAAGGGAGGGAGCAGGTGGCAGGGGGTCAGGGGGCGAGGCGGAAGGGGATTTCCCTTCGGCCTCGCCCCCTTCCGCATGCCCCTGTGCCCTTCGCCCTCATCACCGGCCCGCTGCTCCCTGCCGCGAAAACCGTCGGCACACCAGCAGCAGCACGGCACTGACCGCGGTCCAGTACGCGCCGCGCTGAAGGAGCGGTGCCCACGCCACCACACCATCGATGAGCAGGGGCGGCGGTTCCGCGAAGCGTACCCACCAGGCGCTCACCCCTTGACCATCCAGCACCACCGCCAGCACCCAGCCGGTAATGAGCAGCAGGTGCGCCGCCACCTTGTGGTCGAGCAGCAGGTGCACGGCGAGCGACAGCAGCGTGAGCTGCGCAAAGGGCAGCCAGAGCACGAACAGGCTCCACGCCACCCATTGGGCCAGCCACGCGGCACCGTGCGTGGTGGAGGCATCGCCGCGGAAGGCCGCCACCAGTAGCGCCGACACGGCCAGCGGCAGCACGATGCGCCCCTGCGCCAGCAACAGCCCCTGCACGCGCCCCAGCAGCAGCGCCGTACGCGATACCGGCAGGGCGGCCACCACCTCGTGCACGCGCACATCGCGATCTCGCCACACGAGTTCGCCGGCATACACGGTGGCCAGCAGGATGAGGAATAGGCGCGCGTGTTCGCTGACAAGCAGCAGGACGGCCACGAAGGGCGGTTCGCCCGCGGTCCTCGTGATGGGTCGCGCTGCCGCGTTGGCCGTGGCATTGAGTACCGCCAGCACACGGACAATGCGCCAGCCGCCATCGTGCACCATCCATGAGGCGGTGAAGCGGCGCAGCGAGGCGACGGCCGACGAGGCCCGTGAGAGGGTGCGTGTGGCATGGGCGTCGCGCATTGGCGACTCCGCACGGACCGGTTCGGTGAACGCCAGCGCGGCGTAGCGCCGCAGCACCAGCAGCAGCAGCGCAAGCGAGAGGGCGCTCCAGAGCAGGCGATTGGCAGCGATCACGCCGCGCCACGGCACCACGTCCGCAGTGCGCGCCGCTTCGCTCCACGCGCGTGTGGCCACCAGCACCGGTGCATTGCCGAAGGGGTCCAGCAGGGCGCCCACCGTGGCGACCGCCGGCTGCGCCGCCAGCGCCAGCGCCAGTTGCCAGAGTCCCACCAGCGCCAGTGCCGCCGCCAGCACTCCCAGCACGCGCCGCGTGATCAGCGCGGCACTTGCCAGCAGGATGGTGACCGTGAACACGGTGGGCACGGTGATGAGCAGGTAGGCACGTGCGCCCCCCTGCGCTGCGGCCCCCACGGCGCCGCCGGCGAGTGCGGTGCCCACCACCACCCCCAGCGGCATGGCGGCATACACGGCCAGCATCACCACCAGCGCCGCTGCCAGCCGCGCCAGAAACCAGGTGCGCGGATCGAGCCCACTCGTGGCCACGAGCGCCCGCGTGCGCTGCGCTTCGTCGCGCAGCATGGCGGTGGTGGCGATCATGGTGGTGATCACCTGACCGAACGCGGTGAGACCGCCGAACGCGAGCAGCAGCGCCCACGGGGCGGTGCGCGGCACGGCGCCGCGGTTGCCGACCAGCTCCACCGCACTGGACGACGCGTACCCCAGCGCCAGCAGAAAGAAGACGAGCGCATAGAGCGTGGTGAGCGGCTCGCGCTGCTGCGCCCGCACCTCGAACCAGAGCACCGCGCGAACGTGTGTCCATCGCCGCAGCCCCGACGTACTGGTGCGCTTCATGGGCGCCAGGTCAGAGGTGCGGGAGCTCCCGGTCGCCCACGTCGCCGCCACGCTGGTGCCACTCGAGCTCCTCGCGCGTGAGCGGACGCATGGCCAGGTCCACCGCCAGCCACGTGGTCTTGGCGAACGGATAACAGAGCAGGCACCCCGCCAGCATGAGGGCGCCGGTCACGTACGTGAGCAGATCCCAGGGGGGATCGGGCCACGTGAACACCACGAAGGCGCACACGCACACGAACAGAATGAGTTCGACCGCGATGAGGTTGAACAGGTAGGCGCCAACGAAGTAGTCGGCTTCGCCGCGCTCCATGCGCAACCCGCAACCAGGGCAGTTGGTCTTGAGCTGAAAGAAGGACGCGAAGATGCGACCGCCGCCGCAGTGCGGGCAGCGCAACCGCAGCGCCCGGGTCATGAGCTGCGTGACCGAGGCGCGCGGCAGGTCGAGCGCCAGCGTGGCCGTCATCGCTGCGGCAACGTGGTGAGAAACTCGCGCAGGTACGCTCCCCAGACGCGCGGGAGCGAATGCGTGCCATGACCGCGGGTCTCCGGCCCGATGGGCAGCAGAATGAAGCGGGTCTTCGGCATGCGCGCCGCCAGCGCCTCGGCGAGCCCCAGCTCCGGGGGATTCACCTGATCATCGGCGGAGTTGATGAAGAGCGCCGGTGCACTGATGCGGGCCAGATGCGGCGACGGATCGTAGTCGCGCGACGCGTCGAACTGATACAGGAAATCGTTGGCGTCGGTACTGCGCATGCGGGCGTCGAGGTAGGCGCGAATGACCGAATCGGCCTGGTCGCGCGTGGGCGCCTGCGCCTGCTGCACGAGCGGTGCACTCGACATGATGTACAGCATCATCTGCGCCGCCCGTAGTCCCGGCGGCTGGCTGGTGTAGTTGCCGCCGTTCCACGCCGGGTCGGCGCGAATCGCGTCCATGGCCATCGTGCGGATCATGCGGTTGCGGCCGGCAATCTGCGTGGGCACGCAGGCAAACGGCGCCAGCCCGTCCATGAACGTGGGATAGCTGTACCCCCACATCCATCCGTGCATGCACCCCATGGACGTGCCCATGATGAGGCGCAGGTGGTTCACCCCCAGATGTTCGGTGACCAGCCGATACTGCGCCGCCACCATGTCGGCGTAGCCGTACCGGGGGAACGCCGCCTTGAGCCCGCTGCTGGGCTTGCTTGACCCGCCGTGACCAATGCCGTCGGGGAGGATGATGTAGTACCGGCTGCTGTCGAGCAGCTGCCCGGGCCCGAACAGCTCCCCCGCGTAGCTGGCCGACAGGAAGCCGCGCCCGCTGCCACCGGTGCCGTGCAGAATGAGCACGGCGTTGCGCACCACCCCGCGGCTGTCGCGCTGCGGACGTCCCAGCGTGGTGTAGTGCAGCGTGAGTTCGGGGAGGGTATCACCGGTACGAAACACGAAGTTCCGCACCCGATAGTCGCCCTGGGTGCCGGCCTGGGACCAGCCGGAAGCGGGTTGCGCAGGAAGCGGCCGCACGGCGAGGGCGGCGCAGACGGCGAGCGTCGTGAGGGCAAGCGCACGGCGCGAAATCGGGGATCGGGTACGTAGCATGATCTGGAAGATACCGAAACGCACCGGCAGCGCAGTACCGACGCGCGGCCCGGGCACAAATGGTGACCGTCGGGCCAGGTGCGCGGTGCTTGCCATCCGGTTCCTCGCCTGTAGCTTCGCTTGCTGTGAGTGCCACCCAGGTCTGCCCCCTGTGCGGGGCCGAATACGACGAGGGCATCGGGTTCTGTTCGCAGGACGGTACCCCGCTGGTCCCGCAATCCGAAGCCAACCTCATCGGCAAGATGGTGGGCGGCCGGTACCGCATCATCCAGCAGCTGGGTGAGGGGGGGATGGGACAGGTGTATCTGGCCGAGCATGTGCGCATGAAGCGCAAGAGCGCCATCAAGATCATGCGACCGGCACTGGTGCACGAACCGGAGGCGTTGCAGCGCTTCACCCGCGAAGCCGAGAATGCCTCGAAGATTTCGCACCCCAATGTCGCGAGCATCTTCGACTTCGGTGAAACCGACGAGGGGCTGGTGTACCTCGCCATGGAGTACATCGAAGGGGAGGCGCTCTCGACGCTGCTCAAGCGCGAGATTGCCATGCACCCGGTGGTGGGGGCCGACATCGTGGCGCAGGCCGCCGACGCGCTGCAGGCCGCGCATGATTTGGGGATCCTGCACCGCGATATCAAGCCCGACAACATCATGATCGCCAAGCGCCCCGACGGCACGTTCGTCGTGAAGCTGGTGGATTTCGGCATTGCGCGCACGATGGAGCGCGGCACGCAGCAGGTCACGCGGACGGGCTTCGCGGTGGGGACCCCCGAGTACATGTCGCCGGAGCAGCTGTCGGGGGATGTGCTGGACTCGCGCTCCGACCAATACTCGCTGGCGCTGGTGGCGTTCATTGCGCTTACGGGGCACGAGGCCTTCGCCAATGCCTCGTCGAAGGAGTCGCTCATTGCCCGGCTCACGAGCCGGCCGCGCCGCCTCGAGGAAGTGCGGGACGATCTCGACTGGCCGAACAGCTTGCAGGCGGTGTTCGATAAGGCGCTGGCTCCCGATCCGGGCGACCGCTATCCCTCTGTGGCGGAGTTCGGGGTGGCGCTGGCGAACGCCGTGGAGGAGATGACGCCCACGCAGACGGCGGAGATGTACCGGCACGCGCTGGGGCAGCGCATGCTGCATGTGGCGTCGCGCACCCCGGTGGACAACTCGAGTCTGCGCACGCCGGCCAAGGCCGTCTCCACGCAGAAGACCAAGGCGCAGAAGGCGGAGGCCAAGCGCCGCAAGGACCCGGTGGCGGTGCGGCGCCGGCAGTCGATCTTCCCCTACATCGTCATGGCCGGCGCCATGACGTACGGCGTGTGGTTCTACGGTTCGAAGCAGCCGTCGGGGCTGGCGCGCGAATTGGCCGACCAGATCAGCGCCATGGGCGCGTCGGCGAAGGCGATGGTGGGGAAGGTCACCGGCGGCAAGGCCGACAGCGTCTCGTCGGCGACAACGACGGCTCCGGCCGCGGCCGCGTCGCGCAAGCCAAGGAAGAAGGTGGCGGCGGACAGTGGCGCGAGCGCCACCCCGGGGGCCGATACACAGGCGGCGCCGAGCGCGGATACGGCGGCGCCGGTGGTGGTGCCGCCGGATACGACGGGGTAGCGGCGGCCTGAAGGCCGCTGACGGCGTAAAGAGTAAAGCGTTGCCACCCAACCACACCGCGCGGCGCAGTCAGGTGGCAACGCGTTACTCCTTACGGGTTCCCGCGCGCAGCGCGCCCCTTACTTCCCCGCGGCGGGGGTGCGCGACGGACCGCTGGCCCGTTCACGGGTGACAATCTTGAGTGGAGCGTGGTGGATGGATGTGACACATACCCACGACCTTCCACAGACGACCCCACACCCTGAATGGGTGTCGCTGTCAGCCGGGCACGCGAGTCTGCCGGCTGGTTGCCCCCCACCTCCCCGCACATTGATTCCCCCGCATGCGTTTCTCCCTTCTCGCCCTTCTCGCCGGCCTCGCCATCGCGCCGGCGCTCCCCGCTCAACAGGCGGACCGGAACTTCTCCACCCTGCCGCCGGCCCCCTGGCCGCCGGTGGCCACCTTCTCCATCCTCGGCTACGACCCGGCCACCGGTGAAGTGGGCGGTGCGGTGCAGAGCCGCGTCTTCTCGGTGGGCAATGGCGTGCTCTGGGGCGAGGCCGACGTGGGGGTGGTGGCTACGCAGGCCATCGTGGATGTGAGCTACGGACCGCAGGCGCTCGCCCTGCTGCGCGGAGGCGCGAAACCGGCCGACGTGGTGAAGCAGGTGTGGGAACGTGATCCCGATCCGCGCCCGGAGAATTGGACCAAGCAGGGGCGCCAGTTCGCCGTGATCGATGCGCGCGGCACCGTGGCCGCCTACACCGGCCCCAAGGCCAGCGAATGGGCCGGTGACAAGCAGGGCGCCTACTGCACCGCGCAGGGCAACATACTGGCCGGCCCCGAGGTGGTGAACGCCATGGTGAAGGCGTTCGAAACCACCGAGGGTCACCTGTCGCTGCGCCTGCTCGCGGCGCTCGAGGCCGGTCAGGCCGCCGGCGGCGACAAGCGCGGCATGCAGAGCGCCGCCATGCTCATCGTGAAGAAGAATGGTGGCGTATGGCTCAACAACGATGTAGTGCTGCGCCTGCAGGTGGACGACAGCGCGGAGCCCATCAAGGAACTGCGGCGCCTGGTGGAGAAGGCCGCGACCATGCGGAGACCGCGGCGATGATGAAGCGGCTCTTCTCCCTGCTCCCTGCGTCCTGCCGACTGCTCCCTGTGCTTGCAGTCTGTAGCGTCACGCACGCCGGCGCCCAATCCACCCAGCCCCTGCCGGCCACGACCAGGACCGAGCACGTGGTGCTGGTCATCACCGACGGCCTGCGCTGGCAGGAGCTGTTCCGCGGTGCCGACAGCACCCTGCTGCGCACGCGCCAGTACGTGAACGACACCACGGCGCTCAAGCGTGACTTCTGGCGTGACACGCCGGAGGCCCGTCGCGAGGCGCTGCTGCCGTTCCTCTGGGGCACGGTCGCCAGGCAGGGGCAGCTCTTCGGTGACAGCGCCTCGGGAAGCGTGGCCCGGATTGGGAACCGCTTCCGCTTTTCGTATCCGGGATACAGTGAGACGTTCACCGGGTTCGTCGATCCGCGTATCGACAGCAACGGGTATCCGCCCAACCCCAATACCACCGTCTTCGAGTGGCTAAACCGCGACTCGGCGTTCAACGGGCGCGTGGTGGCGCACGCCACCTGGAACGCCTTTCGGCGCATCATCAACACCGAGCGCAGCGGCGTGCCGGTGTACGACGGGTGGGATCGCGGCGCGCCGCCACGTGGCGACTCGGTCTCCACGCTGCTGCAGGCGCTCTACCGGACCCACACGCAGCTCTGGCCCGACGTGGCGCTCGACGCGCCCATGCATCAGGCCACGCTCGTGACCATCGCGCGGGGGTTGCCCAAGGTACTCTTCGTGGGCTACGGCGAAACCGACGAGTATGCGCACAGCGGGCGCTACGACATGTACCTGCGCAGTGCGCAGCAGGTGGACCGCTTTCTCGCCGAGCTGTGGGCCACCGTGCAACGGGACCCGCGCACGCGCGACAAGGTCACGCTGCTCGTGACCACCGATCACGGCCGCGGCTGGGGCGCCGAGTGGACCGATCATGGCGAGAAGGTTGACGGCGCGCAGTACATCTGGAGCGCCGTCATGGGTCCCGATACCCCGGCGCTGGGCGTGCGTCGCGACACGCCCACCCACCAGGCGCAGATGGCCGCCACGATCGCCGCGCTGCTCGGTCGCGACTGGCGGAAAGCCGAGCCTCGAGCGGCGGCGGCGTTACCGGTCTTCCGATAGGGAAACGGCGCGTCGAAGACACGGCGCCACAGCGTCACGGAGTCAGCGGTCATTGTGCTGTTCACCTCCGTTCCTCCGTGGCTCCGTGTTTCCGACGAGCAGTTCGCCGACGAGCTGTTCCAGACGGTTACGGCAGCTTCACACCCGCCGCCTTGAGCGACCCTTCGAGCGCCGGAATCCCGTCACGCTTCGCCCTCGCCACCACCGCCTGCTGTACGGCCAACTCCTGGCGCAGCGTGGTCAGCAGCGTGCGCTGCGTCGCCGACACGGGGAAGCTGGCCCCGATCACGCCGTTGAGCGTGCCGAGGCGTCCCGAGAAGGACATGTCGGGGGCACCACTGGAGCCGCGATTCTCGTCTTCCATGTCGTCGGCCGGCGGTGCTGCGGCGCGCGCAGCCAGCTGCGCGGCGCGACCGGCCATCCCTGAGCCGATTTCTCGCGTGAAGGTGGCGAGTGCCTTCTCCACATCGGCCAGCTGCGTGCGCAGCGCCGGCGTGAGCTTGGCGCTGTCGGCGGTCGCGGCCGTCTTTACGGCGTTGAAGGTGCGCACCACGCTGTCGGCGCTGCTCTGCGCCTCGGTGACCTGCCGCTGGAACTTCACCACCTCCAGCCGGAAGGCATCGAGTTGCTGCAGCTGCGCCACCGACATGGTCTGCTCGGGGTCGGGGAGCAGCGTGATGCGACGCGTCAGCACCGTGGGGGCGCCGCTGGCGGGGGTGAGCACGAGGCGCGCCGTGTAGCTGCCCGGCGGCGCGGCGTACGTGCGTGCGCCACCACCAAAGCCACCACCAAAGCCGCCGAAGCCGCCGCCCTGCCCGCGCGCCGGGGCCGACGCGCTGGCAACGCTGCCCGTGAGCGGCGCGCCCACGCGCATGTCCCACACCGGGCGGTAGAGCCCGGGCTTGCTCTCGGCCGGCAGTTCACGAATCACGCGCCCCGAGGCGTCCACGATCTCGAGCGTCGCCCGCGTGCCCTCGGCCACGCCATTCACGAGATAGGCGAGGCGCACGCCATGCTCCGGGTTCTGCCCTTCGAAACCGGTGGAGCCCATGCCCGAAATGCGGCTGGCGTTCGGCTGGAACGCGATCTCGGTCCGGGTGGGGAAGAGATACGCCGACTCCGCGCGCTTCGCCGCGGCGAGATGCTCGAGCGGCGCGAGATCGTCGAGGATGTACACTCCGCGCCCGTGCGTGCCCACCACGAGATCGTTCCACCGCTCCTGAATGGCAAGATCCCACACCGGCACACCGGCAGGCATGCCGCTCTGCAATGGTGTCCACGTGACGCCGCCGTCGACCGTGAAGAAGACGCCGAATTCGGTGCCCACAAACAGCAGGTTGGCGGCGCGGTGATGCTCACGCAGCACCTGCACCGGCCCCAGGGCCGGGAGGTTGCCGGTAATGCTGGTCCAGGTGCGTCCGTAGTCGGTGCTCCGGTACACGTACGGCTTCATGTCGTTGCTGCGATGACCATCGAAGGTGGCGTACACCGTGCCCTCGGCATGCCGCGACAGCTGCACTCCGCTCACGTACGTGGTGTCAGGTACCCCGGCAACACTGGTCACGCGCGTCCACGTGCGCCCGTCGTTCTGCGTCACGGCCACCACGCCGTCGTCGGTGCCCACGGCCAGCACACCGGCGCGCCGCGGCGACTCGCTCATGGCACTGATGTTGCCAAACGCCGCCGTGCCCTCGTGCAGCCCCAGCGCATCGCGGGGCGGCACCGTGCCGCGCATGGGGAGCTGGTTGCGATTGATGTTGCGGGTGAGATCGGCGCTGATGGTGGTCCACGAGTCACCACGATCGGTGCTCTTGAAGACGTGATTGGCGGCGAAGTAGACCGTGCCTCCCGTGTGCCGCGACGGCACAATGGGCGCGCTCCAGTTGTAGCGGTGCCGCTCGCCCTCGCGCTGCGGCGGCTTGATCCCCTTGGTCTGCCCCGTCCGGGCGTGATAGCGCACGATGCCGCCGTTCTGCGATTCCGCATACACGACCGTGGGATCGAACACGTCGGTCACGTTGAAGAAGCCGTCGCCGCCCGCCATGCGCACCCAGTCGGCGTTGGTGGGGCCGAAGCCGTTGCGGGTGCGATTGGGGCCGCCCCACGTCTGGTTGTCCTGCAGCCCGCCGTACACGTGGTAGAAGGGCCACTGGTCGTCCACGCTGAGCGCGTAGAACTGCGCGCCCACGATGTTCTCCACGTTGTACCAGCTCTTGCCGCGATCGTAGGTGATGTCCACGCCGCCGTCGTTCCCCATGACGTGATGATCGGGGTCCTCAGGGTTGATCCAGAGCGCGTGATGATCGCTGTGCACGCCACCGCCCGCCGCGTACGGACGCCAGGTCTTGCCGCCGTCGTACGATTCGGTGCTGCCCACATTGAGGCGCACCACATGTTCGGCGTCGGTGGGGTCACAACGCACCTGCGAGTAGTACCAGGGGGTGCCGTTGCTGCGGTCGGTCTGACGCCAGGTGGCGCCGGCGTCGTCGCTGCGATAGAGGCCGTTGGCGGTGCCCTTCGCGTGCACGCTCGCGTACAGCGTGTTCGGCCGCGAACGGCACACCGCGAGGCCAATGCGCCCCGCGTCCCCCTCGGGGAGCCCCTTGGTGAGGCGCGTCCACGTCTTGCCGGCGTCGGTGGTCTTCCAGATGCCGCTTTCGGGGCCGCTGGGCAGGAAGCCGTAGGCGCGCCGCTCCCGCTGGTACGACGCCGCATACAGCACGTCGGGATTGGCGGGATCCATGATCACCTCGGTGAACCCCGTGTGTTCGGAGAGCGCCTTGGTGTTGGTCCACGTTCTGCCGCCGTCGATCGTCTTGAAGAGGCCGCGTTCGCCCCCCGGTCCCCACAGCGGCCCCATGGCCGCCACGTACACCACATCGGGGTCGCGCGGATCGATCACGATGCGGCCAATGTGCTGCGAGTTGGGCAGCATGGGCTTCGACCACGATTTGCCGCCATCGGTGCTCTTGAACACGCCGATGCCCCATGAGGAGCTGCGCATGTTGTTCGCCTCCCCGCTCCCCACCCACACGACGTCACCGTTGGAGGGGGCCACCGCCACCGCCCCGATGCTCCCCACCCCGATGGAGTCGGAGACGGGGGTCCAGGTGAGGCCGGCGTTGGTGCTCTTCCAGAGGCCACCCGTCGCCACCGCCACGTACATCGTGGTGCCCAGCCGGCCACCGCGCACGGCGCGCGGCGCCTCGACCACGGCGATGTCGGTGATGCGCCCACTCATGGAGGCAGGGCCGATGTTGCGGAAGCGCAGCGCGCGCACGAGTGGCGCGTCGCCGGTGGTGACGCCGGATGCGGTCTGCGCGACCAGCAAGGAAGGGGCCAGCAACAGACCGGCGGTGGCCAGCGCGAACGCACGGCCGCGGCCGGCGCGCGAGAGGGAGTGAGGCATGGCGGGAGGGCACAGGAGATGCCCGATCCACCGCGGACCGGGCCACCCCAAGTTTACGCGGCGGACCGGACCGCCGCTGTCGTGCCCGTGCGCGCCGCGTTGGCAAGACGCGTTGGCGAGACGCGTCAGCGATGCCCGTGGTCGGCCATCGCCTCGCCGCGCGCCAGCATGAGGTGATGCATCGTGTGATGATCGCCGCTCGCCAGCAGCCCAATGAAACCCAGGCCGCGGATGCGCAGCGCACCCGACGTGGCGTCACCGCTGCGCGCCGTGACCACCAGCCGCACGCCATCGGGAAGCTCGGTGCGCGCCATGCGTGGGCCACCCATCATCTCCACCATGGCCGCATGCGACGCCGTCATCCGCTTGATGGCGGCAATCGTTTCGCCCGTGCCGCGCACGGTGAACACCGCCCCCCCGGCCACCGGGGCCGACGTCACGCGGCTCTGCAGCGTGACAAGGTCCATGTCACGCAGATGCAGCCGCAGCCGCTCGAGATTCACCTTCGACCAGTCGGTGGTCGGGTCGGCCTCCAGCAGTCGCACGATTTCGGCGATGGCGGCAAAGGCTGCCTGCCCCCCTTCGGTGGGAAGGGCGCGGTCGGCGGCGCCTTGCGTGTGCGCCAGCGCCTGGGCGGCGAGTGGCGTGGGCGCAGCCAGCAGCGCGGCAAGCGACAGCACACCCGCCGAGACGGCGGCGACGAAGGCAGAGGTGGGGCGCATGGCAGTTAGGGAAGCAAGGCAACGGTGAGTCGTGCAGACCCCGGAATCTGCCCAGTCACGCCCCCTGCCACGAGTGGGGGAGGCGCAGGCCGCTCACCGCCAGCGAACAGCGGGCCACGGGCGTAACCCGGATAGCCCGTGCACGGCCCCCACGCGCCGCAGCACGCATCGCCTCACCCCGATCCATTGCTGCCGATGCCCAGTCTCCGCTCCTGGCTCTCCGCCTCGCTGCTCTGCGCCGCCACCGCCCTGCCGCTGCGCGCGCAGGAGGACGCGCCATCGTCCCGGCGTCAGGTCGTCCCCATGGATTCGGCCCGCGCACAGCTGCTGTATGTGAGCAATCGCCCCGATGATCACCCCGTGGCCGACTACGAGCGGGCCATGAAGAGCAAGGCGGCCACCGACAGCATCTTCGCGGCCCGCGCGATGGGCGTGCTCAAGTTCTCCATGGTGACCTACAAGAGTCAGGCGGGGGGCATGACGATCCCCGCCTACCTGTTCGAGCCGCTCACCCCCAAAGGCCCCCGGCAACATGCGGCGCTGGTGTGGGTGCACGGCGGCGTGCACGGCAACATGGACCAGAACTACTGGCCCTTCATCCGGGAGGCGGTGGAGCGCGGCTACGCCATCATCACCCCCGATTACCGTGGCAGCACCGGCTTTGGCAAGGAGCACCACAACGCCATCGACTACGGCGGCATGGAAGTGGACGATGTGGAGTCGGCGGCCGATGTGCTCAAGGCGCTCCCGTATGTGAACCCCGATCGCCTCGGGGTCATGGGGTGGAGCCACGGCGGCTACATCACGTCGCTGCTGCTCACGCGTGAGGCGCAGGGCTCGCCCTTCAAGGCAGGCGCGGCCATCGTGCCCGTCACCAACCTGCTCTTCCGGCTGTCCTTCAAGGGCCCGTCGTACCAGCGCTCCTTCGCCACCCAGGCGGGTCTCAAGGGGCTGCCCTTCGAAAACCGGGCCGAGTACATCCGCCGGTCGCCGTACTACTGGGTGGACAGCCTCAAGTTCCCGCTGCTGGTGCATGTGGCCACGAACGACGAAGACGTGAACTTCGAGGAGGCGCGCCCGCTCGTGGACGCCCTGCAGGCGCGGCAGCCCACGCTGGCCGAAACGAAGGTGTACGTGAACCCGACCCCCGGCCCGTCGAGCGTGGGGCACACCTTCAGCCGCCGCGTAAACAGGCAGACGCTGGAGCGGGAGGACTCGCCGGAGCAGATCGACTCGTGGAACCGGGTCTGGGCGTTCTTCGAGCGGACACTGGGGAAGTAGAGCGCGGAGGCGGTCCGCAGGACTGGTCGCAGGGAGCGGGGGTGAGGGGGTACGGCATACACCCACGACGCTCAACCCACGACGTCGAACCCTGAACGGGAATCACCGTCAGCGGCCCACAGCCAAGCGGCGGCTGGTGCGGGGGGTGGATGCTCTGACCCCAGCTCTGACCCCAGTGACCCCAGCTCTGACCCCAGCTCTGACCCCAGCTCTGACCCCAGCTCTGACCCCAGCTCTGACCCCAGCTCTGACCCCAGCTCTGACCCCAGCTCTGCAGTGTCGGGTGTCGTGGGTGAAGCGTGAGGGGTGGTACCGCACACACCCACGGCGCTCAACCCACGACTCCGAACCCTGAACGGGAGTCGCCGTCAGCGGCCCAGGGGGCGAGTGGCAGGGGGCGGGTGGCAGGGGGCAGGAAGCCGTCGCCCCTGCCTCCCGCTCCCCGCTCCCTGCATCCTTCCCGGCCAGCGTCGGGGACTTGTGTTCTATTGTATACACATTTAGTAATATATATATATGCGAACCACACCCTATTCCCTGGTCGCCGCCGCAACGCTCGCCCTCCCCGGGCTGCTCGCGGCGCAGTCGCCCCTCCGCCTCGCCGACGCGCTGGCGGAAGCCGACCGCCGGGCCTTTGCCAACCGGCAGGCCACGGCCAATGCCGCCAACAGCCGCGCCCAGGCGGCGCTGCCCCTCAAGGGCATCCTCCCCTCGGCACGTGTAGAAGGCGGATTCGTCCGCACCACCGACCCCATCGGCGCCTTCGGCACCACGCTGCGCCAGCGTGCCGTGACGCCGGCGGCCTTCGACCCGGCCCGGCTCAATGACCCGGCGCCGGTGAACAACATGACCGGCGGCCTCGTGCTCGAGGTGCCGGTCTTCAACGCCGACGCCCTCACCGGCTGGCGCGCCGCCCGGTCGGCCGCCGACGCCCACGACGCCATGGCCGACTGGACCGCGGTGAACACCCGCGCGATGGTCGTGAAGGCGTACTACGGCGCCGTCCTGGCCGAAGAGAAGGTGGCCATGCTCACCCAGGCCAAACGCGCCGCCGAGTCGGCCGTGAAGCAGGTGGAAAGCATGGTGCGCCAGGGACTCGTGACCAAGGCCGACCAGCTGCAGGCCAGCGTGCGCGCCGGCGATATCGAATCGCAGCTGCTGGCCGCCCGCAACGACGCCATCACGGCCCGCCAGCAGCTGGCCATGCTGCTGGGGCGCACCGACACGGCCCTGGTGGCGTTGCCAACATCGCTCCCCGGTGACTCCGTGGTGCGGGCCTTCGCGCGCAGCACACCCATGGGCAGCGGCGAACGGACAGCCGCGCTCACCCGCGACGACGTACGCGCCGCCCAACTCGGCGCCCGCGCCGCCGCCGCCGATCGCCAGCGCGCCACGGCCACGCTGCTGCCGCGGGTCAACGGCTTCGCGCGCTACGACTACAACTCGCCCACCACCCTCTATGGCGGCCGGCCCAACTGGACGGTGGGGGTCATGGGATCGTGGTCGCTCTTCGGTGGGGCCAGTGAACTGGCCGATGTGGCCGGTGCGTCGGCGCGCGCCCGCAGCGCCCGCGCCGGAGAGGAAGCGGCGCAGGTGAACGCGCGGGTGGAAACCGAAGCGGCCGCGCGTGGCGTGACCCTCGCCCTGCAGCGGCTCGACCTGGCCACCATGGCCGCCGCGCAGAGCCGCGAAGCACACCGCTTGGTGGAGAAGCGCTACGGCGGTGGCCTGGCCACCGTGGCTGAACTGCTGGGCGCCGAAACGGCCGCCACCGGGGCCGCGCTCGCCGAGGCCGCCGCCCGCTACACGTTCATTGACGCGCTGGCCCAACATCGCCGCGCCATTGGCGCCGACCCCGGCGCCCTCGCGCAGCTCGATGGCCGCCACGCCGCTTCCACGAATGATGTCCGCAACGAGGACCCGACTCCATGACCACGACGATGACCACGATCCTTTCGCGCCGCTCGTCGGCGCTGCTGCTGACCGGACTCTCCCTGGGCGCGCTGGTGTTGGGGGCGTGTGGCGGATCGGACAAGACCAGTGACAGCGCCAACGGCACGAGCACCCCGGCCACCACGCCGCGCCTCGAGGGCACCACGCTCACGCTGGCCGACACCACCATCACCACGACCTTCGAGGCCAGCGGGGTGGCTGAGCCCATGCAACAGGCCATGGTGAGCACGAAGCTCATGGGCACGGTGACGGCGGTCCGGGTGCACGAGGGCGATGCGGTGCGCGCCGGTCAGGTGCTGGTGGAGGTCGACGCCCGTGATCTCACGGCCAAGGCCGCGCAGGTCTCGGCCGGCATCGCCGACGCCGAAGCCATGCAGAAGGAGGCTTCTGCGCATGCGGCACGCTTCACGGCGCTCTACAACGACAGCGCGGCCACCAGGGCGCAGTACGATGCCGCCATGACCGGGCTGGCCCGCGCCGACGCGGGGCTGCGCGCCGCCAGGGCCGGCGCCGGGGAACTCGATGCCGTGCGCAGCTACGCCACGGTGCGCGCGCCGTTCAGTGGCATCGTGACCATGCGGCACGCCGATCCGGGCACCTTCGCCGCACCGGGCATGCCGCTCGTCACCGTGCAGGATGCCTCGAGCCTGCGGCTCAGCGTGTCGGCTCCCACGGAAGCGGTGCGTGGCCTCACGCGCGGAGCCCGGCTCACCGCGACCATCGATGGCCAGCCGGTGACGGCCACGGTGGAAGGGGTGGTACCCGCCAACGCGGGCAATCTGTTCACGGTGAACGCCGTGGTGGCCAACCGCACCGGCACCCTGCGCGCCGGCAGCGCGGCCACGGTGGCCCTGCCCACCGGCACCACGAGCGGACTGGTGGTACCGGTAGCGGCGCTCGTTCGTGACGGCGATCTGGTGGGGGTGATCGTGCGCGCCAACGGCGTGGACGACCGCCGTTGGGTGCGCGTGGGCACCATCACCACCACGCACGCCGAGATCACCGGCGGGCTCAAGGCGGGTGAAGTCATCGTGATTCCGGCGGCAAACAAGGCGTCGAACAAGGCGGGCGCATGAGCAGCCTCAAGTCCTGGGGCATCTCGGGACGCGTTGCCAAGGCGTTCCTCAACAGCAAGCTCACGCCGCTGGTGACGTTCGCGTCGCTGGCCGTGGGAGTGCTGGGGCTCATGGCCACGCCCCGCGAAGAAGAGCCGCAGATTTCGGTGCCCATGATCGACGTGATTGCGGCCATGCCGGGCGCCTCCCCCGCCGAGGCGGAGAATCTGCTCGCGCGTCCCATCGAGCAGCGCATGATGGAGCTCCCCGGTGTGGACCATGTGTACACCATGTCGGGCGACGGCTACAGCATGGTCACGGTTCGCTTCAAGGTGGGCGAAGACCAGGAGCGCAGCGTGACGCGCGTGCAGGCCAAGCTGGCCGGTGCCATGGACAAGGCCCCGCCGGGGGCGCTGCCGCCCATCGTGAAGGCGCACAGCATTGACGATGTCCCGGTGCTGGCCCTCACGCTGCACGGCGCCAACAGCGACGCCAACACGCTGCGGCAGATTGCCGTGCATCTCGAGGACGAGATCCGCACGGTGCCCGAAGTGGCGGAAACGTTCGTCACCGGTGGCGCCCCGAAGCAGATCAAGGTGGCGCTCGATGCCGCGCGACTGGCGGCGAGCGGCGTGACGCCGGGCGAAGTGGCCATGGCGCTCCGCCAGGCCAACGCCCGTCTCGATGCCGGCGAACTCACCGCGCGCGACAGCGTGGTGCAGATCGCGGTGGGCGCGCCGCTCACCAACGCCCGCGAAGTGGGGAGCATCGTGGTGAGCAACCGTCGGGGCTCGCCGGTCTACCTGCGGGCGGTGGCCGATGTACGCGACGACTTCGGCGACCGCACGAACTACGTGTCACACCGCACCGGAACCGGCGCCTCCGAAGCGGCCGTCACCATTGCCGTGGCCAAGCGCAAGGGTGCCAACGCCACCGACGTGACGCACGCGGTGCTGGCGCGCGTGGAGCAGGCGAAAGGGCGCCTGGTACCGGCCAGCGTGCAGCTCGACGTGACGCGCGACTACGGCGAAACCGCCGGCGAGAAGGCGGAGGAGCTCATTCTCCACCTCATCATCGCCACCGTGTCGGTCACGCTGCTCATCTGGCTGTTCCTGGGTTGGCGCGAGGCGCTGGTGGTGCTGGTGGCGGTACCCGTCACGCTGGCGCTCACGCTCTTCGTGTACTATGCGCTGGGCTACACGCTCAACCGCATCACGCTCTTCGCGCTCATCTTCTCGATCGGCATTCTCGTGGATGACGCCATCGTGGTGGTGGAGAACATCTACCGCCATCTGCAGATGGGGAACCGGCCGGCGGACATCGCCAGCATCGACGCGGTGGACGAGGTGGGCAACCCCACCATCCTGGCCACCTTCACGGTGATCGCGGCCATCGTCCCCATGGCGTTCGTGAGCGGGCTCATGGGCCCCTACATGCGTCCCATTCCGGTGGGCGCGAGCGTGGCCATGCTGGCGTCGCTGGCGGTGGCGTTCATCGTCACGCCGTATCTGGCCTACCGGCTGCTCAAGGGGCATGTGGTGGCGGGCCATGGCTCCATCCAGCACCCGCCCGAAGAGGGGAGCAAGACCGACAAGCTGTACCACCGCCTCATGACGCCGCTCATCGAGAACAAGGGCACGCGCTACGCCTTCTACGGCGTGGTGGTGGCGCTGCTCGTGGGCAGCATGGGGCTGGTGGGGATCAAGGCGGTGCAGGTGAAAATGCTCCCCTTCGACAACAAGAGCGAATTCCAGGTGGTGCTCGACTTCCCCGAGGGCACGTCGCTGGAAACCTCCAACCGGGCCGCCTCGGAGATTGCCGCGTATCTCGGCACGGTGCCGGAAGTGGTGAGCACGCAGGTGTACGCCGGCACGGCGGCGCCCTTCAACTTCAACGGGCTCGTGCGCCACTACTTCATGCGCAGCGGCGCCAACGTGGCCGACGTGCAGGTGAACCTCAAGGGCAAGAGCGAGCGCGACCGCCAGAGCCACGAGATCGCGGTGGCGGTGCGTCCCGCCGTGGACAGCATTGCCAAGGGCTATGGTGCGTCGGCCAAGGTGGCGGAGATTCCGCCGGGCCCGCCGGTGCTCTCCACGCTCGTGGCCGAGGTGTACGCGGCCGATGACGCGTCGCGCCTGGAAGCGGCGAAGGCGGTGAAGCAGGTGTTCGAAAGCACGCCCGGCGTGGTGGACGTGGACTGGACGGTGGAGGCGCCGCAGCAGAAGCGCACCTTCCGCGTGGACCGCATGCGCGCCGCCGAGGTGGGCGCCAGCGTGGAACAGATCACGCAGACGCTGTACCTGGCGCTGAGCGGGGCGCCAGCCGGGCTGGCGAGCGCGCCCACCGCCAAGGAAGCGGTGGCCATCGTGCCGCGGCTGCCGGTGGCACAGCGCTCGAGCGTGGACGCCCTGCTGGCGCTCCCCATGGCCACCATGCAGGGGCCGCAACCGCTGGGCCGCTTCGTCACGGTGGTGGAGGGCACGCGGGAAGGGTCGCGTATTCGCAAGGACCTGCGCCCGGCCATCTACGTGACCGGCGATGTGGCGCGCGAAATCGAAAGCCCGGTGTACGCCATCCTCGACATGAACCGCAAGATCGAGGCAATCCAGGTGAACGGCGCGGGCGTGGGCATCTACAACGCCGTGCCGCCGGAGTCGCTCAGCGAAACCGCCATCAAGTGGGACGGCGAGTGGCAGGTGACCATCGAAGTGTTCCGCGACCTCGGCATCGCCTTCGCCATCGTGCTCGTGCTCATCTATGTGCTGGTGGTGGGGTGGTTCCAGAGCTTCACCATCCCGCTGGTGATCATGGCGCCCATTCCCCTCACGCTCATCGGCATCCTGCCGGGGCATGCCATTGGCGGCGCCTTCTTCACCGCCACGAGCATGATCGGCATGATCGCGCTGGCCGGTATCATCGTGCGCAACTCCATTCTGCTGGTGGACTTCATCCAATTGGAGGAGGCGCGCGGCCGGGCGCTGGTGGATGCCGTGCTGGAGGCCGGAGCCGTGCGCTTCCGCCCCATTGCCCTCACCGCGGCGGCGGTGGTGGTGGGCGGGCTGGTCATGGTGCTCGACCCGATCTTCCAGGGGCTGGCCGTGGCGCTCATGAGCGGCGCCGTGGTGGCCACGCTGCTCACCATGGTGGTGGTGCCCCTGCTCTACTGGGAGCTGCGCAAGAACGCGCCGCCCCTGGCCGATTCCCCACTTCACACGGAGACCGTGGACTGATGTGCAACGACAACGTCATTCGCCGCTTCGCCGGCGTGTTCATCCTGCTCTCGGTGCTGCTGGGCTTCACCGTGTCGCAGAATTGGTTCTTCTTCACGGCGTTCGTGGGCTTCAACCTGCTGCAGTCCAGCTTCACCAGCTTCTGCCCGCTCGAGAAAATCCTCGCGCGGCTGGGCTTGTTCGGATGCCGCGCACCGGCGCAATCTTCACGGTGACCTCAATTCCCGGACGTTCGGAGTTTCCATGAGCAGCACCGACACGCCCACACGGCACGCCATCGTGCCGTGTGGTTCCTGCGGCAAGTTGAATCGGGTGCAGATGCATAGCGCCAGCGGTGCGCCGGTGTGCGGGACCTGCCGCCGTGCCCTGGTGGTGGACGCCCCCATTACCCTCACCGACGCCACCTTCGACACGGTGATGGCCAAGAGCACCGTGCCGGTGCTGGTGGACTTCTACGCCGACTGGTGCGGCCCCTGCAAGGCCATGGCGCCGGTCTTCGCCGACTTTGCGCGTCGGCAGAAGGGCCGCGTGCTGGTGGCCAAGGTGAACACGGATGAGAACCCGGGCGTCTCCATGCGCTTCGGCATTCGCAGCATCCCCACGCTCACGCTCATGCACGGCGGTCGCGAAGTCAGTCGCCAGGTTGGTGCCGTGCCCATGGCCGTGCTCGAGCAGATGGTAAGCGGCATCGGGTGACCCCCGCCTGCCCCGTCAGCGCCCGGCAATGACCTTGCGGCGCTCAGTGAGTTCGGTCTCGAGCCGGCCGCAAACGAGTTCGCACAGCTTGAGGACGTCCTTGTCGGCCAGTTCGTAGCGCACGTACACGCCGTCGCGCTCGCGGGCCACGAGGCCGTTGGCAAACAGCTGCGACAGATGCCGCGACACGTTCGCCTGCCCCATGCCGGTGGCCTCGACCAGCTCGTTCACCGTGCGCGGCCCGCCGCGCAGCTCCTGCAACAGGCTCAGGCGGGCGCGGTCGCTGAGCGCCTTGAAGCGCTCGGCCACCATCTCCAGCAACTCCGGCCCCATGCGCTTGGCTGCCATGTCACGCCCTCCGGTGGCGGTGCACTGATACAAACATACGTAACAATGAATATATAGCCCAACGAACGGGCGCGCTACCCGCCTGCCGGCAGCGCGCCCGCCCTACCGTCACTCAGCCCAGCGTGGCCGTGAGCGTGATCTCGGCGTTCAGCACCTTCGACACGGGGCACCCCACCTTGGCGGCGTTGGCCAGCTCCTGGAACTGCTCGGCCGAAATGCCCGGCACCTTCGCGTCGAGCGTCAGGTGCACCTTCGTGATCGCAAAGCCGCCATCCTTCTGCTCCAGCGTCACCGCCGCCGTCGTCGCCAGCGATTCCGGCGTGAAGCCGGCACGGGTGAGCTGGCCCGACAGCGCCATCGAAAAGCACCCCGCGTGCGCCGCCCCGATCAGCTCCTCGGGGTTGGTGCCGTTACGGCCGCTCTCGTCCTCGAAGCGCAGCTTGAACGAATACGGGGTGGCGCTGAGCACGCCGCTCGGCGTGGTGATGGTGCCGTTGCCGTCCTTGATGGTGCCGTGCCAGACGGCCGAGCCAGTGCGGATCATGGAGATGCCCCGTGAAGGTGTCAGTGCGAGTGGTGTGATGGGCGCCAACCAGCCCGGCGAACCGTGCCGGCGACGCTGAGGAACGCTCGCCCGTTGACGCGCAAGGATCAAGCGCCACGGCTTGCGACATGGCCCGCCGCGCCGTCATTTCCGCCGCATGCGATCAGACGACGCCACACCGCCCGCGCCGGCGCGCCGGCACTTTCTCAAGACGGCCGGCGTACTGGCCGTGGGCACCGCCGCCGTGGGCAGCAGCGCCTGCGATGTGAAGGAACCCGCCACGGTGGACGAGCAGCCCGCCTCGCGCCGAGTGGGCTTCGACCGCGTGCTGCTCGACGCGCTGGCCAGTACCGTGCTGCCGGCCGCGCTGGGCGAGGCGGGAGTGCGCGCGGCCACCGACCGTTTCGTGGCGTGGGCCGATGGGTACGATCCGGTGGCGGAAGAGATGCACGGCTACGGCTACGCCGACGTGCGCTACCTGCCCGCAGACCCGGTGCCGGCCTGGCGCGCCCAGCTCGACGCGCTCGACATGCTGGCGCGCAAGTCGCAACGGGTGCCCTTTGTCCGCGCCACACCAGGCCAGCGCACCGCCGTGGTGGAGGCTGCGCTGCGCGCCGAGGGTGGTGAACGGCTGCCGGCGCCGCTGGCGGCACGGCATGTGGCGCTCGCCCTGCTGGCGCACTGGAGCGCCTCACCGGAGGCGTGGAACCTTGCGCTGGGGGCCCAGGTCTCGCCGCTGACCTGCCGCAAGCTCGACGACGCCGTGCGGGCGCCGCTGCCGTTGGCCCCCACCGCCACGCCGGCGGGGGGCACGACATGATCGTGCAGGACAGCAGCACGGCGGTACACGAGACGGACATCTGCATCATCGGCAGCGGCATCACCGCCGCCATGATGGCGGCGCACCTGGCCGAACGTTCATCGCGCCGCATTCTGGTGGTGGAGGCCGGCGCGCACACCACCCCGTTCGCGCAGCGCACCGCCGCGCGCGAGCGCTACCTCGCGTACGGCGAAAGCCCGTGGAAGTCGGACCACCTCGACGATCAGAACGCCTTCGGCACCACGTGGGGCTACTCGCCCAGCATGCACGTGGGCGGCCTGGCGATGCACTGGGGCGGCGTCTCACCGCGCTATTCGCCCGAAGACTTTCGTGTGAAGTCGCTGTACGGCCTGGGTGACGACTGGCCCTTCAGCTACGACGACCTCGATCCGTTCTATCAGGAAGCCGAGGAGCGCATGGGCGTGGCGGGAGAACAGGGGCCGCCCGCACTCGATCCCCGCGGCAAGCCGTACCCGCTGCCGCCGCTGCCGGTGAACCACAACCTCGCGCAGCTGCAGCAATGGGCGGGCAACGCGGGCATTGCCGCGTGGAGCACGCCCAGCGCCAAGAACAGCACGCCGTTCGCGGGACGCGCGCAGTGCCAGCGGTGCGACAGCTGCTACCCCGTGTGCCCCACCGGCGCCAAGTATTCTCCCGACTTCACGTGGGAGGCGCTGGTGCGTGAGCGCAAGGTCACGCTGCTCACCGAAACCCTCGTGCGCCGCCTCGAGGCCGACGCGCGCACCGGCCGCATCACGCACGCCACGGGCAACCGCACCGACCGCAGCGGCGCGCCGGTGGAGATTCGCGCCACCACTTTCGTGCTGGCCGCGGGCTTCGTGTGGTCGCCGCATCTGCTGCTGCTCTCCCGCAGCAGCGCGTTCCCCGAGGGACTCGCCAACCGCAGCGGCCTCGTGGGGCGCTATCTGGCGGGACATCGCAACGTGAATGCGTACCTGCGGCTGCCGCTCGAGCTGCTGCCGGGGATCAACGCGCAGCACTCGCTGGTGAGCAAGCAGTTCATGCGCCCCGGCCGCCAGTCGCGCTACCTGCGGCACGACCTGCGCATCTGGGAGTCGAGCGTGGGGCGCGAACCGCGGCTGCGTGGCGACGACGGTGCCCTGCTGCTGGGCGATGCCATGCTGCAGGACTGGCAGCGGCGCGCCAAGGGCGCCACGGCGCGCGTGCGTGGCTACTACGACGTGCTCCCCGATCGCGACAGTCGCCTCACGCTGCACGACACGCAGCGCAACCGCTTTGGTGACCCCATGCCCACCGTGGCCTTCCGCGATGCCCCCGAAAGCGCGGCGCTTCGCGAGTGGCAGGAGGAGCAGCTGCGCGAGCTGTTCCGGCGCATGGCCCGCGCGGGGAACGGCGAGATCCTGCGCATGGAGAACAGCGCCAACGACCTGGGGCAGGAGCATCCCACGGGCGGCTGCCGCATGGGAACCGACCCCGCCAGCAGCGTGGTGAACGCCGAGGGGCGCGCGCACGACCACGAGAACCTGTGGGTGGCGGGCGCGCCCACGCAGCCCACCGCGGGATGCTGCAACGGCACGCTCACGTTCGCGGCCGTGGGACTGCGAACGGCCGCGGCCATCGCGGCGGGCTGAACGGAGAGCGGTGAGATGCGAGTGATCGAGTTGCGTGTTCAGTGGGGCGAGGGAGAGTTGAGCTTGGATAGCGGTGAAGCTGAGTGGCCAAGCAGCGAGAGTTGAGTCCTCGACTCTCACCGCGAGAACACTCAGCTTCACTGCTATCCGGGCTCATGCTCAGCGTCTCCCGCCTCCCGTCTCCCGTCTCCCGCCTCCCGCTCAACTCTGAGACTCGACGCGGTCGTCTCGCGGCTATCTTCCCGCTCGAATGCGGGCGAGGACTGCGGGGCCCTGGTCTCTCGTCTCCTCGGGCATCGCGCGGCGCAGCGCGGTGAGCGTGCGCGCTATGTGTCCGCCGAAGCGCGCGCAGTTGCTGCATGCGGCCAGGTGCCCCTGCAGTTCGGCCACTCGCGGGGCGCCGAGTGCGCCATCGAGAAAGTCCGACAGGTCGGCCAGCACGTCGCGACAGCGGACACCCGCCACGATCGTATCGAGTCCGTGATCGTTCATGGTGCGCTACCGGTGTGAGTGGAGTCGCGAGGCGCTGCGGGGGGTGCCGCGATATGCTCGAGCGAGCGCACGACGGCGGCGAGATGGATGCGGGCGCGATGCAGGCGGCTCTTCATGGCCGCCACACTGACCTGGAGAATCGCCGCCGTTTCGTCGCCGGAGAAACCGTCGAGCTCGCGGAGCGTGAGCACCTCACGCTCTTCCTGCGGCAGGCGCGCGAGGGCCACCTGCAGCAGTTCGTGCAGCGCGCGGTCATCGGCGTCGGCCGTCGCCTCCGGCAGACTCCCCCACCCCGCCTGTTCGGCGAGCTGCTCGATGCTTTCCAGCTGCGCCGGCTCGTCGACACGACGCCGCTGCTGGTGATGCACGGCGTGGCGGGCAATGGTGTAGAGCCACCCGCGCGCCCCGCCGTCGTGCCCGGTGCCCCGGAAGTGCCCGGCACTGCGCCACACCGCAATGAAGGTGTCCTGCACGGCGTCGTCCACGTCGGCCGACCCGGTGAAGGTGCGCAGGTAGCGCGCCACGGGGGCCTGGTGCCTTCGCATGAACGTCTCGAAGGCACCCGTGTCACCCGCCGCGGATGCGGCCAGCAGCACCGCATCGCTGATCACGAGGGCTGGCGCACCTTGCAGGTGGAGAAGCCCAGGATCGTGTAGAGCGGGCAGCTGCTCAACGTGGCGGTGAGCAGCGGGATGATGCCAAGGAATCCCCACGCCGCCTTCGGGCCGGTGAACGCCATGGACAGCAGGGCAATGCCGAGGGCGAAGCGCAGCGCCCGATCGATCGTACCGACGTTCTTCTTGAGCAGGGCCGACATGGACGTATCTCCGGTGAGGGTGGGGAGTGTACCGGTCCCGAACGGGATCGCGGGTCCTCACTGTGGAGAGCCGGAAGATGGGCCAAAGGATTCCGCGCCGCACGCCGGACTTTCCCGACCCGCCCCCGGGGGCGAATTTCCGGAGTTGGTTTCCCCTACCCCAGACCATCCAATGCGTCGCTCCGTTCTCCTGACCGCCGTTGCGGCGGCCACCCCCTGGGCCCTGCTCGCGCCCGCGGCGGCCCAGGCCCAACCCCGCGCGCTCACCGCGGCCGACTACGCCCGGGCCGAGAAGTTCCTCGGCTTCAACACGCAGCCGCTCGTTTCCAACACCGGCGTGCAGCCCGCCTGGCTCCCTGACGGGCGCTTCACCTACCGCGTGCGCCAGAGCGATGGGACCCAGCCGCTCCTGCTCGTGAACGCCAAGGGGGTGAAGACCAACTGCGCCACCGCCGGGGCCGCCTGCCCGCCGGAGACGCCGCGCGCCACTCCGCGCAACCGCGGCAACGCCCCCGAAGTGCTCTCCCCCGATGGCAGCAAGGCGGCGTTCATTCGCGACTGGAACTTGTGGGTGCGGGATGTGGCCACCAATCAGGAAACAGCGCTGACCACCGACGGCGCACCCGACTACGGCTACGCCACCGACAACGCCGGCTGGGTGCACAGCAACCGCGCCATTCTGCTCTGGTCCCCCGACTCGAAGAAGATTGCCACCTTCCAGCAGGACCAGCGCAAGACGGGGGAGATGTACCTGGTGCGCTACAAGGTGGGGCACCCCGAGCTGCTGCAGTGGAAGTACCCGCTGCCGGGTGACAGCACCATCACCATGATCGAGCGCGTGGTCGTCGATCTCTCGGGCACCGCGCCCAAGGTCGTGCGCTTCAGGATGCCTCCCGACCAGCATCGCAGCTCGGTGTGCGACCACATCGCCTGCGGCGGCAAGCTGGCCGATACGGAGTGGTTCCCCGACGGCAGCACGGTGGCGTTCCTCAGCAATTCGCGTGACCACAAGATTGCCACGCTGCGCGTGGCCGACGCCACCACGGGCGAGGTGCGTGACGTGCTGCGCGAGGAAGTGGCCACGCAGTTCGAAAGCGGCGATGGCGACCAGAACTGGCGCGTGCTCCCCGCCAGCAACGAGGTGATCTGGTTCTCCGAGCGTGACGACTGGGGGCAGCTGTACCTCTACGACCTCACCACGGGCACGCTCAAGAACAAGATCACCACCGGCGACGGCACGGTGCTCGACATTCAGCGCATCGACCCCAAGTCGCGCACCATCTGGTTCGTCGCGGCGGGCAAGGAGGCGGGGCGCGACCCGTACTTCCGCCATCTCTACCGCATCGGCATGGACGGCAAGGGGCTGACGCTGCTCACGCCGGAGGACGGCGACCACAACGTGTCGCTCTCGCCCACCGGGACGCACTTCGTGGACAGCTGGTCGCGCCCCGACCTGCCGCCCACCGCGGTGCTGCGCGACGCGCGCACGGGCAAGCTCATTGCCACGCTCGAGAAGGGGGACATCAGCAAGCTCGTGGCCATGGGGTGGAAGCCGCCCACGCGCATCACCACCAAGGATCGCGACGGCAAGTGGGACCTGCATGGCCTCATGTGGACGCCCACCACGCTCGACAGCACGAAGAAGTACCCGATCATCAACTACATCTATCCGGGGCCCCAGGGCGGCTCGGTGGGCTCGCGGCAGTTCACGCCCTCCACGCGCGACAATCAGGCGCTGGCGGAACTGGGCTTCATCGTGGTGGCCATCGACGGTACCGGCAACCCGACGCGCTCGAAGTCGTTCCACGACGCCTACTACGGCCGCATGGGCGACAACACGCTCCCCGATCAGATCGCGGCCATGCGCGAACTGGCGCGCCGTCATGCGTTCATCGATCTCGACAAGGTGGGGATCTGGGGGCACAGCGGCGGTGGGTTTGCCACGGCCGGCGCCATGTTCCGCTACCCGGACTTCTTCAAGGTGGGCATTGCGGAGTCTGGCAATCACGACAACCGCAACTACGAAGACGACTGGGGTGAGCGCTACCACGGCCTGCTGGTGCGCAATGGGGCCAGTGACAACTACGAAGCCGAGGCCAACCAGACGCTGGCGAAGAATCTCAAGGGCAAGCTGCTGCTGGCGCACGGCACGCTCGACGACAATGTGCCGCCCGACAACACGTATCTGGTGGTGGACGCGCTCATCAAGGCGGGCAAGGACTTCGACCTGCTCATGATTCCCAACGCGGCGCACGGCTTTGGTGCGGCCACGAACTACATGATGCGCCGCCGCTGGGACTACTTCGTGCAGCATCTCCTGGGCGCGACGCCGCCCAGGGAGTACGTGATCGGGCCGAAGTAACGGGGCCGGGGTCGGGCTCCCGGTCGTGGGTTCGGCGCCGGTCCCGCCCGCAACCGGGGGACCGGCGCCACGGTGGTTGGCAGAGCGCGGGCGTTCGCCGCCGCCTAGCTTGGCGGGGCAGGAATCCCCCGGTCATGCCCATGTGGTGCCGCGGGTCGCCATCCAGACAATCGCCGAGGTCTGCATGCAGGTCGCTGGTCTGCTGTCATTTGCGGTCATCATGGGGGCGGCCCCCCTTCTGGCCCAGCCGCGCTCCGACCCGGCGGTGCCGCTCCACTTTCGCATGATCGGCCCGCACCGGGGCGGTCGTGCCACGGCGGTGACCGGGATTGCCGAGCGCCCACACGAGTTCTACATGGGCACCACTGGCGGCGGGGTCTGGAAGACCGACGATGCCGGCACGCACTGGACCAACATCACCGACGGCTTCCTCGATGTGGGGAATATCGGGGCCATCGATGTGGCGGACAGCGACCCCGACGTGATCTGGGTGGGAACCGGGTCCGCGTCCATTCGCGGCAACTCGTCGGTGGGCCGTGGGGTATGGCGCTCGACCGATGGCGGGCGCACGTGGCAGTTTCGCGGGCTGCGCGAATCGGGCGCCATCGGGGAGCTCATCGTGCATCCGGACAATCCGGATGTCGTGTGGGTGGCCGCCGTGGGCCATCCATTCGGCAAGAACCCGGACCGCGGCGTGTTTCGCACCACCGACGGCGGCGCCACCTGGCAGCGCGTGCTGACGCTCGACGATTCCACCGGGGTCGTGTCGCTGGCGCTCAACCCCGCCAATGCGCGCGAGCTGTACGCAGGCGCCTGGCGCGCCGAGCGCAAGCCGTGGACGATGATCTCGGGCGGGCCGGCTGGTGGCGTGTACAAGAGTACCGACGGCGGTACCAGCTGGACGAAGCTCGGTGGTGGCCTTCCTGCCGGGCTCGTGGGCAAGGTGGGGCTCGCCATCTCGGCGGCCAACCCGGATCGCGTGTTCGCCCTTGTCGAGCACGCCACGCAGGGGGGGCTCTACCGCAGCGACGATCGCGGCGCGTCGTGGCGTCTGGTCTCCGACGACGCGCGCGTGCGCGCCCGGCCGTTCTACTACACGCACGTGGTGGCCGACCCCACCAATGCCAACACCGTCTGGGTGCTCAGCACGCCCCTGCTGCGTAGCACCGACGGCGGGCGAACGTTCGAGCAGGTGCCCGTGCCGCACGGCGACACGCACGACCTGTGGATCAATCCGCGCACCCCGCGCATCTTCGCGCTGTCGGACGACGGCGGCACGGTGGTGACGCTCAACGGCGGGCGCACCTTCAGCACGATGTACAACCAGCCCACCGCCGAGCTGTACGACGTGGTGGTGGACCACCAGCATCCGTATCGCGTATACGGATCGCAGCAGGACAACTCGGCCATCAGCGTGCTGTCGCGGCGGCTGGGCAATTCGCTGCGCCCGCAGCAGGAGTGGGGCTATGCGGCGGGGTGCGAAACCGGGCCGGTAGCGCTGCACCCCGACCACCCCACCCTGATCTTCGGTGGCTGTTACGGTGGCAACCTCAATCGCTACGACGTGGCGCGCGACTCCCGGGTGAGTGTGGGCCTCGGGCTCGAGAGTCAGCAGGCGGCACCGGTCGCGCTGCGCGATCGCTGGCAGTGGGTATCACCCATCGTGGTGAGCCCGCACGATCCGCGCACCGTGTACCACGCGAGTCAGTATCTCTACGTGAGCCGCGACGCCGGCGATACATGGACCCGCATCTCCCCCGACCTCTCGCGCAACGACACCACCCTGCAACGTTGGTCCGGCGGCCCCATCACGCCGGACAATACCGGCGTGGAGATGTTCGGCACGATCTTCAGCGTCGTGCCGTCCCCGCATGAGGCCAGCACCATCTGGGTGGGCACGGACGACGGTCGTGTGCACCTCACCCGGGACCACGGGGGCAACTGGCGTGACATCACGCCACCCGGCATGCCGCCGTACGCGACCGTCAATCGCGTGGAGGTGTCGCCACACGATCCCGGTCGCGCCTTCGTGGCCGTGCATCGCTACCGCGTGGACGACTTCACCCCGTACGTGTGGCGCACCGACGATTTCGGCCGGACGTGGACACGCCTCGGCACCGGGCCGGGCGGGCTCCCGTCTGATCACTTCGTGCGGGTCGTGCGCGAAGACCCCGAACGCCGGGGGCTGCTGTACGCCGGCACGGAATTCGGCCTGTTCGTGTCGTTCGACAACGGGGGGCGCTGGCGCCCGCTGCAAGGCAATCTGCCGCGCACGCCCGTCACCGACCTCCGGGTGCATCGGGGCGATCTCGTCGTGTCCACGCAGGGGCGGTCGTTCTGGGTCCTTGATGATCTCACGCCCGTGCGTGAACTCGCCACCGACACCACGGTGGGCGTGGCCCGGCTGTTCACCCCGCGGCCGGCGGAACGTGGCACGATTGGCGTGCCGCTGCAGGAGGTGGACCTCGTGCTTCCCGATGACCGCCCGTTCGGGGCCATGCTGCACTACACGCTCTCGCAGGCGCAGCCGGGATTGGCGCTCGAGGTCCGCGACAGCACGGGGCAGGTGCTACGGACGTGGCGTGGCGACAGCACGCTGGCCACCGCCGGGGCCCATCGGGTGGTGTGGGATCTGCGTGGCCCGGGCCCCCGATCGGCGCGGGATCCGCAGGGGCAACGGGGGCGTGGGGTGAAGATGCCGCCGGGGCGTTACACCGTGCGGCTGGTCGCCGGCGGCGTCACTCAGGAGCGCCCGCTGCAGATCGTGCCCAACCCCACGGCGGGGCACACGCAGACCGATTACGCCGCGCAGTATGCGCTGGCCGTGCGCGTGCGTGACAGTCTGTCGGTGCTCACGCGCACGCTGGACGCGCTGCGCGACGTGCGTGCCGGCGCCGCGCCGCTTCGGGCGCACGCTGCGGCGGCCGTGGCGGCGGCGGCCGACAGCGTCGTGCGCGCGGCCGACGCGATCGATGCGGAAACGGGGCCGGCACGTCCCACCGGACCGGCGGGCCCGGCCGGGCTCGCGATGCAGTACCAGACGCTGTACGGTGCGCTGGTCGGCGACGGTGGCTACGGCAGCGGGTCGGCCGAAGGGCGGCCCACCGCCGCCCGCGTGGCTCGCGAGACGGAACTGGCCGCGCAGTGGACGGCGGTGCGGGCCCGCGCAGAGCGGGTGCTTGGCCCGCTGCTCGATCGACTCAATACCGCCGCCGCGCAGGCCGGTATCCCGGCGGTCTCCAGGCCACGGCCATGACGCGTCGGGTACGGACATTCATCCATGGGAGCCCCCGCATGCCCCGAGTGACGGGTTGGACCACGTTTCGCATTTCGCGCGTCATTGGTGCCACGATCGCCGCGGCCCTGTGCGCGTCGGCGGCCTCGGCACAGTCGCCGAACACCGCCGCCCGCGACTCGGCCGACGCGCTCGCGACCTTTCGCGAGAACCTCGACGCCATCCACAAGCGCGACAAGGCGCGCTATCTCGCCACCTATGTGCACACCGAGCGGCTGGTGCGGCACTCGCCGAACGCACTCGAGACCGGCTATGCCGGGTGGCCGGCCATCACCGACAACGCCTGGCCCGACACGCTCATCGTGCGGGAGATGCGCGTGGTGCCGCTCGCCCCCGGTGTCGTGTACGGGTATTACCGCTACGTGGGGGTGCCCACGCCCGGCGACACGCTCACCGGCGTGTCGACGCGCGTGTTCGTGCGCACCCCGGAAGGGATGCGCATCACGGTGACCGCCTCCTGGAACGATGCGGTGCAGGCGCGCCGGCGGGAGTGACGCGGCCGGCACGCCGGAGGTCGCCACGCTGCCACGCGACGGCGCGGACCGTCAGCGCCCGCCGCGCACGCAGCGCACGGCATTGGCAATGCGAACCTCGTCCCCCTGCGGGCCGAAGCCGTTCGGGTACTGCGCCGGATCGCCGCGCTTGAAGTCGGCGCGCTGCGCACCCGCCCCGTGCACGTCGAGCAGTTGCCGCCGCCCGGAGCCCGGTGGCATCTCCATATACCCCAGCGCCCGCCCGAACGCGACGTACACCGCCTTGCCGTACTTCGCGTCGGCCGGTCCGTCCGCAATCGTGGTGGAGGTCCAGAAGTAGGATTCCACCCTGCTCACCTGCAGTGGCGGCGCGATCGCCGCGCTGCCGGTCGCGGCCGGCGCGCGGGTGTAGTCAACGATCGTGTGCAATTCCTTGGCATTGGGCAGCCGCCAATCCGTGGCCCCGCCCAGTGTGAGCGCCACGCAGGCGGCGAGCGCCTCGCGCCAGGGACGGACCACACCGTCGTCGATCTGCTGCCACACGAGACCCGTGGCGGCGTCCATCACCGTGCCGTTGCCCTGATCCGTGAAGCGGTTCGCGCCGTACGCCGGTCCACGCACGTACCGCACCCGCATCCGCTGCGGCACCGCACCGGCGGAGCCGGGTTCATCGCGCGGGTACCCCTTGATGCGCCCATCGGCGAAGTTCACCCCGAACACCGTGGCGTCGTTGTTCATCGTCGTGGCCACATAGGCGGTGGACGACCACAGTTGCACGTCGAAGAACCGCTCACCCGGGGCGTAGGCGAATGCGAACCGGGACGTGTCCAGAAACGGGATGGAGGTCGTGGCGACCGTCGAGAAGTAGCCGCGTCCGAAATCGATGAGCGTGTAGAGCTCCTTGATGGTCGGCACGCGCCAATCGGCGTGGCCACCGGTGCGCAGCGCGGCGGCGCTGGTCTGCGCCTCGCTCCACGACATGGGACCCGCGACCGCGCTCGTCCAGGTGAGGCCCGTGTTCAGATCGGTCACGGTGCCGTCGCCGTTGAGGCGGAAGCTCGGCGTCGGGCCCGGTGTGCTGCCGTCCTGCCCGGAGAATGCCTGCCCACGCGCGGGGCAGGTGATCGGTGCGGAGTCGTCGAAGCACAGCGTCTGGCCGGTGCCGGGCACCTTGGCCGCGCCGGGCACCGGAGTCGGTGTGGGCGACGGCACCACGCTTTCGGTCGACCCGCCACCACAGGCTGCCACACTCACCACGAGCAGGGCGCACCGGGCAAAGCGCCAGCCGGCGCCACTGGCGCCGCCGTGCGGGATTTCGAGCGACGTGAAGGCCGGCATCGGCATGGAGGGACTCCGGGTTGCGTGATCGAATCGCCGGGAACGCCCCCCTACGATGCGACCGCCCGTTCTTCCCCGCGTAAGGGAATGCCCGACCCGGGCACGGTGGTGGCACGAACCGCGTAGCACGGACCACGCCCGGCTGTCGTTTCGCCGCCGTTGCCGGCACCCGGTCCGGCACAAGAAAGGGGCGCAGGCGGAAACCGGTCCGCCTGCGCCCGTCGTATTCCTCCCAATGACCTGTCCGCGGGTCAGCGCATGCCCGCGCCCGCCACCGGCACCGTGTAGCTCCACGGCTGTTTCACCAGCGGCTTCCGGCGCGGGTGCACTTCGTCCAGCGTATTCGCGTCGAAGAGCCGGCCGTTCACCATCACCATGCGCAGGGTGTTGGTGTTGCGGATGTTCACCAGCGGGTCCGCATCCAGCACCAGCAGATCGGCAAACTTGCCGGGTTCGAGCGACCCGATCTCGCCGCCCAGGCCAATCGCCTCGGCACCCACGATGGTGGCCGCGCGCAGGGCGTCGTGGGTGCTCATGCCGCCGGACTGCACCAGCCACAGCTCCCAGTGCATGCCCAACCCCTGCAGCTGACCGTGGCTGCCAACACCCACACGGCCACCACGCTCGACGGTCTTCGCGAGATCCTCGGCGTGCTGCCACATGGCGTACTCCTCCTTCACCGCGAAGCCCGCCGGTCCGGGGGCGTTGCCCGCCCCACGACGCCGCACCTTGCTGTCGAAGTCCACCGGATGGGTGAAGCGACGCAGCTTCGTGTCGTTCAGCAGATCCTCGGTCTGATAGAACCATCCCTCACCGAACGGCCCACCGTACTCCACCACCAGCGTGGGCGAGTTCGTCACCTGGGTGGCCTTGTACCACTCGAACACGTCGTCGAACTTGGGCGTGATGGGCAACGTGTGCTCGATACCCGGGTAGCCGTCGATGCCATGGGTGATGTTGAGCTTCTGATCGAGCCCGCCTTCGGTGGTGGGCATGATCCCCAGCTCCCGCGCCGCCATGATGATCCACTGCCGCTGCTGGCGGTTGCCGCTCATGTACATCTTGAGCGTCTTGGTGTCGTAGTACCTGGCGTAGCGCGTGAGGATGTCCTTCGCGTGCGCGAGGTCCCGCACCGGCTCGGCGCTGAAGACGCCAGGGCCCGTGGTGTAGATGCGCGGCCCGATCATCTCCCCGTTCTCCACCCGATCGCTGTACGACAGGAAGTCGGTCGTGGCGGTCTGCGGATCACGCGTGGTGGTGGTGCCGTACGCGAGCGTGGCCAGGTACTGCCACGTCTGCGTGTTGTGGATGTTGGGCGTGAGCCACTGCGGGTGGTAGTGCGTGTCCACCATGCCGGGCATGATCACCTTGCCGGTGGCGTCGATGATCGTGGCCCCCTCGGGAATGGTCACGCTGCCGCGCGCCCCCACCGCCACGATGCGCTGGTCCTTCACCACGAGGTCGGCGTTTTCGATGATCTCCTTCCCCTTCATCGTGATGGCCTTCGCCCAGCGAAACACCACCGTGCCCTTGGGCAGGTCACGCAGGCCGGCCACCTCGACGCGCAGCTCGCTCGCCTTGTAGCCGGGCGGCGTCTTCTTGGTGGTGTCGGCCTTGGCGATCGAATCGGCACGCGCGATGCTGTCCTTCACCGACTTTGTGGTGTCGGCCCGCAGCCGCGCCTTTCGCTTGTCCTCGGCTTTCAGCGAATCCTCCACCACCTTCGCGCGGTCGAGATCGTAGGTGAAGAGCGCGTTGCCCAGCCCCCAGTGCACCTTGCGCCCATCGGCCGCCCAGGTGGCGAACTCGCCGCCAATGGTGTTGAGCTTCTTCACCGGTACCGGCGCCGCCTCCGGCGACGCCACGCTCACCGTGGGGGGCGTGGCCCCCACGAGCGGCACGGTCACGGTGTAGAGATCCATCCCCACCGTGGCCAGCGCCTGGTCACCAGTGGGCGACATCACGATGAGCGAGGCCGGCGGCGCCGACGGCGTGGGCTCCATGTCGTGGCCGTCGTCGAGGTGCATGCCCTGACTGACCGGACGGGCCGATCGGCCGCCGAAGGTGAGCTTCGCCTCCTTGGCCACCAACGCGCCGTCCAGGTTCCCCGCGTTCGGCGGCATGGGCCCGGTCACGCGCAGGTGCGTCTTGATGTCGGTGCCGTCCCAGCGGAACGACTGCAGCCCGCCGCTGACGCTGTAGGCGAAGATGCGCGTGCTGTCGCGGGTGAAGTGCGGCGTGCTCATCCCGCCCGCCGGCATGATGAGATTCACCGCGCCCCCGGTGGCCGGCAGCCACACCAGCTCGGCGGCCGCGGGGCCGAAGAAGGCGCCGCCGGCTTCCTGCATTTCTCGTGCGGCCGCGCGCGAGGCCACGAGGCGCGCGCCGGTGGGCGCCCATGCCAGGTCGGTGTACAGCCCGGCCACGGTGCTGAGCGCGCGCGTCCGCCACACGCCCTTGGCGTCACGATCGGCGCGCATGATCTGGCCACCGCGCGCGTCTTCCCAGGTCACGTACGCCAGCGACTTGCCGTCGGGCGACCACACGGGGTTGAACTCGCCATGCGCCGCGCTCGACACGCGCGCGGGTTTCATGTCGGCGAACGCCATCACGTACAGGCGGTCGAGCGCCGTGAACGCCAGCGACTTGCCGTCGGGCGACGGCTGCAGATCGCGAATCTGCCGCGCCGTGAAAGTGGGCGTGGTGTCCACCTTGTACGCGAACTTCACCTCGGGGGCCAGCTCCAGCTTCACTTCGGCGGTGAAGGGAATCTTCACCGGCGCCGTCTTGTCGATGGGCACCCGCCAGAACTCGCCGCCGTAACTCACCACGATGGCCTTCGAATCGGGCGTGAAGGCATAGCCCGGATAGGCATCCATGGGCGCGCGCGACTCCATGTCGTCACGCTGCACGGGGAACGCCAGCCACTCTTCCTGCTGCGTCTCGAGGTTGCGGCGCATGAGTCCCGTCTTCGTTTCGAAACGCGTGGCATACACCAGCCACTTGCCGTCGGGGGAGAGCGCCGGGCGCGCCCCCGATCCGTAGCGCGTGCTCATCTGCGATACGCGTCCCGTCTCACGGTCCCACACGGCCAGCTGATACTGGGGACCAATGCTGTTGTACTGCCAGTCGCCCGTGCGGGTGGCAAACCACATGAACCGCGGGTTGTTGCCGAACGCGGCGCCCAGCTGCTTCTGATTTGGCGGCGCGGCGGGCTGCGTGCTGAGCGGCACCCCGTTGCCACCGTCCACATGGTACATCCACAGCTTCGCCGTGCCGCCCAGGCCACCGCTGCGTGAGGCCACGATGTACTTGCCGTCGGGAGCGTACTCGGGCGAGACGTACAGGTTGTTGTTCCCCTTCGTCACCTGCGTGCTGTCGCGCGTGTCGAGCGCCAGCGTCCACACGTTGTCGCCGCCGGACCGGTCGGAGACGAACACCACCGACTTGCCGTCAGGGGAGAAGCGCGGCTGGGCATCGTAGGCCATGCCGCTGGTGAGCCGCGTGGCGGTACCGCCGGCCACGGGCATGGTGTACAGGTCACCCAACAGGTCGAAGACGAGCGTCTGCCCATCGGGCGAGACATCCACGCTCATCCACGTGCCCTTGCTCGTGGTGAAGGTGTGGGTGCGGGCGGCCTTGAGCGGGAGGCCGGCCGAGGAGGGCGCGGGTTGGGCCGACAGCGGTTGGCCCGCCAGCGCAGTGACCGCCAGTACGGTGACGGCCAGGGTTCCCGCCGCCAGTGCGCACGGCCGGGAGCAGAAGGGGAGCATGAGCAGTCCTTGGGGTAAGAGGCTGCGCATACTCTACAGTGCGGAGGAGCCGCTCACTAGGTTTCCAGCAATGGACCGCCTTTTCCTCCTCATCGGCGCGCTCTCCGCCGGCATTTCCGTGGCCGCCGGCGCCTTCGGGGCCCACGCCCTGCGCGCGCGCGTCGAACCGCGCCTGCTCGAGGTGTTCGAAACGGGCGCCCGGTATCAGATGTATCACGCCCTGGCGCTCATCGCGGTGGCCTGGGTCGTTTCCCGCGCGCCGTCCACGGTGGGCACCGCGGCCGGCTGGCTCTTCCTGGCGGGCACCCTGCTCTTTTCGGGCTCGCTCTACGCGATGACCTTCACCGGTATCCGCGCGCTCGGTGCCATCACGCCGTTGGGCGGGGTCTGCTTCATCGCGGGGTGGGTCTGCCTGGCTCTGGCGTCGCGACAGCCCTGAGCACACGCCGTGGCGCTGACCTCCGTCAGCGTCGCGACAGCCCTGCGCACACGCCGCGGCGCTGACCTCCGTCAGCGTCGCGGATCCCACGCCATGGGTCGCGGAGCGGGGCGCGCGGGGTGATCCTTCCTGCATGCTCCTCTCGCAGCCTACTCCGTCCCAACTGGCCGCCATCGCCGCGGTATCCGCCATCAGCGGCGCGGTGAACTCCATTGCCGGCGGCGGCACTCTGCTCACCTTCCCGGCGCTGCTGGGGCTGGGGGTCACGCCGGTCGCTGCCAACGCCACCAGTACCGTGGCGCTCTGGCCCGGGTCCTTTGCCAGCATGATGGGGTATCGCCGCGAACTGCAGGGCGCCGAGCGGTGGGCCGTGAAGCTCGCGATCCCCAGCCTGCTGGGCGGTCTCACGGGGGCCGCCCTGCTCATGGCCACCTCCGACGAGCAGTTCCGCGCCATCGTGCCGTGGCTGGTGTTCGGCGCCACCCTGCTCTTCGCCTTCCAAGGCAAGGTCATGCAATGGCTGCGGCATTACATCACCGAAGTGCCGCACGGGCCCACGCCCATCGAGCCCACGCGCGCCATGATGCTGGGGCAGTACGTGGTGGCCATCTACGGTGGCTACTTCGGCGCCGGCGCCGGCATCGTGATGCTGGCGGCATTTGGCCTCATGGGGATGACCAACATCCACCGCATGAACGGCCTCAAGAACTTCAACGGCATCTGCTTCAACGGCATTGCCGCCATCACCTTCGCGGTGAAGGGGCTGGTGAACTGGCCCATTGCGCTGGTCATGGCGCTCGGCTCGAGTGCCGGCGGCTACGCCATGTCGGGGCTCGCGCAGAAGGTGCCGCAGGCGTGGGTGCGAGGCGCGGTCTCACTCATCGGTATCGGCAGCGCGGTCTGGCTCTTCGTGTCGCGCTAGCCGGCTGGGGACTACGCGGGGCAACGGCGCGCGATCGCCGACGCGTTGGCAGGGACGCGTTGGCACCTACGTGTTGGCAGAAACGCGTTGGCGCCCACGATGAGGAGCGCGTGCGCCAACGCGATGCAGGAACGCGATGCCACAACGTGGGTCGGGGTCGGGGGGCGGCGTTGCCGGCGGCGGA